>JBPOIW010000015.1:0-55466 GCA_052034165.1 Planctomycetota bacterium | reverse complement strand
CACGAAAGCCGGCGCCTGCGGCTGGGCGGTAAACGACTGAATCAACGGTCGGCTAGTTCAGCCTTGGGTGCATTGGGAATGTGCACATTGTTTCCGTCGCTCCCTACAACGATACGCCCAATTCTTTCAACGCGGTAAGCAGCAAAGGAGTTGTGGTATAGATGCTGGCATTGATGCCGAACGAAGCGCCCTTGTTGATGTAGGCTTCGATGTCGTCCGTGTAAAAACACTCCGAAGGTTCACACTGCGCTTTCGACAGCGCGACTTCAAAGATTTGGTTCTCGGGTTTCAGGGCGTTGGCCTCAAAAGAGGTGATTCGATCATCCATTAATCGGAGCACATCGAAATGCCGTTCAATGAACCGGATATGGGTGATGCTGGTATTCGACAACAGCACCAGCCGAATCCCGGCGTTCTTGAGTCCGTGCAGTACGGGAATAATCGAATCGTTCAGCCAGAAGATATCGGCGGCGGCGTGCCGGAGCTGGTCGATATCCAGCTTTCGTCCGGTGGCTTCACAGAACTGGTCATAAAACTCTTCTTCAGAGATATCGCCTCGCTCAAGCTTCCACTGGCGGCCTTCTTCCAGAAGAAACGTCTTTGTCTGAGGAAGGCTCCAGCCGCACAGCTCGGCAATGTTCTGACACATTCGTTCGTGCGAAAAGAACACGAGCACATTGCCCATGTCGAAGAAGCAGGTTTTGATTGTCATGGACAACACAGCCGAAGTCTGGAAATGAAATCAGGCATGACGCTAAAGAACATCATGCCTGTTTGAGAACAGTCGATCACAATGTAGATTCAGTTGCAGTTTTGAACGCAGAGCTCACAGTAGAACGCCCGGGAAAATAGGTTGTACTTTCCTCAGCGAATTCTGCGTTCAGATCTTTTCTGCGTTCACTCTGCGACTTCCCACCGTGTTCTCGTGACCTCTGTGGTTAACTTCCGCAGAAATCAGGTGCCACGCCGTTAACGTCGACCCGCGCGACCTCGACCACCGTCGCGTCCACCGCCGTCACGTCCACCGCGACCGCGATTCTCTGTGCGACGAGCATGGTCTTCTGTTGGCGTTCTCAGAGACAAAGCGCCGATCGCTTCTTCCCAGGTCGGGATATCTGCGAACTCCGGAGCAACTCGAGGAGGTCGCGAGTCACGGCGGTCACCGGACTGCTCCGAACCTTCGCCGCGATCCCGTGGTGCAGGTCGACGCGGAGGACGTTCGGAACCTGCTGCCTCGCGTGGAGCACGCTCAGCACGTTCTTCACGCGGCGCACGTTCTTCGCGCGGCCCGCGATCGTCGCGTTGAGCCCGGGCATCACGAGGCTCACGGTCCCGAGCAGGTCGCGTCTCTTCACGTCCACGTCCGCGGCCAGGGCTTCGAGCACGTCCGCGGTCGCTTCGTGGTGCAACAACTTCTTCTTCCGGATCGTCACTGAATTCAGTCAGTTCCGCATCCGAATCCAGATCGTCGTCTTCGAAATCATCATCGTCACGCTCTGGCCGACGGGCTGGCGGAGCAGGCCGCTCGCTGCGTGGAGCCTCTTCGCGAGGAGCATTCGGGCCTCGCCCACGTCCCCGACCTCGGCCGCGACGTCCGCGACCGCGTGGCCGATCATCGGACTCTTCAGTGGCCGCAACTTCGGAGTCTTCATCATCGGCTTCTGCGACGGGTTCAGGTCGGCGGGCAGGCGGCGAAGGCGGTTCTTCCTTCACACGACGCTGCGCCTTTACGCTGCCAGCGGAAATGCTGACGATGTCTTCCTGATCTTCATCGAACAGGATTTCGCTGAGATCATCATCAACGTCGCTGGCTGAACCGGAATCCGAAGAGTCGGCGGATTCTGAGGATTCACCCGACTCATCACGTCGACGGCGCCCGCGTCCTCGACCGCCGCGGCGGCGTCCTCGACGCTTCTTCTTTGGCTGATCATCCGAATCAGCGTCTTCTTCCAGATCCGCTTCAGCGTCAAGGCCTGGAGCTGATTCGACAAGATCCTGGTCCTCTTCGTCTCCGAAGTCGTCGTCAAGCGCGGCCTTCGGGGCCGGGGCCGGCTGTTTCCTGCCGGAGGCCTTATCATCCCATACCCACTCATCAAGTTCCTGCCAGTATGAATCGTCATCTCCGCCGCCCGGGGCCGAGGCTGCCGGAGTTTCTTTGCGTTCGGGACGTTCCGGGCGAGGTCCTCGTTCCGGACGGGCATCACTGCGCACATCGCGTCGTTCGTCACTGCGAGCTGGCTTGCGATTGTCTTGTCTCTGAGGCCGACCTTCACCGCGATCACGACGTCCTTCAGGACGGCTTTCCTCAGCACGAGGAGGAGCCGGACGCGGATCAGGGCGTCGCGGTGGCGCGGGTTGTTCACGATGCTGACGAGGGGCTTCAGCTCGGGTGTCACGAGCTGTTACAGGTTTACGACGAGCAGGAGGGCCATCGATTTCAGCGCCGAAGTCATCCTCTTCTTCCTCGTCGTCCTCGTCTTCATCATCGTCGTCGAATTCGTCCTCGTCTTCTTCTTCCTCTTCGTCATCCTCTTCTTCGTCGAGGTCGTCGTCATCATCATCGTCGTCTTCGTCTTCACCGAAGTCGAAGTTTTCATCGTCGTCTTCGGTGACGCTGACGACATCTTCAACTTCGTCTTCGTCGTCCTCATCGTCGGAGAACACAATCAGGTCGTCGAGATCATCTTCCGTGACTCTGGAAGAGACTGATGGTCCGGGACGGTGTTCCTGAGCCGCTGGTCCGGAATTTGTTGATTCATAGGAGTCCGGCACAACCTGGCTAAGGAGAGATGCTGCCGGCTTTTTAATGTCATCGTAGTCGTCGAACAGAACCTCACCGCCCACATCTGCAGGGCTCATGTTGAGCCCGAAGAAGGATTCTGCGAGGTAGCGGGCGGCTTCATCAGCCTTTTTCTTATGGGTGTCTTCACTGGGACCTGTCATGTCATCCGTCTTTCAGGTTTTGGTTTCAGCCCGCGATTTGCCGGCGAAACGGTTTTGGGCCGCACTGGGAAAACTGTTTGATAGGCGTCCGAGTTCGATGCCTCCAACGACCCGGGCGCCCCTTTTTCGATGGGGCGGCAGCAATTCATCGCGAAGGCTACCCCGGCAAATCGGCGAATGCAATTGGGGTAACGAGACGACGACGATGTTTCCCTGCTTTGCCCCGAAACGCCCGTGTGAGGCAAACAATCGGTGGTTATCAGGCCTTCAATCGACGATCGAACCATCCTGACACTGGCAAAACAGGCTCGTGGAACTAAAGATACGGGATACTGCCGACAACTTCTGCCGGTTGAAACTGCTCTGTTTTCCTGCCTCCTCTGCTGTTTCGGAGTTGCCTCGTGACTCGGTCGGCCCCTATTTCACTCAGATCCCCATGGTTGTCTGCCGCTGCTTCAGGCAGGGTGCCAGCGCTGATTTCTTTGGCCGTGCTGATGTGGATCGGATCGTCCCGGACACTGCAGGCCGAAGATTGGCCCTGGTTTTTGGGGCCGCGACATACCGGACAGTCATCCGAAACTCTGTTGAATCTCGATTGGTCCAAAGCAGCACCACCGACAGTCTGGAAACAGCCTGTGGGGACCGGTTACAGCGCGCCGTCAGTGCTGGGCGAGCGATTGGTTGTTCATCATCGAATGGGAGATGAAGAAATCATCTCCTGCCGCTCCGTGACCGACGGGGCCGAGATCTGGAAGTACGCTTACCCCTCCACTTTCCAGGATCCGTATGGTTACAACAACGGTCCTCGATGTTCGCCCGTCTTAACAACGGACCGCTGCTATGCCCTTGGTGCGGAAGGCATGCTGGTCTGTGTCACGATGGCGGACGGCAAGTTAGTCTGGGAGAAGGATCTGCGAAAAGAGTTCACTCTGCCGGAATGGTTCTTCGGTGTGGGCTGTTCGCCGATCCTTGACGGAAACCGCCTGATTGTGCTTGTTGGTGGTCAGCCAAACTCCGGCGTCGTCGCGTTTGATGTGGCGGACGGCAAAGTGCTGTGGCAGGCTGTCGGCAAAGACACCTGGGACGGAACTCAAACGGATGAAGGAGATACCTACAAGTGGCTCGGCGATGAAATGGTGGTCAGCTATTCGTCACCAGTCATCGCGGAGATTCATGGGAAACGACATCTCCTGTGCCTGATGCGACAGGGGCTGGTGTCACTGGATCCCGAGAACGGCGATCAGAATTTCTCATATTGGTTCCGTGCGAGAGTTCATGAATCCGTGAATGCTGCCCGGCCGCTGGTGATCGATGACCAGATTTTTCTGTCAGCCGCTTATCAGGTTGGATCAGCTCTGCTGAAAGTGGGTGCCGACGGGAAGTCGTACACCGAAGTTTGGCGCGACCGGAAGAATCTGCTGACTCACTGGTCGACTCCGATTTACGTGGACGGTTGCGTTTATGGCTTCACCGGTCGGCATGAAAACGAAGGTGAGTTACGTTGCATCCAATTGTCGGATGGCAAAGTGCTGTGGTCATCGACGGGCTTCAACGGGGATTTGTCTGATCTGGCTCGCGACCGCACCACGGGGAATATCGTGGAAGCAAAGACAGGGAAAGTCATCCCGTATCCATTCTTTGGGCGAGGTTCCAAGATTAGAGCCGGCAACAAGTTCATTGTGCTGGGTGAGCGGGGCACGATTGCGGTCGTGGATGTGGACAAAGAGAAGTTTGTGGAACGGGGCCGATTCTTTCTGAGCGAGATAGACTATCCCGCGTGGGCTGCACCGGTGTTGTCGAACGGCCAGATGTATCTGCGCAGCGAGAAGTGGCTGGTGAGAGTTGATCTGTCCGTGAAGTAGTAAACCGAAGGAAGTCGGCGCGGTTGCTCTTTCTGCATAGGAAGATCAGATTCAGCGGGGAAGCCCATAGACGCGAGATTCCTGAGGCATCGGCGCGTTTTTTACAGCTGCTGCCGTCCTGTGAAGGCTTGCAGGGTCATTGCCGTATGAGTGTCAGGCTAACGATTGGATCGCTGCCGCCAGAAGGTTCCGCAGAGGATTGACGGCCGGCGATCAACTGAATAGTGAGGTCGACTAACTGCCTGTTGCTGACGGGTTTCTTCAGGAAAGCGGAGACGGCTGAAACAGAATCTTCGGAATCCGGCTGGTTGAAATTGAAACCGCTGCACAGAATGATGGGTAACTCCGGATGCTGATCCCGGATCTGGCGGGCCAGTTCGTCCCCGCTTAGCCCTGGCATTGTCATATCGGTGATAACGCAGTCAAACGACAACGGGTTATCCATAAAAACCTGCAGCGCCTCAACGGGGTCATTAATTCCCACGGCCACCAGGCCAGCAAGTTCCAGAGTTCGGCACACAAGATTCAACACCGACAATTCGTCATCCACAACCAGTACGCGTCCCTGCCCGCGCTCGATCAGCTCCGGCACATGATTGTCTGATTGTGTGACTTCGGGCGCTGTTGAAATGGGCAGCAGAATGTCAATGCGAGTTCCTGTTCCCCGCGAGGCTGATACGCGAATGCTTCCTTTATGACTACGCACAATTCCGAGAACCGTCGATAGCCCCAGACCGCGGCCGGAGAACTTTGTGCTGAAGAAGGGGTCGAACATCTTTTCGATAATCGCGTCATCCATTCCGATCCCATTGTCGCTGACCTGCAATTGCGCGAAGGCAGCTTCTGATTCCGAGAAGCAGACCACACAGTCACTGCGATCACTGGCGTTAAGTTGAACGACTGAAGTGGATATCCGTACAAATCCCGCGTGTCCATCGAGTGATTCAGATGCGTTAAGCACCAGATTCATGATGACCTGGCGAAGTTGAGTCACATCCGCCTCAACCATAGGAAGGTCCTCGGCGAGATCAAAGACCAGGTGCGTGGTCTTCGGAATCGAAGCCGCAAGAAGAGAAGACATCTCGTTGGCAAGATTGGACAGGCTCAGGTGACAAACCTGAAATGTTCCTCGACCAGCATAGGCCAGCATCTGCTGAGTTAATTCGGCGGCACGCGTTGCGGCCATTTCAATATGGTTCAGACACTGTGGATCCGGATTACCGGAGCCGGAGGAATGCTGAATGAGGCAGACGTTACCGAGAATCACTGTCAGCAGATTATTGAAATCGTGCGCGATCCCGCCGGCGAGCACCCCCAGGCTTTCCATCTTCTGAGCGTAAACCATTTCCTGTTCCAGTTCTCGCCGATCCTTCTCCAGCTGAAGCCGTCGAGAAATGTCGTGCCAGATGGTATGAACGGTCGTGCCACTTTCGTCATGACTTCGCCAGCAGATCACTTCCAGCGGAATGAGATCGCCGGACACGGTGTTCACCTGCACTTCACTCAGGCTGCGTTCCGTGGAGTTTAACGATGACTCAAAGAGTTCCGCGAGAGACTGAACTGCCTGTGGTCCTCCCAACAGACGTATATCACTGCCGATGAGTTCCGCTTCTTGTCGTCCGGTAATTCGTACAGTCGCCGGATTGGCCGCTGTCACCTTGCCGTCCGCATCCGCTGTGACGACCATGACTTTTGCGTTAATAAAAATGTCGGCATAACGTTCTTCAAGCTGTCGCTGTCGTGAGTGAGCATCGAGTACTCGACGCGTTTGCAGTTTGACCTGCTGTCGCAAAGTGACGGCCCACAGAACAGAGATGATCGCGATGATGCCAGCGAAGGATAAGGTCGCGACAAGTCGCCATGGAAATTGACTGCCTACGGCGATGCTGTCTTTTCGTGCATACAGAGCGTTCGAGCCGATGTTGAATCCCGCGAGGGACTTTTGCTGAACCCACACCCCGGTGACTTCAATGCGGGTGCCGTTGACAATCTCCTCCATCTCTCCGTTGTCCACAAAAACCGGCAACAGGTGTTTATCTGACTGCAGCAGAAAGCCACGCTCTGTGCTGGAAGAGAATGAGCCCACATACTCGCCGGCTATCGCCACGATCTGGCCACTCATTTCACCATTCACCAGTTCCGAAACGGGCTTGTTCAAAACCGTTGGAGACGCCGTCACTTTCTGGCAGTCTGTGGAGTATTCCGCAAAACGCAGAATGGGCGGAACAATCCCGGCATCAATGACCCCGTTGATATCCAGGCTGGTTCCATTCTCGGGCCGCGAGGATTCGCGCAGTTCGACAAAGAGCGTGCCAGTATCATCGTAGACCAGAATGATATTGGGTGAAATCTGATAAGCCACTTTGGCGTGAACGCGGAAGTAGGCTGAACCCTCGTATGACAGAGAATTAGCGTGCAACTCACCGATCTTTGTTATCTTCACGCGTTCATCTGAGCCATCCTGATGCATCGTCTGCAGATTTGATCGATTCGCGATCCAGATCTGAAAGCCTGAGAACTTGCCATCGCTGTCTAATCGGGCACCGACCGTTCCCTCCAATCGAACTTGACGACCCAAAAGAGGCTTCATCTCCGTCGTTGTCGCCATCGATTGATGAATCAGGGCACGGAAGCGGCCACCTCCGACCGCATTCATTTCAAGTACGACATGATTTGTGTCAGTTTGTACGCTCACCAGCTGGCCGCTGATCTGCACAAACTGACTGTCCTCGTGTCCGTCCTGCAGGCGGCGGAAGTCGGTCGATGTTGGAGGAGGAAGTTGAATCAGATTGTCTGACGGTTCCACGGTATAGTCGACGATAAAGCGATTGGGCCCGACAACTCCCCGCACTCGAACCCTGTCCCCGGTTTTGACGTTGAGATCTTTTGGCCCGCCCGCATAAATGCCCGTCGTCCCGTCGTGCAGGAAAGCGATAGGCCAATCCGAGGCGTAATATGCGACAATACATTCCAGATCAACAGCGACACGATCTTTCAGCCGATCGGCCGGTAGCAGGTGAATCTCCCGCACTGATCGCAGCGCAGCCCGTTCCTGAGCATTTGCCGAGCCGCTAGCATCGCCCACAATCACCGCGAGTGTCAGGCTTAGAGTCAGTAAGAATCGCAGGAGACCGGCGCTGTCCCGTGGCACCGAATTTCTGCATAAATTGTTCACCCAGGGACTGTTCACGCGGTCGATCCATCTACACGAAGTCAGGCGTCATTGGGGCAGAATTTGCCCCCCACGCTGTGATTTTACAAATTGTCAGCAGGATCAACAGCCCAAAGGCCGCTCTGAGGTCCAACACAGGGTTGTTCTGGGTGCTGGTTGATGCATGCTGTCTGCCGGAAGAAAACTCCTTCGGCAAGTTACGCCGAATTGGTTCCCACACGAATATTGATGAAGTCGAATTCATCGGACTTCGTCTGCCCGGCTTTTCTGAGTAGTATGCGGCAGGCTGTTAATCCAGAACGTGACCGGAACATCAGAAATCATGAGTGAGTGCTCTTCAACTTTGCCAGGAATGATGCTTTGTGCAAAGCAGCATCTGGCGAAAATCGTGGCCGTTCGAGCGATGGCGCAGGATACCTGGGCTGTGAAAGTTCATGCGCCGGAACTGGCATCCGGGATTACTCCCGGCCAGTTCTTTATGATTCGGCCGGCCCGGGGCAGCGATCCGCTTCTGGGTCGCCCGTTCGCTCTGTTTGATGTCGTGCGAGACTCTTCCGGTCTGCCGAGTGAGGTGGAGTTTGGGTTCGTCAAGGTTGGCAAAATGACCACTTTGATGAGTCAGTGGTCAGAAGGTGATGAAGTCAGCATCTGGGGGCCGCTCGGCAATGGTTTTCCTGTTCCCGAATGTCGCCATCTGATCTGCGTCGCGGGAGGCATTGGGCAGACTCCATTTCTGGGGGTCATCAGAGAAGCATTGGGCCTGGAATCTTACGGAGTTCCGCCAAGATCGATCACGACGCGGCCTCAACAGGTTTCTTTGTGCTACGGAGTCCGATCCGCCAGTTACCTGGCGGGAATCGAGGAGTTCACAATTCCGGGGCTTGATCTGCAGGTCGCGACAGACGACGGGTCCGTTGGTCATCATGGCTACGTGACACAATTGCTGCAGACTCAGTTGGCTCAGAATCCAGATGGTGTTCACGTTTATTGCTGCGGTCCGGAACCCATGATGAAGGCCGTGGCTGCGATCTGCAAAGCCGCTGCGGTACCGTGTTGGCTTTCCCTGGAAACGCCGATGGCTTGTGGCTTCGGGGCGTGTTTCAGTTGTGTGACAAAAGTTGTCGAGCCGGATGGCTCCTGGGATTATCGCCGGACCTGTGTGGAAGGACCTGTCTTCAAAGCCGAACAGTTGGCCCTTTGAAGCCCCCACGACGACCGGTAGATTCGTTTTTATAAGCTCTTGATGAACTGAAAGTGTGTGATTCATGCCTCGGATTAAGGCGTTTCAGGCGTTGCGTCCTGTTGAAGAACTGGCGGCGAAAGTGGCGTCCGTTCCTTACGATGTTGTCAACCGTGATGAAGCCGCGGCGCTGGCGGATGGGAACCACCTGAGTTTTCTGCACGTCGTTCGACCGGACATTGATTTCCCCCCGCAGAAGAATCCGTACGACGCTGATGTCTACGAGAAAGCTCAAGCCAATTTTCAGAAGCTGATCAGTGATGGCGTTCTGAAGCAGGATTCCAAAGACCACGTCTTTGCATATCGACAGATCATGAACGGTCATTCTCAGACCGGGATCGTCTGCTGTTGCCATATTGATGACTATGAAAACAATCTTATCCTGAAGCACGAGAAGACTCGCAAAAGCAAAGAAGACGACCGCACTCATCATGTGCTCGCGCTGAACGCGAATGCCGGACCTGTGTTTCTGACTTACCGAGGCGTCGAAGAAATCAACGCGAAGGTGACAGAGGCAACGGCCGGAGCTCCGCTGTATGACTTTACCGCCGCTGATGGTGTGCGACACACGGTCTGGAAGATTGACGATTCACAGCCGTTTGTGTCGGCTTTGTCAGAGGTGCCTGTTTTCTACATCGCCGATGGTCATCATCGCGCAGCCAGCGCGTGGCGCGCAGGAAAGGAACTGCGACGTCGATTGCCGGATGGTGGGACAGGGAATGAGGAATGTAACTGGTTTCTGTCTGTGCTATTTCCTTCAGACCAACTGCGGATTCTGGCTTACAACCGAATCCTGAAAGATACCAACGGTCTGACGATCCCTAATCTCCTCGAAAAACTGGATGCACTTGGTGATCTTGGGCGCACAGACAATCCCGTCCCCGACGCACCCGGCTCGTTCTGCTTTCTTATTGACCATGACTGGTGGAAGCTGACGATTGCTCCGGATCCGCTTTACGTTAAAGACCCGATCAAATCGCTGGATGTGTCGATTCTGGAGCGTCTGGTGCTGCATCCGATCTTCGGAATCGAAGATGTCCGCACAGATTCACGGATTGATTTCGTGGGAGGCATTCGAGGCACCGCAGAGCTGGAAAAACTTTGCATTGGAGGAGACTGGGCCGTCGCGATTTCGATGTACCCGACAACCCTGGATCAGTTGATGGCTGTCTCCGACGCCGGAGAAATCATGCCGCCGAAAAGTACATGGTTCGAACCCAAACTGCGCAGCGGACTACTGGTTCACAAGCTGGAGTAGCTGAACGGTCGGGCGCGAATAACTTTTCCCGTTTACCGCCCAGCCGCAGGCGCCGGCCCACACGAAAGCCGGCGCCTGCGGCTGGGCGGTAAACGATTAATCAACGGCCATATGCGAGTTGCCATTCCACAATAAATTCCTCAAACCGCCTGCATTCGGCTCACCATCATGACAAGATCAACAGACCTCCTTTGTGTTCTGCTGCTTGTTTGCCCGATCGGGACACCAGGTTACTCAGACGAGCAAACAGAGGTCCTGCCGGCTGAAGAGGCGGCACGAACAATGATCGTGCCGGACGGATTCCGCGTCACGTTGTTTGCCGGGGAACCCGATGTTCAGCAGCCGATCGGCTTTTGTACTGATGATCGAGGACGATTGTGGGTTGCAGAAGCCTACAACTATCCAAACCACGGAACGCGACCGGGTGATCGGATCCTGATCTTTGAAGATACTGATGGCGACGGAAAACATGACAAGCGCACGGTCTTCTATGACCAACTGAATTACGTCACGGGCATTGAAGTTGGATTCGGTGGCGCGTGGGTGATGTCGCCGCCGAATTTCTATTTCATCCCTGATCGAGATGCCGATGACCGGCCGGATAGTGCTCCGGTTGTCTTGCTGGATGGCTTCGGCAACCATGCCAACTCTCACAACCTCGCCAATGGTTTTGCGTGGGGCCCGGACGGCTGGTTGTATGGAACTCATGGCCGCACAAACTGGTCAGAGATTGGCAAGCCGGGTTCCTCAGCAAAAGAACGAATTCGTTTTGACGGCGGTGTCTATCGCTACCATCCGGAACGGCATATTTGGGAGCCGTTTGCGGACGGCACAACGAATCCGTGGGGAATCGACTGGGACGATTTCGGTCAGGCGTTTGTTTGCAACTGCGTTGATCCGCATTTGTATCACGTGATTCAGGGTGCGCATTATGAGCCATGGCGGAATCGTGAATCCAGCCGTTATGCGTATCAGCGAATCACGACGATTGCGGATCATTTGCACTTCATCGGCAAGGGCAATGTCCATGATGGCATCGGGACTGCCGAAGAAGACGCAGCCGGTGGTGGTCACGCTCATTGCGGAACGATGATTTATCTGGGCGATTCCTGGCCGGAGAAGTATCGCAACACGGTGTTCATGCATAATCTGCATGGTCACCGTATCAACAACGATCTGCTGAAGCGAGCAGGCTCTGGATACACCGCTTCACATGCTCCCGATCTGATGCGTGCTCGCGATCAGTGGTACATGGGCGTGACGATGCAGTACGGTCCGGATGGTTCTGTCTATTCGCTGGACTGGTCGGACACCGGAGAATGTCACAGCGTGGTTAATACGCAAAGAACCACAGGCCGAATCTTTCGAATCTCCTATGGTGATCGAGCGCCGGTCGAGGTTGATCTGGCTGCACGAACAACGAATGAACTGGTCGAGTTGCAGTTTCATCGAAACGACTGGTTTGTCCGGCACGCCCGAAGGCTGCTTCAGGAACGAGCCGTGCTTGGTGAAGATATGACTGCAGCCGCAGTCGAACTCACGCAGCGACTGAAGATGGAGTCGGCCGTCGAGAAACGACTTCGATGTCTCTGGGCGCTGTTCTCGCTCGGACAGACTGATGTGGGGTTACAGACTGATTTGTTGAGCGACGAATCGGAACATCTGCGTGCGTGGGCCATTCGATTGTTGAGTGAAGATCGTGAGTTGTCGGCCGTGATTCAGCAGCGTTTTGCAAACATGGCGGCGACTGATCCTTCGGCCCTCGTATCACTGCACCTCGCCAGCGCGGCACAGCGGATGGCGTTGAAGGATCGATGGTCACTGGTCGAAGCGTTAAGCGGTCGACCGGATTTTGCTGACGACCAGAATATTCCGTTGATGACCTGGTATGCGGCGGAGCCATTGGTTGAACAGGATCAGGATCGATTTATTCAGCTCGGAGGCCGTTCAGAGATACCCATTGTGCGACGCCATGTGGCTCGACGAGTTGCGGGAATCCCCGGGAACTCTCCCGGGATTGATCAGCTAATTCGAGTCATTCGGTTGGCACGAACCGAGACGCATCGAAGTGACTTACTGTCCGGGCTCTTGACTGGCCTTGAGGGAACTCGACGTTTCAATCTTCCCCCGGCATTGTCAGAGACATACGCGATCCTGAAGGATTCAAAAGAGGAATCCGTCCGCGAACAGGCACAGAGGCTGGCGTTGATTTTCGAGGATCCTCAGGCAATTCCGCAGCTTAAAGATCTGGCCAGCGATTCCATGGCAGACAAAACTGCTCGACGGCGAGCGATCAAAGCCCTGGCGGACAGTCGAATCGCAGAGTTTGATGAGCTGCTTATTGATCTGACGAGTGATGAGCGTGTCCAAACGGAAGCTTTGGCGGGGCTGGCCGAGTATGACCATCCTGCGACCGTGAAGACTGTACTGCGGGTCTATTCATCTGCCAACGCGACAACTCGTCAGATGGCTCTGCAAACGCTGGCGTCTCGCGCCTCATGGGCCAAATCGGTGATGGCCGCGCTGGAGTCTGGAGAGATTGCTCGCAGTGAGGTTACCGCATTTACAGCGAGACAGATTCATAGTCTTGGAGACAAGCAACTTTCGAAGGATGTCGAACGACTTTGGGGGCCGATTCGAGAAACACCGAAGGATCGAGCAAGATTCATCACCAACTACAAGCCGCAACTGACCGCCGCGTTGATTCAGAGCAGCAGTCGTAAAAATGGCCGAGCCCTGTTTCAAAAGAACTGCGCAAACTGTCATCGCTTGTTTGACGCCGGAACATTGATCGGCCCGGATCTGACCGGCGCACAACGAACCAATGTGGATTATTTGCTGCAGAATCTGCTCGACCCCAGTGCGTCGATTTCGAAAGACTATCAGATGCAGATTGTGGCCACGACGACTGGCCGTGTGGTGACGGGTTTGCTGATCGAAGAATCCGACAACGCCATCACCATCCAGACTGCGACGGAGAAGTTGATCGTGCCTCGAAACGAAATTGAGGAACAGAAGATCTCCGACGTGTCGATGATGCCGGAAGGGATTCTGCAGAAGATGTCTCACGATGAAGTCCGCGATCTGTTCGCTTACCTGATGGGACCCGACCAGGTTGCAATTCCCTGATTTTTGATACAGCGAGCGATTCGGTGCTGATGGGGTGCTGGTTTAATTGCAGTCAGGATTGTAGTGTTGGCTTCAGCCCGCCAGCATTGAGCATTTGAGCGACAGTGCCGACTGAAGTCGGCACTACGAATTCAAGCACCACCCAGCTTCCCGGCAGCACCCGGGAGAATTGGATGTTGCGTCAATTAAGCAGACAGAAGGCTTCCAGATGAAAACGGCTTTGCACACCATTAGCTATTCCGGTTCGTGGGGACAGGCGAAGCTCCCTCTGGAAGAAATCGTTCAGCGAGCTTCATTGCTGGGTTACGATGGCATTATGTTGGCGGGAAAGCGACCGCATGCTTCGTTGCTGGACATGACACCTGAGGCAAGACGAGAGCTTCGAAATCGGATGATGGAAGCGAAGATCGAGATGTCCTGTCTGGCCGGGTATACAAACTTCACGGCCGATGCAGAACACGCGGAGGTGCCTCATCGCGAGATGCAGATTCATTACGTGACCGAGTTGTCTCGACTCGCCGTTGAGCTTGGAGGGCACATCGTGCGAATCTTTACCGCCTATGAACACCCGCTGCTGCCTTATTCAAAAGCGTGGGACCTGACCGTCAACGCGGTCAGAGAATGTGCTCGTCGCGCGGCTGATGTCGGGGCGATTATCGCCGTGCAGAACCACCATGATCTGGCGGCTCATGCAGACGCCTTTCTGTTGTTCCTGAAAGCCGTCGATGAGTCGAACTGCCGAGCTGCGTTTGATGCCTGGTCGCCCGCGCTGCAGAATGATGACTATCTGGCGGCAGCTCAAAAGCTGGCACCGATGACGGTTCATACAACGATAGCCGATTATGTCCGAGTGCCCCGGTTTTGTTATCAGCCCGAGTTGGTGAACTATCGACGCGAGGATGACTACATCCAGGCGGTGCCGATGGGAGAAGGGTTTATCGACTATCGAGGCTTTCTGAAGACGTTATGTGAAAACGGCTTTGATGGCTGTGTGGCCTACGAGATGTGTTCTCCGCTCCGCGACGGAAGCAGCCTGGAAGTGCTCGATCGCTACGCGCGAAGATTTGTGGAGTTCCTGACTCAGACGGATGTCAGTGATGGCAGGCTCGAGGGCGGGCAATAGAGATCTGATTCTGGAGTGCTGCCCTCTACTGCATCGTAAGCCGATGTTGTTCCCTGCGCGGAACAGATGTCTGTTCGCCTTCGCTGGCGTGAGGTTTCACGGAGGCAAAACCATTTGAGGAGAGCAAGAAGTTGATGCCTCGCCAGTGAGGGCAGAGAAGCCCGACTCGTTCCGGACTTTCAGAAACACGGTTCTTCCTGCGGGTTTGAAGGCAGTCGTAATCCTGAGTGGTTGAAGAGGTTCCAATGTTGTGGTACCGTTTAGGGTTGTCGTGAAAGATAGTCCCAGACGTCCACAAGGTTCAGGAAAACGAAGAATAGCAATGCACAAAGTTACCCTTCTGCCAGGTGATGGTGTTGGCCCGGAGATCGCTGAAGCAACACGAAAGTGCGTTGAAGCCACCGGAGTGAAGATCCAGTGGGACGTGCAGGAATGCGGCATTGAAGTCATTGAAGCCAAGGGTGGCGTGCCAGCCAGCGTATTGGAATCGATTCGCGCCAACGGAGTGGCCCTGAAGGCCCCAATTACAACTCCGATCGGAAAAGGATTCCGCAGCGTTAACGTTTACCTGCGACAGGAATTGGGACTGTACGCCTGTGTTCGACCCTGCAAGACGTACAAAGGGGTCCGAACATTCTTCGAATCCTGCAACGTGGATCTGGTCATTGTCCGTGAAAACACCGAAGACCTGTACGCCGGCGTGGAGTTCAAAGCGGGTGAAGCCGTTACCGAAAAGCTGATTGGACAGATCAACGAAGTGGCTTCCGGCAAGAAGATCACGACCGGCCTGACGACAACGGGCGTCAGCATTAAGCCGATGTCTGTTGAGGGAACAACTCGAATTGCTGACTACGCCTTCAAGTACGCGGTAGAGCATAATCGCAAGTCCGTGACATCCATCTCCAAGGCGAACATCATGAAGTTCACCGATGGACTGTGGTACGACGTCACCCGCGCCGTGGCTAATGCCTACCATGCGAAGCATGAATGGGCCGAGCTGGCGAAGAATGTGGCTCCATCTCCGGATGCGAACGCCGGCAAGCTGAACGCGGGCAACATCACTTACATGGAGCGTCTCATCGACAACATGTGTATGCAGCTCGTCCAGAAGCCAGAGCAGTACGACGTTCTGGTGATGGGAAATCTCTACGGCGATATTCTCAGCGACCTCTGTGCCGGACTTGTCGGCGGACTCGGTGTTGCTCCTGGGGCAAACATCGGCGTTGATGGAGCGATCTTCGAAGCGACTCACGGCAGTGCTCCGAAGTACAAGGGCCTGAACAAGGTTAATCCGACGGCTTTGATTCTCTCTGCAAAGCTGATGCTGGAGCATCTTGGCGAAGCCAAGGCGGCTGCAAAACTCGAGCAGGCTGTTGCTGAGATCATCGCAGAAGGAAAAGACGTCACCTACGACATGAAGGCCGACCGAAACGATCCGACCGCGGTTGGAACTCAGGAGATGGCAGAAGCCATCTGCCGTCGAATCCAACAGCTCTGATGTGTTGATAGCGATAAAACAAAAGCCCGGTCCTGAAACGGCCGGGCTTTTTTTCTGCGCTGGTCATTGCAGGAGTGTTCAGAGAGACCGGGTCAGTGAGCATCACCTTTAGTCGTGTCTGCAGGAGCCAATGTGGCTTCAAACACTTCGCACTCAGGATGCTTCTCTCGCCAGTTTGTCCAGAAGTCTGCGGGTGACGTTTTTCTCCACATGGCCAGAGCTTTGCCGACATGGGAGTAAAACGTGTAATTCTGATCGATCACGGACTGTGGCGTTTCATTGACGTTGTTAATCAGCCAGTCAGCGGCCTTCAGAATTTGTTCGCGTGGCGGGTGAAGTTCCTGCGGCGCAATGGACAGCCATTCCAGATGATGGCCCGTCGCGATGACTCGCTTGTAGCCCTTCTCTTTTGGATCGGCCTTCGCTTCCGCCTCTGCGCCGTCCGTCCAGTTTGCCGGCCACGAACCATCGGGACTCTGTGAGGCAATGATCATGTCTCGACTGGTCTTCAAATAATCCATAATCTGACTTTGAGTTTCAGCCGTGATCAGATCTCCTCCGTATTGTTCGTTGAGGCGAAGCAGGAGCATCAGCGAGTACACTCGATGCGTTCCCAGGCAAACGCCATCTCGCTTATGGTTTCGCATCAAACGCTCGGCGACCATATCAAACGTGATCTTTCGGCCGTCTCCGTTGTGCCAGACGTTTGATTTCTGAGGGGCCAGCCAGAGCGTAAAGGCCATGGCCGACCATTCTGTTTCCCGTTCATCCAGATGAAAGTCACGCAGGGCTTCCGACAGAACATCTCGCACCTGGAGAGCTCTTGCGGTTGTAAACACAGGAGCATCGAGCGGCAGGCCAGCTTCCGTCAGAGCCGCCAATGTATGATCGTGATGAACGGAGCTGGAAGAGTCTTCACCCCAGCGAACATGAACACCGTCGGGAGTCAGTTCCATCAACGGCGGATTATTTTTGCCCCACGAGTCCATGTACTTTGCAGTGTCCGTCAGGAAGTCACTCATCTGCGGCCCGGAGATCGCGTCGGGATTTTTGAACTCGATCGATGACCCCCACGTTCGTAATGCGTGCTCTACCAGATTCGGACGCAGATGACTGCGACTGAAACGCGGCACGATTTTTTTCAGCACGCCAGCCAACTCTTCATCCGACACGACTTCTGCGTCGTCATAAAACGGAGCCACCGTAGCCAGTTTGGAATCGCGAAGGCTCACATCCAGAGCGAAAGCGCGATGATTGACTTTCGCGATGACTTCCTGTTGACGAACTCCGGGAATACAGAACCACGACGCGGCAAACGCGCTGCCAAAGGCCAGCTGGACAGTCAGCCACGTTCGCAGTGAGACTTTTCGGCGTGAGTTTCGAACGATATTCATTTCAGATCCTGCACAGCTTTTTCGAATTTCATGATCAGGGAGATCGGCAGTCTTGATGAAGCCAGCAGCGACATTGGGAGCTGCGTCGCGTGAATGGTCAGATCGGGTTGATTCTTACGAAAACGGCGCCCTGTCGGTCTTCGTACTGGGCCTTCCATTCCGTGCTTTCCTTGAACCGCTTCAGCAGGGCCGGCTGACGATCCTTGTCGACGACCGCAAGATTAATTCCGTATTCGTTCATGAGGCCATCCCAGTCGGAAGGGCCATTGATCATGCGGATGTAATCGTTCCAGACTTGCTCCGGGGTCACATGAACATGCAGGTTGACCATCGGCTCAAGTGACTTTGGACCGCGATTCATTACGTATCCGGCCCACTCCGCTGGCACAAACGCGATGCCTCGCGGAATGCTTTCCATGGAATCGAGAAATGCGACAGTGGCCAGCGGGGTTTCAGCAGAGACCAGTCGATTGGCATCAGGAACACGACCGTGGACTAATTGAATCCCGAACGGAGTCAGAGCAAACAGAATCCAGAGAATGCCGCCATTGACAAGGGTCATCAGGCCGGTACCTTTGGCTGGCTGAGGATTCTGAAGCCACTTTGTTGTTTTTCTCATTCCGGCAATCAAATGAGTTCCGGTGATAATTCCTGCCAGTGGAGCCCACCAGTTCAGCATTCGAGCAGACCAGGCGGCGAGCAGCCCAGTCGCGACAAAGGCCAACATCTCACCACAATGCATTCGACGTGGACTCAGCTTGATAGCAAAGATTGCCAGCAATGCAGCGGCGGCCGCGGATTGTCCCTGAGCCGTTCTCAGCGTCAGAGCGTCCCATTCGAACATGGATTCGATATTCGGATTGCGGGCGACGTTCATGACTTCTGGATAAACACCAATCCCGGCTGGATTCAGCAGGACCGCGGCTGCACAGAGTTGAGTCAGGAGAACTGTGCGATGAAATTCTCGATCCAGCAGAGCGATTCGCAAAGACTTCGAGATCGCCAGCACATCACCGAAGCGACCCATTCCAGCGAATCCCATGAGAAGCAGACCCATGGAAAACGAGCCATGAACATTGGCCCACAGAGCGAACATAACTGGCAGGCCAATCCAGGAGGCTCGATTGTGTTTATTGCGTCCTAACATCCAGGCCACGATCACGCAGTAGAAGACCACTCCGGCTAATTGAGGTCGAATCACCAGCAGTTGATCGAGGTTGACCTTAAAGAAGATCCCCGCGGCCAGAATACCACCCAGCGTGGACTTGCTCATCTTGACCGTTCGGTATGCGACTAATGCCAGGCTCAGCGCGATCATGGCCGCATAAACGAATTGAAGTGACGTTAAGCCAAAGCGTGTGTTCAGAGCGGCCAGTCCCACCTGAGCCAACCACGGAATATTGACCATCGAAACGCCACGGCAAAGGCGCATCAGGGGTTCCGTGGATGAGACAACTCCGGTCTTCAGAATCTGATCGCCGTAGTTCAGGTGATCCCAAAGGTCGGTGTGCCACAGAGGCCGACTGGCCATCACAATGAACACCAGACCGATCAAAGTCGTGAAGACCACCGAGGAAGGCGTACATCGCATCCATTCGGGAGTCTTGTCTTCCAGAACTCGGGCATCAGGAAGTTCTGGCGAGGGAAGTGGCTGCGGAGGTTCTGTCATTTCTGGCTTTTCTGCAACAACGGACATACTCATTCCTCAGCCTTAACGGCGCAAGATCACACTTGATGTTGCGAAAACTCTACATCACTCTGAATCCTGCCCAAGACACGTTCTTTTTGACGACAGGAGTGGCGACGAACATCCGGCCAGAGTTTTCCGGTTGGGGCGAATTGTTCGATTGTGCGGGCCTCTGCGATTGTGCCAGGTGTTTCTTGAATAGAGGATTGACCTCTTGACCTGAATCGTTGTCCGGTCAAGATTTCGCGGCGGGCGACAGATATTCAGGCCGGATCAACTCTTGAGTGATCAGCACTATTCGAGTTCGACAAGAAATCCCGGTCGACAAAGAGCGTTCGTCGGAGAGTCAAAGAGGAGAAAAGATGCGCGAGATTTCCGAGATGGGTTGGCGAGTATCTCCGGCGGATGTTGAGCGAATCGTTCCGTTTGAGCTTTTGCTGGATCGGATGGCTGAAAGTCGTCAGGCCGACTGGATTCAGCATCGCCGCGCACTGCATACGAAGCCAGAGCCCAGCGGGCAGGAACGCGAAACGACTGCCCATATTGTGGCGCGGCTGAAAGAACTGGGGATTTCGGGGCGAGTCCCGGACCGTGGTGTCGGAGTGATCGCCGACTTGGTTTTGGGTTCGCCAGCAGCCAATGCTCCGCTGATTGCAGTTCGCGCGGACATTGATGCGTTACGCATGCAGGATCGCAAGACGACTCCATATGCGTCGGCCTGTTCGGGACTGGCCCATGCCTGTGGCCACGATGTTCACACGACGATTGTTCTGGCTGTGGCGGAAATGTTGTCGACTCTGACAAGACGTCTGCCCGAGTCAGAAGTTCCCTCAGCGCGGCTGCGTTTCATTTTTCAGGCGGCCGAAGAGACGGCCGAAGGTGCAGCCTGGATGGTCGAAGACGGCGCGCTGAATGATGTGTCCGCGATTCTTGGTCTCCATGTGGACCCAACGATTCCGGTCGGCAAAGTGGGAATTCGATACGGGGTTTTGACGGCTCAGGTGGATGAAGTCGAAATCAGTGTGCGAGGCAAAGGAGGCCATGCCGCGCGGCCGCAACACACAACAGATCCTCTGGCTGCCGCTGCAGCTTTGGTCACGACGTTGTATCAGACGGTACCTCGTCGAGCTGACGCGTTGTATCCAACTGTGTTTACGATGGGCACGATCCATGGAGGATCGGCGTCGAACGTAATTCCGGATGTTGTGGAGATCATGGGAACTCTGAGATCAACGGATCGCGTGAACCGCCAGGCGGTGATAGATGCGATTCAGAGAACCTGCGATGGATTGGCCGCGGCGACCGGAAACATGATTGAAGTCCGCTTTCTTTGTCCGCTGGGATCCGTGGTCAACGACGTAACGGTTACGTCGGCCTATGAAGCGTCAGCGATTCAGGTTTTGGGAGGCCAGAATCTGACGATCATCGATAAGCCGAGTATGGGCGGAGAAGACTTCGCTGTTTATCTGGATCATGTGCGAGGCTCTCAGTTTCGCCTCGGATGTGCGTCCGGTGAAGGGGAGTGGCCAATGTTGCATTCGCCGATCTTCGATGTGGATGAGAGAGCGATCTCAATAGGGGCGAGAATTATCTCGCGCGCCGCTCTGGTGCTGGCATTGATGGCTCCTGAGTGATGGAGCGACTGTCTGAAACGGTCTGTTTTCTTTAGCTGTTCTCTGCTGATTTTGCTCTGGTTCAGCGACCACACTTGCACAGGGCAAACGTTGTTCAGGAAAGAGTTCTGATGACGGTGATGCGATTTACGCCGAATGCCAGCCCGACGATCGGCGTGGAAATTGAACTGCAATTGATTGATTCTCGAGAACTGGGACTCACCAGTTGTATCGATCAGTTGATGACCGCTCTGCCTCCTCACATGCGCGAGTCGGTGAAGCCGGAACTGATGCAGTGTTATGTGGAGATCAACACGCGGATCTGCAGAACAGTGAAAGAAGCGGGCGATGACCTGCGTCAGAAGTTGGCGGATCTGGAAGCTATCATTCATCCCATGGGAATTCGTCTGCTGTGGGCTGCGACGCATCCATTTTCCTCGTGGCGCAATCAGAAGATTACGGTTCATGAGCGTTACCATCGTCTGGTCACTTTGATGGAAGACGTGGTTCGTCGACTGGTGACTTTTGGGTTGCATGTTCATATCGGCGTTGACTCCGGCGATAAGGCCGTGATGATTTGCGACCGCATGTTGCATCATCTGCCGTTGCTGCTGGCGTTGTCCGCGAACTCGCCATTCTGGGAAGCTCGCAGTACAGGACTGCAGTCAAATCGATCCAAGATTATGGAAGGACTGCCGACTGCTGGTTTGCCTTATCAGATGCGAAACTGGAGCGAGTATGTCTGGCTCGTGAAGCATCTGATGTCGACCGGATTTATAAACTCTATCCGAGAAATCTGGTGGGACATTCGCCCCCATCATCATTTTGGAACGGTCGAAGTTCGCGTTTGCGACATGCCTCCGAGCCTTGATCATGTTCTTGCTTTGACGTCGCTGATTCAGTGTCTGGTGCATACGATTTCGCACGACATTGACGAAGGGACGTTTTTGCCCGAGTATCATCCGATGATGGTGGAGCAGAACAAGTGGCGGGCGACTCGCTATGGTGCGGATGCGTCATTGGTGAGTTCCAAAGATTTTCAGCAGCGTTCGGTGCCACAGATTGTGGATGAGATGATTCAGCGGCTGACGCCGACGGCCATCGAACTCAACTGTCTGGCTGAGCTGGAGTCGGTATCGTTGCTGCCGATGAGCAGCGGTGCGCGGCGGCAAACGGAGATCTATGAAGCGACAGGGAGTCGTCGGAAGGTTGTGGAGAAGTTGCTGGAAGTTCCCGCATGGCAATAGTTCGACTTCCCGCGGACTTCCTGAATGATTCTCACGATGCTGTCACCTGTGTTCGTCAACGGCTCGCTGAACTGGCGCCGGTGATTGATCTGGATGTTTCGGACTTTGATTCGAAGGCCCAGATTGATTCTTGTGAAGTGATCTCCGTGAAGACCACCGAGCACAACATCGAGATTTGTTACGAGCTCAGGTTTTCGGCCAGTTATACCTGCACCGACATCGAGTTTGCGGGGACTCATCAGCGAACGTTGCGTGGAGTGCGGGACGGCGACTCCTGGGTTTTTGAGTCCTGGCCCTCCGTCGAATCGAGATCAACGGTTGATGAGTTCTAGCTGACCGGGTTTCTGGTGAGACATCGGAGGTCTCTTCGCCCTCGAGCGGTGTCGGACCGTGGCGACGGTGTTTTGCAAAGTTGTAAGCAGCCACTATGCTTTCAGACGGCTGTCGGAATTTTGCATCCACTCCTCAAGGATTGCTCGTGAGGCATCTGATGTCGCGATTGTGGGCGTTTCCCAAGTTCCTTTTGGGCTGCTGGCTGGTCTTGTTCGTTGTTGACACGCTGCATGCCTCGGAGCAGACTCAACCTCGTGCCGATCGTCCGAATATCGTCTTCATTCTGGCTGACGATCTGGGGTATCAAGAGTTGGGCTGTTATGGCCAGACAAAAATCCGGACGCCGTATCTGGATCAGCTTGCGGCTGAAGGTCTCCGGCTGACTCAGCATTATTCCGGCAATGCCGTCTGTGCGCCGTCGCGTTGTGTTCTAATGACGGGAAGAGATCCGGGGCATGCGTGGATTCGCAACAATAGTGAGATGCAGCCGGAAGGGCAGAAGCCGATTCCCGCTTCGGAAGTCACCGTCGCGGAACTACTGAAAGCTCGGGGGTATGTGACTGGTGCGTTTGGAAAATGGGGACTCGGAGGTCCGGGATCAGAAGGCGATCCATTGAATCAGGGATTTGATCGTTTCTATGGTTACAACTGCCAGCGGCATGCTCATAGCTTTTATCCCGACTACTTGTGGAGTAATTCCGATCGCGTTGCTCTGAACAATAATCCGCCAGTTCCGGGTCACGCAAAACTGAAAGCAGGCGCGGATCCGGCAGACCCTCGCAGCTACGATGCATTCAAGGGGCGGGACTATGCTCCCGATCGAATTCGTGAAGCCGCGCTGGAATTCATGACGGAGAATAAGGACCGACCGTTTTTTCTTTACTATCCGACCACGCTGCCTCATGTCGCACTGCATGTGCCGGATGAAGAGTTGAAGCCGTATCTTGAGTTGGGCTGGGAGGATCCACCGTTTACGGCTGCGGCTGGCGGATACACGCCGCATTTCACTCCTCGCGCGGCCTATGCTGCGATGATCAGTCACATGGACCGTGATGTCGGAACATTGTTAAAGCATCTGAAGGAACTGGGTCTCGAGGAGAATACGGTTGTCGTGTTTAGTTCGGATAATGGTACGACTCATCTGGAGCAGGAAGTTGATTATGAGTTCTTTGAAAGCGTGGGCGATCTTCGGGGCCTGAAGGGTTCGCTGTATGAGGGCGGTGTGCGAGTACCCGCGATTATCAAATGGCCGGGGCATGTGACGGCCCGTACAAGCAATGACTTTGTGAGTGGCTTTGAAGACTGGTTACCAACTCTGATGGAGATGGCGGGGGCAAAAGAAGTGGTACCAGAAGTTGTGAATGGGATCAGTCTTTTTCCGCTGCTGACGACTGGAACCCAGAAGGAGCGAGAGCTTCTGTATCGCGAGTTTCCCGGTTATGGAGGGCAGCAATCACTGCGGATGGGACGGTGGAAAGCCATTCGTCAGAGCATGGAGAAAGGTCCGGGGAAGACGGAGCTTTATGATCTGGTCGCTGATGCTCATGAAGCTCAGAATCTGGCGGAACAAAATCCAGCAGTCGTTCAGGAAATGGAGCTCAGGATGACCAAATATCGAACACCATCCAGTCTCTTTCCGCTTCGGCCATTCGACGCCAACGCAAGGACCGGAACAAAAAAACAGTGACAAGCAGGGCAGTCTCTCAACATAACGCAGGAAAAACCGCGATTTTTGGGAGGATCGGTCTATTGGAACCTGCCTCCCCAGTCGTCGCCAAAGGTCCCCCTGGTTCCGGACGGCAAGAAAAGTTTCCTGCTATTGTCGCGTGATGGTGTTTTTCCGTCCGGGGCTGATAGAGTGATTCTCAGTAGATTTGACCTTGGCCTGCATTCAGGGTCAGGTTGTAAATCCTGGATCAAAAGAAAACTCTGGAGAGAATCATGAAGAAGTTTGGCTACTCAGCTCTGTTCCTGGCTTTGACATTCGTTCAGGTTGGTTGCGGCGAGCCTGCAGAAACACCAGCACCTGCACCAACACCTGGTGCTGAAGTGGCTCCAACTGAAGCAACTCCACCAGCTGCCCCAGCCGAAGCCGCTGCTCCAGCAGCCGAAGCCGCCGCCCCAGCTGAAGCTGCTGCTCCAGCTGAAGCTGCTGCTCCAGCCGAAGCCGCTGCACCAGCCGAAGCCGCTGCACCAGCTGAAGCTGCTGCCCCAGCCGACGCCGCTCCAGCTGAAGCTAAGTAGTACAGCACTGAATTGTTGTGGATCCTGAGCCTTCGTATTTTACGAAGGCTCTTTTTGTTTTAAGTGATGAGTCACTTCGTGATACCAGAGCTTGCCACGACAAAGCAGCTTAAAACCCAAGCGCTGGTATAACGAATTCGCCGGAAGATTGGCTTCATCAGCGAAGGCTGTTATTTCAATTGTGTGCTCAGAACCTCTGCTGACTCCGCGACAGAGGTAGGCCAACATTTGAGTGGCGATTCCCTGACGCTGCATCTCTTTGCACACACCAACGTATTCGATTTGTCCTGAGGCAGAATGCTCATTGTCTCGGGAGGGCTTGAAAGCAAAAGCACAAAGTCCTGCCACACCCGTTTCTGCTTCAGCAACAATCAGCGTACATTCCTGAGAACTCCACTTCTGCAGAAGATCATTTGCATTCGGTGCAGCCAGATCTGTCAGATCATCCGTATTCTCCAGGATCTGATCGAGAGCCCTGGAGATCTCTTCATAACGCCGTCGAGCGGAGGATAGATCCGTCGACCTGATGGCCGGAGACAATTCTGCGTCTGAGGCATCAGATGCCGCATGCAGATCGGCTATCGACACTTTTACGGTGGCAATATTGCGGGCCTTGAGCAGGCATTCTGCCGCAGTCGTTTTCCATCCGACAACAGACGCGAACGCAGAGAATTTTGCAAGATGGAGTTCCTGAGCGATCCATGGCATTGCATCGCACTGTGACTCCCACTCAAGGAAGCGAATTTGAAAAAATTCACTCTGCTGAGCGTGATCGATAACGGCCGAAAGCATTCGTCGGAACCAGGCCCTGGAAGCTTCCGTGTCTGCTTCCGCCTCGAAGACTGGTTCGGAAAGAACCAGAGATTGAGTACTGTCAGGGTCCTGATGGAATCCGATTGCAGCAGAGGTGACGCCGGCAACTCGTACAATAACTCCTGATAAATCGGCCTTGTTCTCCGCATCCCTGCGATAAGGAACAGGCTCCGGAGTCACTGAGCCCAACGTCGTCAGGTGCTGCATAACATCATTAACCACGCAACACAGTACACATTCTGATGACGTCATGGGTTCATTTCGCGCTTAAGAGCCTCCAGTTCAGCCTCTACTTCGTTGGATCGCTCAAGGACATTTGCAGACGCAGACATGGCCGCCGTTGCCGATTGAGTCTCATCAACGGGCACGTAGCCGGTCATCTCCTGCATGCGTCGTACGGCTTCGGCCTGTCGTGCTTCCAGAGCCTTCTGAATTCGCAGCATGTGTTGCCATGTGGAATGCGCGGCATCCAGCTCCGGACGCAACCCCGCGATCAGGTCCTCGACCTCCACTTTGCGTCTCAGAGAATCGCGAGCACCGTCTTCATCACCTTCGACCAGAAACTGTCGAGCACGATCTTTCCACTCCTTTAGCTGAGCCTCATATTCGGAGATCTCGCGTTTCAGACGTTCACCGTTATTGGCTGACGTGCGGACATTTCGTCGACACGCCGCCAGCCCTTCATTCATTTCTTCCAGAATTTCTTTCAGGGCTTGTCCCGGATCGGGAGATGCTGAAAGAATCTCAGTGATGCTGCAGGTAATGATATCTGTCAGTCGGCTGAAGTGAGGCATGGTATGAATTCTTGTACTGGAGTGAGTGAACACTGCCTTGTCGGAACAGAATTGTCGAATCTCTGAACGTTGCGACTCAGGAATCTGATGAAGACATTTCAAAAAAAGTCTCTTCCGAGAACCCACGACAGCTCAGCAGGTAGCGAAGTTTTTCTCGAGCAAGACGCAGGCGACTCTTGGCCGTTGGCAAAGACGTTTCCATGGCGTCAGCAACTTCCGAGAGCGTCAGTGAATTATAGTGATGCAGAAGAAATGTCTGCCGCTGTTCTTCAGGAAGTTGCAAAAGGAGTTCCTGAACTGCTTCCGCCACTTCTCGCTCGCTGGCCTTATTCTCCGCAGAAATCAACTCGTCAGGAATCTGCTGCATCATGTCGAGGTCATCAGCGTCATCGCATTTACGGCGGCGAATGCTTCGAATGAGGACATCATTCACTGCGCGGCGGGAATGATCAATCAGCAGGTTTCTTCCGATTCGAAAAAGGAAGCCCTTAAACAGGCCCTTCGGCAGATAGTCCCAGCAGTTTCGGTACAGCTTCAGCAGCGTTTCCTGGACAAGGTCCTCCGAAAGATGCTCGTCGCGAGTGTTCTTGAGGAAGAAGCCAAAGAGCGGCCCCTGCCACTCCTGCACCAATTCGCCAAAGGCGTACGGATCGCCTTCCTGCAGGCGAATCATGCGTTCGTCATCAATCGAGTAAATCGCCGTCATTGTTTGGACAGGTTTCGAATGCAGTAAAGCCGCTTGTCCGACCGAATCAGCAGCCGATCTCCCGAAATGGCAGGGGTCGACAGGCAGATATCGTCCTCTGCCAGCGAATTTGTCTGCAGCAATTCGAATTTGTCGCCAGCTTTAACAACGCAGCAGACACCATCTTCGTTCAGGCAGAAAATCTTGTCTTCGTAACACCATGGAGAAGATGTCACCGCGACACCTCGCTCCAGTTTCTGGCGATCGTAATGTTGTTCTCCAGTTTTTGCATCGAAGCAGCTTAACAGGCCACGATCATAGAGAATGTAGAGTCGTCCTTTCGACACCAGAGTGCTGGGGTTGTACGGAGCAATAAACATGTTGGACCATGTAATGAATTCGTTACTGGTCTCACCGTCGGAAAGGGTGATGTCGCCGGATGCTCCGGGTTTGATCGCGTACATGGCTTTGATGCGATCAAGAATATAGCCGGAGCTCACATACAGCAGTCCGTCGGCTTCGTAGGGAATGGCGATTGTGATGCTGGACATGCCCTTCAGGGACCACAGAAGCTTCCCTTCCAGATCATAGCTGCGGACAGCTCCGGTTCCTGCTGTCACGATCTCCGTGCGAGCAGCGTTGTTCCAGATGTACGGAGTGGACCAGTTGCTTTTCTCGTCGCGATCAACTTTCCAGATCGTGTCACCAGACGTCTTATTGAGAGCGATCAAATAGGACTGCTCATCATTATCGAACTGGTAGTAGAGTCGATCCTGATGCAGGATTGGCGATGAGGCCGTTCCCCAGCCGAAGCGAGTTGCGTGTGGTTCGAGGGCATGCTTCCAGATGAGTTCACCAGAGAAATCAAAGCAGAAAATTCCGAGATTTCCAAAACACGCATACACATGAGTTCCGTCTGTCACGGGTGTTTCAGACGCGTAGCTGTTCTTCAGGTGAATTGGCGTCGGCGGCGCACCTTTGTGAACGGTCTTTTCCCAGCGAACTTTGCCACTGGTCAGTTCAAGGCACACCACTTTCCATTCGTGCTCTGATTCGGGCGGCGTTGGTCGATCACCACCGAAGTACAGACCCTTTTTGAGCGGCTCTGTTTCCCCGGAATTCACGACCGTTGTCAAAAAGACATTGTCGCCCCAGACCACAGGAGCTCCCCAGCCGCGTCCCGGAATGTCGGCTTTCCACTCGACGTTCTCGGTCGCCGACCAGCGATCCGGCAGGCCAGTATTTAGCGAGACACCCGTCGAATCGGCCCCGCGAAACTGAGGCCAGTTCTGTTCGAGGCTGTCCTGAGCAGAAAGAACCGATGGGCTGATCAAACAAACAAAGATCAGGAAAACTCGTAACGCCCGCATTGATTGCTCCATTCGCAGGGCAGACCATCCTGGCACCCGCAGATCGACACATTGTGGCGAATCCTGAAGCTGCGCCAATGTGGATTGGAAAAGAGAGGTTCATGAGACGCAGGAAGCGGAATCGCAATATCGGTAGCATCGCAAGAAGGATTTTAAGATCCCCGCGTAGTGATGCGGTTCAGGGCTGTAGATTTCGTTCGAACGTGAATTTGCCCAGCATCGTGTAGATCTGCAAAAGGGCACGATCCATCATTTCTTCTCCAGCCCCAAGGCCGACCCAACTGACCGCAGAATCTGCCCCATAGCCGCCTTCTGCAGCAGCTTCGATGGTCGGAAAATACATGTGGTGGCCGTTGCAGTAGCCAAAGAAAAATGTCTCGGCAGCGCGTGATCGTTGTTTGAGACGGATGGCATGATCGCAGAAAAATTCACCCGAGCCGCCGACTAACGCAAGCTCCTGGTTGATCAGCACGGTGGTGATGCGGGGACGAATGGTATTCTTGAGCAGATCATCGGACATTGAGGCGGATGCGAGTTCCGGAAAAAACGCCGTGCTGAAAATGGCTTGCGTCAATGGATTGGAGAATG
The DNA here is from genome assembly GCA_052034165.1 of Planctomycetota bacterium. Taxonomy (GTDB): domain Bacteria; phylum Planctomycetota; class Planctomycetia; order Planctomycetales; family Planctomycetaceae; genus SXXK01. Next base: position 26,473 of record JBPOIW010000015.1, on the reverse strand, counting down.
TCATGCGCGTTGGAAACTCGAAGATGTCGTCCGCACCCTTGAGTCGCGGGCGCTCGGGAACCTTCGTGGTGATGGCTGCTGCAGTTTCGATGACGTTAACGGCCATGGCTTTTCCGAATGCATCGACCCCGCGAGTCTCTTCGGTCGTCGAGGTCGACAAATCTCCCGACGCGCCCTGCATAAAGACGCAGGGCGTGTCGAGTTGCTGTTCTACCGCTTTCATCATGGCTCCTGGCCACTCGGCCGAGAAACGCAGGTCGGAAGCATCCATCATGGTCGGATGAGCGGCATAGTTCACGATCATGGCAATCGGTTTGCCATCGGAAGCGTCGAGCCGAATCACGCCTAATTCCGTGTCGACGGGTTTGGGTTCGATCTTCGAGTGCCGATTGCGGTTCATCGCGACTGATTTTGTCCCCCAGCCAATTTTGGCTGGTCTGGCATCTGCGGCCGCGGCGTTAATCGTCTGAATGATTTTGAGTTCCAGTTCTTTCGAATAGGCGACCGCATCATCAAAGGTATCTTTGCCTTTGCAGGGTTCGTCGAGCAATTCAATCACGGGTCCGTGATGCGTATGTGAGCCGGAGATGAGCACCAGACCAACGTTAGATGTGTCTTTGATGGAGGTTCTGATGCGAGCCATCATAGCGTCCGTGGGTGATCGACCAAGGTCAAGACCCACAATGGCCAGTTTCTCCGACTCGACATCAATGACGACGACTTTGACAAACAAAGAGTCTCGCACTCCGGTCGACAACGCGGCATGCCGGGCTCCGTAACCCCACATTGGAGTGGGTTTAAGAGGGGTAATTTCCTGACTGGCAAAGCCCGCCTTGAATTGTTTCGCATGGGCACTTGACGAAACAAACAGAACCAGAGCGAGAGCCAGGAAGTGATGGAGTTTCATCGTGAAGATTCTTTCAGCCACGAAGAGGAAAATCGTGTTGTGCAGACCGAATCGTGCGGCGCGAGTTTCGGCTTCGATTTAAAGTGCTTGTGATGAGCTGATGACAAAATTGTGTGTACAGAATGATAGAACATCGCAAAGGGTCGGGACATTCTGATTTAGCGGTTGGCTACTGGGGTCCTGTATTCGCACAACCGCATTTCTATCTCTGTCGCCGGAAGATAAGTCTTGAACAGCTTGCCTTCGGTTGTACTCGATCCGAGTTTGAGGCATTGCAAAAGACGATCGACGTCCTTGAGAAACATGGAATTCAGTCGCGCAAACAACGGCAGACGAGATCGCATTGCTGGTGCTGAATTCACCCTTGGGTTTCGACGAATTCCTGAATGGTTAGGAAGGAATCGCGGAGGGGAGTACGGTCGGCGGCTGTTGAAGCAAGTCAATCACCAGTCGCATGGTAATGAGTCATAACGGGCGCCGAAATGATGGTGACAGGTATGAACAGAAACCGGTCGATGGCATGCACTTAAAGACAGCTTGACGAGTGTTCGTTATCGTAGAGCTGTCGAACAACCTGCGGAATCACCTGTCAGCCGAGCTCGCCAGTGTTTGGCCAAGGGTGATTCGGGTTTGAGTTCCCGCCATGTCGAGGAGCAGAGAATCCTCTGAGATCGACAGGACTTTGGCCTGGAAGTTCGGAAACGATAGTTCTGAATCTGCCACGACCGATTGTTCCGTTTTCGAACGCTGGTCGATGAACCAGGCTTCTCGTTGAGAACCGTTCCAGACGGACGCCACAAAGCGAATGGATTTTTCCGGATCGACTTTTGGAGTTGGCGAACTCTGGACAGGTTCTTCTGAACGCTCTGATGGTTCAGGTTCATTCGAGACGGCTTCCACTTCGACGGCGGCTGCAAACTGTCGGCGAAAGAAGTCGTCGGACTTCGCAACGGCCATTAATCCTGCGGAATCATCAGTCGGGCCGGGTTCCGGCAAGCTTTCTGTATTGCTGGCAGAGGTCAGCGACAACGCTTCGACAGAGATCGTGACGCGATGTTTGGCGGCGTTATCGTTCAGAGAAGTTATGCTCAGATTTGTCGTTCGGTGCAAGAGTGGCGTGGCGTGAAACTGATCGAGGAAACCTGCGATAGCAGCCATCGATCCCGAGCATTGAATCATGATCGGGATGCGGTGGCCAACTCCGTTCACCACGATCGGTGGTGCCGGGGTGACAACCGCTGATTCAATTCCGTTGGATTCCAGATGCCGGATCAGCCAGCCCTGATACAAAACAGAAGCCTTGCCGGGATCGGCAGGAAGGCTCCCTCCGGAAGACTGCTTCAGATTGCGCAGTGCATGCTCTACGGAGGCTGACTGTTGTCGAAGTTGATCATTCGCCGCGAGCCCCGCGCTGACGGACGTCTGAGCATCGTTGAGGGGCTGCAGAATGATCTGCCCGACGGTTTCCCAAAGGAGCAACAAGACCATGCAGCTCCCAAAGATCATGGCCAGATTTTTTTCGCGAGGTGTGGAGAGCATCAGCGAGACTCCTCTGTGTTGGCCGTTTTGCTGCGATCCTTGAGTTCTGCCTCAATGCGAAAGCGTGAGGGGAAATCACTGTCGGCGGAAGCCGGTTCAATGCCCTGAGGTCGCAGATCGTAATGGTCTGATTTTTCGAGGATCGCGGAATTCATCGTGAGCACGTCTTCAACATCCTCGCACAGGCCGTCGACTCGCAACACGCCGTTTTCGGCGTCGACAAGATTCTCAAGCTGAAGTCGAGTCAGGATCAATCGTTCTCGCGAAGGAAGAACCTCGGCCAGAGCAGCGATCTCCTGATTGGCGGCGAGGGTCTCGCGTTGCCAGCGGCTGACGTATTCCCATTGGCCGACAACATCTTTTCCTCGATCAACATACTGCTGCATTTGCTGGCGCTGTGTTTCGACTTCCACCAGTTGCTTTTGCAGTGAGTTGTATTCAGACCAGACGGCCATGAGTGCGCATCCGACAATTGCGGAAGCGATCAGAGTCATGCGGACGCCCCGGCGTTTTCTTGCGGCTGTGCGAGGATCAGTTGACCGAGGTCGAAGAAAGTCGATGCGGCATTGTGGCTTACTTCGTGATTCGGCAGGCTGCTTCATCAAGGATTTGGCAACGCCCAGAACTCGAAGGCTGCGTTCATCGGATGGCAGGAGCAATGCGTCGATCCCAGCGTGACCGAGGACTTTCACGATCTCTTCGGCGAATGCTCCGCACGCGATGACGGATACGGAGGAATCTGCTGCCTTCCACTCCGGCGGGCAGGATGCCATCAGGCGAGCAGCCGTGGACTGCAAGGCCGTGGCATTGAGGGACGAGAGCACGTGGCCATCCTGCGACTGAGTGGGCATCGCCATCGCCTGGCCAGCGACAGGAAGACCATTATGGCAGAGCAAGAGTTCCAGTTTCGCTCGATTCGCCTGAATATAGAGCGTCCATTCATGAGTCGTTTCCGCGTCGACGCAGGGAATCAGAAGATCTCCGGACGTGATCACCAGATGGTTCCAGCCGGCCGTTGCTGAAGCCTTTTGAATCGCCTGAATCACAGGTGTGGAGACGGTGATGAGCGTCACGTGGCGGTTTGTGGCGGCCTGCGGAACTTGATGAGGCAGAATATCCCAGGCCACAGGCTGGCTATTGGCCTGTGCGCGAGATTCGATTTGCAGCGACAGCATCGGGCCGAGTTCGTCGTCGGAGACGTTCGGGAGTTCCATCAGTTTGAAGCTGACATCTCGACGCGGTACCGAGACGGCGACGGCAGCCGTCGGAAAATTCCCAGCGTTGCAGACAGACGTCAAGAACTGTCCGGCGGCATCAGGAGCGGAAAAAGGCTCCAGTCCCGTCGGCCAGGGTTCATAGCAGGATCGCAGAATCCGCACCCGACCGCTGCTGGTTGATACTTCAGACACAACAACGCCGGTCGTCATCCAGTCGACAACCAGGAAAGGACGATTGCCGAATCGACGATAAGTGCTCGATGCAGAAGGGTTCAGCATGATATTACTCTTTCTGAGCATGCGGCCTGTTGTGTTTTGACGTTTACCGCGCAGCCGGAGGCGCCGGCTTTTGTGCGGGCCGGCGCCTCCGGCTGGGCGGTAAACGGAAGACCGCATGATGTGATGAAATCAACACGCGGCATGTGGTCACTTTTTGTCGACCGACAATGAGATTCGCCGTGCAGGCGTGTCGCCGCGAGCTGCGAAGTCCTGCCCGGCAGGCAGGACCGACAAGAGTTGACGATGCTTGCGGCTCCTGTCAGTCGATCAATCTGCAGCATCGTTTGTTGTCCGTGAGCATCTTTGAATTGCAAAGTGCAGGCTGTCACTGTTCCGTCCGGATGGCAGATGATGGCGATCTCTGAAGTTTGCGACTCAACACTCAGGCAGGAGATTCCGGCAGGCCAATTGAACTGATGCCGTTGGTCGACCAATACAGACTCGGCAGTCTGATGTCTTTGTCCTGGACGGCCATTCTGAGGCAACACCAGCTTCCAGGGCTCACCTGACTTAATCGCGCACAATCGAGTTTCCTGGAGTTGCACCTGCAACAGTGACACAGCGCGTTCCATACCGACACCGTTCTGCCAGCGGAGAACACCAGGCAACGTCAACGAGGTGAGGACCACCATCAACGAAAGAACAAGGAGAAGTTCAACCAACGAGAATCCTCGGCTAAGCAAATGCTTGGCTTGCGAGGATCCTGAAGTCGATTGGTGCGCGGAACGTTGCACGGTGATTATTCCCAGTTACCGATGTCGTCTGGTGTGCCCGGAACGTGGTCTGGTCCAATCGAGCTGATGTCGAAACTGTCTGTGTTGCGCTTTCCTGGAAACTCATAAACCAGTGGCTGTCCCCATGCGTCCTTCGGAGCCTGTTCAAGATAAGGACCTTTCCAGGCCGGATCCTGAGACGCTGGCTTTTTCAAGAGCACTTCCAGACCAGCTGTTGCTGACGGAAAATCTCCGCCGTGATCGAGCGAGTAAAGTTTCAGAGCCTGTGACAGGCCACCGATGCTGACTCGTGTGGCATCGATGCTGGCATGCTTCTGTCGACCCAGAACCTTGGGAACCACCATCGCCATGATGACACCGAGAATTCCCAGAACGAGCAGAACTTCCATCAGTGTGAAGCCTGCCGAAGTCGTGGGACGAGCGATCTTCGAGTCCGACAGAAAGGAACGCTGTGAAGAGGATTTTCGATTTGTGAGTTTCATGAGAGTCCATTTCCTTCAAAGACAGGCATCAACAGGGCAATGACGAGAAAACCGACGACGATCGCCATGACGACCATCATCAGCGGTTCGAGAAGTTTCATGAGAACCTCAAGCCGGGCTCGCGAACGATCCTCCAGCTTGTCGGCGAGTTTCAGCAGAACAGGTTCCAGCTTGTTGGCTTGTTCGGCCACGGACATCATTTCGATCACATCTGGCGGAAACTGACCGCTGGCGGCGAGCGGTCCGGCCAGACTCTTTCCTGCGGCGATATTCTCTGCAGCAGAAGCGATTGTTTCGCTCAGCACCTGATTTCCAGTCGCACTGCGAGCAATCTCCAGAGACTTCAGCATGGGGACGCCATTTTGCAGCAGCGTGCCCAGAACTCGGCAGAATCGTGCGATCGCCAGGGACCGGACGACCGGACCAACACCATGCAGACGCAGCGATGTTCGATCTCGGAACTCTCTTAGTTTTGCCACTGGAATAAGCGAGCGAACGGCATAGACCACACCGACGGTCACCAGCAACACAGGAAGGCCGAAGGATTTCAGGGCCGAGCTGAGTGCCAGCAGAATCGTGGTCGGCAGCGGCATGCGATTGCTCTGTCGCAGCGATTCGAACAAGGGCTCAAATTTCGGCACAAAGAAAGTCAGCATGCCGACCACAACCAGAGATCCGACCACTGTCAGCAGAGCCGGATAAGCCAGAGCACTCAGCAGTCGGCCACGGATTTCTTCCTGACGTTCTCTGACGGCCGCCAGGCGTCGCAAAGATTCATCCAGAAAACCGCCTTCTTCGCCAGCTCGCACCATGCTTACTTCGAGATCGCCGAAGAGACTGTTGTGCTCGGACATGGCGTTGGCCAGAGATGTCCCGTCGGCCACTCGTTCCGCAATGCGAGCCAGCGCGGTTTTTAGGCCGGGGCTGGACGTCTGCTGTTCCATGACACGCAGAGCTTTGAGCAGAGGAACTCCGGTATCCAGTTGATCCGCCAGCAGACTGCAGGCCGCCGCGACCGCTGCTGGTTTCACTCTTTGACTTCGCAGTGGACTTGCAGTGTTTTCTGTCAGTGTCAAAGGCGTCAGCACCTGCTGCGCGAGTGACTGCAACGCTTCGCCACGAGTGGCGGCGTTGAGCTGACCGAGGACTCGATGTCCTGATCCATCAATCGCGCTGTAGGTGAATTGAGACATGGCTGAAAAGTTGAACTGTCTAAAGATTAGGCGAAGAGCAAATTTTCGAAAGGAGCTGTGATTCCTCTAGTTTTCCTGGTCGACCTTTGAGCAACATTCACCTGCCGCCAAAGTGGCCCCGGTGTCGGTTTTCCCCGTCGCACAGCAACCGCATTTCTTCGTTGGAGCGGAGGTATTAGCCGTCGTTGTGAGATGATTTCCGGAATACAGTGAGGCAAATCGCTGACGCTCGGAGGTGCCGGCAATGCGAAGGAAAGTTGTTGTGAAGTGACTGGACTTCAGGCCAGAGGGCAGGGCGGCCAGACGATTCGTCTGGTCGTTTCCGAAGGTGATAACTGCGGCATGCTGAGTGCGATCAGCGTCCTGAACCGGGTCGAGGTCATACAAGCCCAGAGCGAAACGAATTGCTTCGACATCCTCTTCGGCACCCGTACAAAACAACCACTCGGCCATGCCGTCGTTCGGAGAGACGCCGAGGTTGTCGGCATAGCTTTTCAGCTTTTCCGGGGTATCGTTGGTCGGATCCAGCGTAATGGCAATAAACTGCAACTGCTCTGCAGGAAACTCATTCTTTACTGCAGTTCGAAGTTCTTTCATCCGCTGAATCGTTGCAGGACAAGTTCCCTGACACTCGGTGTAGAAGAGGGCCAGGCAGAAGATCTTGTCCCGAATCAGTTCACTGCGAAACTTGTGCGACTGACCGAATTGATCAACAAGCTCGACATCGGGAAACGAGTCAGAGCGACGGCTGATCGCTGTTTCGACAAACGGTTCCTCGGATAGAAGCTCGAAACAATCCGGGGTTTTCGGGAGCTCAATGGAATCCGAGTGCCTCGTGATCGATGAAGACTCATTGGTAGGCTGCAGATGTCGAACGAACTCGAGCATCGCCCCCTGAACATCCAGCAGCAGAACGAGCGGCGCTGCTGCAGCAAACAGGACAAGGAGTTGTTTACGTGACATTGATGAACCCTGATCGTTTGATGGCTTAGCAGAAGTACTTTCTGCCGCCCTGAAGATTGCTTCAGGGCAGCGGGAACAGTTTCACAGAGTGTGAACGAGAAGTTCTTGCGAACTCACGGGAAGCTCTGTTGAATCGGTTGCGGAGATGGGGTCGGATTGACTCGAGGATCAAACACAAACATCATCCGCATGTCTTCGTGCTCAACGTTGTGACAGTGAAATACGAACGGTCCGCGGAATGTGCGGAAATTCATCAGGATCTCGGCTTCACCGTTGCCATCAAGAATGACGGTGTCATTCTTAAAGCTGTCTTGTGGGAGCGGTGTTCGGCCGTTTAGTCTCACAACCTGATGAGACTCCAGATGAATGTGAATCGGATGCCACCAGCCGCCGCCCTCGTTGCGGAGAATCCACCGTTCTGCAGAGCCCAGGGTCGGTGTTGCGTTGGCCAGATTCTCATCGAAGAACTGACGATTGATTTGCCATGCACCGTTGCGACGCATGAACTCGAAGGTTCGAGTAATTCGTGCTTCTGCCGGTGGAATCGGAACGTGAGGACGCAAAGGGGTACCCACGTTAACCGTGGCACTGTTAGGCTGTCGATTGCCTTCGACGATGAACTTAAGGAATCGTGCTGGTTGATCAGGTGTACGACGGTCGTCCAGTGAGCCGTTCGGGCCTCGACCATCATCCTGCGCCAGAATGTTCTCGATAAAGACTTCGTTCGGAGCATCGGTAAAGTCGATCACGACGTCCGCACGCTGCGCCATACTGAGTAACAGAGTCTGACGTTCCTGAGCATTTGGGAAGAGCCATGTATCTTTGCCGAGGCCGATAAATGGCTGGCCATTGCTGAGACGCAACTCCAGGAAGCGAGCATTGCAGCCGTTCAGAATTCGGAAACGATACTTGCGACGCTGAACTCGGAAGAAGGGCTGAGCTTTGCCGTTGACAACCCATACGTCTCCAAGAGTGCCGTTGTGGTCGAGCGGGTCGAAAAACAGCGTCCCGTCCGGGTTGAAGCGGCGGTCCTGGAACGACAGAGGGATGTCGAATTGTTCTGAGGGAAGAACATTCCGATCGATCAGATCCTGCTCCAGTTCATCTGTTGTGATGAAGAAACCCGAGAGTCCATGCCATACGTTGGCGGCCGTAATATCCATCGCGTGGTCGTGATACCACATCGTCGACGGGCTTTCGGAGAAGTCCGGTTGCCCATTCAGCATCGGGACGGTGTTTGTGTAGAAGTAGTCTCGAGCACGTCCTGGCAGAACATAGAAATTTGGGTAACCGTCTGAGTGAGACGGGTTATGACCACCATGCAAGTGGATCGAGGTTTCAATGTTCAGGTCATTCCACGCACGCACGACCACCGGCTGGCCGACTCGAGCTTTGAATGTTGGGCCCGGATAGATCCCGTCGTATCCGAACAGAGGTGTTCGGACTCCGGGGATGATTTCCTGAACCGTGTTTCGCATCCGCAGCTCGTACCACTTGGTTGGAAATGCCTCGTACCAGTTCAGCTCAGGCTGTTCTGCGACACTGCGATCAAAAAACTCCGGCGCGATTCCGTGAAAAACGGCACCTGGCTGAAAGGGTGCAGTACCTACTGCCAGCGGTTGCTTGACGGGAGGGAGTGGAAGAGCCGCGCTGAAAGGTGTGAAACGAAGAGTCGTGGGTGGCCCGTCATCGGCTCCGCCGCCGTTCCCGCCTTTACCTTTACCACTTCCTTCCTTGCCGCTTCCTTTTCCACTGCTGGAAGAACTATCGTTTTTTCCCTTGGACACTGCTTGTGCCGTGAGGCTGGCGACATTTCCTGCGATCAGGCCAGATGCCAGCTGCGACATCACTTTGCGGCGGGAAACATTCTTCTTCTTGGTCATAGGCTTTCATCTCTAATGGCGGGGGATGCATGGCGCGGATGCGTTGTCGTTGATCCGTGAATGCGGCCACACTAAAGCCCTAAATGCGGTAGAACAGCAGTGTGGACACGGAATGAGCCGCTTTTTTGAGCCTCGTCCGAAGTCCGGTGGGCTTTGCGGTTTTGTTGACGTAGGACAACACGTTCGAGTGATGTCTCCGAACTGGTTATGCAGATTTGTTGCTTTCCAGTGAGTCACAGTTGTTTACTGCGAGTTTGATCTTCAGCCTTTAGGTCTGCATTTGGGGTTAAAATTCAGGAGTGCAGGAAAGCGCAGATGAGTTCACATGGTTGGTGATGCTTTCTTCGATCAGTCTGTTTTGAACACTGCTGAAACTCGTTCATATGAAGCTGGTTCGCCCACAAAGTCGCCTGCGACGGGATCTCCGGATCAAACGTCGCGGACTCACATTGCTGGAGATGCTGCTGGCAGCATCAATCCTTGCGATGTCGCTGGCTGTCCTCGCGCGTCAGAACGGCGTGGGCGTTCGAGCAGCGCTGCGGTCACAGCTGGAGACGGAAGCCGCGGTGCTCTGCCAGTCACAGCTCAATCGACTGCTGGCGGAAAAGACTTCGATGGAAACCATCCCTGAGCGGCCACTGGCGGAGGCCGATTCAGAATCTCATCGCTGGATGTGGTCTGCGCAGGTGGAGTCATCCTCAATGCCCGAGCTGCGATTGGTAACCGTGACTGTATTTTCTGAAGGCATTCATCGGGAGATTTCCACGGTGAAATTGTCGCGACTTGTGCCCTCAGCCCCGGAGGCATCCTCACCGAGAATCGCCGGAGGCCGAAGCCGATGAAACGCCCGCTGCCCAGATCCGGGGTTTCGATGAAGGCCTTTGCGATCGCTGATCGACAGAGTCGATTCCGGAATCGTCGCGCGTTTACTCTGATGGAGACACTGGCGGCATTGGCGATTCTGGGACTGGTTGTTTCATCACTCAGTGCATCGCTGCATCTTTACTGGAAGTACAGAAGTGTCAGTCGTTCACAGATTACGATCGCTCAGCTGCAGCGAGGAATCATCGAAGATCTGACCAGCGATCTGAGAATGACACTGCAGGATCCTGTTGCTCTTCGAGCCGCATCGATGGTCGCAGCGGCTCGTTCCGAACTCGTCTCTGGAGAAGCTGGCAGTGAGCGATTCCTGAACGTCACCGAGCAGGTGCTGGAACTTTCTACAGACTTGCGTAACCAGCCTGTCCATTTCGTTGGAACCGGCCAGTCGCTGGCTCTGCTGCATGATCAGACGAATCTTCGCTTTGATCAGGCCCGATCCAATTATCAATCGGCGGGATTGAGCCATATTGTTTGGTGGGTTAACAACACAGGTTCGATTCGTCTGCCAATGTTTCATTCCGGCCCTCAGTTGATCACAGTGGCGGTGAATGCTTCAAAGGATCGACGAGGGCTGGTCCGAAAAGGTCGGAAAGATAGTGGTGGATCAACAAACTCAACATCCGACGAAGACGAATGGCTAGTCGCCGCTGACGTGACAAATTTGCGGCTGAGATATTTTGATGGCGACAACTGGCGGACGGAGTGGAACAGTTTCCAACAGCAAGCTTTACCTCTGGCCGTTGAAGTTGGTCTCTCGATCAAAGGCGGACCCGAGCAGGAAACGCCGGTCGTTATCTGGCTTCCGCAGGCATCGGACTGAGGCTGTCTTGTGCGTGCTTTCCGGCTGTTTCCTGGTGAGTTTTCATTTCTCGTGCTGTGTTGATTTTTGATCCTCAGCCTAGCAACGTATGAAAAATATCAGACCACAATTGCGAACCGGAAAGCCAAGCCTCGCTCAGGTTTCGGCAGGAGTTCGCCGACGGTCTGGCATGGTCCTGATCCTCGTCCTGGTCGTTGTGCTGATGCTCAGTTTCGCAGTTTACTCCTTCTCGGAGCTGATGGTTGCTGAATACGCGGCGACAAAGACAGGGCTGCGTCAGCTTCAACGGCGCGAACTCGCGACATCCGGAATCGAGCTGGCGGCTTTGGCGATCCGGCAACGAGAGGCGTTTGTCGGTCGCCCGTTTGAGATTAGACTCCCGGGAAACGAACAGGCCAGAATCTCGGTTCTGCGATCAATGCCCACGAAGAATGCTCAGCCGAGTTTTGGGACGAGTGATGAGTCCGCCAAACTCAATATTAACTCGCTGCCTCTTGAGATGTCTCGACGAGCCGATGCGCGTCGGCGATTGCTTGTTCTTCCCGGGATGACTTTGCAAATCGCCGATGCCATTTTGGACTGGAGAGACCCGGATGAAGAAGTCTCCGAGTTTGGTGCGGAGACGTCGTACTATGCGGCTCAGTCTTCTTCGCGACTTCCGCGGCAGGGCCCGTTCGAGGATTTGAACGAGATCCTGTTTGTGCGGGGCGTAACCTCCGAAATGTTGTACGGAGAAGATCAGAACCAGAATGGCTTGCTGGATCTGGAAGAAAATGATGGGGATGGAAAAAATCCGCGTGATAATCGAGACGGCGTTCTCCAGCAGGGTTGGGCCGATCTGATTACAGTGCAAAGTTGTGAAAGCACTCTTCGATCTGATGGTCGACCGAAGATCAACTTGAATCAACCCGTGCTGGCTCGCCTGTATGACGAGCTGGAAGCAGAATTTGGCAGTGAAGCGGCGACATACATTGTTGCATGGCGAATGCGAGGTGCGACCTATCTGGATGCTCCACGGCCTGACGAGGGAAATGATCTCGAACGTCGACGACTGGAGCGACTGGAGTCGGCTATGAGCCGATTGAAATCGCAGTTAGGTGACGCTGATCGCGATTCGGAAGAGCTGACAGCAGACCAGACGAAACGAGGTGGCTTGGCGCTTACGGATTCGTCGGCCGAGTTTAAGTCCTTGGTTGATCTGTTCGGCGGTCAGGTTCAGGTGGCAATCAATGGCGTCGACACGCTGCTGGAATCTCCCTGGTCGGCAGATCCCGCGACTGCTCGTCGAATGCTGCCGGTGTTCGAACAAAGTCTGACGACGACCGATGAGATGGTTCTCTCGGGGCGAATCAGCATCAACGAAGCACCAGAGTCGGTTCTGCGGTCGATTCCGGGAATGAGTGAATCTGCAGCCCGCACGATCGCTCGAATTCAGCCGGAGATTCAATCGATGAAAGGCTCTGACGAATTTCGATCGGTGGCCTGGCTTGTTGGTCGAGGCATTCTGTCGCTACCTGAATTGCGAGAGATGGGGCCCTATATTACGACGGGCGGAGATGTTCGCAGCGGTGTTTGTCTGGGGCAAATGCAAGGGGATGCGGCTGTTTCGGCGATTCGATTCCGCATGGATTGTTCCGGTCTCAGTCGCCGAATTCTGTCGCTTCAGGATCTGCCGGTGATGTCTTCTCGCGAGGCGGGGATTCCGGAAATGCCGACGATGACGAAGCTTCCGTGATGATGTCAGAAGTCATCATTGGCGGGAGTGTCGTGTTGCTCTGGTGCTGCGTCTGATCAGAATTGCGATGAGGGCTGCTGAATCGGGTTGTGGTCGGCAAGTGATGTCCGACAAATGGCAGAACGTCATGCAGAATAATGTCATGAGACAGCCAGGCAATCTGACAATTCGGAATGACTCCATCGGTTCGGCAGCCGTTTCCATAAAGGAAATGGCGGTTCGATATCAGATGGAACTCGTGGACCTTGAGAACTTCGAGGTCGATCGGGAGTTGCTGGCACTATTCCCCAGTCAGGATTTGTTTCGCGAGTCCATTCTTCCGCTGAGACAAAAAGGGAACAGAGTTCAGGTTGCGATCGCGGATCCGTTGAACCTTCACGCGATTGATGAGCTGACATCCAGAACAGGAATTTATCTGGACAGTGTGCTGGCCTGCGGTGAGCAGATTCAGCGGCAACTGAAAAAGTGCCTGGGCGTTGGTGGAGGCACCGTCCAGGAACTGGTCGCCATGTCAGTGGACGATGTCGAAGCATTGCAGGCGGCGGCCGGTGACGAGATCGACAATGCGTCTCAGGCATCGTCTGTTGTGAAGCTCGTTAATGAACTGATTCTGGAAGCCGTTGAACAGCGAGCTAGTGACGTTCATATCGAACCCGATGAAGATGATCTTTGCGTTCGTTATCGTGTTGACGGCATGCTGCGAATTCAACCGATGCCGCCGGAGATCCAGCGATTCCGTGCTGCGATCGTCAGCCGTCTGAAGATCATGGCCAAGTTGAATATTGCAGAGAGACGTTTGCCTCAGGACGGTCGTATCCGCCTGTCTGTGCGTGGCCGCGATATTGATGTCCGAGTTTCGATCATTCCGATGCTGCATGGTGAAGGCGTCGTCATGCGTCTTCTGGATAAATCGAGATCGGTGCTCAGCCTGGATGCGGTGAAGTTCCCAAAACAGATTCGTTCAACGTGGGAGCAGTTGATTCGCCGGCCTCATGGCCTGTTGCTGGTCACCGGACCGACCGGAAGCGGAAAGACAACGACGCTTTACAGTTCCTTGTGTGAGATTCGCAAGCCGGATCTGAAGATCATTACCGTTGAAGATCCTGTCGAATACAACCTGAAACAGATTAGTCAGATTCAGGTCCAGAGCCAGATTGGGCTGACGTTTGCGGCCGGACTTCGCAGTATTCTGCGACATGACCCGGATGTTGTCCTGATCGGAGAAATTCGTGATGCCGAAACAGCCACCAGTGCGATTCAGGCATCGCTGACCGGGCATCTTGTGCTCAGCACGATTCACACCAATGATGCGCCGAGTGCATTCACGCGACTTGTGGATATGGGCATCGAGCCGTATCTGGTTTCCAGTACTGTGGAAGGTGTGCTTGCTCAGCGATTGGTGCGTCGTTTGTGTACGGCCTGTTGTATGGAGCACGCTCCGGATGCCGATGAGCTTCCGCCGGACCTGTGCCTTCCCGCAGGGCACCCTCTGCGTCGAGCAGTCGGATGTCGAGCATGCAATCAAACTGGTTATTCAGGGCGGCTCGCCATCTTTGAATTGCTGACGGCCAATAGTCGTATTCGGCGACTCTGTATTGATCAGGCGCCGGCCAGTGTGATTCGTGACGCTGCGGTGGAGCAGGGCATGCAGACACTTCGCCAAATGGGCTGGCAAAGAGTGCTTGCCGGGGAAACATCGCTGGATGAACTTGTCCGAGTCTGTCCGGTTGAGAACGACTGAGGCCCATTACCAGCCAGCATGGGCAACTGTTTCAGATGATTAAGGTTGGCTCTTCGTGGTCGGCTTCTTGTTGAGCCCCAGCCCGCGGAAGTTTGGCGATCTGCTCCAGAATCCGGGCTTTGCAGAACTCTTCTCTTTGCGTTGCTCCTGAGCCGCGGTGTAAACCTGACCGTTTGCGGGACCAGTTTGTCCGCCAGCGTTTTGTACGGGTACATAGGGTTGCCCAGCAACGGTCTGACGCGAGGCGGTCTGGTGTGATGCCTGACGAATGCTGCTTGAGTGGCCTGCGGCAGGCACGTTGCTGCGACTCGCGGGATTAACCTCTAACGGCTGCCCATCAGGTAGTGATCCCGATGGCATTGGTTGGAACTGCGGTTCAGAAAGCATGTCGACTGGATGTTCCATCATGCCCGGTTGCGGCGGCAACGTGAACTGTGATTCTACCGGAGCCCCATAAGTTCCGGTGAGGTTGTCACCGAAGCTGAATGCTTCCGCCGGCATATTGATCAGTCCGGCTTCACGGGCCTTCAGCAAGTCAGCGTGTCCATCGTGTTCCAGAACAGTGGGAGTCAGAAAGACCAGCAGCTCTTTTCGCTTGTGTCGATTCAGATCGTAGCGGAATAGTCGACCAATCACGGGAATATCACCCAGCCACGGCACTTTGCGAACGACCACGGTCTGATCGTTCGTGATCATTCCACCCAGGACGATGGTCTGCCCGGATTGAATACTGACCGTTGTATCTGCGGTTGTAATGTCCTTTATAGGAGCTTCAATAACGTTGCCGTTGGTTGCATCTGTGAAGATCGGAACACCGGTTCCTGGTGCCAGATTGAATGCACTTTTCTCGGCATTTACATCCAGCTGCACTCGACCATCCGGGCTGATGCGCGGCGTGACCTTCAGGATGATTCCAGCCTGATCCTGACGAATCACGGGATTTGCACTGCCGACTGGAGTCACAGCCACTCCGTCAACAACAGGAACCTGCTGGCCGATCTGAATGAAGGCTTCGTGGTTCTCGACAGCTCTGACCTGCGGACGGCTCAACACATCAATATTGAAATGAGCGTCCAATGCTCGCAGAAGAAGATTGACGGACTCAGAGCCTGCCGAGAGCACAAGTCCACCAAAGCCGAGATCGCCGTTGACGCGTCCAACGCCGAAATTTGAAAGACCCTGTGGCCCAATCCTATTAGGATTCGCGGAAATGTTGTTGCCCAGCGGCTGATTGTTGAAGTTGAATCCAGGAGCGGCTGTCTGTGACAGGATGCTTTGGTTTGTGGTCTGAACGCCATTCGGAGCAGTCGTTGTCTGCGAAATGGAGACGACTTTGTCGACCACGCTGCGATCAAACAGAACGGAGTCCTGAAAGCCCAGCTCAACGCCCAGTTCGTTAGTATTCCCCAATTCAACCTCAACCAGCAGAGCCTGTACCAGAACTTCGCGAGGGGCTCGATCCAGATCTTCGATGATTCTCTGCAGCGTTCCCATCTCCTCCGCGGAGCCTCGAACAAGCAGACTATTGGTTGTCTTTTCTGCAACAACTCGCTGGCTTGCGTCTCCGGAGCTCATGCTGACCATACTTCCGTCGGCCCCAGTGGAACCGGATCCTGAATTCTGGTTCAAAAAGTCGGAGATCGCCTTTGCAACATCTTCGGCCTGTGCATGTCGGAGTTGATAAACCAGAGCCTGACTATCACTGGCGGCGACTCCCGAACCCAGCAGCAGGTCACGCATGCGGCGAAGATAGCTGCCAGTGTCAGTGACAATTACGCGACCGGAGTTCGTCAGTGCTTTGACCTGCCCCAGTGGACTTTGCAGCAGTTTGATTTCTTCAACCGCCTGAACAGGGTCGGTATGTCGCAGCGGAATGGCGACGCTGGCCAGTTCATTTCGACCCAGTGAGTCGATCATGTGAATCGGAATGAAGGGAATCATGTTATCAGGAATCTGCCCGCTGGCGTCGGACAGAGTCAGGCGATTGCCATCGCGGACCAGGATCTGTCCGCTGGCGAGCAGATAATCGTTGAAGATGTCGATCGTTTCCGTCGCGGTGTAGAGATTCTCATCGTAGTACGTGAAGTCACCAGCTGGCTCAGAAATGGCCTGCAATGTCAGACCGGCGTCTTTGGCAAATGTACGGAGTACCGTGCCCCAGGGAGCCCCATGAAAATTAAATGACCATTGACGTTCCGCTGGCAGACGTGGATTTCCAGCGACGGCGTCCTGCGGTGGAGCAAGGTCGATCTGAGAGTTGTAATTGTTGAAACGCGGGTCGTTGATCCCCGGAAACGCAGGCATCGTTTCGGGAAACGCCTGCACGGGGCCACGTGATGAGTCTGCTGGAAGAGATTCACTGAATTGGACTTGTGAAATCGGCCTGGCCGGAGATGGCAGTCGGAGTTGCGCCGCCGGAGGCTGGAGAGGGCGATTTGCGGATGGCTTTGGCATCCCGGGTGAGGAGACACCGTATCGGCCACCAAAGCTATGTCCACCGAGACCTGTTTGCGGCGCTGAAAGCCCGGCATGAGACAAGGGCCGTCCGTCCTGAGCTGTTGCGGGCACGACCATGAGTTGTGCCAGCAGAAGCAGCACAATCGCGGGTACTCGGACAGTGTTCAGACACGAAGACAATTCAGATTCCCACTTCATTAACAGCGACATGTTTCGGCGACACGAAGACCCGGGCAAATCGCCTGGATTCACTGATCGATACCATCGGCGATTTCGTCGGCCAAACTGGATGAGGTTCAGGATTTGGACTCAAGTATTTCGGAAGTGGTTTCTGAATTCCCGCGGTCAGCAGTTCTTGCCGGTGTACACGTCGATTTGCGGCATCAGCAGGAAGCTTTTTGGCAATACCAGAGAGTTATTCCTTAAGTCGAACTCTGCTTTGATAGGGCAGATGAGCAGGCGACAAAATAGTGGCGGGGTCACAATCGGTATCCGGAGATGGTCCGTGACTTGTTCGCCGAACTTGCGATTAAGACGGTTGGATGCTTTTGCGGAACATGGATGCCACGAGCGTCAGTTTCCTTGTGGGGCTGTAAGGGTGACTCGCTCGGTGGTTTACGGTGATTCACATTTGTTGCGATTTGGCACACGCCAACTTCGGCGCTTAGAACAACAGAACCTTTTAAGTGAGTCTCCACGAACTAGTCTTTGCGGATCGACGAAACGCTGCAACGCCGGGTTCCCCTCGGCAACAAATCTTCTCTTGCGATGCAGGTGTATTGCATCGGCAGCAGGCCGTCTCAGCGAGGAACGAGTAGTTCGATGTTGAATCTCCTTAAAGCAGACGTGATGCAGCGAATCAGGTTCGCAGCCCCGTCGAAGTTGCTGGCCGTCGCCATTGCGATTCTCTTATCACAACCCGCCCTGGCAACTGATCCGGGCAACGCTGTTCGAGACGGACTCTTTCTCTTCCAGATCCAGAGCGTGCCGTTGAAGACGTACTCCACGGGACAGTCATTTGGAGCCTGGAAAGTTGATGCGGGCAACGTAGATGTCAGTTCTTCGGAATTCACTTTTCCAGAGAATACATCGAACTCAGTGGATTTGAACGGAACAACATCCGGGACGGTCAGCCAGGTTCTGAAGACCGTGCCGGGAAAGACTTATACGTTGCGGTTCCAGATGTCGGGTAACTGGGCAGATGGAAAAGGCAAGCTGGGTCTGGAAATCAAAGCAGGACCTCTCTCGAAGAAGCTGAGTATTGACAAGCCTGCTGGCTGGTCCAAAGCCAACATGAAGTGGAAAGAAGTTGCCTACGAGTTTGTAGCAGTCAGCACATCTTCAAAGCTGTCATTCAAGTCAACAACACCTGGCAAGGGCGGAGTTGTCATTGCGGCGGTCGAAGCCGAAACTCCGGTTGATCCGCCGAACGCTCTTGAGACGATCCCGGTTCCAACACCTCCGGATCTTGCAAACTATGTTGCCGACAAGGATGCTGCGATTGCACTGGGTAAAGCACTCTTCTGGGACATGCAGACAGGTGGCGACGGAAAGACGGCTTGTGCCACATGTCACTGGCATGCCGGGGCCGATGCACGCACGAAGAACACTCTTCACCCCGGGGCTCCTGGCAGTACATTCGGACATCAGACAGAGAAAGGACCGGCATTGGCCGCTGATGCGCTGGCCAATTTTCCGGGCGTGAATCTGAAACTGGAGCCGGGCGACTTCCCGTTTCATCGTCTTCAGAACATGGACCTCCCTGAGAGTAAAGACAATCCGGTCATCTTCGACTCAAAGAAGGTTGTTGGTTCACAGGGTGTTGTGAGCAAAAAGTTCCAGGGCATCGTTGAAGGCAATCCGGTTGACGATGGCATTACCACTGTTCATCCCGTGTTCAACCTTGATGGTACGAACGTACGACAGGTGACCGGACGAAATGCTCCGACGACAATTAATGCCATCTTCTTTGACCGAAGCTTCTGGGACGGTCGAGCCAATCGTTATTTCAATGGAGTCAATCCGTTCGGAAACCTCGATCCTGACGCGCGAGTCCTGAAGTCGACAACGACTCAGAAAGCCACCACAAAAGTAACAGGCTACAAGTGGGTACTGAAGCGAATAGGCTGGTGGTGCTATTGGGCTTATGAGCCTCAGACGACAACCACCTATGAAAACACGGCTTCTCTGGAGCCTGTCAGCATTCTGATCGACAACGGAGCACTCGCTTCTCAGGCTGTTGGTCCGCCGAACAACAGCGTCGAAATGTCATGGGACGGTCGTACTTTCAAAGAACTGGGACGCAAGATGTTCTCACTGCGGCCTCTGGCGCAGCAGGCAGTTCATGAGAATGACAGCGTGCTGGGAAGCATGAAAGACGCCAGTGGTCGTGGCTTGAAGAGTGAGCGTAACTATGCTGCACTCGTGAAAGCCGCTTTCAAGCCGGAATGGTGGTCAGGCACGACGTTGACGTCTGATGGCTACACCCACATGGAAGCCAACTTCTCGTTGTATTGGGGTTTGGCGATCATGATGTATGAGTCAACGCTTGTTTCTGACGACACGCCGTTCGACCGTTACAGAAAAGGTGACGATGGCGCGTTGAATGAAACCGCCAAGCGTGGCCTGGAGATCTTTTTGAAGGAAGGCAAATGCATTAATTGCCACGGCGGTCCTGAGTTTGCTGGTGCCACAGTCAGCCAGCTTCGGGGCGTCATCAGCAATGATGGCCCACTCGAATTCATGGCGATGGCTCGAGGGGCTGCGTTCTATGATGGCGGTTTCTACAACATCGGGGTTCGCCAGACAGAAGAAGATATCGGAGTCGGGGCCTCTCATCCTCAGTTTGGCCCACTGTCCTATTCAAAGCAGAAGCAGAATGGGCGTGACGTTGGTGGAGTTGATGTTCCGGCTGGTGCTCGTATCGCAGTGAATGGTGCCTTCAAGACCCCAACCCTGCGAAACATCGAACTCACCGGACCATACTTCCACAATGGCGGTGCGAAGAATCTGCTGGAAGTTGTGGAGTTCTACACACGTGGAGCAGACTTCAAGAAGACGAACATTCAGGACCTTGATCCGGATGTCGGTGGAATTCCTGAACTTCAGGGCAATGAGGCTGACCAACTGGCTCTGGTTGAGTTCATGAAACACCTGACTGACGAGCGTGTCAAGTTCCGCAAGGCACCGTTTGATCATCCGGAGATCGTTCTCCCCAATGGTCACACTGGCGTCGAGAACGGTGTCGCACTCGACAACAACATTGTTCTTCCAGCTGTTGGACGCGAAGGCGGAGATCCGTTCATGCCTTTTGAGGAAGCTCTGGAAACCGGTTATTGATCCGAGTTGTTCCGAATGACAGACTGAGTGAGAGGTGCCCGTCACAAAGATGGGCACCTCTTTTTTGTTGCGCAGTTCAGATGTGAAAAGGAGACTCTTCAGACGTTGTTGGTACCCCGAGTCCTGATCCGAGCCCAATGACTAAAGGCGCTTCAGGATCGCTCGCAGAACTTCGTCATCCGAGGGAAGCGGGCTGTTCATGATCTGCCGGAGCGGTACCGGGACCTCGTCCATTCGGTAGGCCGTGGCCCGACGATGGATTCCATAGATCGCCGTGTTGAAGCGAACATCCGCGCGAACGTTCCAGTTGGCGTTTGGTGGATCGAGCAGGATCACGGGAATGTTCTGGAGATTGCTTCGAGCTGCCTCTGAGAACCGGTTGACTCGTTCCGCTCCGACCAGAATCACGCAGTCGGTTTCATTTCTCTCCAGCATCGGCCCGGCGGAATACTCAACAGGATTAAAGCGTGGAAAACCGCGGCTGAGATTGACGCTGAATGGATAGCCTGTCTGCCAGCACAAAACGCTGTCGGCACCGGTCACGTCACCTGGCACACGCATGCGCCGCGCAACGAATCGAGTAAACATATTCAGATCGGTGACTAATCGCAGCAGGGCTTCGACGTTCGTGTTTCCGGTCGGCGATTCCGTGAGACTAACGCCAAAGAAAATTGCTCCGTAGTGGCTGCCCTTCATTCGTTGAACCAGTTGTCGCAGGGATTCAATCGCAACGCCTCCGACGGTCGGCCCAGGGACTTCGATCCCCTTGAGAAGCGCTCTGAGCGCCCAGAGAACCTCGAAGTCAGAGCCCTTTTGAATGCGCAGAAACGTGTCGGCTTTGGCGGATGTCGCTGTGGGCTCCGAATCGACGACAATCACGTGACGATCCTGTCGACCATTCGGTATCGACAGGCCCGACGCTTCAACGAATCTCTCCATGTGTCGAGGATGGCTTGTCAGTGGATCGCAGGCCCAATAAATCACCACGTCAGAGCGATGTCGGACTTCTCCCAGTGTTGATGTGGACTCGCCCGCATTTTGAAATGCGACGATCGATGGACCATGGCCGATCGACGCCGTGGTGTCGATCGTGGCACCAATACGATCCGCCAGTTCACAGACCGCTCGCTGGCCGTCTGTACTGCTGCGAGACAATCCGAAGAACAGCGGAGCCCGCGCGTTGCGAATCAGCCGGGCGGCTTCATCCAGAGCCTCTTCCAGATCAACATCGCGGCCATTGATGTCTGCGGGCGACGAGGGCAGGGCAGTACGAAGTGATTCAAACCACGGATCAGCAACGGGACAATCCGGTTCAAACTTCACAACCCGATTCTGCGACACACTGATGGACAGATCATCGCAAACGCAGCCGCATCGATTGCAGGCAATGTCAGAATAAACCTGAACAGCAACATCGGTCCCAGATGCTGAGCCAGACTCTTCGGTCAGTGGAATATCATTCAGCATTTCGATCTTTCGTTTGGACATGAGTCCGTACCGCCCGTCGTAAGTCTCAGCCTGAAGCCAGACGCTTCCTCGATGATCCACGGAGGCTGGTCGCTTCATGGACAAACATGGCACAACGGTCAGGATGCTTGATGCCTGGAGCTGTCTCTACACCGCTGGCCGTATCGACTCCCCATGGATTGGTCTGCTCAACTATGCCAGCAACATTCTCAGGAGTCAGGCCACCAGCCAGAATCAGACGAGGTCGAGCTTGTTGCAGGTAAACAGCCGGTATCCTCAGATCGACTGTGATACCAGTGCCCCCGAATTCTCCGGCCACAAAGGCATCCAGCAGGCAGGCGGCCAGTGGTACACGCTGTTGTAGATCATCAATCGCTCGCAAGTGATCGTCAATCCGTTCCAAAGACACTCGCAGGGCGCGGATAATCAGCAGGTCAGGTCGTGCATCGTGCAGTCGACAGATCAGCTCGCATGTTTCATCCCCATGAAATTGTACGGCCGTTAGTCCAGCTTCGTCGGCGGTTTTCGCGATGTCCGCGACTCGCGAATTGACAAAGACGCCGACGATATCCGGGATGCTGTTCTCTGTGCCTTGGGTGCGGATGACCTTTGCAATCTCTGCTGCTGCGGAGACCGATACAAATCGCTTTGACCCACTGAAGAAATTCAGGCCGACAGCGCTTGCGCCGGCATCTGTGACAGCACGAGCACTCTCAGTGGTTGTTACACCGCAGATCTTTGTCCACATGTTGTTTTGCTATCTGTTTTGGACGCGAGAATCTCTGAATTCAGCAGGCCAGATTCACTCTTCGATCTCCGGAATGGGGCTGTTCTGAAGAATGTCTTTGCCCTCCCAGTTTGCCTGGCCGGTCGCCGCATTATAAAGCAGAATGCGATCACGACTTCCCGGCACCGGCTTTCGGTTCACTTTCGGGATCCACTGACGGTGCTCTGCAATCGTTTGAGAGTATTCCGGGCGAGACGCCAGATTCGTCCATTCGTTCGGATCCTCAACCATGTTGTACAACTCCTCCGATCCGTCGGCATACTGGATATATCGCCAGTCGCGAGAACGAATGCCATGATTGTCATGGTTGTGAGTTGTGATGGCTGGCCACTCTCTTGCGGTGGAGGAGTCCCTGAGCTGTGGAACCAAACTGTGGCCTTCAAGCCCGTCCGCTTGTTCCAGATGACAAAGTTCAGACAGTGTTGGATAGATGTCCAGCAGCTCTGCTGGCTCAGCACAGCGAGAATCAGGAGTGACTCCTGGACCGGCAAAAATCAGCGGCACACGAGTTCCGCGATCCCAGAGCGAATTCTTTCCAGTGATGCCCTTTTCTCCGAGATGCCAACCATGATCGGACCACAGGACAATGATCGTGTTGCTGGCAAAAGGGCTGGCCTCCAGCGTGTCCAGAATTCTTCCAATCTGCGCATCCACGAATGCGGTGCTGGCAAGATAGGAACGAACAAGATTCGTCCATTGATCTGATTGCTTCAGGAACTTGAGGCGAGGCTCAGGAAGCTTCCAGTGGAGGTACCAGCTGAACCGCGGTGTGTCAGCTCTGTCATTTTCCATGATGGCTGGCAACTGGAGGGACTCTGCGGGAAACATGTCATACCAGTTCTGTGTCACGTAACAGGGGACATGTGGCAGGAAGAATCCAACACTCATGAAAAACGGACGATCGTGATTGCTCTGAAGTTGATCTACTGCCCATGAAGCGAGCTTGTAGTCGCCTTTCTCTTCATCGCTGTGTGGAAAAGTACCCCAGTCGACCAGCGGATGACCGCTTGGCGTCGCGACCAAAGGAGACTCTGGCCTTGCTCCTACATCTGCAGGAGGACCCACGACGTCAAATTCCCTGTCTGCTGGACGACGTCCGTAACCGCCATGGTAAATCTTTCCTGCCATCAGGTTCTTATAGCCACTTTTGCGCAGATATTGCGGAAGTGTCACCACGTTCTCGAGACCCTCAGCATCGCGAAGTGCCGGTGATAGCCCATAAACACCAGTTGAAGAGGGACGGCGCCCGGTGAGGAGACTGACTCGTGATGGATTACAGAGCGGCGACTGGCAATGAGCATTCAGAAAGACCGTCCCGCGCTTCGCCAGCCGATCGATGTTAGGAGTTCGGGATTGCGGATGGCCGCCAAGACAGCCAATCCAATCATTCTGATCATCAATTGCGATCATCAGAATATTGGGCTGCACGTGATCAACCGCATCGTCCGCAGAGACCAAGGGAAGAAAGACGGACGCGAATGCCCCAATCAGATATATTCGGGCGACGTCGGCGAGTATTGGAAAGGGCTTCACGGGGACAGCTCCAGGAAACTGTGACTCGATCGGGAGTTGGTGATTCTGGCAATCCCAGGCAAAAAATGAAAACGGCCTCAATTTGGAGTTTCGATCGTACGATAATCAGGTGTCCTTCAACCGAACCGGCTGAAAGGACCATAACCTCAGCGGAAAACTGATGTCTGACACAGCTGAATTCACAATTAACGCGGTCAAAAACCCAGGAAATTGCGAACCAGCGGCAGAGTGGCTGGACATACGGTCCAACTGCTGCCAAGATGTGTGCCCCCCCGAAATGACCTCACATTCGGGGCGTATAGCTCAGTTGGTTAGAGCGCAGCTCTGATAAAGCTGAGGTCCGTGGTTCGAATCCACGTACGCCCACTGAGGCGAAAGCGCCGGTGAATTTGAGGGGACGTAGCTCAATTGGGAGAGCGCTGCCCTTGCAAGGCAGAGGTTGTCGGTTCGATCCCGATCGTCTCCAGTGGTCTGAAAAGACCAAGAGTGGTTGGTTCAAAAAAGTTTAAAACTTTCTTGAGCCAAGTGTTGACAGGAAGTTTAGTCCTCGATACACTGCCCCGCTCGCAATTTTGAACCGCAAGGAACAAAACTGCGAAACATGATCTTTGACAATTTAATGAAGTCTAAGTGGCATCTGTAAACGTTTTCACGAGAAGAGCAGTTGGTCGAGAGGCTGGCTGATGTTTATCGTAATGTGTTGGCAGATCGTCAGTCGGAAGATTTTCTGGCTGTTGATCAATGTGGCCAAATACATAAGGGCGTGTGGGGGATGTCTTGGCGCCAGAAGGCGATGAAGGGCGTGGAAGGCTGCGATAAGCCCGGGGAAGTTGTCAAACGAGCGTTGATCCCGGGATCCCTGAATGACCGTATGCTGAATACATAGGCATACGGAGCGAACGTGGGGAACTGAAACATCTCAGTACCCATAGGAAGAGAAAGCAATAGCGACTTCCCTAGTAGCGGCGAGCGAAAAGGAATATAGCCCAAACCGTCGGCTTGTCCGGCGGGGTTGTGGGGCTCACATGTGGAGTTACAAATCTGACGGTTAGAGGAATCTGCTGGAATGCGGAACCATAGAAGGTGAAAGTCCTGTAGTCAAAAACTGATCAGACTCCGTGAGATACCCCGAGTAGGGCCGGTCACGTGAAACCCGGCTTGAATCCAGGAGGCCCATCTCCTAAGGCTAAGTACTCTCTGGCGACCGATAGTGAAAAGTAGCGCGAGCGAACGATGAAAAGCACCCCGGAAGGGGAGTTAAAAGGACCTGAAACCACACGCTTACAAGCTGTCGTAGCACATTGTTGTGTAACGGCGTGCCTTTTGCATAATGATCCGGCGAGTTACCGTCGACGGCCTGGTTAAAGCCTTCAGGGCTGAAGCCTCAGGGAAACCGAGTCTGAATAGGGCGTTTTGTCGGCGGCGGTAGACGCGAAACCCGGTGATCTACCCATGGGCAGGTTGAAGCGCGGGTAAGACTGCGTGGAGGACCGAACTCACAAATATTGAAAAATTTGGGGATGACCTGTGGGGAGGAGTAAAAGTCTAATCAAACCGGGAGATAGCTCGTTCTCTCCGAAATAACTTTAGGGTTAGCCTCGAGCAACTACAAAATGGGGGTAGAGCTACTGACTTGGTTTGGGGCCCTTCCCAGGGTACCCTGCCTATCCAAACTCCGAATACCATTTTGACTATCTCGGGAGTTAGTCCACGTGGGAGAAGCTGCGTGGTCGAGAGGGAAACAACCCAGATCGCCTGCTAAGGTCCCTAAGATTTGCTGAGTCACAAAGGATGTCTGAATACTGTGACAGCCGGGATGTTGGCTTAGAAGCAGCCACCATTTAAAAAGTGCGTAATAGCTTACCGGTCGAGTATTCTGGCACCAATAATGAACGGGAGTAAGCAAATCACCGAAGCAGCGGGCTCGAAAGAGCGGTAGGAGAGCGTCCTGATTGCATCGAAGCGGTACCGTAAGGATCCGTGGAGCGGTCAGGAGTGATTATGCCGGAATGAGTAACGATAAAGCAGGTGAGAATCCTGCTCGCCGTAAACCTAAGGTTTCCTGGGGAAGGTAAATCCGCCCAGGGTTAGCCGGTCCCTTAGTCGAGGCCGAAAGGCGTAGACGATGGAAAGCAGGTTAATATTCCTGCGCCGCATATGGAGGACGTTGTTCGAATTGAAGTCGGGGTGCTGGTCATCCCCGTGCCGCAAGGCCGAGCCCCTGGTTGGTGAAGCTTCATGAAGAACAATCAAGAAAAGCCCATATAACAGCGACCGTACTAAAACTGACACAGGTAGGTGAGGCGCGTAGCCTCAGGCGCTCGGGAAAACGCTGGTTAAGGAACTCTGCAAATTGGCCCCGTAACTTCGGGATAAGGGGTGCCATCGCAAGATGGTCTCAGCAAAGCGGCACTAGCGACTGTTTACTAAAAACACAGGTCTCTGCGAACTCGTAAGAGGATGTATAGAGACTGACGCCTGCCCGGTACCGGTAAGTTAATAAAGAGGGTTAGCT
>JBPOIW010000049.1:0-17471 GCA_052034165.1 Planctomycetota bacterium | reverse complement strand
GTGAGATGGAGTCTGTCATCACCGGTTTCTAGCGCAGCTCATCCCTGCCCGCCAGGCCAGATGCCTTCAAAATTTGACATACAGAACGTAAAAACTCACAACCTCGATGCGTCAGCGAGGGATTGTTGTTGAAAAACGCGGCAATCCCTCACTGACGTTTCGGGTTGTGAAAACCCATTAATTCAACACCCTGCGACGCGTCGGGTTATGATAGTTTCCTATGTTTTCGCTCTGTTGATCTCCCCGATTGTCGAATAACGCAACTTCAAAACTGATGCTTTGGGTTGGTGGCAGCGTTCCATCAGAACATGACAAGGGATGCCCCATAATCTGATTACAACGTCTGCCATAGAAAACGTGGCGGTGCCCGGTTTGAATTCATACACATACGATACAGCGGCGGCCATTCGCGGTTTCTGTCCGGGTCGCACTGCCGCTGGTTCATAAGGACAGTTCTTTATGGTTCAGTTTGCTGTCATCTTGCCGGCGGCCGGCAAGAGTACTCGAATGACCGGCTTTCAGCGGAAGAAGCCATTCGTGGAATTGAAAGGTCGGCCGGTGTGGGTTCGTACGGCCGAGCATTTTCAGGGGCGACCGGATGTTTGCCAGACAATCCTCGTTGTGTCCCCGGATGACATGGATTGGTTTCGGGAAACGTTTAAACCAAACCTTGCCTTCATGGATATCAAGGTTGTGCCGGGCGGTGCTTCGCGCGCAGAGAGCGTCCGCAATGGAATCAGTGCGATTACAGAGCCCGCTGATTTTATTGCCGTTCATGATGCCGCCAGACCGTTGTTGACTGCCAAATGGGTTGACCAGATTTTTGCAGCGGCACAGATTCATCAGGCGGCGATTCCAGGATTGCGGATCAGCAGTACCGTAAAGAAGGTCCGAAGCGATGGCATGATCGAATCGACTGTCGATCGCACGAATCTGGTGCAGGCGCAGACTCCGCAGGTCTTCGAACGCGGCCTGCTGGAGAAAGCCTTCGCCGTTTGTCGCAATCTGTCATCCATCACCGATGAAGCGTCACTGGTGGAACAATTCAATCATCCGGTTCATGTCATCGACGGATGGGACATGAACATCAAGATCACAACAAATGATGACTTTCGGATGGCAGAGCTTTACCTGAATGCTCTGCCCAAATCGGGTGGAATTGCGGCGTTGCATCCATTTGCAGATGACATGTTCCGATAGTCTTAGGACCGCTGCCTTTCTGCGAGGACCGTTGAGCTTGCTGCTGATGTCAAACGTGGGACATTATCAGGGCATCTGCATGCGACAGTGGAGGTTCAACAAAGCAACGGACTCGGAACGATGATCGCAGTCGTGCCAATATCGCGACGTCCAAATTCACGAAGCCCTGTAATTAGGCCGCCGGAATCAGGTGCTTGTCAGCGTTTGACGGGAATCAGGATGAGTGCCAATCCCATCCAGGTTGACAGAATTAGAAGAGTGACGGTGCTGCTGAAGCGGCTGCTGAATTCTTTGCCGGGCCCTCGGAGCTTCTCGATGTAATCGTTGTTTTCCTGCAGGATTTTCATCCACTCATTTTTTACGGATTCCTCGACATTCGGCGGCACGTTTAGCTTCAGGGGTTCGCCGAATTTTCGGGGCACAAAAGCGGCTTTCATAGGAGCCGGTATTTCTGCAGGTTCCGGAGTGGCGACAGCGATCTCCGAAAATTGCCATGCTCGAAATGTTGTGGTCAGGCAAAAATAAAGTACCAGCAGGGTCCAGGCCGCTGCGGCCACTTTTCTGCGACGTTCTGTCGTACTTGTGGTTGTGATCACAGGCACTGCCAGTCCCAGATAAAGCGCAGCGACGTAGGTTCCGTGCGACAACATTTCCGGCAGTTTGAGTGATTGATAAAGAAACAGAATCTCACACGCCAACGCGGCCGCGACACAGGAACCGGTCGCGATCGCCTGCACTTTCTCTTCGCGATTCAACGCCAGTCGACCAAATGGATTCAGCATCAGAACCAAATTAAATAACGCTGACGATGTCCATGTCATCCAGACGAACAGCAGATAAATCAGCATCAGCGGGAAGGCGAGAAACTCCAGTGCCGGCACTGATGCGACAGTTGTTTGCAACACCGACTGAGCAATGGGCATTCCGATCAGAAGCACGAGGCGTGTCTTCGGTGGAAAGCGTCCGATCCACAGAAAGAATCCCAGCATCATCCGATAAATAAAGAAGCGAGCCTTCATCGCTTCAACAATTCCTCGTCGTGCCCATTCCAGATTGGGATCCAGTCGCAGCGCTTCGCGAAAATGGACCATAGCCTGTTCTGGTTGGCGAACATGCAGTAATCGCCAGCCTTCATTCGCATGAGTGAACGCGTTCTCGGGGTTCCTGCGGAGAGCCTCCTGAATGGTCAGCCCTGCTTCGGACCGTCGACCGAGATTTGTCAAAGCCGCCGCGCGGAGATTCTCACAGCCTTCATCTTCCGGATCGGCTTCGAGGCCCTGTTGAGCAGCCTCCAGAACCTCTTCCCAGCGTTCACCGGCCGCTTCAATCGCACCCAAAGTCGCGAAGTAGCCAGCATTCCATGGAGACAACCGCAGCGCTTCTTTGATCGACTCACGAGCTTCCCGCAGGCGATTGCGTTTCAGCATGACTCGTGCAAGTGAATAGTGAGCGGTCGAGTCTTCAGGGCCATGAAAAATGGCCTGTTGAGCTTCCTCGGTGGCCGCATCCCACGCTTCTCGCTCAACAAGACACAAAGCCAGCAAAGCATGAGCTTCGCTGTGAGATGACTCCGAAGCCAGCACCATGCGGAGCTGCTCCTCGGCCATCTCTGTCCGGTTCTGGCTCATCAGTACTCGGGCACGTAACAGATAGGAGTCTGGATTCATCGACTCAGCTTCAGATACTTAAGGATTTCGTCGTACTGCCCGCCCTGGTTTGAGTACAAAGCATAATTGCGAGCCGAACTGAACCAGTCACGAGTCGACGGCTGAACCTGTTTGGCCGCGGCCAGTAAGTCGCGTGTTTCAATCGGTAATGGGCGACCTGTCTTCATCGCTTCCTGCAGTTTGGCTTCTACACACACGTCCACGACAGCCTTCAGGTCAGCTCCGGAGAACTCTTCGGTTTTCTTCGCAATGGCATCGTGGTCGATTGAGCCCGAAGGTTTGCCCTTCAATAACAATCGCAGAATCTCGGCACGCCCTTCACGATCCGGCGGTGGCACAAAGATGATGCGATCGAAACGCCCGGGCCGGCGAAATGCCGGATCAAGGTTCCACGGCGCATTCGTCGCAGCCAGAATCAGCACGCCCTCGTTTGACGACGCCACGCTGTCGGTTTCTGTCAGGAACTGATTGATCAGATGGCGACCTCCGCTGGTTTTCATGTCAGCCCTTGAAGCCCCCAACGCATCAACTTCATCAAAGAACATGACGCACGGTTTGTTGGTTCGAGCCGTCTGGAACAACGCATGTAATGCTTTTTCACTGCTGCCGATCCACATGTCGAGCACATCGTGAATGCCGATATTCAGAAAGCCCGCGCTGATTTCTCCCGCGGTGGCACGAGCCAGGTGAGTCTTCCCGCAGCCTGGGGGGCCGTACATCAGAATGCCGCCACCAATGGCTTTGCCATAGGCTTTGAACATGTCTGCGTGCTGAATCGGATAAATAACTTTCATGCGAATCTCTTCCTTCAGATTCGCCATGCCGCCAACATCACTGAATTTCAACAGCGGACGTTCAAAATCGGCTCGCTGTGTCTTCACCGATTCGTCTTCGCCTTCCCACGGAGCACGAACTCGACCTTCTGACACCGGAGAATTTGTGGGAGCCTGAATGCCAAGTTCTGCTTCAAGAGCGGTGTCTCGCAACGCTGCATCCTCGGCAATCGCATGACTGTATTCGGTCATCGCGAAAGAGATCTCGCCGCGTTGCATGAGGAGTCGAGCGTGCAGCAGATAAGCGCCCGCCGGAGTTTCTCGCCTGGCAACCATATCCTCCACAATGACCAGCGATGGGGAGAACTTGCCCTGTTGAAAAAAAGCATTGGCCAGATCAAGTCTGGCTTCGTTGTCGTCGGGACGCATTTCCAGGAGCCTGCGAAATTCGGCTTCGGCCTCCAAAGCCTGCCCCTGTTGCATCAGAGTCCGTCCCAGAAGTTTTCGCAATGCCACATTGTCGGGAGAAATGTTCAACGCTTCACGAAGCGATTTGATAGTTGAATCGTCTGCCATTGATGTGCAAAAACTCCCGGGGAATCATTGAAGTGCCGACTATTGCGGCAGACCTGTGGCGGACAATACACCCGCTCCCCTTTGTACGTCGCTCCGTCGACGGGATACCTGTTCGCTCAGGACGGACAAAATACTTCGGGCATCGAGCCGCTTGATTTTGCAGATTAGCAGGCTCAGCAGGGCCTTCCATGGATCGTCTGCGGTTTTAAAAAATATGCTGCGAAAAAGCACGAGATGCCTTGGCACTTCGGCTGGTTTTGAACTTTGATGTGCCGTGTCTTGACAAAAGCAGACATCGCCACCAGAGCTCGGCGTTCAAAGCCCGTGGAATCACCGGACTCTGAGTATTCCCTGTCACAGAATGCTAAGGTCGACAGAGGTCTTACCAACACACCGACTGGAAAGATTCAATAATGTCGGCGTTGTGGGTCTCCGGGGAGCAATACTCAAGGCATGTTCGATCAGGCATTCGGTCGGTGATGAGAAACGACCTTTTCCACCTTAACAGCTTCCGCGCCGGGGATAGGTTCGACATGAGTATGATTCGTATCCGAATAGACCTGTGTGAACTTTGCGCCAAACAAGAGTACCTGCGAAGAGTAATAGATCCACAACAGCGCGATGACAAGTGAGCTTGCGGCGCCGTAGGTGGACGCCAGGTCGATCCTGACGAGGTACTGAGCAAACAAAAACTTGCCGAGATTAAACAGCAGGGCCGTGATAATGGCGCCCGTCAGTACGTCGCGCCATGCCAATTGTACGTCCGGCAGCGTTCTGAAGATTGTTGCGATCATCAAGGTGAGCACAAAATAGGAGACGAAGAACTTTCCGACTTGCAAGAGACTCTCCGGAGCCGCGCCGCTTCGGCTCGTGATCGCGTTGATAGCGCCCATAATCTCACTGAAGATCATCGCTGCCAGCAGCAGGAGACCCATGCTTGCAATCAGAGTGAATGAGAGCAGTCGATCCTTCAGAACGTTACGGATTCCGTGGCCCGGCTTTCGCCGAACTTCCCAGATCGCGTTTAGCGAACTCTGAAGTTCTACAAACGCTCCCGTGGCTGTCACCAACAGCGTTGAAAACGCCATAATTGCAGTCCATGGGCTGCGGTTTTCCGCATGAGCCACGCTGACAAGCGATTGGATGGCATCGCTGCCCTGCTGTCCGACAGCATCCGAAACTTGTCCAAACAATTCTCGCCGTGCCGCTTCTTCTCCGAACCAGAATCCCGAGATGGCCAGCACGATGACAAACAGCGGCGGAATTGAGAACAAGGCATAGAAAGAAAGCGCTGCGCCGAGACGAGGAATATCCTTCTCGAACCACTCTGCGGCGGTCTTTCTGATCACAAACAGAGTGGATTTTGGAGTGTGCCGCATCGGGATTCAGCTCCAGGCACCGACGAGCGATGTAAGCGACGTAGGTGGTGCAGAGTCTGCTGCCGTGACCACGTCTCGATTCAGGAGCGGCAGACGAGAATTCAGCAGTTGAATGGTTGCAACCAGAGATGCCGTGACGAACGTAGCCCCGGCCTCTTCAAGCCGCTCCTGCTCCAATTTGAAATTGCGACTCTGCCCCCACCGTCCCACGACGATCTGCAGATCCGGTGAGGCCTCGCGCAGTCGTTTGCAGAGGTAACGCGCATGAGCCAGACCTCGGGGCGGTAGTGCTGCGATATACAGGATCGCTGGTGGCTCCGATGTGATTCGCGCGACCAGTTCCGAGGTCAGAGTTTCAACCGCCGTCTGTTCGACATTCCAATGAGCCGGGTCAAGCGTTTGTCGCAACATGATCAACGCGACAGAATCTGATTCGTCGGCGGCGGGGCAGGTAAGAATTGTGATGCGTTTCACTTCGACCGGGGCTGGCGTCATGGCTTCACTCAGTGCCGCTTTCAGCTCTTCGGCCTTCTGTTGAGCAATCGCGCGGAGTTGTTTATCTGTCTGAACCAAAGACGTCCGGACACCATCAAGCACCAGCTTGCGATCGTCTTCCGTCAATTGTTCACGCAGGAAGTCCCGCTTTGCATGGCTCAATGTTGGAATCAATAACTCATCGAACACCTGGTCTGGCGGCACCTCTTTCATCCGCAGCAGTATCAGTCTGGTCGCTTCCTGAGTTTCGCCCAGCATCATTCGCTGATAGATCCCCATGTCAGATCGCAACGCCGGTTCATTACCCAGCAGCAGATTCAAGAACGCCAGCTGAGGAATGTTTTTGCCAATCACCATCAGGCAGACAGCAATCGGAGCAGACATCACCAACCCGATAGGTCCCCAGAGATAACCCCAGAACGCCGCGGAAATGATCAATGCTGTCGACGACACGCCCGTGCTGCGTCCAAAAACGAGTGGTTCGAGGATGTTATTGCTGACAAGCTCCAGTACGAGCACAAAGCCGAACGCGGCCAATGGCTGAAACCACCCAGTGGTATTCGCCAATGACATTGCAATCGGCCCGATGGCCCCAATCCAGGGACCGATGTATGGGATAAATCGCAGGGACCCGGCCATAAATCCCCAGACGAACGCATAGGGCACTTGTAGAAAAAAGAGCCCGAGTCCCAGCATAATGGCATAGCTCCCATTCAGCATGGCCACCATCAGGAGGTAGCGACTGATGCGTTCGGTCACATCCTCCAGTGCTTTGCTGGTCACCGCAATTCGTGCTCTGCCCGCGAGAACGACGACTCTGTCTCGTAGATCGTCGCGGGCAATCAGAAACACAACCATCAGGATCAGCGTGAAGGCGAGGGTTGCCAGGACTTCAAAGGCAGAGCTCAGATATCCGGTCAGCCCGAGCCATGGGACGGACTGAGTTTGCACGACAACAGCTTGCGCGTCACCCGTCTCTGCGGCCGGATTCAAATCACTCGTGGTGGACGATGAGGTTGAATCTTCGTTTTGAGGTTCCTTTGTCGCTTCGCTGATCTCCTCCGCCATCTTTTCAAACTGCGTCGCCAGATGACTCGAGGCAAACTGGCGGAGTGCCTGAACCCTCGCCTTAACATTCTGCGTGTTCTGAGGGATGTCCGCTACAAGAATGGTGACTTGTCGAGCGATCAAACTGCCGATCAGCAGCATCGCAAGTCCAACAGCGGACACGCCCAGAACGACGGCCGGCGTGCGTCCAAATCCCCGCTGCTGCAGCTTTTGCACGATCGGATTCAGGAGAAACGTAAGCAGGATCGCGAGTGCAATTGGGACGAGGATGGGGCGTCCCCACTGGAGGCCAACCACGATGACGAAGCTGACAACTGTTCCGGAAAGAATAATGATCGCATTCTGCCACGATGGGACAATACGCGCTTTTGTCATAAGACGTTCTCTGTTCACCTGCGTTCGGCAGAATATCCCGCCAATCCGAAAGCTCATCAGCCCCGGAAAACGTCAAGCATCAGTACGGAAGATGAAAGAGGGAACCGGGACTCACAAACCCTGCCTGTCAGTGGCTGGATCAGTGGCCGCGATCGGGCGCGGGACATGAGTCAGGGGGCTTCCGGCATTGGGTTTGAAAAGGGTTGTTCATTGCGTGTCCGTGAGGTTCCTACATCCTGAGAGACCCACACGCCGCTAATATCCAGTCGCTGAACTTCGGCCACCTCCGGAATTTCTTCCGGAATGACCTCCGCGGGAGCATCGCAGAGTGCTCCGCCATGTTCAGCCATCACACTGGATTGTGTATCCCAATACGCCCATCGGCAGACATCAACTCGCAACAAGGCCAGCTGAGGATCCTTCAGTCCTTCCGGGAACCACGCCAGCAGATCGTCCCTCCAAAGCTTCTCGATCTGCTGGCGATCCTGAACCAGCGTCGCGATCCCTGACAATGAAACATAGACTGACTCCCGCGAGTTTTCGTAAGTGAGGTTGACCTGCCCTTCTTCTTCGACTTCACCCACCTTCGCCGAGTCAGCTCGTGTGAAGAACCACAAACCGCCGTCGAACTTTGGCCCCAGTGTGACCATTGGGCGGCTATGGAGTGATCCATCTTTGCAAACCGTTGTCATCATCGTAATGCCGATTCCCTCAATCAGACTCTGAAGGTATTCAATGTCTTGTGAGATCGCTGACAGTATCATGGCTGGTTATCCTTCATTAAGGTCAGTAGTCGGTAATTGCTGAATTTCCGAAGTGCGTGATTTGAACAGCA
The DNA here is from genome assembly GCA_052034165.1 of Planctomycetota bacterium. Classification (GTDB taxonomy): domain Bacteria; phylum Planctomycetota; class Planctomycetia; order Planctomycetales; family Planctomycetaceae; genus SXXK01. The sequence goes on along the minus strand of JBPOIW010000049.1, from coordinate 9,103 downwards.
CCGTTCGCCTTGCACTTTTGGGCAACATCGCTGGCTGCGTCAGAGTCCACCACGATGGAGAAGACGGTGAGGTCGCCCTTCGCCGCGTCCAGATAGCGCTGAAGCATGTCGCCTTCCATGTCGCCAAAGAAGTATTGGGACGTTTCGTCCTTCCACTCCTCAAGTCTGGCGATCCCTGCAGACCCGTCGAGCACTTCAACTTCCGTCGGTGCCACGTCCGTGATCGAAGCGCTCAGTGACTTGAGTTGGTCGCGATCTTCAAGAATCCCCAGCACTCTTCCGTAGAGTGCTCGTTCTGGCTGCTGATCAGGGTTTTCAATTTCGTGTGTCATTGGTGCGGACATCCTGTTTGAAGAAATAGCAGACACCCCATTCGTTCCGGAATGAAGTTCCCGTCCAGACACCGTCAATCATCGTTCTCGGATCCATCGCCGCCCTAAGGCTTTGGCGGCTTCGGAGGGGCTTCCTTCGGCGGATCTACTTTCGGAGCTTTTGGAGAATCGACTTTTGGTGGCCGCGAAGGGGCGACTTTCGGAGACTCACCCTTTGGAGGATTGGGCTTCGGATCCGCTTTCGGGACGCCTGGCTTAGGCTCCGCATTTCCGGGACGTGGTTGAGGCGCTACTTTGGGAGGAACTGTTTTTGGCGGGTCGCTCTGGCCCGGTTGCGGATCTGCTCGAGGCTTGTCCGGCTTCGGATCGACCTTCGGAACTTCAGGCCGCGGCTCTCCCTTACCACCCTTGGCCTTTGGAGCGACTTTGGGCGCATTGGGCGTTGGATCTTTCCTTCCCCCTTTTGGCCGAGATTCTCCCTTCGGACGATCTGGTCGCGGCACGCCAGGAACTCCGGGCTTCTGATCGACGGTCGGAGTATCTGGCTCTGGATCCGTCTGCCCTGTTTTTGAGTTTCGATCCCCCTTCTGCCGCGACTTAGAACCGGGGTCTGCGGATTTCTTAGCACTCGGCGGCCCTGCATCCGTTCTCGGGCCCCTCTTGGCTCCATCAGCCGTTTCACGCCCCGACCTTCCTTCACGAGGGGCTCGCGGTTTAGCGACGACGTCCGGATCTATCCTGGGTGCATCCGGGGTCCTGGGGGCAGCGGAACCTTCATCGGCCGTTTTTGGCGCGGTCGCGACAAGCGGCGACTTCGGAAGCCGCAATCTCACCGGTTTTGAGGCATTCGTGGATGCGTCAGGATCTTGTTCTCTCGCTTCGGCTTCAAGCTGCTTCCGTTCATTTCGAAACTTCTGCATCTCCTGTCTGCGTTCAGATAGAGCCCGGCGTTCGTCCTGTTCGACCGGACGAAATCGCTGCGGGATATCTCCATCCTGAATCATTTGGTCGAGCGGCATCGCGATATTGAGAGAGTTGTCAGTCGCCTGCGACGCGTTCCGGTTTCGTTGAATCATGTCCGCCAGCGTCCGAGCAGGCCTTTGGTCTTCGTGGTCACGACGGTTCGCAAAGTCACGTTCGAGGTGGCGTTGCCAGTCACGATTGTCGCGGTTGTTCCATCGCTGGCGGGCAAAAAATGGATCATATCCAAAGCCACTTGATGCATAAGAGAATGATGGATAGAAGCCGACCGAGCTGTAACTGTTCGCGTAGTAATCACCAAAATAATAATGATGATAATGAGGTCGCGCGAACAAATGGGCCGTGAACCATCGCAGGTCAATCACAACCGAAGGCGAGTAGGAATAGCCACGTCTTGAGTACACTGCCGTCTGAAGATAGACCGGTGCAAACAAGACACCGCGCCGGGAAACCGCATGGTCGTAATAACCACTCACGAAGACGTATCCTCGCGGTGAACAGACATAGTGTGCGGGAACCCAGTCCCAATCCGGCTGCATGACGACCCAATAGCCCGGTCGCCATGCGTAGCGAGTCTCCTGCCAAACCCAGCAGCCAGGAAGCCAAATATGGTCATGCGATGGGGCGGCAATATTGGGGCCAACTTCTTCGCTCGCGGGCGGCTCGGGCAGATATTCAATCTCTGTGAGCGAGGCGTCAGCCCAGTACCCTGAAATCCATTGAAATCCGCCGTCGACTTCCGTCCAATAGCCGGGGATCCACTGGCGGCCCGGCGGAAGATCGCGCCAAATACCGCTGACCCAAAGAAAGTCTTCGCGTTCATCATCCCAGGCCCAATAGCCGGGAATCCACGCGACGTTGTCTCCTTCTGGTCGCTGTTCCGGAGCGATTTCTTCGATGGCCTCGGGCGGTTCGCTCCCCACAATGATTCCAGGTTCAGGATCGAAACTAATTGTTTCGGCGAAGGCTTCGTGAACCGGCCCGCGGGTCAGAACTTCTACACCCTCTTCCACGTCGGCCTGCGCAGGAACCGCGCCCACTGTTCTTTTCAGTTCATGGAATGTGCCGAACGCTGCCAGCGCGATCAGGCATCCCTTCAAGATTCGTGATGGAGTCATGATCGTCGATCCTTGCCAATATCACTCTTGCAGTAACTTTTTTGAATCCCCGGTCCAGTAGGTGAGGCACGCAGAGATCAGGAAAGAGAAACCCGCCAACAGAATCGACTCACGAGTGTTTTTGAAGTGGGGATCAAGCAATGAGCTTTATAAGTTTGCCGTCAATCTCGGACGCCCAAACTTCTGTTCTCCAGGAGGAGTGTATTGCTCGGAAAGACCCCAGCGATCAATCGTATTCGCGGGCTGATTCTCTTGACGGGATAGATTATGAGTTGAGCCGAGTGATCGGTGGATGACTGTGGCTCAACTTCGGGTTCATGCTGAACATGAATTGACACGGAGACAGAGGGCCGAATTTCGAGTTTGAATTCTGGATTCGGCAGCCTACCGTTGCTGTATTTGTTTCCGCGGCCGCTACTACTTGCTCTTGGCGGGTGATACGGCTTCAGTATTGATAATTGATTCCGCCAGCTCCGTCAGCTTTTTGTCTGCTGAGCCTTCTTCATCAAGAGTCGTCTGCAGCAATTCAGCGGCGTCTTCATAACCCAGCAGAGTTGCGAATGTTCGCACGCAGCCGTATCCAGCCATCTCGTAATGCTCAACTCGCTGGGCCGCAGCAATCAATGCTGCGTCTCTTACCGATGGATCGGCGTCTTCGGAGATTGCTTCGGCACCTTCTTCGAGCAGCCCGGCCATCGCTTTGCAGGTCTTCCCTTTGGGTCCGACCTCCAGTTCAGTAAAGATTGTTTCCAATCGTTCAATCTGAATTTTCGTTTCCGCCAGATGTTCAGTAAAGGCGTCTGCCAGTTGTGGTGCGGTCGCAGCCTTCGCCATTTTAGGCAGGGCTTTTACCAGTTGATTTTCGGCGTTGTAAAGATCCTTTAGTTGATCAACATAAAGGTCCTGAAGTGTTTTCAGTTTCATGGAATTCTCCGTTTAGTTTGTTGAGATTAAGGGGTCATTCTCAATCGTGCGTTTCAATCACGATTGAAGTCGCGACGGCGGCAATAGTCCTCGGCCGACTTCAGAGTCTCCGTCGTGGTTTTGCTTGTGGTTCTGAGCAGAGGAACGCTTTGCAGAATTCCCGTGCGTGGCGACCTGCCTAAAGAATATGTGGCGACGTCACAATCGGGGCTCGGTCAACAACGGAGGTGGACTCAGATCCCTGCCGCGCGTTGCCCTCATCAATGGCGACTTCACCGCTTACCGAGATGTCCTCGGCGCCGGAAGCCTCACAGATCCGTTGTGCTCGACTCACTTCCTCACTATTGTCACAGTGGATGGAAATCAATGAGCTTCCGGACTTCACCTTGCCTTCGTAACGTTTCGCTTCGAACTCCGGAATGCCCATTCCGATCAGCGCACCGGTGATTCCTCCGAGCGTTCCGACCACTGCCGCTCCGCTCAGTGCGGCCATAATTGGGCCAGCGGCGATAAATGGACCAAGCCCCGGAATGGCCAATGCGCCTATGCCGGCCAGCCATCCGAGAGCACCTCCTACCACGGCTCCTGTTCCTACGCCCGCGGCAGTCCCTTCCGGCGCCTTGGTGTTGTTTTCGTGAGCAAACTCTCGAGTGCCTCGTTTGTCGGCCATCAGCACTGAAATATCATTGCCCGAGAATCCCGAGGTCTTGAGTTGTCGCATGATGGTTTCTGTTTGAGCAGCAGTGGCTGTGCAAAAGACAGATTTTGACATGACTTATCTCCTGTAAAAGTTGGGTGTGCTGATTCGAAACTGGTTAAGACTTGCTCCGCGAAAGACTTGCTCCGCGAAGGTTTCAGTTCGCTGCAATCTCCAGTTGACTGTCAACCATGTCTTCGCCGGCGATATCAGCGGCAATACGTTCGATCTGAGACTTCTCCTCAGCTGTACGGACGGGGCCTCTCAGGGTCACTTTTCCGTTCTGAGTGATAATCTTCACGTTCTGTGCATCCACCGACATTTCTGTCTCAACAACTCTGCTGCGGATATCAGCGGTGATCTTGATATCTGAGTCATTCTCGTTCTGATCCAGTGGCGTCTTCGTCTGGTCGTCCCGATCACGAGTATTGAGTTCCGTATTCGTCCGGTCGACGTCTTCGGAGTCATTAGCTCGGTCTGAGTCGATCTCGGTGGAGGCGTCCTGACTGTTCGGGATCACGGGTTTTCTTGCTGTCACTGTCACGTCCGGATCGGTGGTCGAATTTCTTCGAGTCGTCGTCGTGGTCGAATCTGTGCATCCGAACGAGGCCGTGCAAAGGGTTCCCAGCAGAAGAGTTCTGCCCAGCAGTTTTGAATTCAACATCATTGTTTCCTTGATGGAGTTACAGTTACGCGTTGCGACACGCAGCAAAACGCATCGCCAGCATCCTCAATCCAATGCCACACATGGAGACGGCGTTCTTCTGATGCTGTTGGCTAAAGGCGGTCGTTCCGTCTCCGCGCGTTGTTCTCGTGGGTCGGCAATGGTCATGGACCGTTGAGTCAAGACTGCCGACGACAACACTTGTTGCCTATGAGGCTAAGCACATTGTGTGCCAAGCGTGGATATGTCGCGGGGCGAGCAAATGTCAGCGATTTATTTGCTTGCTCCGACGTATAGGGTTCTATGAGAACGCGGAGCGATCGACCGGGACGCTTATCGTCCGATGACAGAAACCTCATGCTCGTGTCTGTGAGCTTGTGAGAAGCTGAGCGTGGGAAGATGACCGTGGCAAGCTGAGCCGGACGAGCTGACTGCAATCCGTCACAGTAATGAGTGTCAGGGCATTCATGAGTGTCAGCACATTTCAGCGAAACGCTCTCGGCATTGCGGCGAACTCGGGTAACGCCTGGAGGCGGTTCTTCAATCGGATTGCCCCCGCATTCCTGCGCACAGGGATCAGCACTGTCAGAGGGCTTGCGGGCCGGAGGTCGGAGACAATCCTCACGGGCAGACTTCGGTCATGGTTGTCAGTGACATCTTCGGCGGGGCATGGAAGTTCGGCCTCTCATTGTGCGGTGAGTTTTAATCCAACGATTGCGACCATCAGCAGGATCAGAAAAAAGATGCGCCCGGTATTTACGGGCTCACCCAGCACTGTAATTCCGAGAACAATCGTGCCGAAGGTACCGATACCAACCCAAACCGCATAGGCCGTGCCGATGGGAAGGGTTCGGGCGGAAAGAGCAAGCAGATACATGCTTGTGACGATCCCGGAGATGGTCAGAACGCTGGCAACGGGCTTCGTAAAACCTTCGGTATACTTCAGACCGATGGCCCAGCCCGCTTCCAACAGACCGGCAATCACGAGAATAATCCAGGCCATGACAACGCTCCATTCTGATGCGTCGTCTTGTCTTAACCGGGTACGTCGCACATCGTCCGGGCCTGAATGGCAACTACAAATCTGGTCACAGCGTAAGTCAGAAGGATTTCGTGGTCAAAGCAAATATCGCGATAAACGCTCGCAGGATCGTGCCCGATGCCGCATGTCGCTGGCATGGCGGCAGGATGTCTCATCAACTGGCAGTTGTGTTTTCGAGGAGGAACTCCATTCTGTCGATCCACGAGATGGTCGACAGCTCCTGCATCAGACCCCGAGCAATCTTTTGGTTTCTCTCTGAGATGCTCGACAACCACCGATACCCTACGACCAGTCATGAACGCATTTCAAAACGGGAGATCAATCAGGGCAAGGGGAGCCCGCAGCGATGCCAGACTCCTCGTTTACACACGAAAGCGGCCGCCAGCCGTTGCGATGAATGGCGAATCACGCCCTCGACATCCGATAGCGCGAATCGTCCCTCTTCAAGTTTCAAAAGCGTGATGTCCGCTTGCTTGCCGCTGTGAATCGAACCAAGTCTGTCATCGACTTGCATGGCCTTGGCGGCATTGAGCGTCACCGCCTGGATGATGTCTTTTACGGGCATGCCCAAGTATAGGAATTTACTCATCGTGGTCGGCAAATCAACAACCGGGCTTCGCAGATTAAAGTGATGCAGATCCGTGCTGATCGTATCGGGCCAGAAGCCATACTTCTCACAAGCCGGCTCCGCAACTCGCCACACGAACGCACCGACTCCATGACCGACGTCAAAGATAACGCCACGTGCCCGAGCCTCCAGAAGTTCGTCGATCGGCAACCCGTCATCCGCAAAAGCGTGGTCAGGATGCGGATGATAGAGATGAGTATACATGTCGCCGCTGCGCAGAGCGTTCAGCACGGTCGTCGTCGGGATTTTTGAGGCCGCATGATGAATCATCAGCGGGCTCTTCATCTGATCGGCCGCCTCGAAGACGCCATGAAACCCGGCCAGCTCATTCTTCTCGTCGTAGTTCGCCAAGGCCGAAGTTAATCGGACCTTCATCCCGACAAGATTCTTCGGATACTTTCGAGCACACTCGACGGCGGACGGAACATGAGCATGTCGGCCGTCATTCAGGTCGCCCATAAACGGCGGAAAATCCGGATGCCCCTGAATGGCTCCGATCATGGAAATATTGAGCAGCGTGAACACGTCTTCTTCCGCAGCCGGAAGAATAAAGCGAGCCATATTCGGATAAGTCAGCGAACCCGCCGTGCCGGTATCCAGCATCGACGTCACGCCGGTTCTTAAACCCGCTTCGACCGGATCAATCGAATAGAGACCAACGCCGCTGAAAACATGAACGTGCAGATCGATCAGGCCGGGACAAACCAGCAGCCCCGTGGCGTCCACGATTGTTTCGCCCTGCGACGGCAGATCCGGGCCGATCTCCTGAATCACTCCATTCGCAATCCGCACGTCGACTCGCTGAGCCTCCGCGCCGGTCCCGTCGTAAACAAGCCCATTGCGTATCAGCGTTGAATCGATATTCATGAATTCGCTCCCTGCTGATGAGCCACAACAACTTCGCGAATCGATCGCACAATTTCCTGCACGTCGCCATCCTGCAAACATTGAGTAAACAAGTAAGCACGGTCCGGAGTCACCTCATCCTCAGCCAGCAGTATCTTTCGCGGCAGTTTCCGCAGCGCCAACTGAAGATCTTTAGCAGACATTGCCGAAGGGCCCGAGCCTGGTTCAATGACCAGCAACGGATAGGGTTGCCCGCTGGCGGCTCTTTCAAGTCGAGTGATCCGGAGCGATGAAAGATCCTGCAGACTGTGATAGATCTCATCCACAGAACGCAGCCAGCTGGCGTATTCCGCCGCATGATCTCGCTCACGATATCGCTGCAGAGCCACCATCAGACCGATCATCGATTCCTTGCTGACCTTCATCGAACGACCAAGGCCATGGCGAGGCGATCGACTGATCCAGCCCGCATCGACCCAATGCTGCAATGACCAGGTCCCGCCACGTACATCCATGTCGACCATCTGGACCCACGCGCTGCGAATCAGAACTCTGCGTCCGCAGAGAACGCCCGAGGCCTGCGGTCCGCCGAGATGCTTTCCTCCGCTGTACGCCACCAGATCAGCGCCGCGGCGAATAAACGAAGTCAGATTCGACACCGGAGGCATCGCAAAAGCGGCATCGACAATAACAGGAAGGCCATGCTGATGTGCGAGCCCGACGAGTTGATCGAAGCCCGGCTCTTCGTTCGTCCCCATCCAGACGAATCCAATCGCCGCGGTGCGTGGATTGATCAACGATGCGACCTGAGCCAACGCGTCCGGGGCTCGATAGTCCACGAAAATCGTCTTTGCCCCGGACATGCGAATCGCGTGATCGTAATCAAACGGGCCGGGCTGGGGATAAATGATTTCGTTGCGAATACATCCGGAAACATCCGGCAGCTGATCCATGATGTCTGGATCATTTCCGGCCAGGCATGCCGCCGCTGCCAACGTCAATCCACCCGCCGCGCCGCAAGTGATGATTCCGGCTTCGGCTCCCGTGGCTTCCTGAATCACCTGGCTCGCGGCGGTCAGCAAGTCATCAATCTCGACATAGCGACCGCTGGCCGAAGCCATGGCGGCGATTACATCGGGATGCGGACAACTTCCGCTGACACGAGTTGCATAGCCCACACAATTGATGACGGGCTGAATTCCAAAGCGAGAATAAACATCAGGCGTCATTGCGGCGAGTCCTCGAAAAGACCTCGGCCGGATTCGTCACCAACATCTGGTGAATCTGCTCGTCCGTGATTCCGCGAACTCGCAGCATCGGGACGAAAATCTCCAGCAAATAGCCGTAACCTTTGCCGCCCTGATACTTCAGATGTTTCAGCGTGCAGATGTCTTCGGACAGGAGAACTCGATGCCCATACCCCTCCTTCACCAACGCGGCCACATTATCCGCGCGGACGTATTCGGGCTGGTAATCGAGATAGCCGATGTTGTCGACTTCCAGATAAACACCCTTCTCTGCGATCGGCAGCAGATGATGAACGCCGATGCGATCACCGAGGTGTCCGATAATCACCTTGTTCATATCCGCGCCGAATTCTTCCAGCATGGCGATCTGTTCCATCGCCAGAGTTCCCCAGCGAGTCGTATGAGTCGTGATCGCCACGCCCGTTCGAGCCTGTGCCAGGGCTGAAGCTCGGAAGACTCGTTCTTCGCCCGGCTTGATAAAGTGTCGACCGGTGCCAATTTCCCCAATGAATCCCGCGCGAATTCCGGTGTCGCGAACGCCGACTTCGATTTCTTTGACCAGCACGTCAGCCAGTTCACGACTGGTCAGTTCTTCCACGATTTTGGGATAGTTGAATTCGCGAT
>JBPOIW010000163.1:0-9562 GCA_052034165.1 Planctomycetota bacterium | reverse complement strand
GTCACCAGAGTCGTCGCCATCGCGAACAGTCTCATCGCCTCGGAGTTCTTGCTGTCGAACAAAAGCGCCAGCAGCAAGGCACCGATCGTAGGGACGAAAATGATGGCTGAGAGAAGAAATTCAGGATTCATCGTCTGATCACAGTCTGACTAAAACCGTCGGGTGGACGGCGAGAAACTGAAATAGGCCGCAGGAGCTCACTAACCAGGGAAGGTTGTGAACAGAATTGCAAAGAGTGCCACAACACCGACCACAATAAACATCACGTATTGTCGAAGACGTCCGGTCTGCACAACTCGCAGAGAACGCCCAACAGCAAACGTTGAATTACCAAGCAGATTGACGAAACCGTCGACGACGCTTTCATCAAACAATCGATCCCATTTTGAAACGGCAATCATGACTTTTGCCGAGCCATGAATGATGCCATCGAAGATTGTGCGATCAATCCACGCGCAGAACTTTCCGACGATGTGAGCAGGCTTCATGAACATGGCATCATACAGTTCATCAAAATGCCACTTGTTAACTAGGAAGCCATGTAGACCCGCGAGCTGTCGCTTCATCTCGGCCACATTCACCATCGTGGTTCCATACAGCAACCAGGCGATCAAAGTTCCGCTGGCCGCCGCAATCAAGGCGTAAGTGCCCGCTTCTGAATGCACGGCGTGAACCGCTTCATGGCCCGGCAATGTCAACGTGCTGGCTCCAGCCACTGCTGCAACTCCGTGACTCACATGACCCGGCTGATCACCCGTTATCAGCTTGAACAGTGGACCTTCTTCGCCGCCAATCGCACAGAATGCCGCAAGGACCGACAGCACCATCAATGGCACGGTCATAATCAGCGGAGATTCATGGCAATGGTCGTAGACATGCATGTCTCGCGGCTTACCTGCAAAGGTATAGAACCACAATCGAAACATGTAGAACGCAGTAATTCCAGCTGTCAACAACGGCATCAGGAACAGCAGGAAGTGCGAAGGATTGGCTTTCACAAAGGCCAGCGACGTCGCAACGACCGCATCCTTCGAAAAGAACCCCGAGAATGCAAAAACACTGGACAGACTAATCAATCCCGGAATCGCCAGACCGCTGATCGCAATCACACCCACCAGCATCGTAAAGGCCGTAATTGGCATCTTCCGCCAAAGGCCGCCCATCTTTGGCATTTCCTGTTCGTGATGACAGCCATAGATCACGCTGCCAGAACAAAGGAACATCAATGACTTGAAGAAAGCGTGTGTCACCAGGTGAAACAGTCCAGCTCCCCAACCGAATACTCCCAAGCCCAGCATCATGTAGCCGAGCTGGCTGATCGTCGAGTAAGCCAATACCTTCTTGATGTCCGTGGCCACGATTGCAATCGTCGCTGCCATGAACAGAGTGATACAGCCAACATAGGCAATCGTCAGCAGCACTTCCTGAACGAACATCGGATAGAAACGGCCAACCAGATAAACCCCTGCCGCGACCATCGTCGCCGAATGCACCAGAGCACTCACAGGAGTCGGACCTTCCATCGCGTCCGGAAGCCACGTCTGCAGCGGGAACTGAGCACTCTTGCCGACACATCCTGCGAAGACACCAAGCCCCGCAACGACCAAAAGGAAGTATGGAATCGTTTTGCGAGCATTCCCGGGATTCGTTGATGCGTTCTCAGCACCAACGGAAACTTCACCACTCTCCGCATCTCGAATCACATTGCCTGCGTCATCTCGCTGGAGTAGCTGAAACAAACCCGCCTGAACAACATCACCCTTCTCGTTGACAGTTTCGCCAAACCGGAATGTCCCAAAGAATGTCCAGAGCACCATCAGGCCAATCAGGAAACCAAAGTCCCCGACTCGGTTCATGATGAACGCTTTGTTGGCGGCGTTGCTGGCGGACTTTCGTTCTGTATAGAAACCGATCAGCAGGAAACTGCAGATCCCCACCAGTTCCCAGAAGACGAAGACCTGAAAGATATTGCCTGCCAGCACAAGCCCCAGCATCGAAAAGCAGAACAAAGACAGGAACGCAAAGAATCGATAGAAGCGGCCCGGTCGGTGAACGTGATGCCCATTCGACAGGTGAGCGTGGTGGTCCACGTATTCTTCGGTCAACTCTTCCGACATGTAACCCATTGCGAACAAGTGGATACAGGTTGCAATGAAGGTCACCATCGTGAACATCACGAGCGTCAGACTATCAATGTAATAGTCGAGTGACAGATCCAACGATCCAAATCGAGCCAGATAATAGAGCGTCCCGGAGTAAACCGTCGGCCCTGCTGGATGCTCAGCGGCAGTTTCTTCCGCCGCCAAGGCCGTCAGCTTGTACGGAGATTCCGCAGAGGCCGAGCCGTGCTTTTCCGCCGGCGCTTCATGTCCGGCCGGAGCATGTTCTTCATGGCTTTCGTGACCCTCATGGCTCTCATGCGAAGCGCCATGATCGGCCTTGTGCATCACAGACCAGTGATTCGCATTCCCCCAGATCATCAGCGCGCTGAAGCTGCAGACGAATCCTGTGGCAATGCAGCCAACGGCAATCCATGCAGCCGCACGACTCTTTCGGGTTCCCCAGAAGCCACCGAAGATCTCAACCGCAAAACCGACGAGCGGCAGCAGCCATGCGATCATCAACAGGTTTCTTAATGTTTCGCCCACCATGTGTTATCCAGGAAAATCAGCGTCGTATCCAACCAGCCGCAAACACGCCTCAACCATTCACCCACACAAACTTAGCCCTTGAGCTTGTTCGCGCGGTCCACGTCAATTGTGAGATGGTTGTTGTAAAAGTTCAGTGCAATCGCTAGGGCTACAGCCGCTTCGGCCGCCGCCAGCACGATGACAAACAACGAAAAAATCTGCCCGTCCAGACCCAGATCCGTGTAACGTGAAAACGCCACAAAGTTGACGTTGGCTCCGTTCAGAACAAGCTCCACGCCCATGAGCACTCCAATTCCGTTTCTCTTGGTCGCCATACAAATGACGCCACAAACAAACAGAACGGCACCAACCAGCAGATAAGCGTTCAGTCCAGCAGCCATGAAATCCTATACCCCTGCCAAGGGTCAGCTTCTCTGACCCGATCAATACCAGAACACAACCTGCAACAAACTACTGCGCCACTGTCGCCGCTCGACGCTTGGCTCGAGCGAGATAAGAAGCACCAATCAGCACGACAAGCAGGTGCAACGAAACAATCTCGAACGGAAGCAGATATCCAGAGGCCACCGGCGCCTTGCCCGTTGAAAGATCAGCATCTGGTCGAGTCCCCAGGAAGCTCAACCCAAGTGGTCGCAACGTATTTCCAACAGCACCCGTCGAGACGTTATCAGCAGTGACCACAACAGGCTCGCGCCATTTGACCCCACTCACACTCGCAAACACCACAAACAAAAACAGCAGCCCCAGGAGACCGGCAACAACTGTCTCGCCAGCTGACGTCCCGATTTTCATGTAAGGACCACTCGCAGTGAGCATCACCCCGAAAACCAGCAGCACCAAAGTACCGCCGACATAAATCAGCAGTTGCGCGGCACCGACGAAATCCGCATTCGCAAGGAAGAACAAAGCCGCCGTGCTTCCCAATGAAATCACAAGCCAGAAGGCCATCCGGACCACGGTCTGACTGAGCACAACTGCAATGGCACTGACACAGGTCAGAATTGCAAACACGCTGAACAGGAAGTTTTCGCCACTCATCGAACTACTCCCTCTTCCATCGCCGCCGCTGGCGCCGCTGCAGCCTTAGCGGCCTGTGCCTTGATGACCTGAGACTCGCGAACTTCAGCCGCGACCTGTTTTCCCAGCGGACTTGTCGTCCACGTCGTCTGACCCAAAGCCGACAACATCACCAGCGGCCAAACGATTGCCCCAAGGAACAAAAAGCAGCTGATCGGGACCAGATACTTCAGGCAGGTTGTCATCACCTGGTCGATACGCAGACGAGGCAAAGTCCAACGCAGCCAAACCTGGACGAACACTCCGAAGCTGGCTTTTGTTGCGAACACAAACGCACCGATCACGTTGGCCAAATAACCGACAACTGCCGACCCGCTTCCATCAGCACTGGCGTTGCGAGCTGCATACAGGGCGTCATCCAATGGACCAATGCCAGTGTTCCAGCCGCCAAGGAACAAGATCGATGCGATCCCGCACACAGCAAACATGCTGGCATATTCACCCATGAAGAAGAACGACCATCGCATCCCGCTGTATTCTGTGTGGAATCCCCCCACGAGTTCGCTCTCCGCTTCAGCCAGGTCGAAAGGGGCTCGCTTGCAGCTGGCAGTCGCCACGATGAAGTAGCAGAAGAACGCGATGAAGGTAAACGGGTCGTGGAAGATAAACCAGTAGCCAAACCAGCCTCGCTGCATCCCGCCAATCTCGCCGAGATTCAAAGAGCCCGCAGCAACAACTGGCACCAGGGCACAAATCGCCAGAGGAATTTCATAGCTCACCATCTGAGCTGCTTCGCGCATCCCGCCGAACAGCGACCACTTGGAACCGCTGGCATAACCCGCCATGATGATTCCGAAGACTTCCAGCGACAGAATCGCCAGCATGATGAACAAGCCGCAGTCAGCAGCGACAGCCACCCAACCACTACTGAATGGCAGCACCATGAAGGCAGCAAAGCTAGCCACGCAGACAACATAGGGGGCCGAACGAAATAACATTGAGTCCGCCGCAGGAGGACACAAGTCCTCCTTCTGGACCAGCTTGATCCCATCAGCGAGTGACTGCAGCCATCCAAACAGGCCACCCACGCGAGTTGGGCCAAGGCGGTCCTGAATTCGTCCGGAAACCTTCCGCTCCAGCCAAATAAAGGCGAACGGAGACAACGCGAACACATGAACCAACAGAACCGCGTGAATTAACGCTGCAGCGACATACTGCCAGCCACCCAGCCAATCAAAGAATTCCGCGATCGATTGAGCGGCGAACATCATGGATCACACACCCGCATACAGGTTGAAACAGCGACACGTCAGAAGCTCAGGTGCTACCCATGCACCTGCAAAGTCGACAACGCCAGCGAAGACCCACCTGACCATTTTCGGCATTCCGAACGTAGCCTGGAACGAGCCTCTCTGAATGAGTGCAGGACTATGACAAAACCAAAATCTGTCTGCAACCAACAGGGGATGCGTTTCCTGACAGCCTTGTCGTGTTCCGCATCCTGAGACGACTCAATCTGGGCTTTCCCGTCGGCGGGAAGCCTTCACGCCGTCAAGGCCGCCGGTTCACCGCACGGAGAATCGATGGAACCTACCCATGTTGTCATCTCAAGCTTCTTTCTGCCCCGTCGCCAGCCGATTCGCACAATCAACTTTCTGGCGTGAAGTCTTCATTCTTTCTTTCGCTATCGGATGCTGGCTTGAATGGTTCAGTCGCGGGAGGCTCGGCGGGCGTAGTACGGAGTCAAGGCTGCTAAGGCGGAATTCAGGTGGACGCCTGGCGGCATAACTGTATTAAACGGACCTGCAGTCATTGCCGGTGAACTACGCACGATGTGATCATTCCGATCTCTTGGGGGAATTCGCAACTTGCTGAGTTCCTCGATTCGAAATAGACCATTCAGGGGATTCACGTATCAACTATGTCTTGCATGGCCGTCGAAAGTGTGGTTCCTGCGTTCTGTTCGGACTGAACACTCCGCGAACCTGGTGTCCCGTGTAAGTAATTCTTGACTCGATAATCACAGTCGGTATCTTCAGGAGAAGATTCCCGGACTATGTATTTTTTGTTCTGCCCCTGAATTTCGGGCCTGTCCTGTCTTCACACGCTGTTTAACGGCAACATCACCTGAACAAGTTCCGGCGAGTATCGTCGGCCAGAGGCAACTCAATGGCATCGAAAGACAGCAACAGTCTGGTGATTTCGCTCTCGATTTTTGTGCTCCTGTCCCTGGGATTTGGAGTCGCCTGGTACTTTTCGCACGACTTCAACACTCAGTTGGCTCGACAGATCGCGGAAGTCACAGATTCCGTGAACACTCAGGAAGCCGCAATTAAAACCCACGAAGCCGAAGTGGATCAGTTGAAGAATTTGATTGGGCACCCCGGAGCGACTGACGAAGTCACCGAAGGCGTCAAAGCAGAAATCGCCAAGCGTGCGGCTGACACTTCTTCAGCGGCGGCGGCATTGGAAGCAGCGATGGTAGCCAACGCGAATGCTCGCGACGCCGCCTCTCAGTCCGCCAACGACCGCCTCCGACAGACCTACGAGAAACTGGCGGAACTTAATCAGAAAGTGGCTCAGCACGAACAAACTCTGCAGGCCATGAAGACGTCCCTCCGTGATAAAGAGGACGAATTGCGAAAGAAGGAAGCTGCGCATGGCGTGCGGCTGTCTGAGGAAGAAGAAAAAATCGATACAGAGAAGGCTCGGCTGCGCCAGAAGCAGGCTGATTACGATCAGCTTGTGAAGGACAATGCTCGAGAAATCGAACGGGTCGAGAAAGAATTGACGCAACAACGGCAATCCCTGATCGCACTTCGCCGCGAAAAGTTGAAGCTTGAAGGGTCAGCTTTTGAACGCACTGATGGCACCATTACGATGGTCGACCACGCCGCCCGATCCTGTTACGTCAATCTGGGCACGAAAGATGAACTCCGCCTTGGAACGGAATTCTCCGTGTACGCTCCGGACCCTGCCGGAAAGTCTGAAGGTCGCATCCTGAATCCTCGTGAAAGACGCGGCAAAGTGGAGATCGTCGCCCTGCTGGGTGATCATCTGGCTGAGGCCCGGATTCTGCCGGATTCGCCGACAAATCGAGTGTCTGCGGACAACCCGATCTCCCGGGGCGATTCCATCTTTTCATCGCTCTACGAGAAGGGCAAAAAGCTGGAGATTGCCGTTGTGGGAACTCTGCACTTCCATGGCAACCCGGCCAGTGACCGAGAAGAGTTCCGTCGGCTGACTTCTGCGGCAGGTATCGATATCGTCCTTGAAGTGGATGATCAGGCCAATATGATTGGGCGTGACGGCGAAATGGTGTCCGTGGAGGAGATCCCCGATCGAATCACGGCGGGCACTCGGTTCCTTGTTGTCGGCAAACGTGGAGATTCTTCGACGGCCGATGAGACGCAAAGAGTGATCTTCGAAAAGACAGATGTGTTGCAAGCGGAATTGTTGAAGGCGGCTGAAAACAATGGCGTTTACGTGCTGAGTCTCGCCAGCTTCCTCGATCTTATGGGGTACTCCAGAAAACAACTGGTCAGTTCCCCGGGATTGATGTCTGAACAGGAATAAGGTTCAGTATTCTTTCAGTGTTTGTGTTTGATTGTAGGTCGCATCGCTGAAAGTGCCTGCGAATCCAGTCAGTGGTTGAGAACCTGTAAGGCAGTCCGATGGCATCCAAAGACGGCAATGGTCTCCTGATTTCTCATGCAATCTTCGCTCTGCTTTCAGTGGGGCTGGGAGTGGCATGGTATTTCGCATGGCAACAGAGTTCGGACCTGCAGCGTCAATTTGACTCCGCCAAAAAAGCGGAATCTGAGGCCAAGGGTAGTATTGTTAACGTTCAGGGAGAAGTGGCCTCGCTGCGTGAGTTAGTTGGGCGGACAGCAAACGGCGCGGCCGATGACACGGTCAATCGAGCCGTCACTGAATCTCAGGCTCAGATCAATGCTCTGGCAGCTGATGGCTCGTCCTCCGGCAAATCGCTGGAAGGAGCCATGATTAGTAACGCTGTCGACCGCGAGATTCAGTCGGCTGCGAATGCCGATCGTCAGGTGCAACTGGCCGCAAAAACCAAAGAGCTTGAAGACATCGTAGCGAGCCAGACTAAGGTCATCGCTGGTGTTCAGGCCACGCTGGCTCAGAAAGATCAGGAACTGACCGAGAAAGAGCGGATGCACAGTGAACAACTGGCTCAGAGAACCAAGCAGTTCGACGAGATCGCTGCCCAGTTGCTGCAGGTTGAAACGACATTCTCGAACGTTCAGGACGCCCATCGAAACGAAATGCTCGTTCTGGACGACGAAAAGACGAACAACACGAAGGCTCTGAAAAGTCTCCGCAAGGAAAAGATGGAGATTGAAGATCTGAAGTTTGAGCGTCCGGATGGGGCATTGCTGTTCGTTGATCAGCAGTCTCAGCTGTGCACGATTGATGTCGGGGCTGCGGACAATGTTCTTGTCGGCATGACGTTTTCTATCTATGCAAAGGACAATGGCGGCGTGGGCCGTCGGCAGGGTGATGGCGACATTAAAGGGAAGATTGAAGTCGTGGAACTGGTCGGCAGCAACGAAGCCAAAGCCAGGATTGTGAAGCAGAAACGCAGCGATCCTCCAGCGGCCGGAGATCCAATCTATTCGCCATTGTTCTGGCCCGGGCAGAAGATTCAAATCGCTGTGGTGGGTTTGCTTGACTTCGATGGAAATCCCGGAACAGATCGCGAAGAGTTCAATCAGATCGTCAGGACCAGCGGCGCAGAGGTCGTGTTGTATGTAAATGACGTCGCCAAGCTGATTGGCAAGGACGGCGCGGAGTTAACTGTTTCGGACATTCCGAACAACTTGACTTCATCGGTTCGATTCCTGGTCCGAGGCAATCTGGGGGACGAGAACACTCAGGACAGCGCTCAACAGGCGATCTACATGAAGATTCGCGAACTCGCGCTGGAATTGGAAGATGAGGCCAAAGGAAACGGCGTCTATGTGATGGAACTGGATAAGTTTCTTGAGTACGTTGGTTACACGAGTAAGCGACTGGTCTATTCTCCCGCGAAAGATTATCCAGCGACCCTCCCGAATGGTGCAAAAAGCCTGACCATCATTGAAGCACGCGACTCTTTCGAGAAGCTCGGCACGTCCTCGTCAACGAATTTCACCAAGCCAATGGTGTCGCTCGGACACACGGCGTTCTCCCCGAGACGTAAGAAAGCAACAGTCTCTCGTGGGCAAACGACCGAATTGTATTCCCGCCCCAGTAAAGCCGAATGATCACCTTCCGATCATTGAACTTCAAGCTTCAGGCGAGGTCTGATTGAACGAAGGACCGGCGTAACGTTCGAGTCCTTCCACTCCAAAACGCCGCCACTTTCTCTTGAGGAAGTGGGGCCACGTTTTCAGGAACGACTCCGCTGGATTTTCTGCGGTCGTCTACTTCTGAGGTAGTCTGCGTTGAAGGGGCTTCCGCCGAGCATGGTTAAGCGAGGTCGTTAAGTCGACCACAAGCCCCCGGAATTCGATTCTAACCGGACGGCGCCAAGCTTGAGTTTCAGTTTGTCCGTCCGCATGGCGGAAGGACGAAAAGATCGATGACTTGAAGCAGCGAATGGCCTTTTGTGGTCTCTGTGATTCGTCCGTGTGATCCGCGGTAAACGATTCTGTTTTTGACCACAGATAGCACAGATGATCACAGAGAAAATCGCAGGAGAGGTTCTCGGCAACTCTGAACATCCACCCCAACATGGCGTTGTCCGGCCACGGCTTTGGCCTTTTGAAGTTGCGCCTTTGCCGCCATCACAACCCGAAACGTCAGTGAGGGATTGAGCTGTAGCGTTTTACCAGTGTTTCCGTAAATCCCTCGCTGACGCGTCGGGTTATGATAATCCCCAGTATTTT
>JBPOIW010000321.1:0-5838 GCA_052034165.1 Planctomycetota bacterium | reverse complement strand
CAGTAAACGAGGAGTTTTCGAAAATGGAACTTCTCATTGCACCGACCGGCGGCATTCGTTGTGTGTACGGCGAAGACGTGAACCTTTCTCAGTTGGGTCGATTGTCGATCCAGCGAGGTTCCCACGTCGAACCCACAGCAGACGGACAGTGGACGGCTGACCTGTCACCGGTCAACGGCCCGCAGCTCGGCCCCTTCAGCACCCGTCACGAAGCCTTGTCGGCGGAAGTGTCGTGGCTGAATGAGCACTGGCTGCCGCTTTGAGCGACAGTTTGTCTTATGCGGGGGAAGGGGCGAGCAGAGGTGCTGCGGAGCACTGCGCTCTTCTCCCTCTCCGCCCCTTGCCCTCGCACTCGCTTTTTCAAACCAAGCACCACGCACCTAACCCCAAGGAAATCTATGATTCAAATTTCGCGTCGAAATATTCGCTCCATCAGAACCATGATTCGCCAGACACTGGGAATCACTTCCTCGCGCCGTGCTCCGGCTGTCACTTTTCGCAACCCTGACTCTGGAGGTGTCCTACGAATTCAATCGGCAACCGCAAAGGCCGCGATTGAATTTGGTCTGGAGTCTCTGGCCCTTGATCCTGACAGTTTCTCGATTCCTTATCAGGCCCTGATGAGTAGCGAAGGCCCGCAGGAGGAACTGGTCCACTTCGTCCACAATGAAAAT
Source organism: Planctomycetota bacterium (assembly GCA_052034165.1). Classification (GTDB taxonomy): domain Bacteria; phylum Planctomycetota; class Planctomycetia; order Planctomycetales; family Planctomycetaceae; genus SXXK01. The sequence continues at coordinate 5,164 of JBPOIW010000321.1, read as the reverse complement.
GAAATCATCATGCAGTGGACAGACGCCGGTATACCTCAATCGGTGACTGTGGCGGCTGGTGAACCAGTCGACATGCCTCCCGAAGCGACGCTGACTGCAATCGAACCACGGTTTATTGCCGCGATGGCTGAAGCGGTGGCCACCACATCATCGGAGCCCACTCGATTTGCATTGGACTGTGTTCGTATGCGTGGTTCCGACGGCCAGCTTGCCGCTTCCGATGGCGGTCAGGCGATTCTGGAAACAGGATTTCATTTTCCGTGGTCGGATACTGTGCTGGTCCCGGCTTCTGATGTCTTCTCGTCCCGCGAGTTCGCTGCTGCAGAAGCGGTGAAGATCGGGCGATCAGACGACTGGGTGACGATTCAGACGAAATCCTGCACGGTTCATCTGAAGATCGAGAAGGAACGACGCTTCCCTGACCTCGATTTGCAGATTCCCAGCCGGGGATCGGCCGCAACCACATTGGCTTTGGCCGATGAGGATGTTGCCTTTCTGCTGGAGTCGGCCCCAAAGTTACCGGCCGCAGAAGAGACGAACGCTCCGGTGTCAGTGGAACTGAACGGTATGGTCGCCATTCGTTCGGCGGCTGAAGCCAGTGATCAGATCACTGAGATTGTTCTCAGCAATTCCCGTTGCGTTGGTGAAGAAATCCTGTTTCAGACCGATCGCACGTTTCTGTGTCGAGCGGTTGAGTTGGGCTTCCGTGAGATCCAGCTCCGTAACAACACGGCACCAGCCTGCTGTCAGGATGACCGACGCACGTACCTCTGGGCGTTATTGGACGAAGAGTCTGTACTTCGGGCCAGCGATCAAGCCACAAAAATCTCTTCATCACCTGTTTCCGATACCCCCTCAAACGAAAGGTAAAGCTTCCACAATGGTGACTCCCGCAAACTCTTGCCCTGTGTCTCCTCGCCCAGGCACGACGTCAAATTCTGCCACAGCAGGTACGAACGAGACGGACACAAATCCCAACCTGCTGACGCAGGCCGAAACTTTGCGTGAATCCCTCAGTCAGGCCCTGAGTGACACGCGAGAACTCATCACCCTGATCAAACGCAACCAGAAACAGAATCGCCTCGTGGAAACAACGCTGCGATCTCTGAAACAACTGGAGCACATCAGCGCCTGACCTCAGCAAACGTGATTTCTCAAGCCGTTTGTGCCGCCACAGGGCGTGCAATCGTTTTCTTTTTGTCCGCCGCAAGGTTCTGAACCTCAAATAGAGTCAGACCCTGCGGCGGATTTTTTATTGACCTTCCATTTCCAATCCACACACAACCCAACGCCGGAGCCTCAAACATGGTGACACGCGTAAAAACAATCCGCAAGAAAACTCATCCCCGGACGTCTGGTAAGCAGCATCGCCGTCGTTCGCGGAAAGGTCGCGGTGAGCGACCCACGATCCGGTTCACGCCCTTTGCCTGGTCCAAGCTGCTGTTCCTCCGAGACTGCGGCGGTACCGAAGTCAGTGGCTTCGGGATCAACGCCAAGAACGATTTGCTGCTCATCAAAGACGTTCGTCTGGTGAAACAGCAGTGTACGAGTGCCAGTGTTCAGTTCTCCGATACGGCCGCACAACAACTGCTGGAGGCTGCGACACCTGATCGAATGCGTGACGAACAATCGGGCTGCATCTGGATTCATACGCATCCTGGCGATTGTGCGTTACCAAGCGATGCCGACGAAGAAACTTTCGCACGCTGTCTGCAGTCTGTCCATTGGGCCGTGATGTTCATCATTGCCGCGAATGGCGACACGTATGCCCGACTGCAATTCAATCTCGGCCCCGGCTGTTCTCGCCGACTTCATGTGGAGGTGGACTACTCGGGCGAATTCCGTCAAACAGAATTCACGGCGTGGCAGTCTGAGTATACCGATCACGTGGAAGTTATTGATCCGCTGCACGCCTCCCTGGATCGACACGGCCGACTCCGACGAGGCTTCGACCCGAAACTTGGCAACGGCCTGCAGGACCCTCAGGTCCGGGCAGCCGTTTCTAGTGAATGGCTGGCGCACTGCGATGCGGAGTCGCTTTATGAAGACGACCTCATGGCAGTGGCCGGCGCAGTTTGAATTCGTCGCGTGACATTTTGTAGAGGCGGCGCGAACCGGCGACCGCACTTGAATCTTGTTTTCCGATTCCTTGCCGCCTCAGGTGTTCTGACGCGGCAAAGAATCATGACTCTTTGAAGGAGACTCACTTATCCACGCGAAGAAACGAAAGCGCGCGTTCATCAATGGCTGTCCGCCGGGTAGCCGACAGCACGGAATTGGTCAGAAGAAATCCAGTGTCGGAAACTTCAGCAACACGGGTGGAAATTCTATGGCTCGTCAGGTGACATGTGTGTGGTCGTGATTTTCACATTGGCCACAGCCAAACCCGCGTCCAGTGCCGACAATGTGGACGCTGGTACGACGGTGAGGAATTGGGAGCCATCGAAGTCGCGGGAACGGTTTTGCAAGGGCGTGAAGTCGCCCGGATTGAGCACAAAACGGGCGATCGCAAAGTTTCCCGCAACAACTCCCACCGCAGGCCACAAACCAACCGCCAACGCCCTCCAAGCGATCCGATCGGATCAATGATTCGCTGGTTCCTGGGCTGAGAACCGGCGAGGAAGCAGAGCATCGGCGAAACTGAATTCGCAAAGGTGTCCATGAAGTCTTGAACACCAGGAATGACTTCCGTGAGTGATTTACAAAATCAATTTTCCGACTTCCGGCACCATAAAAAATCAGGACCAGCATCGACAAGTCGGATCGACTTAGTGGTCAATGCTTCTGCGTGAACATGTCGCTGTCTGATTTCTAGTTTTTACGCCGCCATGCCCAGCCCATCTGAATCTGCATCCTGCAGATTCAAGCGCTGGGCATGGCCTGATTTCCAAAACTTCAGTCGTGGCTTTTTTTGTAAGCGCCCGGCGAACAGCATTCTATTCGTCTGCACAGCGTTCTCGTTCGAGTTTTCTGCGCTCGGCAATGGTCCAGCGGTGCTCGGGGTGTGACACGAGCCAGATGTTGGGCAGTAGCGAGTCCAGAGTTGCCCCGAGCGGAAGCTGGATCAATACATCCTTCAGCCAGGCCCACGGTTCCACGAGATTGGCTTTGCAGCTGGCGATCAGAGACATCAGGATCGCAGCTCGGTGGCCGGCGGGTTTGCTGCCGACAAACATCCAGTTCTTGCGACCGATTGCCACAGGACGCATCGCCCGTTCGGACGCGTTGTTATCAATCGACAGGTCGCCGTCTTCGAGATAGCGATTCAGCGCGCCCATTGGTTGAGCGTGTACGTGGCCGCTTTGCCGGACAGGCTCTTTGGAAGAAAGACTTCCGCATCAAGCCATGTCTTCAGATCATTCAGCATTGGGCGTGAGTGCTCTTCGCGCAGCGACTGGCGCGTAGCAGCCGACTTCTCCTTCGCGGCATGTTCCACCTGGTAAAGTTTGGCGACGACCGCCAGCACAAAATGGGCCCGCGCGGGGTCTTCTTCGCACGCCTTGTGCCAGTAGCGACGAGTATGAGCCCAGCAAGCGACCTCTTTGATCGCGCCGTTCGACTGAAGATAGATACCGTCGTAGCCTCCATAGGCATCGGCTTGTAAGTAGCCGGAGTAATCACGAAGAAATTCCTGGGGACCATGCCGTTCGCGCGACACTGTGAAGTCATACACCTCAAACGGATGATCATTGTCGCCAAGGTACGCCCAGAAGCGAGCCGTCCGTGAGCCACCTTCCGCCAGCGGATCGATCAGCTTCACCGACGTGTCGTCTGTCTGAATGATCTTCGATTGCAGCACGAGTTGCTTCATCAGTTCGTACAGCGGCTTTGTGACATCAGCGACTGCAGCCATCCAGTCATAGAGCGTGCTGCGATTGAGGTTCACGCCACCGCGCGACAGGATATCTTCCATGCGATAGCCGGGCAGATGATCACCAAATTTCCCGACGACGACTCCGGCCAGCAGCCCGGGTGCTGCCAGACATTTTTCGACCGCTTCCGCAGGTTTCGGAGCCGTGATCAGCGTCGCTTCATCATGCTTCGCCGCACACGCATAGACCGCTCGCTTGTGCTGAATCCGTTTGAGCTTCGCAGGCTCATAATCCAATTGCTCACTGATTTCATACCGAATGGCCGGCATTGGCTTGCCATCAATCGGACACAAGCGTTGCTCTTCGGGAAGCTCATGGAGAATCTCTTCCGTCGGCAGATTGTCGGGAATGATTCGCCGACCATGTTTCTGCTTACGTCGCGCTGACTTCGATGACGCCTCATCATCGTCTGTCGTTGCGGCGTCTTCGAGAAGCTTTTCAAGCTCACCCAGATCAAAGAGAAGGAGCTGATTGGGATCGAGCCGTTCTCGCTTCTTGCCCTTCAATGCCTGCAACAGTTCTTTGATCGTGCGTTCACTTTGCTCGAGTCGCTTCTTCTGAGCTTCAACGGTTGAGGTTAGTTCGATCGCCTGCTGCTTTGCGACGACTATTTCACGTTGAAGTTTTTCCTTCTCGGTGAGTATGGACTGCACTCGCTGATGCTGTGAAAGCACCAGCTTCTGAAGCTCTTCAATCGATGTTGGCAGCTCATTTGGAGTCATGCCTGTTGTACGTCGAAGGGACCGCTATTCTTCGGAACTTTCTTAAAAAAAATGAGCGTCACGACGACTTTCGCGGCAATGCAAATCGCGGTCGACGCTGCACGCTGCTCAGATCAATCCCATCAAGCAGCAACGATAATTCTTCGGATGTGATCTGACAATTAGTGACGTCCGAGGCAGACTTCAGATCAGTCGGAAACTGAAAGCTGCCTTTCTCCAGACGCTTGTACCAGATGGCTAGTCCATCGCGATCCCAGTACAGGATCTTGAGTCGATCACGCGCTCGATTGCGAAACAGAAACAACGCACCGCTCAGCGGATCTTGTGACAACACTTGCCGCACCATGCCACTGAGCCCATCAAAACTGCGTCGCATGTCGGTTGGCTGGATGCAAACAAATATCTGCATCGGGATTGTCGCTCGAATCATCGCCGACCTCCTTGATGATGCTCGAGACGGGGCGTGGCGATTGGGGAAGGGTGAGCAGTCTCGTCTGCTTCCAGAAGTATGCCAAGCACGCGACGCAGCGAGCGATCTTCATTGGGAACCCGAACGACAGCCCCACATGG
>JBPOIW010000198.1:0-36053 GCA_052034165.1 Planctomycetota bacterium | reverse complement strand
CGAAATAAGTTCCTGTGGTAGCCGAACTCGTGAGAGTTCGGACTGAAGTCTCACGACTTCATCTACGGAAGTTATTACGGGACTGGTCCTAAGGGAGCCGAACATGGCGCTGTCCAGCTCATCAATGTCCTGGTAGATCGCTCGGTGACGTGTCGGGTTGAGAAAACCCATGAAATCAGCACGCCGGTGAGCCACCGGCCGAGGATGTGCCGGGCTTTCAGCCTGACGAAATGGGCAAATTCAAAGCTGTTGCCTGGGGTGAGATAGACGGAACCTACTTCGGGATTGTTCCATGGTAATTGACGCATGCATTTTGCGCGGCGGACATTTACCCTGCCTCAAGGCATTCACGGAGTTCCACAGGTCAATTGTTTGCGATACGCGGTGGATTCGAAGTTTAATTTCAGTCAAACGTTCATTTTGATTAGTTGCGATTTTCATAACCAAACGGCATAAGGACAGCCAATGGCCGCTCGATTTTTCAAGAATATCCGTCGATCTGCATGGACTCTTTTCCTCGCGACCTGTGCTGCGATGGAGGCCTCGGGTGATGACAAACATAGACTCGAATTGCTTGGAACGGCATCGATCCCGGGTGATGCCGTCGATCTTTCCGGCGATACCGCATTGCTGGAAAACGGTGAGCCACGAAATCGGCTCGGCGGTTTTTCAGCTCTTGAATATTCCGGTGAGGGGATGCTGTTCGCCAGCATGTCCGATCGCGGACCGGATGATGGAGCCGTCGACTATCATTGTCGCGTTCAATGGCTCGAACTTGAGATTTCCGGAGTTCCCGGATCCTCAATCAACGCTGAAGTTCGTCGCACGACAATTTTCACTGATGCAAGTGGGCGACGTTTCAGCGGTTCATCGGCGGCGATTCAAGCCACACAGAAAATGGGACATCGTCTGGATCCCGAAGGCTTTCGTCTGGGGCCGGATGGGTCTATGTTCGTCTCCGATGAGTATGGTCCGCACGTCATTCAGTTCTCGGCCGACGGCCGTGAGCAGAAACGGTTTCAATTACCGTCTCATGTGCTTATCTCGCATCCTCACGCTGACAAGAAGAAAGAAAACAACCTGAATCAAACAGGGCGAGCTTCAAATCGGGGGCTGGAGGGTTTGGCTGTATCACAGGACGGGCGACATCTGGTTGCAGTGATGCAGGGACCGTTATTACAGGATGGGACACGAACTAACTCGGGCGCCGTTACGGGACGTAATTGTCGCCTGATTCAATTGGAGCTTCCCACCGGCAAGACGAAAGAATTTGTCTATCAACTGGAGAGTTCTGAGAACGGCAACAGCGAGATCGTCGCGTGTGGGCCAAACCAGTACCTCGTGCTTGAGCGGGACGGCGAGTCCGGTCAGTCAGCTCAATATCGCAAGCTGATTAAGATCGATCTCAGCCATGCAACAGACGTTTCAAATCTGGATGCCTTGCCAGCCGGCGAATTGCCGAGCGACATTGTTCCTGTCGAGAAAAGCGTGTATCTGGACTTTCTCGCCCCGCGATGGAATCTGGCTGGGGCCACGATGCCGGAAAAGATCGAAGGGCTGACATTCGGACCAGTTCTGGCCGACGGCCGGAAGACACTTCTGGTTGGGACGGACAATGATTTTGAATCAGAAGTCTCGTCATTAATCTGGGTCTTCGCGGTTCATGAATGAATCACTGAATCAATTCCGGTTGTGCGTAAACACAAAGATCTCGCGACGCATTTGCACACGTCCGAGATCTTTGGAGTCTGTTACGTCGGCAGCGAGGGCTGACGTCGTGATCGAAATCATCTGTCCTGCGAGCATCTCGCTCTAAATGATGCCCGCGGAAGAATACGTTGAAGTCACGTGTTGCCTGCGGAATGACACGGCAGATATTGCGAAGTCCGAACCGGAATTCAGGCTATTTTGTAGATTCGGCTTCAGCACCCTTCTTTGGTTTCTTCTCGCCATCAGCTTTCTTCACAGCGAATGACTTTGTGAACACAGCATCGCCGAAAATCTTTGTCAGCTGATCATCTTTGGAGGCCGACTCGAGAGCCCCTTTGCATTTGTCGCAGCAAAACCCAACTTTTACGCCGGAGACTTTAATCGTCTGTTCTTTGTTGATCTTGCTTCCGGAGACCGGGCACTTTGTCTGCCGAAACTGCTTTGTTTCAACGAGCTGCAGGTTGGCCTTCGTGGAGAATTTTGCTGGTTCTGCATCAAAGGCGGCCTTGCATTTTTCGCAGCAGAAATACGCTTCTTTGTCGCGATACTTTGATGAGTTCTCCTTCTTTGCGTCACTTCCGGAGACGGGACAAGTTGCTTTGAACGCGGCTTCTGCCTTCTCCTTCCCCTCGGGCTTTGACTCAGCACCATCTGCCGTGGCAGGCTTGTCAGTTGAATCCTTTTTCTCATCGTTTGCGTTGACGAACGGAACGGAAACGACCACACCCAACAGGATCGCCATCCAACTCATTGGTGATTTCATCAAAACATCCTCCCCTAAAGGTTAAAATTCGAAACGGTCATTGCCTCGTTGGCTTCAATTTGTATCCCAGCACTCGGGGTTTCGAACGCCGCAGTGGAGACAGCCAAACCAGGAGCATTGAACCCTTGGGCATGCAGATCTGTCAAGGGCGCCCCATGACTCCAATAAAATCGAGTGTGATCCCGACTGAGATAACAAGCCTTTTGAATGACGGCTCGGTAGAAAATCGCTCCCTGAACAAGGACGGCTCGTTACGGAAGACACTTTCACCGAACCTCGGCCATGTGATGAGCAGACCCGGAGACTCTGATTTCAAACGGGCTCACGCGGTCACGCACGACATCAGAGAACGAACAATAAGCGAACAATAAACGAACAATATCGGAAACGATCGACAGCAGGCTGGTCTCAACTCTAAAATCACGGCAGCAGAACACACTTGTCAATGGTGGTGTTTCGCCACCCAAAGCATCAGATGACGCATTTTGTCCGAAGCTCCCACCGCACCAGCCATTGACAGCATTCAATAGGCACGGTGTTGGCAAGAGCTAACAAACGACTCAGAGGAAAAAGTTTACTCATGCGAATATCCCCGTCATCGCCCAGCATCTTTCGGTTTGTCTCGTTGCTGATGGTGGTTGCCTTCGGCGGTTTCGTGAGTGCCTGTACGGCACTGGCCCTCGACCGCAGACCCGAGGTTGGCGATGTGACGACCGTTGCCGGCAATGGCAAGGATGTTCCTGGCAGCCCGGATGGAAAGGCTCTGAATACACCGTCCTCTCAGCCGTTTGGGATCAGCTATGGCCCCGACGGTGCACTTTATGTCTGCGAAGTGGGATCGCATTTGGTTCGTCGCATTGATCTGTCGACAGGGGAAGCGACGACTGTCGCCGGAACTGGCAAGAAGGGATATTCCGGTGACGGCGGCCCCGCGACGCAGGCGCAGCTCAATGAGCCATACGAGGTGAGGTTTGACAAGCAGGGCAACATGCTCTTCGTGGAAATGCAGAATCACCTGGTGCGGAAGGTGGATCACAAGACAGGAATCATTTCCACGATCGCTGGAACCGGTGTGGCAGGATTCTCAGGAGACGGCGGCCCGGCAGTTCAGGCTCAGATGAATCAACCGCATTCGATCGTGCTTGACGACAAGGATCGGCTCTTTATTTGTGACATCAGGAATCATCGAGTTCGTATGGTTGATCCGAAAAGCGGCGTGATTTCCACGTTCGCCGGGACTGGTGAGAAAACAAGTACTGCTGACGGAGCGTCATTCGACGGAACTCCGCTGAATGGTCCTCGCGCATTGGATTTTGACGGCGATCATTCTCTTTACCTGGCTCTTCGTGAAGGTAACGCCATCTATCGTATGGACCTGATGACTCGCACTTACCACCATCTGGCGGGCACGGGGAAAAGTGGATATTCGGGTGACGGAGGACCCGGAAAAGAAGCGCAGCTCGCCGGTCCCAAGGGTGTCAGTCTCTCCAGGCTAGGAGATTTGTATCTTGCTGACACCGAAAGCCATACGGTGCGTGTTTTGCGGGCCAAAACAGGGATTGTTGAGACCGTGATCGGAGACGGAAAGCCGGGCGATGGACCGGACGGAGAAGCTCGAAATTGTCGGTTAAATCGACCTCACGGTGTCTACGTATCTCCGGATGGATGGCTTTATGTGGGTGATAGCAGTAATCACCGAGTTCGCCGGATAAAGCTTTCCGAATGATCGTTCGGCCCTCCCGCTTCCAGAGCACTCGATTGCTCCCCTGAAACCCGTTTGGGGCTTGCGACAGGCGTTCAAGTCCCGTATATCTGCGGTTTTACGTGTCGAACGAAGGCAAAAGACCTGTTACCAGTGCTGGTTTCCTGAGGGACGTTGAGATGGGCAGATTGAAAACTGTGGTCAGCGGATTGATTCTCTTCGCTGCAGGCTATTGCACAGCAACGCTGAACGGGTTCGCGCCGTCGCAGATCGAGGCGACTCAGGATGCTGCACCGGATCAATTGTCAGGTGATGCCTTGAAGGCTTACAAGAAGGTGACGAAGGCCGTCAAGGAACTCAATAATCTCTATGAAGCGAGTGGTCAAAGCACGTCTGCATTCAAGGGGGTCAATTACTTCGCTGCTTCTGTTGGTGGTATAAATGCAGAGCGAGACCTTGAAGAAGGCCGTGGCGTTGATCCGGAAACGTTTGCGGCAATTTACGCGGGCGAAGCCACTGCCAAGATCAAAGAGAATCTTGACTCAGATGAACTCGGTCGCCTCCGCTATAAGAAGAACGTGATTCGTCTTTACTCTCAGGAACGTCTGCAGATGATGTTCAAGCAAAGAGGTCAGCTCGAAATTCGATCTGAGTCTGCAGAATAACGTGTCAGAGAACTCCGGCTTTCGTCTGACGCCGCAGATGCATCTTCGGCGTCCGCAGGACTTTGAAAGAGTCTATGATTCCGGGGTTCGCTCCGGCGACGATCATCTGCTCGTGTTTGTCTACCGCAATGAGCTCAACATTCTGCGCGCTGGCGTGAGTGTCTCTCGCAAACATGGCTCGGCCGTGCATCGGAATGTGAAGCGACGACGGTTGAAGGAAGCCTTTCGACTGCTTCAGCATGAACTTCCAAGCGGACTGGATCTGATCCTGATTCCACGTCAACGTGATGACTCTTCACTCGTTGATTATCAGGCGTCGATTCAGAATCTTGTGCCTCGACTGGCTCGACGACTGCAGCGGAACTCCGAAAGCGGCTCATGAATGCAGCTCAGGATTCAAAGACCGGCCTTCACGCAGGCCACGAGGCCTCGGAGTGTCTGACGAACGGCCTTCATGAGAATGACGCCGCAGTTCTGACGAAGACTGAGACGTCGACGGCTTCCCGAAAGCTTTGGCGAAGTTTGCTCCACGTCCCGGCTCTTCTCGCAATTGGCGCAGTGAAATTGTACCAGTATCTGATCAGCCCATGGCTCGGGCGTCGATGTCGCTTCTATCCTTCCTGCAGCCAATACTTCATTCTGTCCGTGCAGAAATTCGGGCTGATTCGAGGATTCTGCAAAGGCACGGCTCGGATCTGTCGTTGTCATCCCTGGAACCCCGGGGGTTACGATCCGCCTTGAGAAACGCCAATGATTTCTGCATGTTGAGAGCGGCAGGAGGAAGAATCGTGGAGGTGATCTGCGCCGGAGGCCGTTCAAGGTTCTATTGCCCAAATTGTCTCGAATCGGCAGGAAGATTGCCGTCACGATGCTGGCGTGCCTACAATGCTGACAGGGATGTTGCTCATTTTCAGGCCGAGTAACGATGTCTGATTATCGATCCGGAAATTTTGATGATTCATGGAGGCTTTGCCGAGGCCCGGCAAACTGGTTCACGTTTCGCTGTCCGGACGAGATTGATGTCCGACAGAACCAGACTTTGATTGAGCTTCGTTGGCGCAGCGAAGACTCTGGATCATCCGGGAATCCTCAAGGCACTTCTCAAAGTGTCGCTTCGGATTCACCTTCACGTGTTGTGCTGTCAATGGTGACGTGGTGGGACGACGCAGAAACCGACGCAACCCGCCGCCCTTCTCCCGATCTCGGTCTTCTGTTTCCTCAGGTCTCCGCTCTACATCCTGAGCCTTCTCTGAAAATCAAATCCACGAATGAAGTCTGGAGCGGTATCTCACGGCGTCCACGGACCGGCTGTTGGTTATCGCGAGTCTTCGGACGTCGATCACAATATCAGTGGCGGCTATGGACCATTCGCAGCGGTCGCCTGACGATCGTTGCGACGGTGCAGTCCCCCGATCGTGAACTGCTGGATCCGGGTTTCATTTTGATCTGTGAACGAGTACTCGCGACGCTCGAAATTGCTGAGCAACCGGCATGGCCACCGGATGTGTTTTTGAAACAGGTGATCGAGCTGGCTCGTCAGAACTTTCCGCTCTTGCAGACATCGGTGTCACGAGGATTCTCGTTGCGTCTCGGTCATTCGGAGATCGGGCTTTCGAATTTCTATCGGATGTATCTGCAGCAGCCGGAGCAGTTCCGTCGGATTGTGCTACCGGGGCTCACAACGCTGGTTCGCCTGCAGGAACTCAGCCCTGAACAGCTTGTGCCCGCTCTGGATGAAGTTCGCGACCACATTCTGCCGATGCTGTCGGCGGACGAAGATTCGCGGAATGATGAGCGTGTTCGCATGCCGTGGGTGGGTGGTCTATCGGTGGGCTACGTGGTCGATGAAGATGATTCCTATCGCTTCGTACAGCCGCAAATGCTGGAGACCTGGGACCTCTCCCTGGATGAACTGCATGATCTGGCAATCTCCAACTTGCGGCAGTATGCTGAAGAGAATCCTCTGGAAGTGACAATGCTGGGCGACGATTTGCATCCGAAAATGCTGATGCCCGTGAAGCCCGACGCTTATAACTGTTCACGCATATTAGACCCGGGATTCCACGGGCGGTTGCGAGATTTATTTGGACCGGAACTGATTGTGGGTGTGCCGAACCGCGATTTCTTTGTCGCCGTCTCGATGAAAGACGCCTCGTTGATTGATCAGGTGAAAAGCCGAGTCAATCAGGACTTTGCCACTATGCATCATCCGCTGACTAAACGACTGCTGGTCGTGTCGGCGGACGGAGTCAGTGAGTACTGTGAAGGCTGACGAATCCCGATCGTCCGAACTGCGACTGGTATTTATCGGCGGAGGTTCAGGCGGTCATCTTTTTCCTGCGATCGCTGTCTGCGAGGCCCTGCTCCGCCTGCATGACAACGTGCGTCTGTTATTTCTCACCAGTCGCCGTACCGTCGACGCACAAGTTCTGCGGAAGAGCAGTATTGATCAAGAATTGTTCCGAGTCATCTCCTATGCATCCATGCCAGGTCGAAGTGGGAGACTGGGCCAATTGCTGATGCTGCCGGGTGTAATCCGTTCGTTTCGAATTGCGAAACGCGTGCTCCGGGAGTTTCAACCTCACGCAGCTATCGGGGTCGGTGCGGCGGCGAGTGTTCCCGGAATCATCGCGGCGTCCCGAATGAAGATCCCAGTCGTACTGATGGAACAAAACACAGTCCCAGGCAAGGCGACGCGACTGCTGGCTCCCCGCGCGGTTGTGACTCTGGCCGGCCTGCCGTTTGAAGCTGTTCATCAGGCGAAATGGCCGGGAGCCGTGGAGATCACGGGAACCCCGGTCCGAGCCAGCATTTCTGATCTGTGTTTACGAACCGAGATGCCGGTCCTGAAACGCCAGCGCCTGCTGATCCTGGGCGGGAGCCAGGGTTCAGCGTCGGTGAACCGCCTGGTCCTGGAAGCTCTCGCCGATGAACGCTGTGTGCCTTCTGACTGGGAAATCATTCACCAGACCGGGGAAGCTCAGGTGAAGCAGGTTGCGGCCGAGTACGCTCGACGAGGCCGAACGGCGACGGTGCTCTCGTTCCTGCCGAACCTCCCGGAACTACTGGCTTCTTCAACCGTCGTGATCAGTCGCGGCGGCGCGGGAACACTGCAGGAACTCGCCTGCGCCGGACTTCCATCAATCCTGATTCCCTTCAGTCACGCCGCGTCCAATCATCAGTACGCCAATGCCGAGTTTCTGCAACGATCCGGTGCCGCAAAACTGGTAAAGGAAACCGACGCCGACGCGGGACTAAGTCTAAGACACCAACTGAACGAACTGATCGGATATCCGGAAGTACGCCAGACGCTGCACTTGAGTATTCGCCAGTTCGCAAGGCCCGAAGCGGCAACCATCTCTGCCAGAAGAATCCTCGATCTGTGCGTGCAATAAACGCAACCAGATCCGGCGGCATCGGAATCAAAACAGGCGACGAGTATCAAGCAATAATCTCATGCGCGACATTGCCGTAAACATCCGTCAGACGGAAGTCGCGGCCGGAGTAGCGGAATGTCAGTTCTTCGTGATTGATCCCCATCTGATGCAGAATGGTGGCATGCAGATCGTGAACGCTCATTCGCTTATCGACGGCTTTGATGCCCAGATCATCCGTGGCACCATAGGTCATTCCACCACGAATACCGCCACCCGCCAGCCACATGCTGAATCCCGTCGCGTGGTGATTGCGGCCCTTGTCGCCCTGAGCCGTTGGGGTTCTTCCGAATTCGCCACCCCAGATAATCAGTGTCTCATCGAACAATCCGCGAGCCTTCAGGTCGCGAATCAAAGCCGCGATCGGCTGATCGCTCTTTAAGGCATCTCGCCGATGATCCATGATGTCGCCGTGCGCATCCCAGGGCTGTCCACTGCCATAGAACACCTGCACCATCCGCACGCCACGTTCCACCATCCGACGAGCAATCAGGCAGCCATCAGCAAACTCACCGGTACCATAATCCTTTCGAGTCGTCTCGGATTCACGTCCGATATCAAACGCCTCCTGCGCTTCTGACTGCATTCGATACGCAATCTCCAGCGACTGTATGCGAGCTTCCAACTGAGTATCCTGCGGGCGCTGCTTCAGATGTTTTTGATTCATCTGCTGCATCAGATCCAGCAAACGACGCTGCGATGCGGACGTGACTCCTGTGTTCTTCAGATGCCCGATTACTTTGGCCGGATCAATACTGCCGTTGTTGACATGGGTGCCCTGATAGATCCCCGGCAGAAAACTGTTGGACCACAATGCCGGACCAACAACGGGCTTCCCGGGACATAGCACGACGAATCCCGGCAGATTCTGATTCTCGGTACCAAGCCCGTAGGTCAACCACGATCCCAGCGATGGACGAATCGGCTGCTGGTTGCCTGAGTTCATCATGAACAATCCTGGCTCATGATTCGGAGTACTCGTGTACATCGATCGCACGACGCAGATGTCGTCGATGCATTCACCGACATGAGGATACAGTTCGCTGACTTCGATGCCGCTTTGTCCCATCTTCCTGAATGAGAACGGCGATGGCATAAAGTTGCCGCCCGGCCCGGGCTTTCCGGCCTGCTTCACCAGTTCCGGCTTGGGATCAAAGGTGTCGACGTGGGATGGCCCGCCATTCATAAACAGGAAGATCACATGCTTCGCCTTCGCCGCGAAGTGGGATGATTTCGGCGTCAGCGGATTTGTCGATGGCTGCTCACCCGCACAAACGCCAGCCAGTCCGAGCATGCCAAATCCGGCCGCCGTACGGCTTAACATTTCACGACGAGAAGAAAAAGGGCCGGGCGAACTCTGCAGTTGATTTATCATGTTTGTCCCTTTTCTGTTCGTCGTTCAACACAAACTGTCCTGTCGACAGAGCGACAGGCGTACCGTACACCCGTCGCTCCGTCGACGGGATTCTGTGCAACATCAATCCACGTACGCAAACTCATTCGTTCCCAGCATCGCCAGGCAAAACTGTTCCAACGACGAAAGAGAATCCTCCGGAACTTTTTGTCCTTCGGTCAAGAACATCAACGCCGCCTCTTTTTCATTGTCCGTCGGCTCACGTCCGTAAAGCAATCGAAACACACGGTCTACTCTTGCGGCATCTGAATCGGCCTCTTTGGCCAGACGAGCGGCCAACGCTTTTGACTGCCCGATCATAAACTCACTGTTCAGGACGAACAATTGCTGCAACGGCACTGTCGTCACCGAGCGTTCGCCGGCGGTGATGTTCGGATCCGGAAAGTCAAACAATCGCAGCAGATCATTGAGCTGATGACGACTCACATAACCGTACAACGTGCGACGTCGATGATCGTCATTCAGCTGCGACGAAGCGCCGCCGACTTGTCGATCCAGCTGACCTGACACTGCCAGCACAGCATCTCGCCACGGTTCGACCTCCAGTCGTCTTCGATTCATTTTCCAGAGATAGCGATTGTCCGGATCAGCCTCCAGATTGGCGGCATCGCCAACGCTGCTTTGCTGATAAGTCGCGGACATCAGGATCGATCGATGCAACGACTTCAACGACCAGTTGTTATCCATCAAGCTGACGGCCAGATAATCCAGCAGCTCGGGATGGCTTGGACGTTCACCGAGCTGCCCGAAGTTGCTCAGAGTGCGCACTACACCGTAACCGAAATGACCGGCCCAGATTCGATTGGCCATCACTCGCGCGGTCACAGGATTGTCGCGCGAGGCGATGGCATCGGCCAGATTCTTGCGACCACTGCCGGTGGCTTCAAACGGGCGTCGTTCGCCGGCGGTCAAGATCGCCGGGAATGCTCGCGGAGCCACATCGCCTTTCTTGCGAGGATCTCCGGCCATATAAATTTTCACATCGCGAGCCGCTCCTTCCGCTAAAGCATGGGCCATCGGGATACGAATCGAATCGGCTTGCTTTCGTAGTTCTTCATGCTGAGTCGTCATGTCAGCCAGCGATGTCGCGGATTCGCCCTCTAATAGAGGCCCGATCTGGTCCGCCGCTAACCCCAGCACGCCTCGATCGTCAAATAATTCCGACAACAACGTCGCATCGCGTTGAAGCTGGAGTCGTTCCGACTCCGGAATCTGATCCAGCGGTGTCGACGATTCAGCTTTTGCCAGTTCCGCGGCTGCAACGTTGTAAGTGAGTCGTGCGTTGGAAAACACGGCATGGTCACTGCTGATTGTGTTTTCTGTCTCCGAGATCTGAGCGCCGGTTGCAACCAAAGTCAGGGATCGAGCGTCCGGCGGTACTGTGACTTCGAACGACACAAACTTGCCATCCGCTTCAATCGCCGCTGGCATTTCGCCAGCAAACGAATAGACCGCATCGTTTTCTTCCAGCGGCGCGGGCGCGCCATCAAGAGTGGCCGAGATGATCGAATCAAACTCGCTGGGTTTCGACTGTGGCTTCGAAACAATGACAGCCAGATGAACACTGGCCCCGCTGTCAAATGAATCGTCATTGATCCCAGCTCGATCAACTCGAAACACCATTGTCTCCGATGCCGGGATCAGACCTGCTCGACGAATTTCATTCAGGTCAAAGGTGATCAGAGCATTGGCATGCATACCGATTCCCTGTTCGGTCCGGCCGATCTTCGCACGACAACGTTTCCCGAGCGTCTGAATACCCCCTTCGCTGGACCAGCCATCGTTGATCACTTCGCCGTGACTGCGTGAGTCACTTCCAATGGAGCGAAAATCAAAGCGAACTCCGGAAGCGATTTCTGCTGTGCCACCCCACCCCTGGAGAACTCGATCCACGCCCAGGCTGCCATTATTTGCTTTGGCTCGAAACGGATCGGAGGCGAGGGCCGAGTTCAACAATGAGCCTTTTTTATCATCAAACAAGTTGCCCAGCGGAATCACGCCAGGTTCAACCGTTGTCCGATCCTCAGCGGCCACGAAGGCATAATTGTCGCCAAATTGTTTTCGCAGTGCTTCCCGCCGAGCGATCACACCATACGCCGCTTGCTGCAAGTGCAATCCAATCTCGCTAAGTCGCAAGTTCACCTGATCGGGATTCGTTGGTGGCGATTTCCGGAATGCTCGCCACTCGTCAAGGTACGGACGATCTGAAGAAATGGCGCCGAAATCAACGTCTTCCGTCAACCAGGCCACCCACCGCTGAAGGAGCTTATTATTCAGCTTAGTTTCCGTCGCTGTCTTCTCGATCATGGCGCGTTGAAGTTTCTTATCCTTTGTACCGAGCAAACTCCACGCCGTGCGTAGATAAACAGGAATCTCTGCCGTAAGCTTCAATCGAGCGGCCGGGGCCTGAGTCGCCAGCAGAGTATCAATCTCCAGTTGCTTTTCCTGAACCGCCAGATCCGCCCGGCCTCGTGCTGCCACCACTTCTTCCGAAACCGCTGGCAGCTCACGATATTCAGAACTCGCGAAGACGCCGGCAAGCCCATAATAATCAGCCGTTGAAAACGGATCGTACTTGTGATCGTGACACCGCGCACACGAAACGGTCATTGCCTGAGTTCCTCGCATCAACGTGTCGATACGATCGTCCCATTCGTCCGCCTGAGCTTTCTCCTGCTCACCATTGTCCTGGTAGTAAACGGGCCCCAGCGCGAACAGACCAAGGGCCGCGCGATGACGATGTGGTTCATCAACTGCAACCTGATCACCGGCAATCTGCAACTTCAGAAATGTGTCGTACGGCATGTCATCGTTAAGAGCCTGCACAACCCAGTCGCGGTACAGATAACCCTGCGGATACATGCGAGCCTGAAACGTGTGAGCCTGGTCTTCGGCGTAACGAGCCAGGTCCAGCCAATAACGTCCCCAGCGTTCGCCGTAGTGAGGCGAAGCGAGCAGTTCATTGACGACCTTCTCCCACGCATCCGGTGACGTGTCGTTGATAAACGCGTCGACCACTTCCGGCTCTGGCGGCAGTCCGATCAGATCGAAGTACACTCGACGAATCAAAGTTCGTCGATCTGCCGGTGCGGATGGTTTCAGATTTCGCTTTTCCAGTTCATGCAGGACAAAGCGGTCAATCTCAGAATGAGCCCACGTCTGATCTTGGGTGGACGGCACTTTGGATTTCACTGGGGGCCTGAACGCCCAGAACTCAAGCCCCTTCTGGTAGTCGACCCCAGCTGCTTTTGGGGCTGCGGACTCCGTACGAGGATCCGGTGCTCCCATTTGAATCCAGTGTTCAAAGTCGGCGATGACAGCTTCAGGAAGTTTCCCCTTCGGCGGCATCTCGTAACTGTCATAACGCAGAGCCTTCAGCAGCAAGCTGTCCTCAGGCTTGCCGGGGACAAGAGCAGGTCCCGAATCTCCGCCTGTCATCAATGCGTCATGCAGGTCAAGTCGTAAGCCGCCTTTCGGGGTTGAGTTCATCCCTGAATGGCATTCGTAACAGTGTTCGATCAGAACCGGACGAATCTTTGCTTCAAAGAACTCCAGTTGCTCTGCGGTCGGCGAGGCTCCCGCGGGCAGATCATCGGCCGCAAGTTGCTGCTCGAAAGCGGCAGTGACAGTTCCTGCGATCAGGATCGCCAACATGCGAAGCGCAACACGTTTCATGATCGATTCGACCTGCAGCAGGAAGGAGCAGAACAGCAGGGGGCAAGGAGGGACGATGCGGGGCACGTAGTCTAGCACGCTCAAAACCAGAAATGCGAACAGTTTCCAGCCTGAAGTGCCCAGAGAGCGGATATCCGCACGGGGTATTGATTCAATCGTTTACCGCCCAGCCGGAGGCGCCGGCCAGTGCAAAAGCCGGCGCCTTCGGCTGGGCGGTAAACAGAAGTGCGCATAAAAAAGCCACCCGGGATAAACCGGGTGGCGAGCATGAAATGCTTTTCTGGCTGATCGACTAACCCAGCGGATCCGGATAGCGGAAGGTCTTGCCTTCGAAATTCCGCAGCAGAAGATCGTCGCCATCGCGGCCAATGACGGTGTCCGGTTGCAGTGGAATTTTTCCGCCGCCACCTGGAGCATCAATCACGTAAGTCGGCACGGCATACCCCGTCGTGAATCCTCGCAGACCCTGAATGATTTCAAGACCTTTGGAAACCGGAGTACGGAAATGCGACGAACCACTAATTGGATCGCATTGATAAAGATAATACGGACGAACGCGCATCAACAGCAGCTTGTGAACCAGTTGCTGCATGATGGAAACTTCGTCGTTGACGCCCTTGAGCAGGACCGTCTGAGATCCCAGGGGAATCCCTGCGTCAACCAGACGAGTACACGCCTGCTTTGATTCCGGAGTGCACTCTTCCGGATGTAGAAAATGAACACTCATCCAGATCGGATGATATTTTCGGAGCATATTGCAGAGCTCCGGAGTGATACGCTGCGGAAGTACGGCCGGCATCTTGGTGCCGATGCGAATAAACTCCAGATGCGGGATTGCTCGCAAACGTCCCAAAATCCAATCCAGCTTCTCATCACTGAGCGCCAGAGGATCACCGCCGGAAATCAGCACGTCGCGAACCTGAGTGGCCTCTTCGAGATAATGAAAGATTGCTTCCAGTCGCTGCACGTTCGGCTGAATCTCGCCGTGACCAACGACTCGTGAACGAGTGCAATAGCGGCAATAGGTTGAGCAGAAGTCCAATGGCAGCAGGAGAACTCGATCCGGATAACGATGAACGAGTCCCGGCACCGGGCTATGACCATCTTCGCCCAGCGGATCATCGGCTTCGCCAGCCGTGCGGACGAATTCGCGAGTGGTCGGGACGACCGTTTTTCGCAGAGCCTGGAGCGGGTTTTCCGGATCCAGAAGGCTCATGTAATACGGAGTAACAGCAGTCGGCAACAAGGTTCCGCCGTCGGACAGAACATCTCGTTCTTCGAAGGACAGATCCAGCATCTTCTCGAACTGTTCGAGCGTCTTGATGCGATGACGAGACTGCCAGCGCCAGTCATCCCAATCAGCGTCGGGGGTATCCGGAAAGAAACGTTCGCGGAATTGAATGGTCAGAGGATTCTCGACACGCGGTGAGCTTCCCGCGACATGAGCAGAATCAACTCGAACCCCGTTACGGCCAGTGTTGTTAGCCGACTCCTGGGGGATATTCGTCGAAGCAGCCATCGCTGAGTTCGATGCCGGTGGCGCCATGCCGACTCGATTTCGCAGAGCCGTTGCGGACGATTGATTTCTGGCCTGAGTGAGAATGGAGCCAGTATTGGAGCGATCCAGCTGTTGAATCGCGGGGGCTTCTGAACCAGACAGAACAGGGAGTAAACTCGATCCCGGGGGTTCGTCCTGTTCTGTGACTGCCGACGGAGGTTCTGAACACTCACAACCGCCGTGCGATGATTCTTCCATCGACAAAGATCTCCATGAGAACTATGTCTCTGCCACGACCTCCATGTTTGTAATCCCGCGGATTTACTTTCGGTCAATCAGATCGGGATCAAAGAGGGGCAGACAACATTCCTGAAGTCGGCAGACTCGCATCAATCCGGCCGACTCCATCCCGGGCTGATGTTCAAACAGATTGAAATGAGTCTCTTCCTGAAGGACCGTGCTCTTTCAGCCCGACTTTCAGGGCGAGGGAAACAGACCCTTGGTCGTGCCCCTCTGCACCTCCACACAAAATCACCTGTCTCAAAAATAATTCTTGCGCGGCGTTATAACTCCAGCCCATTTCATTTCAATAGACCAGTCGCTGCAGTTTTCTGGAAACAAAGAAAATTGATGGGCCGTGAAACACGCCGACTGAGATTGTTAAGACCTTGTCTGCGATTGTCGTCGACCCACCACACGCGTAATTGCGACGCTGACCGGCCTCATGCACGGCTTCATTCCAGCATTGGAATCCGATCCGTCGGGCTGATAAGCTTCCGGAGTCATTCGATTAAGTCTCGTTGGGAACCATTGCGTGCCGCGTCGATCGGGAAAGAAAAAGTCATCACACAAGTCGTCTCGGTACGTCGCTCCTGTGGCTAAACTGGACAGCGACACGCCGACGCCGCAGGAGGTCATCCGTGAACTGATGACCAACAAGCCCGGTGCCGTGGGGTTTCTGTTGAGCGTGCTGCAACTGGCCGGTCATGCCACATGGATTACCCTCGTCTGGTACCTGAGCGTAACTGGCAAAGCCGAGAAGCTGGATTCCAGCTCACCGCTGTCCTGGATCGTGGTCGGGATTCTGGGACTGAGCTTGCTGCTGACGGCCGTGGCCCTGTTTGTCTGTCTGTACTACGGCTTGCGAAGAACTCCTCGGTTATTGGCCATCATCGGATTCTGCCTGTCGTTCTTCGTCGGCGTGATGGCATCCGCCGTGGTCTTCATGCAGGGGCTTCGAGCCATGGCGGGATAGGGATATCGAGGTCCAGTTTTGTTGCGGAATCGCCGGAGTCCGTCCGGAATTGCCGGGTATTCTCCGGCCGTCGGTCCGCCGCTGGCGTTGTGGAGATTTGTTGGGCCATCACAACCCGAAACGTCAGTGAGGGATTGAGCTGTAGCGTTTTACCAGTGTTTCCGTAAATCCCTCGCTGACGCGTCGGGTTATGATAATGCCCTGTGTTTTCGCCCTGTTGATCTCCTCAATTGTCGAATACCGCGACTTCAAAACTGATGCTTCGGGCTATGGTCAAGACCTTAGTATGCACCGAAATTCGGGTGAATTCCGCAACTCGCCAAACAAATCGGCGTGATCAGCGAATCAGATGCGACACTCGGAAAAGTTCTCTTGCTCTGATGAAAGTTGCACGATGTCAGCTCAGTTCTCCAGGTCTCTCCGTCTCGCACTGATCCTTCTATCCGTGGTTGGGGCAAAGATGCTTCTGGCGGTCGCCTGCCCGGCCCAGGATGCCGCGGCTCCGGTTTCCAAAATGAAACTGGATGGGCGAATCGCTGACCAGCCGATTGTTGTCGGGTACGCCAGAAATGTTGGTCCTGCGAGAGCACTCAGTTATATGAAAGGGCTGATGCAACGCCTTGAAATCGGTAAGTCGATGCGCGCGGGGATGGAGAGTGAACAGCAGCAGGAGCAAATTGCCAGCTCCACTGGAAAGGTTGAAGTACCACTCTACGGTTTCGCCGGCTACATGGTCCAAAGCCTGATCCCATCTTATGAGACTCTGAGTTTCCAGCATGTGGCTGATGAAGACGACGCCCGACGAATCGTGAATGCTCGGAAAGCTCAGTGGGGAGGAGACCAGCGCACGCTTGAGGATCTTGGTAACGGTTGCTTTAAAATCGAATATCGCAGTGAATCTTCTTACCCGCTGCCGCAAGGAGCTGACGAGAAACAGTATACAAACGCCAATTCGCATCAGCGCAGAGGATATGAATTCTCGCAGCAGATCGTCGAAAAGGACGGCGTGAAGATGGTGCAACATCGACAGGTGATGACCGACCTGTTTCGCTATCATGACACGATCCTGTACGAAGCAAACTTTGAAGACCTCTTAACGATGGAGCTACCGACCGCGGAAGGAATTCGCAGCGCGATCGATGGTTCAACCGACGTTGGCTTCAAAGCCTATCTCGACAGGATTCCGCTGGGCATGCGTCAGCTTGGCTGGAGCATGCTGTCAGCGGCAGCCGGAAGCCAATTGCAGCAGCGTGATGACGAGTCAGAGACCAGCTACAACATGCGCCGATCCAGTGGTGACATGGCTTTGGCGTTGATTCAGTCTGTGATGTTCGATGTCGATTCGGCGGACGGATGGGCTCGCTTCGCAAATGCCGATGATGGTTCTCTGCGTGGCCAGTTGCGAGTTCGCGCCAGAAACAACAGTCAGCTTGGTGGTCGATTGCTGGAAGCCGCCGGAAGTAGTCGGTTTGCTCCAATACTCAGCGATGACGCCGCCGCGACTTTTCATCTGTGCGTAAAACTGCCCGAGGATGCTCCTGCCGCTTTGCTGGCCACGGCCACATGGCTCAATCAAACAATGGGCGATGAGTTCCGTGCAGATCCTCAAATGTTGGCCGGCGCAGAAATGTTGGCGGGAGTGCTCACGGGGATCTCGGAACATCGCAACCTGGAATTGTTGCTGAAAGCCGGATGGACAAAAGCGTCCGACGGAGTCATCTACGGTGGTATGCAGCTGAACGAGAATCCTGAACTGCTGAAGAACGTTCACTACGTTTTGACTCATCTGCCCAATGCGGACGATGAAATCGAAAAGATGATTTCGTTGGAGGATCGTGAGAGCCTGCAGGTGATTGTGTTCCGCTTCCCTGACGATATCGTTGAAGGGATGCGACAGACGATCGGGGCCAACATCACGCATCTTTATCTGGCCCATCAGAACTCTTGCCTGTGGTATGCGGCCGGTACCGAAAACGCCGTCGAGATCATCCGTCAGTCAGTTGAACGTTGCACTCAGAACACTCGGGCCGCGCGAACCCCGCTTGTCAGCGGACGGCTCGATATGGAACGCTGGCTCGGGTATCCTCAGGATGATCCTGCGAAGATCACGTCCATGCTGCATTGGCTGGATGAGCACGCTTATTGGTTCCCGCCGACACCAATGATGGCGTTTGCCGGTACTCCGCAGAAGCCAAATCCATTGATCCAACGCGTCTTCGATCTCGGAGGATCGCAGCAAGTAGATCTGTCTCTTGAGGCTGACGAAAGTGGGTTGCTGCTGCAACTGTCTCTCGGAGAAGCCGTCGCCAATTACATGGTGGCCCGAATGATTGATGCTCAGGAAACCATGATGGAGGAGCAACAAAAGAACGTCCTGGAAATGCAGCGAAAACAGGAGGAGGCGTTAAAGGAAGCGTCGAAGAATCTTCAGCCGCCGCCGTTGCCGAAAGAAGGGGCAGGAAAGTAATTGTTAATTCACCGGAACCAGCGTGTTGACGTCTGACTGGCCGCTTCCTACGACCCACCGCAGCTTGAGCGTTGATTCCTTGCCAGCGTCCGCGTGAATCGTCATGTCGGCTTTGTCATGCCATTCTGCTTTTGGCTTCTTCGTGAAGTGGTCCGTGTAACTCAGAACGCCTTCGCTGTACTTGAGATCACTCGCGTTTGACACACCGACCTTTCGACCGTTCGGCTCATAGAAGGATCGCTCCACCGACCATTGCCCAAGGCGTTTCTGAATCATCAACTGTTCTGAATAACCGTGTGCTCCGATGCCTTCAGCCAGTCGCCAGTGTCCTACGAGTTCAAAGCCCTCGCCGACAACGAGCTTGTCGCGATACCTGAGCAGTGCCGAGGCTTCATCGACTTTACCTTCATTCACTTTTGCTTTGGCTGCTTTTTGAAACAGCGTGTTTAGCTTCAGCGCCGCGCGGTCAACCTCGCGAGCATAGGGCTGAGCCATCTTCAGCAACGTTTGGTTAATTGGAATGACTCCATCGCTTTTGAATCGATTTCGGTCCGTTTCGAGCTCGGAGATTGCCTTGGCCGAGTCCTCTGGGGAGAGATTCTTGCTGTTGCGCACCATGCCGATGACCTTGTCAAAGTTCGGCAGGAATTTTTCACGCGCCGTATCGACGGTTGTTTCGTATTCCTGTACGGCCCGGCTCAGCGTTGGATCGAGCGGCAGCTTTTCATCTCCTTTACTGATGCCGCAAATCGAAAGCACTGTCAACAAGATTGAAACGTAGGTAAAGCAGGATATGCGAGAGGTACTGGCCATGATCCTTGTTCCTGTAACGTGTGACACGTGAGCCTTAGCGAACGCAGGCACACCATTTGTGTCTCCAAATTCATTTGACAGGCGTTGAGGGTGAGGGCTGCGTCCTATGCTCGCCGTGCAACCCAGACGGTCGCCTGAACTCCCTTCGTCGGCTCTGTGTGGGGCGATTACTGATCGCCCCGTTGTTCATCAGGATCAGATGGTTATCGTAGAAGTACTGCTGCCGAATTGATCGGTTTCGATTTCCAGTTTCTGCAGCAGTGACACGAAGAGATTACTCAACGGCGTATTGTTTTCACGATTGAACGCGATGTGCTGACCGTGTTTGAATCCACCACCCGCCAGCAGGATCGGAAGGTTTGTGTTGTCATGAGTATTTGAATCGCCCATATTGCTGCCGAACAGGATCGACGTTCGATCCAGTAATCGATCGCCGTGCTCGTTGACTCCACCAAGCCCTGCGATAAGTTTTCCCAGCAGCAACATTTGCTGGCGATCGACATCTTCAAGCTGCCGCAGTTTTTCTTCGGCCTGGCCATGATGGCTGAGGTTGTGATAACCGTCAGTGGTGTTCTTCTGATCGCTTAACGTAAAGACCGGTGTCGCAAACGCATCCACCATCAGCGTGACGAGTCGCGTCGCGTCAACCTCGAAAGCCAGTTGAGCCATCGACAGCATCAGTTCAAAGCGAGGAATCAGCAGTTTGACGTCGGCGATCTCCTGAGGAGCCTCACGATTTGTCGTCGGACGCGGACGAATCTCCCATTCTCGTGCGGCCTCAAGCCGATGTTCGACATCGCGAACGGAAGAAAAATACTGATCCATTCGCTGGCGATCATTGGCACCGAGACGACGATTGAAGCGATCGGCATCCTGCAGCAATGTGTCCAGCACGCTGCCTCGTTCTTCAAGTCGATGCAACTGACGAGCCACCTCATCCGGGCTGCCCTGCACAAACATCCGCCGAAACAGAGCTGGCGCGCTGTCTTCCGCGGGAAGCAGGACTCCGTCACGTGTCCATGACAGACTTCGATTGGCTTTGTCGATATTGACGCCCAGGTTCAGCGTGGAAAATCGAGTGATCGGCCCCAGCTTCTCGGCGGCGTACTGATCCAAGGAAATGCTGTTGCGGAAGCCACTGCGGGTCGGCCCGCGTGCGGCAGTCAGAAAACAATTTTCCGTACTGTGCCCGCCGTGGACCGCAGGATGAGACAGTCCGCTGAAAACAGTGAATTCATCGCGATGCTCGGCTAATAATGACAGGTAGGGAGAAAGAGAATAATCGCGTCCCGTTGTCTCCGGAAAAAATTGTTTCGGCAGCACGCCAAGATTGTTTGAAATCAACAGCATTCGGCGAGGAACCCGGGGCTCAGATTCATTCGCTGACCCTTCATTCATGCATTCCAGCAACGGCAACGCGCAGACAACTCCCGCACCCCGCAGCAGAAACCTGCGTGACACTGGCCGAGGAAGAGTCGACCGCCGTATTGATGAGGATGTTGAAGAGATGGCCATAAGAGTGCCTGAAGGTTCTGATCGGAAAGCAACCGCCTGCCGTCAAATCCCGTCAATGCAGCAGTCATGCTCCGTGTGCCGTCCGCGATTGGGTTCCATCGTCGATGGCCACGGCATTTGGAACATGTCTGCTACGTTTCAATGTCAGTGCTATAGGGCTGCCGCCCGAATTTATAACAACCGCCGGACTCCTGTCGAACGACTGCCGACAACCGATCAACGTAATGCCCGAATGCCGTGCGTGGCTACGCAGAGTGTACACGCAAAAAAATCCGCGGTGTTAATGAGAATTCTCAGGAACACCGCGGACTCAGGATTCATCGCGCCAGAAGCACTCGCTTTTCAAGCGGGCCAGATCAGGCGAAAAGGGCTGGAATCAGCTTGCCATCGCGAACGATCATGACAGGTCGACCGGTCGGCGTATGGTATTCGTAAGTATGGTCGATTCCGAGAGCGTGATAGAAGCTGGCCGCCACGTCATCGGGAGAAAAACCTTCGTGCTTCGGCAGGCTGGCGGTTTCGTCGCTTTCGCCAAGAACCTGACCGCCCTTAATTCCTCCGCCTCCGAGAATCATGAACATGTTGCGAGGATAGTGGTCGCGACCAATTCGTTCGGTGTTGATCTTTGGCGTGCGTCCGAATTCTCCGGTGACATAGACAACAGTCGACTCGAGCAGGCCGCGGGCCGCCAAGCCAGTGAACAGACCATACAACGCGTCATCCAGAGCAGGCAACTGCTTCGTCTTCAGAGTATTCCAGTTGTCGCGATGAGTATCCCAGCCGCCATTGGTGACAGTCACGAAGCGAACTCCGGATTCGACCAGTCGAAGAGCCAGCAGGCAGCTGGAACCCAGTCCGGACGATCCAAAGTTCTTTGTAAAGTCGGCAGATTCTTTGCTGATGTCGAACGCTTCACGCGCCTTGTTGGACGTAATCACGGTGTGAGCCTGTCGGCCGAACTCATCCATACCATCCAGTAATTGGCTGTCCTTTTCGACATCGCTGAAGGTCCGGTCGAGATTTGAAAGCAGGTTGCGTCGCTTTTCAACATCCTCAACCGTCAAGCCTCCTGACATCGAGATCCCGCGAACTCGAAACGCCGACCCGATCTGTGGCGTCGTCGTTGTGTTCATTGGAGCATATTTGACGCCCAGATACCCCGGTCGCTGCGCGCTGTTCGGGATCGCGACAAACGGTGGCAGCTCGGGAACTCCCGGACGTTCTTTGGTGACAACGGAACCATAGCCTGGAAATTCCAGCGATGGCAAAGGGCGATTCCCCGTGTTCACATACTTCGTTCCCAGATCATGCGCAGCGACGGCATGGGTGACGCCACGCAGCAGCGTGAACTTGTCCATGCAGGTTGCAATCTTCGGCAGATGCTCAGAAATCTGAACGCCGGGAAGACAAGTCTGAATCGGATTGAACTCACCGCGATACTCAGACGGAGCGTTCGGCTTGAGGTCGAACGTGTCCATGTGAGAAGGACCGCCGTTCAGGTTTACGAAAATCGCGGCCTTACCTTTGGCGTCCGGATTGATATGACTGGCGGAGGCCATCTGAGCATAACTGGCCAGAGACAAGCCGGTTCCACCGACCACGCCAGCCTTTAAAAAATCGCGTCGACCAACACCATCGCAGGTTCGAAAAAATGCCATCTGAAAACTCCTGGAGACTTATCAATAACTAGAGGTTGGTTTCAAAAAATTACGAACTGTAGATCCTATTCCGCCACCGGATTGCCCTCGTTGCTTCACCGGCTTCTGCAGAACCTATCCCATCCTGCAGGCCCGTTTACCGCTCAGCCGGAGACGTCGGCGGCACAAAGGCCGGCGCCCCCAACTGGGATGTCAACAACTAAGGAGCAGTCCAGTAATAACTTCCGTAGCTGAAGTCGTGAGACTTCAGTCCGAACTCTCACGAGTTCGGCTACCACAGGAACTTATTTCGGGACCGTTCCTAAATCAACAGGCTGCTAAACCGGTGGCCGAGTTTGTTCCTGACTAATGATTCACCATAAACTCACGAGTATTCAACAGAGCCCACAGCACACCGCGAATTCCGTCCACGGCATCGGACGACTCGGAAATATACGCCTTAGAAGTTCGAACTTCTTCTTCCGTCGGATATCGACTCAACGTTCGCAGGTACGCTTCGTTGATGACCTCAGTAAAGTTGACATTCGAAGCTGCAATCGCTTCAGGGCCGGAAGATTCCGCGACAGCCGGGGCTGACGCCACTTCTTCCTCTTTCACGCCCACCTTTTCTGCCTGAACTTTCAGTTTGACGATCTGATCCCTGAGCGACTTAATCTGGCCTTCTTTGCCGTTCTTCTCCGCTTCGGCCAGTCGTTCTTTTAACTTCTTGATCTGACCCTTGTACTTGTCGCGAGCCTGATTACGCTGATCCTTCTTCGAATCAGCGGCATCCGGGACCGACTTGCGAGTAAACGTGAGTGAATTCGTTTTCGCGATGTCCTGCAGCCAGCCATCGCCATCGTCGATCATCGAGAGCAATTGGTTGTCGTTTCGCACAAAAATGGTTTGGAGCAAACTTGGCTCTTCTGTTCGATCGCAATCACAGTTGCTTTCGCGAGTTGATCGGCCAAACACCGTCATCGCATAGTCCGCTGGATTACGATTCCGATTCCGCAGGCCTGAGCCCGGGATGGAGACCGCTCGCTTTTCCAGCTCAGTGACAAACTCTGCGTTCTTTGCATCGTTACGAGTCGCCTGGACCATCATGTCATATGCGATCTCCGCCGGAATTCTTCGAGGCACTGCACGGCTGAAGTTGCGTTCGTCGAGTCGATTGGTCGAATTCGGAACCCAGCTCAGTTGATAAGTGCGGCTGTTCAGGATTTCGCGATGCAACCACTTCATGTCAAAGTTGTGCTCGATAAATCCGGCCGCCAGATAATCCAGGAGGGCTTTGTTCACAGGGGGATTGGCAAGGTTCATGTCGTCCGAAGGCTGCACGATGCCCACATTGAAATAGTTGGCCCAGACTCGATTGACAAATGCACGAGCAAACAAGGGATTCTCGGGGGCACGCAGCCAGTCCATCAAAGGCTGACGAACGTCATCAAACTTCGTCAAATCCACAACGGGACCAGCCAGCAACTTGGCCGTGGCCACCGGCGGTACTTTGCGATCAGGCTTGCCGTTATCTTTCTTCTTGACCTTGGTTTTGACGGGCGTTGGTTTCGCCTTTACCGAATAGACTTCTGCAAACGGAATGATTTCGCCGCCCTGAACCTTCTTCGCCAGAATGTTGCGAACATCATTGCCCTTCAGTCCCTTGGTTTCTTCAAACTTCGCCACCATAGAATCATACTCGGCTTTGGCATCAGGGCGAGTATTCTGTCGGCCAACGGTCGCCTTGAAGAATCCTTCGAACTGTTTGAAGTCATCCTGAGTCCACTGATCAAACGGATGCTTATGGCACTGAGCACACTGGATGCGAGTTCCCAGGAACGTGTACGCAAACGCGATGACTCGATCTTCCGATGTCTGGAAGTTCTGCCGAGCCCAGAAGTGTGCGAGGCCCGATCGTTCCGCGTAACCATCTGCTCCGGGGCCACCCTTGTGATACAGCTTTGATATGTTCTGACAGTACTGCTCGTAAGACTCGCCCGGCTCGCGGCTGACCGCCATCACAATGCCCTCAACGATCTTGTCGTAAGGAACGTTGTCCCGAACTCGCTTTTCGATCCAGGCATACCAGTGCTTCGAGGCTTCTGTCTGCACGGGAGTCACGTTGTTCAGCTTGTCGTCGCTGTTACCGGTGAAGTCGCACAGCTTCGTCGTCCACCACGCCACATAACCGGGACGCTCGAGCAGTTCGTCGATCTTCAGCTTTCGCTTGTCCGATCGAGTATCCGCGAGGAATGTTTTCACTTCCGCAGGCGTTGGCAAAGTCCCCGTCACATCCAGACTGACTCGACGCAGAAACTCCGCATCGGTGCAGGTGTCTGATTGCACAATCCCGACTTTCCGCAACTTCTCAATTACCAGTTCATCAACTTTCGTCGGAGCGGAGACCTGTGGATACTTGTCACCGAAGTTTTCAGAGACGGGACGAATCACGGGCACAGGTACGACCGCACTGTCGTACGACGCCACAACATGTGTGTCGCCAGACGAGCCCGCCATCACCAGACCATCGTCTGTAATGTCGGCGATCTGATCATCGTTCGTTTGGAACCGGGTCAGCGCAGTCACGTCTTCGCGAGTTCCATCCGTCCACACAGCCACGGCCTTTAACTGCTGCTGCTGTCCGTCGGCCGAAAAGAGAATCTCGGCCGGAGTCACTTCCAGCTTCGTCAGCGTCGGAGGTTCTTCAACGCGAGCCGGCGCGCCAGACTGAATCCAGCGCAGAATCACATGATGTTCCCAGCTGCCTTCTTTCAGACGCTGGCCACCTTCATGCTGAATCTGCATCAACGGCTTTGTCAGAATCAAACTCTCGGATGGCGTTTCAGGATCCAGACGGCCATAAAGTTCATCATGGTCGAGATCAAAGTCGTACCCGAACAGGCTCATACGAAACCCGCCGCGCCCCTGGAAAGACCCGTGGCAGCTGCGGCCGTTACATCCCAGTTTTCCCAGCAACGGAATCACATGCTTCTGGAAGTCAGGCGATTCCCCGCCAGCGTCCGCATTGAGGTACCGTTGCGACACTGAAGCCATCACTTCTTCGCTCGCTTCGGGAACAGCCGCCACAGCAGGAGCTGTCTGCTCCTGAGCAACCCCGACGACCGTTTCCGTGGCCAACGCCAGTCCGGCTACAGCGACGGAAATCCATTGTTTGATGCTGATCTGCATGACAAACGCCTTTTCAAAACCCACAAACGTGACCAGAGGCGGTTTAAAACCTGTAGCAGAAGTCGTGAGACTTCTGGAAACGCATGGAATTCTTACGAATCCCGCTACCAAAGTAGCACTTGAAATGAGCTCTACTTCTTATCCGTAGCAGCTCCAGGCCCGGAGGCCTTTTTGCCGCTGTTTTTCGGGAGCCCCGCCTTCTTCGCGAGCTGTTCCCATTCTTTATCTACCTGCGAATCCATTGGATCCGACAACTCCGCCAATTGCTCATCAATCTTCCGCTGCTGCTCCAGCAGACGCTCCTTATCTGCCTTCAATTGAGCCATCTTCGCTTCTCGCCGCTGCTTCAATAAATCGCGAATCTGAGTCTCCAGTTCCGCATCACGATTCAACGACCATCGCGCGATGAGCACGCGAATCTGAGATTCAACCTTCCAGCTTTCCAGTTGAGTCTCGTAGCGAACAGGGTTCTTCTCACGAGTACGTTCGAGCTGCTGCAACTGCTGATTCAAATCCTTCACCGCCCGAGCAAACTCGTGAGGCCGTGACTTTTCAAGCTGCTCCAGCAGGCGAGCCAACTCCGGGTGATGCTGAGTGGCAAATGCCATTGCGGCCTTACGATCGACCTCCGCGTTTTCATTCCGACTCTTCTTGTCGATCTGCTCTGACTTACCAGACTCGACGATCCTGGCCTTTTCCTCAGGCTTCTTTTCCTCAAGCTTCTTTTCATCCGCCGACGTCTGCGAAACGAAAGCGTACAGCGGAATCTGTATGCCAGATCCGAGTCCAACAATCGCAACTGCAAATAAAGCCAGCAGTCTCATGAATCCAAATCTCCAATGATCAAAACACTCAGCACTGAACCGCCTGCCACGAATCCGAGAACCTTTCGCCACGGGGTTTACCCCGATCGTTCAACGGCTCTTGCTCCACCACCGCGTCTCTCAACCACTTGGGACCAGTCCCGTAATAACTTCCGTAGCTGAAGTCGTGAGACTTCAGTCCGAACTCTCACGAGTTCGGCTACCACAGGAACTTATTTCGGGACCGCTCCTTAATATACATCTGAGTCCTCGGACGACTGCGGCTGGCCACTGCCGTCTTCCAATTCGATCGCCGTCAACAACCATTCCGGCGTCGCCACTTCCGACAACGCCGGATCCACATCTGTATCAACATCCTGCAAAGCCAGCAGCCCTGAAGTTTCTGATTCCGAAATCAGATTCGCAAGAGCATCCACCGTCTCTGCATTCACGACGACCAGGTCACCCGACGATCGCTCGCGGGAGCCATTCGCAAAAATCAGCAGAATTCCCGCGAGCCCCAGGCCGGCCAGACTAATCGCGATACGAGACACCTGAGAACGAACCGCAGAAAATGACGGCGTTACATCAACCATCGCCAGTTTGATCATTGGCTGAGCAGTCTCAGTCGCTGTCTCGCAGCAAGCCACAACGATCCCGGCCTGCAGGCGAGTCGCGTTCAGGACCAGTTCACACAACGCTGCATCGTCAAGCATCGCCAGCTCAAACGCTTCAGCGTCGGATTCGGAAAGCTCTCCGAGCACATACCGGGCCGCTCGCCAGGCACGTTCCTCGGCTGCGGTCCCTGTCGTCTCTGAAATTTGCAGTTCGTTCGCCATATCAATCCCAGCCCGTCTTTCGGAAGCGTCAGTTAATTGGTCCACAATTCTCTGAGCCCGGTGTCCTCTTTTAGCCGCATTAAAGCTCGACGCATCCACGTCAAAACTGTCCCCAGCGGCAACTTCATGTCAGCAGCAATTTCGGCAAATCCCTGCCCGTCGTAAATTCTTCGCCGAACCACCTCCTGCTGATCTGTCGGCAACTTCGCCAATGAACGACGAACGGCCACCGCCAAATCGTCGCTCAGGAGAACCGCCTCCACCATCCACTTCAGATCACTCACCCGCCCCGAATGCTGCTCACCCTGGAGACCCACATTCAGATCAACCAATTTTTGACGCTGCCCAGCCTCGCGACGAATCTCACGCCGAATCTGGCGAGCCTCATTCAAGGCCACCTGAAACAACCAGCCTCGCAACGTGTCCTGCCGCCCGGCCCGATCCGTTTCAATGGCTCGCACGACTGTTTTCTGAAACGCATCTTCTGCCAGATGACGATCGTGCAGTACTCCCGCAAGAAACGTCTTAAGATCCACTTCCCACCGAACACAAGCCTCCTCAATCATTTCGCGAGTCGCCGCGCAATGGCCGGATGTCGCTTGAGCCCGATTGACAGGTTGTGGCAAACCGGCAGGACTCTCTGGTTCCTTCTGCGACAACGACAATCCTCCGAAGATCACACCTGACCGAAAGTAGATGCCCGGTGCGTGGCGATTATTTCAGCATTTTGCGGCTCGCGATTGAATTCTCGATGGCGTTTGTCCGGCAAAACCTGCCTAACTGTCGTCATCGTCCAATTTTCCGATTGCGAATACGACTGAGGCGGCCTTTTCAATGCTGAATCTCGCGACCACCTGACCTCAATCGATACGATGTGCAAACGAACTGTCTCGATTTTGCGTCAGCAGGGCTTGATGTCTTGTAAAGCCGCGAATCAGCCCCTAACATCCCGCCCCGGAAAACAGCTCCTTGGCACGAATCAGTTCGCTGACCGTCCTCTTCGCTGTTTGGGCAGATAGCTCAGTTGGTAGAGCACAGGACTGAAAATCCTGGTGTCGGGGGTTCGATTCCCCCTCTGCCCATTTTAACAACGAAAAAAGGGTTCCCGATCCAATCGGGAACCCTTTTTTCGTTAACGGCCCCGGCGAGCGGCATGGCGTCAGCCCTTCGAGCTCACGCAACACATGCGCACCCGCATTACCGGCAACCCAGACCACTGAACTCGACCCAAGACCGGAACCGCAAGGAATCGCACTCGGATGGCTCACGCCGTACCGCTCGCCCAGCGCAACAAAGCCTTGATCCGCCGCGTAAACTTTGACCTCGAACAATGAATTTGACTCGCACTCGGATGACTGATGCCGTGCCGCTCGCCCATCTCACAGCGATTGTATCGTTGACAACGTTCACGTGAGATTTTAGGTCTCTGGTCTCATCTCTATGGTCGGTCACCGTTCAAAATGGCCGTCTTTGAGTCGGGAGAGGAGAACTCAGTCGGGCTGCATCAGACGTATGTCTGCACTGTCTCAGTCATTCGTTTGATTCTTCAACGAGACATTCGCCGACCACTCAACTTCGGAAGGTGTGGCATGCATTGTGCTTCATGGTTAGCTGAGAAATCAAAGGGCATGAGAGTCTCATGTCGACAGCAATCAACACTATTGGGAGCAATGCCATGTTGAGTTACGCGATTACGTTCTTCATTATCGCTCTGGTGGCCGGTGCCATGGGATTCGGACTGGTGGGCGGAATGGCTTATGGAGCAGCGAAAATATTCTTCTTCATTTTCCTGGTCCTCGCTGTCCTGTCGCTTATTGGCGGTCGAAGAATCAACACCAATTTATGACACGCTTTTCCGATCTGTAAAAAGCGCCGGGGCCTGAAACCTTTCGCAAAACCGGACGAGCCGTCGCGGAGATCCATGAGTCACATGGATGTGCAATCGGGGCCTGTCCCGGTTTTGCAAGGACTCGATCACGTGTCCATCAATTGCAGTCGTTAGCCTTTGTGTCGCCGACTCTTTCAAAGAGTGATTGAAGAAGTGCAATATCGACGGGTTTGACCATGTGTTCATGGAACCCGGCATCGAGCGCTTTTTCTCGATCCGCTGATTGACCAAATCCCGTCAAGGCGACCAGGTAGGTCTGAGAGCACTCGGGGCGTTGTCGAATTCGATGAGCTAATTCGTATCCCGTCATACCGGGCATTGCGATATCTGAAAATACGACGTCTGGAGTAAAGCCGTCGAGCTTCAAAAGGGCGAGGGGACCATTTTCAGCAACCTCAACAATGTGCCCCAGCTTTTCCAGCAGACGCGCAGTGATGACACGCAGAGCCCGCATGTCTTCAACAATGAGCACCTTAAAGGTCCGGGTAATTGCACCGTGAGCTATGTTGACTGGGGCCGAAATGATGGCCTTCATGCTTGCGACAACCGGCAGCCGGACGGTGAACGTACTGCCTTTCCCAACACCCTCACTTTGGGCCACAACTGTGCCGTGATGCAGCTCCACCAGCGTTTTTACAAGCGTCAGCCCAATCCCCAGCCCGGTGCTGCCCCGCTCCAGCGCATCGTCGCCCTGAGAAAACATGTGGAAAATAGTCTGCAGCACGTCGGGAGCGATTCCAATTCCATTGTCCCGTACCCGGATGACTGCCATGTCATTTTCTACGAGAATATTGAGATCGATTTGGGAGCCAGCGGCACTATATTTCGCGGAGTTGTTCAGCAAATTGGAAACGACCTGAGTGAGCCTCGATGGATCACCATTCACGCGAACTTCTTCATTCTGGGGAACATCGACGATCAGTTGTTGGCCATTCTCCGCAATAAATGGTGCCGATGCTTCCACGGCGGCGTCGATAATGGCTCGCAAATCCACAACTTCGGTGCGAAGTGAGATCTTCCCGCGGCCGATTCGCGAAACATCCAGAAGATCATCAATCAATCGCACAAGTTGCTCGACCTGTCTCGCCATCATCTGGCGCAACTCATTGATTTCCGGATCGATTTTGAGCATTCCCATCAGCTGCACGGCGTTCTTGATGGGAGCGAGTGGATTACGCAGTTCATGAGCGAGCGTCGCCAGGAATTCGTTCTTTCGACCATCCATTTCCGCCAATTGCGTCGCGAGCGCCGAAAGATCATCCTGGGCTTTCTTGGCGGATGTCAGGTCTCGCATCACCTTGCAGTATCCAATCAGCCGATTGTCCTGATCTCGAATGGATGTTGTGATTCCGGATGCCCAGAACTTTGTTCCACCTTTCCGCATCATCCATCGATCATCGCAGGCGCTTTGGTCCAATGCAGCCAGTGAGAATTCTATTTCGGGAATGCCAGCGGCCTGAGCGTCCGGAGGAAAAATGAGCGTCAGGATGTTATGGCCGAGGAATTCATCTTCATCAAAGCCAAGCACCTGCTTCACTCCCTTGTTCCAGCTCGTTGCCCGGCAGTCAACATCCATTGTGAAAATAGCGTAGTCCTTGATCTGCTCCAGAAACCACTTCATGTGATGTTCCTGCCGGCGATTCTTCTCTGCCAGAGCTCGCTCTTCTGTGACGTCGGAGATAACCAGCAACAGTGCTTCTTTGCGGTTACTTCCCGCTTCAAATTTGTTAGCCGTCAGCCGCAGGAATTTGTGTCCACTGTGACTGCCTCGTTGTTCCATTTCGATGAACGTCTCACGATTCGATTTCTCAGTGGTACCTTCCAGAAGTTCGTGAACGGCCACAAGGTCCCATTGTCCATCGTCAATCTGATATATGGACCGCCCCAGAATGCGGTCGTCTGTGAGCTGAAACGCGGTCGAAAAGGCCCGATTAACATGCAGCACCTGCATGTCTTCATCCAGCACCACGACCAACTCTCCAAGCGTATCAACGATACTTCGGGTTAACTCGGCGGCTTCATGAAGTCGGAGTTCTTCGTTGCGTCGTGCCGTTACATCCCGAAACACGATGATCGCACCCGTGATGTTGTGCCGCGAGTCACGGATCGGTGAGGTACTATCGTCGATCGGGATCTCTGTGCCGGAACGAGAGATCAATAACGCAGGGTTCACGAGTCCGACAACATGTCCTTCTTTAACGGCACGCGCTGCCGGATTTATCAATGGCTGTTTCGTTTCTGCGGAGATGATTCTGAAGACGTTCGAGATCGCCTGCCCACGAGCTTCACTTTCGGACCAGCCAGTCAGCCTTTCTGAAACAGGATTCAAATAGATGACGCTCAGGTTCTGATCACAGACGATGACACCGTCACCGATAGAGCTAAACGCGGCCTGAAGTCGTTCTCGTTCGCCAAACAGCACGTCCGCGGCATCGCCAACTTTCGTCATTCTGTCCAGCAGGGTCCAATAGAGCGCGGCCGCTAATCCCAGTCCCACAATCGTGGAGATCAGAATTGCCAAATTCGCTGTTAAGTTGGCTTGGTCGGCAGTGATCGCGTAGTTTCGAAGACTGGCTTCTGCGCCCATGCTGATGGGCTCCGTACCACCGTTGTCTCGCATCGTTGCAAGGTTTATGGCGACCAGATCAGAACTGTTTCTGAGACTCCTCATGCTTTGAACCAGCAACGTTCCGCAGACGACCAGAACGCAAACCAAAATTGCCGGAAGCAGCGCTGCCCGCCACCGACTATTCCATTGCTGATTTGCTCCTCCGTGCATTCCGATCAATTCAGTCCCCAGAATCAAGTGTGAAAAAAAGCAGAGTGTGAGATATTTCTGATTCAACCTGGTGCGGAACTGAAGTCAGGACTTCCTGTTGGGGTTCAGGTCCGCCGGACACTACTGGGTCTGATCCTGGGGCTGGGACTCTTTCCACGTTGCGAGCGCTTGCGACAGCTGATGAAGCTGCTCCGTCAGCGGTGGAACTAATGTTGCCGCTTCATCAAGGTCTCCCTCCAAACATGTCGCCTCCACGGCAGCTGCGGCCCGTGTGGCAGCATCGGCTTCAATATTGCAGCAAAGACTTTTCAGACTGTGAGTCAACCGACATGCTTCGGCGATATCACCGTCCTCAATTTTCTGCTTCAAATCCCGGAGCAGCAATTGAGAGTCTTCGAGGAAGTAATCGACCATGCAGCACAGAAGGTCGGAGTCAGCACCCATTCGGCGCAGGGCGACCGTCGGATTCCACAGCTTGTATGTCTGGATCGATTCGGACATTTTACTCCGCCTAAATTCAGCAACGAACAACACGTCATTCAGTCGATTCGTGTTCCCGACTGCCGCTTCTGACTTTTTTGGCCAAGTCCCCCCCGGCGACTGCACGTTCAAGCCGCGTCGCAAAGCTCGTGAGGGGCACATTTCGTACCGCAGCCTTCGAGGTTCTCTTCGCTGTTGGCAGCGTTCCACGTTGCAGCTGACTTTGACACCAAGTTGAAAAAACGCCCGAAACTCACCTTGGGCCACTTATGTGCAGTATTTCTTGCGGCCAACAAAAATACCGCCCCGTTTTTCAAAGTCGCCGTGCAAATCTGCAGATTCACCCGAGGCGTCTGCCGACTCACGGGACTTCACTGTGTATTTCGCTGCAAACGGAGGCGATTGACCGCAACTCGATCCGCTGGCTGCGGGGCTCGTGAGAAGACAATGCATTCGGCATGAATCGGGCGATATCACAATTTCAACATGTGATGCTCCAGTCGATACGGGTATTCCTGATGTCTCATTGGACAGTCTGGTCGTTCAGCAACCACTCGTTCTCCCTGTTCGCAAACCCGTAACACGACCATTCCAACGTCGCTGCCGGCCCATGCGGGCCTGCAAATTCAAGCGAAAGGAGACAGGCCGAAAACGCAACTCGCCGAAAAGCCGGAGTCTCCGATACCGTCATTCAACGGAAACAACAGTGTCGAGCGAGATCTGAAACAGGTTTACTCGATCCCGAATTTTGCCGCGCGTAATTCCGAGGATCTCGGAGGCTTTCGTTTGATTGCCCTCCGTCGATTGAAGGACACGAGTGATCAAGTATCGCTCCAATTGCTCCAATGTCTCCGCATACAGATCTCTCGAATCCGCTGCAAGACGTCGATTGACAAAGGGTGCCAGGTCAGAAGGTACTCCTGTCGCATTGTCGACCGAAGTGTGTTCAGCCCCATGTGGTCGTACTGCGGCAGTCAACTCCCAGGGCAGGAATGATGGAACGATGACAGGACCCGTGGCGTTCAGTAATGATTGGCGCACAACACTTTGCATTTCACGAACATTTCCCGGCCATGAATACTCCTTAAGAATCTCCAGAGCCTCCGGACAAATGCCCTCGAAATCATGACGATTCATTTCCTTCGCGCAGACTCGCAGATAGTACTCAAGCAACAGTGTCACATCGTCGCCGCGTTTGCGCAGTGGCGGCAAGGTAATTGTGATTCCGTTCAGCCGGTAGAACAGATCTTCACGAAACTCGCCGTCAATAACCATCTGTTCGAGGTCCAGATTTGTGGCGGTGACAATTCTGACGTCGGTCTTAATTGTTTTATTGCCCCCGACGCGTTCGAACTCCTGCTGTTGTAAAAGCCGAAGGACTTTGCCCTGAATCAGCGGTGACATATCTCCAATTTCGTCGAGAAAGATTGTGCCTCCATTACAGGCTTCAAACTTTCCGATCCGCTGTTTATCGGCCCCTGTAAATGAGCCCTTTTCGTGTCCGAATAGTTCGCTCTCCAGCAATGCATCCGGCAGCGCAGCGCAGTTGATGGCCAGAAAACATTCTCCTGAGCGAGCGCTGTTCTGATAAATCGCACGAGCAACAAGCTCCTTGCCCGTCCCGCTTTCGCCGCGGATCAGGACGGGCACATTCTGCGCTGCGACTCGCCCGATGGATTTGAACACTTCCAGCATCGCTGGGCTGCGACCAACAAACGATTCGGTCTCCGGAAATTCTCCATCACTCATATGCAATGCAACAGGGGTATTCATCATCCTGCGCGTGGCAATTGCTTTTTCAACAAGTTCATTCAGTGACGGAAGATCAAGTGGCTTTGTGACGTAGTCAAATCCGCCCAATTGCATCGCTTTGATCGCCGTAGAACTGTCACTTCCGGCCGTTATGAAAATGATAGGCAGTTTGCGATCGATGTCTCGAATTCTTTGAAACACTTCCAGCCCTGATGTTTCAGGCAGCACAATATCGAGGAGCACAACGTCCGGCGACTCCTCGCTGATGACGCGTAGTCCGTCTTCGGGCGTGGAAACCGTTGATATCACCAAATCCATCTTCTGCAAGGACCTGCGTATCATTTCACAGACGCTTCGGTCGTCATCAATCACAACAACGTTCGACATATAAGCTCTCGTTTGTTTCGGCAGCGAAGTCATTTTATTTCGCTGAAATTCTGTAGCGACCATATTGGTTTGAGTCATTGGAAGGCGGCGCCCCTATGGAACGAGGGTTAGTAGTTTGGACCTCACAACTGAAGCTTCTGCTAACTTCAGTTACTGAATCAATAATCTCGGTCGACACCCCCACCGGGAGTTTCGCCAGCTAAACAACATCCACAAAGTCTGGCAGCACCTGTACGTCCTGATAAAAAATTTCAGAGGTGGAACGAGCGTAGCGTCGTCCCACGATCCGGAGTACGGCGAAAGGGTGAGACAGAGTTTGCGACGATCACGTGTTCACTCCGCGAGTGATTCACTTCACTGCCTTTCTTCAAGGGCACTTAGCTGGACAGCGCCATGTTCGGCACTTTACAAACCCGAAGCGCGAGCGAGTGAACACTTTGCGACTCATTCACTCGCTGGCGCTTCGGGCTTGTATTCTCAATATTTTTTCTTGAACATAGCGCTGTCCAGTTAGTTCTGCGTCCCAAAAGCCAAAGCGTCAGTATCCTCGAATCTTCGTAGCGACGAGCCACGCGTACCAAAATGCAAAAAAAAGCCGACGTGACGAAACGCCCTCAGGCATTCCTTCACGTCGGCTTACTCATCAACAAACATGACGGCCTGGCCATCATGTCATTTGATATGTCATCCGAAATTCAACATCATCAAGCTGATGTTGGGTTCAGTTTAATTGTCGACGGGCGCTATTCATTCAATGAGAATGAGCCGGTCTCCTCACGGAAATCACCGGAGCGAACGCCCTTGGGCGATGAACTCGACCAACTGTTTTATTCAACAGCCTGGCAGGCGTCCTGCAAATCTGACTTCGCTTCGGACACCTCCCAATGAGATGTTACCGACTTTGGGATTTTAGACAATGCAGCTTACGGTCTTTTGTGCCAAGGCTCGTAATCGCGAAGTTTTGGAATGGAGTCGTTCCCGGCCGATGTTTTGTCACCAGACCGATTGAACTCACTTCCTTCAATCACCGGTCGTCAACGAGTCTTCGCTGGACAGCGCCATGTTCGGCTCCCTTACAAGCCCGAAACGCCAGCGAGTGAGCGCTTTGCGACTCATTCCCTCGCTGACGCGTTTTGACGTCGCGCATTTACCGCCATCCCAACCCGAAACGTCAGTGAGGGACTGAGCATTTGCGTTTTATCAATGTTTCCGTAAATCCCTCGCTGACCGGCGTGTTGATTTAATCGCTTCATCAGCCGCAGGGCGTTAGCCCTTAGGTTTAACCACATTTATTCATTATTTTCATGGCATCAGCGCCGCAGAGCATTGCCTGAAGTTCATGCCAGCCTCTCCAGATGGTTTGCCATCCGGGCGGATGATCGTTCTTT
>JBPOIW010000318.1:0-6333 GCA_052034165.1 Planctomycetota bacterium | reverse complement strand
ATCACAACCCGAAACGTCAGTGAGGGATTGAGCTGTAGCGTTTTACCAGTGTTTCCGTAAATCCCTCGCTGACGCGTCGGGTTATGATAATCCCCAGTATTTTCGCCCTATTGATCTCCCTGATTGTCGAATAGCGCAACTTCAAAACCTACGCGTTGGGAGCTGATCAGGCTCAATATTCAGCGGCGCGGTTGTACGACTCATGGCGAGGCAGTTCCGCCACGATCGACGGAAACTGAGTCCTCGTTTCAGCCGTATGCTACAGCGTCAGGTACACTCCAGATGAGACGTGAGGAACCGGATTAACGGTTCTGACGATTTTGTGACGTCGGACGGGCAGAACTGCGGGCTGAAGTGCGGACCTCGCAAACAATCGGATTTCAACGGATTCACTGAGTATGGCAAATATTCTGGTCACCGGAGCGGCGGGCTTCATCGGGATGCACACGGCCGCTCGCCTGTTGGAGCGTGGCGACAACGTCGTCGGCATCGACAATCTTAACGACTACTATCAGCCACAGCTCAAGCATGATCGACTGGCCCAGCTGGAAGGTCGTTCGGGGTTCAGTTTTCAGAAGCTCGCGCTGGAAGATCGTGACGGGATCAACCGACTGTTTGAAACTCATCGCTTTGATCGAGTCATCCACCTGGCGGCACAGGCGGGAGTCCGATACTCGCTGACCAATCCCCAGGCCTACGTCGATGCGAATCTGGTCGGCTTCGTGAATATTCTGGAAGCCTGTCGTCATCAGCAGGTTGCTCATTTGACGTACGCCTCGTCCAGTTCCGTTTATGGCGCGAATCGTAAGATTCCATTCTCGGTGGAAGATCGAGTTGACCATCCTGTGAGTTTGTATGCGGCCACCAAAAAGGCCAACGAGCTGATGGCGCATACGTATAGCCATTTGTTTGGGTTGCCGACAACGGGCCTGAGATTCTTTACGGTCTACGGTCCGTGGGGGCGCCCGGATATGGCGATGTGGATGTTCACGAAGGCGATTCTGGCGGGGAAGCCGATTGATGTCTTCAACCATGGACGCATGAAACGCGACTTTACGTATGTCGACGACATTGTTGAGGGCGTGATACGCACCAGCGACACGATTCCTTCCGCGCGGATCGTCGCGAGCGATGCGGATGATTGCAGTACCGCGGCTCCCTATCGAGTTTACAACATCGGGAACAATCAACCGGTGGAACTCATGCACCTGATTGAAACGCTCGAGTCCGCACTCGGATGCAAAGCAGAGAAAAACATGCTGCCTATGCAGCCGGGAGATGTCCCGGCAACGTACGCCAACATCGACGCATTGCAGAGAGATGTTGGCTTTCGGCCGAGCACACCAATTGAAGTCGGTGTGAAGAAATTTGTGGCGTGGTACAAGAGTTACCACCAGCTCTGAGATATACTGCCTCCTGCATGCGCGTTTACAGGCTTGGAGGTCCGACCAATCCAATGCCGGTGGCTGCTCACCGGCAAGTTGATTTGATGCATCTCTTGGCCGATGGACGTTAGCCCCGGTTGAAGCTTGGGGTTCAATGGGAGCCGACGAAGCGGCTCGACTACTGAGTTTCGCCGCTCTGTCGGCGAAAATGAGTGCACTGCTAACCCCCAAATCAAAACTCGTGGTCGCGTGACTGATGAAGACTGTCGTTGTTGAATACACTTTAAAACTGAATCTCTGAATCGAGTTACCCCGACTATGAATTGGTCCACACAGCGAGTTGCGTTTATTGGCACTGGTCAGATGGCAACGGCTCTGTCGGCCGGTTTTGTTCGAAGTCTGCTGAAGCCCGATCAGATTGCCGGTTACGATCCGGTTGAGGCGGCTCGCAAGGCTTTTGCAGAGAAAACCGGGGTCGGCGTGACGGTCTCTGCTGACCTGACCAGTGTGCTCAAAGGGGCGACTGTTGTCATTCTCGCAGTAAAACCGCAGATCATGACGGACGCTCTAGCCAGTGTTTCGGCAGCTTTGGAAACAACTCCGGTGATCGTGTCCGTGGCGGCTGGAATCACAATCCAGAAGCTGGCCGCGGGGTTGCCGCAGGGAAGTCGCATCATACGAGTCATGCCGAATACTCCTGCATTGATCGGCAAAGGAGCGAGTGGAGTCTCTGCGGGTGGGGCAGCGACAGCGGACGATGTCAAACTGGTTTCCGAGTTACTACAGACTACGGGCATTGTTGAAATTGTCCCCGAGTCATTACTTGATGCGGTAACGGGGTTGTCGGGCAGCGGCCCCGCATACGTGTTTCAAATCATCGAAGCCCTGAGCGACGGCGGAGTTAAAATGGGCCTGCCTCGCGCCACGGCTACTCGGTTGGCTTCGGCCACGGTGGCAGGGGCCGGCGAAATGCAACTTGCGACAGGGCTTCATCCCGCAGTGCTGAAAGATTCGGTGACCAGCCCCGGTGGCACGACGATCGCGGGCCTCCATGCTCTGGAAGCCGGTGGCCTTCGAGCCGCGGTGATGTCGGCCGTTGAAGCATCCACGCTTCGATCCAAACAGCTGGGGCAGTAGGACGCGACGATTGCAGAGAACTTCAGCAGCCACGTCCACACGGGCCTGAACAGAGCGTGAACAGAATTCGCGCAGGGCATTGCGACGGACAATATTCGGTCCACATTCGCGATCCGTCATTGTCCGCATTTGCGTCCGCGCGTTCCGGGAGGTTAAAAGACGCTCTTTCGCAGAATCTTTTTGAGCGGGAACGCCTGTGCCTCAAGAGACCGCCGGATCATTGCCCGAGA
Organism: Planctomycetota bacterium; assembly: GCA_052034165.1. Taxonomy (GTDB): domain Bacteria; phylum Planctomycetota; class Planctomycetia; order Planctomycetales; family Planctomycetaceae; genus SXXK01. Next base: position 3,581 of record JBPOIW010000318.1, on the reverse strand, counting down.
ATGCTGGCCACTCGGAACCTCAACGCCTGCCGCAGGTCCTCGGACTGTTCGATGCGATCATGATCGTTGTCGGATCCATTATCGGCTCCGGAATCTTTCTGAAGGTCAGTTCCGTCGACAGCGCGCTGGAGCCATATGGTTTTTGGGCGATCATTGGAACGTGGCTGTTTGTGGGCATCATCACGCTCTGTGGATCGCTGGCTCTGGCTGAACTGGGAGCCATGTTCCCGCACGCTGGCGGCCCTTATCTTTACATTCGTGAGGCGTATGGCAGACTGCCCGCCTTTCTGTGGGGCTGGACGGAGTTTTGGGTTGTGCGCACAGGGTCCGTCGGCGCACTGGCCTGCGCAACGGTTTTGTACTTCAATCAGGTTGTGCCCTTGTCGCCTGTGGGCCAGACTTCCATGGCGGTGCTGATTATCGCCGGGCTGGCCATTGTTAACCTCTTCAGCACTTGCGCGGGAGCATTGGTGCAGGGAACAGCCACTGTTTCCAAAGTTGCGTTTCTTGTCGCGTTGATTGTGCTGCCATTCCTGTTTCGAAGTGTCGACACGGCCAATCTGCAGCCTATGTTTCAGATGCCCGATCAGCCCGGCGCGGCAATGGGATTCCTGAAAGCTCTGGGAATCGCCATGGTCGCTGTCCTCTGGCCTTATGATGGCTGGATCAATCTGGGCCCGGTCGCTGAAGACATCAAGGATCCTCGCCGTAACGTTCCTCGAGCCATGGCCATCGGTCTGGGAATTGTGATCGTCGTCTATCTTGGCGCGAACCTCAGCTATCATCTGGTGTTGCCGATTCATCATCTCGCGAATAGTCGTACAGTCGCCGCCGATGTTTTTCAGGTGATGTTTGGTCCCATCGGTGCTCAGGTGGCGGCTGTAGGAGTCATGATTTCGACGTTCGGAGCGACCAACTCCAACATGATCACGGGGCCGCGAATCTACCTAGCGATCGCTCGCGACGGCCTGGTTCCTGCGTGGTTGCATCGCATTCACCGTCGCTACCATACGCCGTGTAACACCATAGTGCTTCAGGCCGCATGGGCCATATTTCTGGTGCTGCTGTTTTCCGTGTGGGATCCCAATGCTCCGACGATGTCAACGATCGACAATGCAACGGCAGCGTCTGTGGTCGCCACGAATGTTCCAGCGGTAGCAGCTCCGAGTCTGGGGGAAGAGCATTCTCGCCGATTAAAAGCCGCCTTCGACAGTCTCACCGACTCCGTCATCTGTGCGGGAGTGATTTTCTACGGGATGGCGGTCGCCGCGGTTTATATCCTGCGTCGAACTCGCCCTGATATTGCTCGCCCGTATCGAACATGGGGCTATCCTGTTACTCCGGCGTTGTTGCTTTTTGCGTACCTTGGCGCGTTTATCAGTTTGCTGATGGAGCGGCCCTCACAAACACTTGCGGTACTGGTGTTGATTGCCTCGGGCGTCGCCTACTACGCGATTGCGTCTCGGCGGCATCGAAGGCGACCTCATGCAGGCTGATTGTCGGACGAAATCAAACCGAGACACCAATAGAAAAAAGCCCGCCATCCTTTTGAGATAACGGGCTTTTCTGGTTTGTGGTTTGTGAGTCGTCCGGTTGCTAACTCAGTTGCGGGCTTCCGGAGGCAGCGGCACCAGTTCTTCCTGAGACGCTGAAGGTTCGATTGGCAGAGGCACTTCGCTCTGAGATGCTTCGATGGCTTCAGTCGCTCCTGTTTCTGTCTGCGATTCAGTCTTCGAGAAGCGAGTCATACGGCGATCCAGAATCACTCGGGCGGCTTCACGAACTTCATCATCGTTCAGGCGTCGCAGGTTACCGATCTGAGTCAGCGGCTCGACCACATTCGCAACACGGCCCATGGTTGATTCCATCATGGCGATGTCCATCAGTGTTCGTCTCAGAGTATCGAGTGACTGTACATGTGAGGCTACTTCAACTCGGAAGTCGTCCATGATCTCAAGGTTCTGAATCGCAGCAGAAATTTCGCTCGACTGATGGCTGAGCGTTGTCTGCAGCTTCATGAGAGAGTCCAGATTTTCGCGAGCAGACGTCAACTGCAGATCTGAGCTGTTCAACGTCTCATTCATAGCGACCAGCGTACGAGCTGTTTCCTGAGCGTTGATCACGCCGGCTGAAGAAGCCACAACACTGTCCTTCAGAGCGTTCAAGTCCTGGATACCTGTCCGGGCGGCGTCGAGGTCTGCAGAGGCGGTTGTGACAGCGTTCTTGAGGCCGACGAACTCGTCAAACTTCTGAGCCGCCATCTTAATGTCTTCCGCCTGAGCTGCCATCCGCTGTGTCAGATCGTTCATGCTGGCGAGGCCTTCGCTTGCCTGTTCAGACCCATTGGAAGCGGCGATCAGTCGATTCTGCAGAGCCACCAGGCCTTCCAACGAGTTGTTGGCAACTTCAGTGCTCTCTGAACCATTCAGGATCGCCTTCTGCAACTCCTGCATCGCATTGATTTGAGCAGAGGCCTGCAGAGTCTGAGCTTCGGATTCAATGATCCGCTGCTGCACGGCTGAAAGTTTTTCGATGGAAGCCAGAGCAGTTTGAGCGGAACCAGCTTCCTGTTCGATCGTGGTCCGAAGTGTCTTGATGTCCGTGATGCTCTGTTCGAGTGACTGCAGGCGAGAAGACTGATCTTCAAGGCTTGAAAGAAGATCATTCGTGCGGAACACCGAGTCACGAACAGCCACCAGCTTGTTCATGTTATTCTCGGTGGAATCCATCCGAGTCTGGATGTTTTCGAGTCGGCCCTTCAGCGGGCCAACCATCATCAATTGCATGCCGAAGAAGACGACGGCGAGGGACATCACCATGGACATCCCCATAAAGTTTCTGAATCCCCGGAACTCCTGATTGGATGACCGGCGGATTGTTGTAGTGGTACCGTTCAAGGGAATACTCCTGATTCTGAACAGCGAAGCATTGCTTCAAACTGGATCGATGCGGATCGTCAATCGCGAAATGCGTTGACTGCTCGAACGTTGCTTTCAATGCTGGCGATTTCGCCTGACTTTCGCCGACAGCAACGGTCGATTCCTCACTTGTATCGCCGTCAGAGTCGTGTGCAGTTTGCCTCATTGACATGTTGCGGCTATTTTTGCCGAAACGCAAATCCTGCCAGGGCAGACCATGCTGTTCGTACCGGCTGTAGCAGCGGAGGTGATCCTGATGATTCAGACCTCGTTAAGATCTCCCATCCCATTGACGGCCTGACATCGCAACATCCCATCGCAGAATGCCTGGTGATTGCCTGTGAACGAAGGCATGCACTCGCGTCCACCGCGTGGCAATGCAGCAGCAAAATCGTCCTTGATCACGAGTTGCAGTGAAGCCGCGCCGGTGATTATTTGCCGTTAGTGTTCTGTCGAGAACAAGATATGGGGTTCAATGCGAGCCGACGGAGCGGCTCGACTACGTAGTTTCGCCGCTCCGTCGGCGAAAATGGGAGCCACCGGTAACCGCCAAATCAAAACTTGACGAGCCACTGGTGTTCTTTCAAGAACAAGATTTGGGGTTCACTGCGAGCCGACGGAGCGGCTCGACTACGTAGTTTAGACGCTCCGTCGGCGAAAATG
>JBPOIW010000327.1:0-14586 GCA_052034165.1 Planctomycetota bacterium | reverse complement strand
AACCGTTGAACTCAGGCACTGGGACGCATCTGAGCATAGGTCGTCAGGACTTCGTACAAGTCGGCTGAGATGCGAACATCATCATCCGCGAAGTCAGAAACCCAGGTTCGATCCCAGATCATGGCATCAGCCAGGATTCTGGTGAGTTCACCCAGTTTGATCGACACTTCAGGCTCTGGAAACGTCAGTGTTTCTGGTTCATCAGCACCGACAAACAGCCGTAATCTCGGACGCATTCGTGAATCCTTCACCTTCACGCACCTCTTAGTTGAACCTGCAATTCGAATAACGGTTCCTTGCTGCAAGAGCAATTTCGCCGCATTTCGACTTCTCAGGTCCGTTCCTCCTCCGTTCCAGAAACGTTATCGGGTGCCGTGTTGGGATGCCTTCACCAAAAATTCCGATTGGGTAAGACGTGCGGATTTGTTCGAGAAAGATGCCGATGAAGGTCTTTCGTGTTCAAGATTTTGGTGTTTGGCTTATGCTTGCTGAGGAGCATTCAGCCCACAATTTCCTTGATCACTTGGCCTCGACTCAGAGGAAACGGGCGATCTGTCTGGTCGTACAGAAGTGTTTCCGGGGAGTAACCAAGGCAGTGGAAAATCGTCGCGGTAATATCTGCCGGAGAAACAATGCCCGACACGGGAAACGCAGCATGTGTATCGGACTCGCCATGGACCGTTCCACCCTTGATGCCAGCTCCCCCCAGCGCGATCGAAAAACAATTGCCCCAGTGATCACGGCCAGCATTGCCATTAATTCTTGGTGTATGGCCAAATTCGCCGAGCCACACAACCAGCGTTTCGTCCAGTAGTCCACGCTCGTCCAGATCCTGCAGCAACGCCGAAAAGGCCATATCCATTCTGGGCATCAGATGATTGCGCAGATCTGCAAAATGGTTGCTGTGAGTATCCCACGAACCGTTCCCTTTGATGTCTTCGACTCGCGTCCAATTCACCTGCACCAGTGGCACACCGGCTTCGACAAGTCGTCGAGCCAACAACACAGACTGGCCAAATCGATTGCGACCATAGCGATCACGAGTCTCCGTAGATTCTTCGTTGATCTCGAAAGCACGACGAGATGCGCTGCCAGTCAGAAGGTTGAATGCCTGTTCGGTCTGCTGACTGAATCGTCCGGACGCGCTGACACGTTCAATGGTTTCGCGAACAGGATCGAGTTGCGAAAGCAATGCACGGCGGGATGAGAATCGAGCTGTGGAAACGTCGTCGGGAAAGGCAAGATCAGGGATACGAAAATTGGGTTGTGAGGGATCGCACTTGAGCAACCATGGATCATACTTGCGACCGAGGATCCCGGCGGTTTGCCCCGGCCAAAGAATCTCACCATCGTTGGCGATGTGATATGGCAGAGCAATCGCCGAGGGTGTGCCATCTCGATCCGGTTGCAGAGCACGCATGATCGCGGCATGAGATGGCGACAGGTTCGGAGCTTTGGACGTGACATTTTCCTGACTTAACGGTGCATGAGGCACGCCCGTCAGCATTTGATAGCCACTGGAGGAGTGGGCCTGATCTTTGGTGACGACCGCGCGAAGGACGGCCATCTTGTCTGTATGCATGGCCGTCCGCGGCATGAGTTCGCCGACCTGAATACCGGGCACGACAGAACTGATGGGCCTGTATTCTCCTCGAACCTCTTTTGGCGCGTCGGGCTTTGGATCCCATGTTTCGTGTTGAGGTGGGCCGCCCAGCAGCCAGAGCATAATGACAGACTTTGCTCGGCCGAATCCCGGAGAGGCCTCTTCGATCGGTTTTGCCTGCACAGAGCGTTGCAGAAGTTGGGGCAGGGACAGACCGAGAGCCGACAATCCACCAATTTGCATGGCATCTCGGCGCGGAAGTTTGTCGCAAAGGGACATCGGACGATTCTGCATGGTGAGCATGAAAATCCTTCCGGGATTGGGCGGGCGTGGTTTCTGAGGCGGGAAGTCAGTATTCTGGGGACATTCACTATCGCACAATGCCCTTGTCCGATCAAGAAGTATGCTTTCAAACCATTGATCCGGGGTGATGTCGGCCTTTTTGGTTTCCCCTTTTCCTTTGCTCGAGTTCTGGCTCATGAAGAATTTGTTGCTGGCTGTCATTTGTTGTGTCGGGCTCTGTTTTCTGAAAGGCGCTGTATCGTCGGCTCAGGAGACTACGGACGGTTTTCGTTCCCTGTTCAATGGAACGGATCTCACTGGCTGGGACGGCAATCCGGAGCTATGGTCCGTCGAGAATGGTTGCATTACTGGCAAGACAACAGGTCCAGAGCATTTGTCGTACAATCAGTTTCTAATCTGGCGTGGCGGAGTGCTGAAGAACTTTGAACTTCGAGTGTCCGCGAAAGTCACCGGAAACAACACGGGCATCCAATATCGCAGTCGCGAATTGCCTGACGTCGGAAAGTGGTCGATTGGCGGTTACCAGTGCGACATTCATCCGGCTCCTGTGAACAACGCGATGGTCTACGAAGAGCGCGGTCGTAGAATCCTGGCGGAGAATGGACAATCGGTTATCATCGATCCGGATGGCGTGCGATGGCTGGCAGCCAAACGTGAGGCGGTTGCCAAAGACGTCGCGGAATGGAACGAATATTCCGTCGTCGCGATTGGCAATCATCTGGTCCATCGAATTAATGGTGAGATCGCAGCAGAGCTCACAGATTACGAGGAATCAGCGAACGCGATTGAGGGACTGCTGGCCTTTCAGATTCATCGCGGGCCGGCGATGACCGTGCAATTCAAAGACGTGCGTCTTCGTGAGTTGCCGGATGCGGAAGTCGCGAAGTTTGATCGAGCAACGATTCCGGCGGATGCCACAAAGATAGAACAAAAGCCTGCGGCCGCGGGCCAACAGAAGGCTGACGGTAAGGCACAGAACTCACCGAAGTCTGCCGCTCCGAAGTCTGCACCTGCACCCGCGGATGACGCAAAAGAAAAATCAGAGACGAAATCCGACGCAAAGACAGACGAGAAAGCGAAGGACCGTCCGGCTGCGAAAAAGCAGAATCGGCCGGCGACTGTTGGCCCGGCGATCGGCGACAACAAAGCGACTCCTGTTGAACGTATTAAGGCGGCGAAAGATTTCAAAGTGGAGTTGTTGTATTCCGTGCCTGGTGTTGAAGAAGGATCATGGGTCAACTTGTGCGCCGACGAAAAAGGCCGGATCTATGCCAGCGATCAGTTTGGCGGGCTGTATCGCTTTATGCCACCGGCTGCGGGCGAACAATTGAAACCGGCCGATGTGGAAAAGGTGCCGGTTGATATTCGAGCGGTCAACGGGATGGTTTTCGCCTTCGGGGCGTTGTATGTCGGCGTGAATGACTATGAGCAGAAGCTGCAAAGCGGTCTGTATCGAATCACGGACTCGGACGGCAATGATCAGCTGGATAAGGTCGAACTGTTGCGCGGGATTGATTCCAAAGGTGATCACGGAGTTCATGCCGTGGTGCCAACGCCGGATGGTCAGGCTCTGTATTTGGTCTGCGGCAACAACGCCAAGCTGACAGAGACTCCGGATAGTTCTCCGGTTCCCAAGATCTGGGGGGATGATCATTTGCTGCCGCGGATGCCGGATGGTCGAGGACACAATCGCGATGTTCTGGCGCCGGGAGGCATCATTTATCGAGTCACGCCGGACGGAAAACAGTTCGAGATCTATGCGACGGGTTTCCGAAACATCTTCGATGCTTCCGTGAATCATGATGGAGAGCTGTTTACGTACGACGCTGACATGGAGTATGACTTCAATACGTCGTGGTACCGTCCAACTCGTATCAATCATGTGGTCAGTGGTGCTGAGTATGGCTGGCGAAACGGAGCAGGAAAGTATCCGGAGTTCTACCCGGACAATCTGCCGGCCACGCTCAATATCGGTCCGGGTTCACCGACCGGCACCACGTTTGGTTATGGCGCGAAGTTTCCAGAGAAGTATCAGCGGGCCCTGTTTGTGTTGGACTGGAGCTGGGGCAAAGTTTACGCCGTGCATCTGACGCCGAGTGGATCTACTTATTCGGCGACGAAAGAAGAGTTTCTCTCCGGGGCACCTCTGCCTGTTACAGACGCCATTATTCATCCGGGTGATGGAGCCATGTATTTTGCGATTGGCGGACGGCGAGTTCAGTCGGGGCTTTATCGAGTGACCTACGCGGGCGGTGAACCGACATCGCGGGTTGCAGCTGTTGTAACATCCACACCGGAACGTGATCTGCGGCATCAACTGGAGGCGTATCACGGCAAGCAGGATCCTGCGGCAGTGGATTTCGCGTGGCCCCATCTGAGTCATTCCGACCGATTCATCCGCTGGGCTGCTCGTACGGTGCTGGAACATCAGCCGTCGGCGACCTGGGAAGCACGGGCATTGGCAGAGACCAATCCCACCGCTCAACTAGAAGCCTTACTGGCGTTGGCTCGGGTGGAAGGCGTTTGTCCGCTGCATCGTCCAGAGAATGCCGTCGTCAACACGGCCGCGCGCGATAAACTTTTTGGGGCTCTGTTGAACATTGACTGGTCGAAGCTGACCACAGAGCAGCAGATCGCCTTTGTTCGAGTTTCGCAGATCGTACTACATCGCTTCGGAAACCCGGAGGAGTCTGTGCAGGCGGCGCTGACAAACAAACTTGATGCCGCGTTTCCGGCTGACTCTTTTGAACTCAATTGGCTGTTATGTGAAACGCTGGGATATTTGCAGGCTCCGAATGCGGCCGCCAAAGGAATGGCGTTGATTGAAGCGGCACTCAGTCAGGAACCACAGATTGAGTATGCTCGCAGCCTGCGATTTTTGAAGACCGGCTGGACGAAGGAATTGCGGACCGCTCAGTTGGAGTGGTTTCTCAAGGCGGCCAACTACCGTGGTGGCGCCAGTTTCAGCAAGTTTATTGAATTCATTCGGACTGATTCGCTGGAGACTTTCACAGAGGCTGAAAAGACTGAGCTTGCTGAATTGATTGCCAGAAAGCCGGAAAAGAAATCGGCCATTGAGAATGTTGGCGCCATGTTTGCGGGACGCACGGTCACTCCTTGGACGCTGGACGAATTGAGCGGGGCGACAAAAACAGAATTGAAGGCCCGCAATTTTGAGACAGGTCAGAAGGTCTTTGCTGCGGCTGCCTGTTTCACCTGCCATCGATTTGGGAACGCTGGTGGCATGACGGGTCCGGACTTGAGCACCGCTGGACGCCGTTATTCGCCTCATGATTTTCTGGATCAGATTGTGAATCCCAGCAAGGTCATCAACGAACAGTTTTCAGCAGTGACTGTGGTGACGACCGAAGGGAAAGTTCATACCGGAGTGATCGTCAATCTCAACGGCGATACCGCGACGCTCAATACGGATCTTACGGATCCTGATCAGCGTGTGGCCGTGGATCGGAAAGAAGTTGAAGAGATGGAGGTTTCGAAGACCTCTCCGATGCCAGCCAACTTACTGGGGCTGTTGACCAAAGACGAGATCATGGACCTCGTGGCGTATGTGCTCAGCGGAGGCGACGCGTCTCACGAGTATTTCAAACGGTAGTCTATTGGATTCGTGTTTAGTCACTCAGCGGAGCTGATCACGGAAAGGGTAGTTTGAACCGCGAATAGACGCGATTTTACGCGAACACTTGATAAGTTCCGGCAGAAGAGAAGATCGCGGGTCATTTTTTGACCGACCTGCGATTAATTGTGCCAATTTTGGGCCGTGCGGATCTCTGTGATTGAGATTCAGTGGAAGAAGGCTCACCATTCGCGAAGATTCCGCCCCCAGACCGTGATTTTGCTCGGATCGGGTGGTCGTTTTGCTTTGGGAAACCGAACAGTACTCGTGCAATTCCGGAATCGTAAAAGTTAGCAGGTTGTTGATTTAGTCGCGCCATCAGCCGCAGGGCGTTAGCCCCCGGTTGTTTTTACTGTTTGTTTGCGACGAAAACCGGACGCTAACGCGTTCCGGCTGATTAAAGCAACAGTCTGCTAAGGACCATAGTAGCTCTCTTTACCGCGTGTTGTGACTATGTCAGATCTTCGAACCTGCCGCCTTGTAACTCTGGGCTGCAAAGTCAACCAGTATGAAACTCAGCTTGTCCGTGAAGCGTTGCTGCAGAGCGGCTATCGTGAAGCGACTGAAGGCGAGTCTGCGGATCTGTGCGTCGTCAATACATGCACAGTGACGAACACCGGCGACTCCAAATCTCGTCAGGTGATCCGTCAGTTGTCACGGCAGAATCCGGGCACGAAAACGATCGTGATGGGCTGCTATGCAACACGGGATCCTCGAGCGGTTTCGGAGTTGCCCAATGTGATTGAAGTAGTCACAGACAAACGCGAGCTTCCGGATGTGCTGAGCCGCTTTGGCATCGTCGATATGCCCAACGGGATCAGTGAGTTCGAAGGGCATCAGCGTGCGTTCGTTAAGATTCAGGATGGATGCATTCTCAAGTGTTCGTACTGCATTATTCCGACGGTCCGGCCGGGCCTGAGAAGTCGGCGTCCCATCGATATCGAAGACGAAATCCGCGCGTTGATTGAACATGGTTATCGCGAGATCGTAATCAGCGGTATTCATATGGGACACTTTGGTGTCGATACAAACAACCTGGCCCCGGGCGAAAAGCCTGAGCGATTGTGGCATCTGTTGCGTCGTCTGGATCGTATCCCCGGCGATTGGCGAATGCGTCTTTCCAGTATCGAAGCGGTCGAAGTCAACGATGACTTCATTAAGGCCGCTGGTGATTGCCAGCATTTGTGTCCGCAGTTTCATCCGGCGCTGCAGAGCGGAAGTAACAGCGTGCTGACTCGCATGCGACGGCGTTATCGTGTCGAGCGTTTTCTGGAACGTCTGGATCAGATCCGGGACATGCTGGGAAATGATCCCGCGTTCAGCACAGATATCATCGTCGGGTTTCCTGGCGAAACGGATGCTGAGTTTGAAGAGACTCTGGAAACCTGTCGCAAAGCGCGCTTTATGAAGGTGCATGTGTTTCCGTTTAGTCGTCGCGACGGAACTCCGGCAGCAACAATGCCTGATCAGGTTCACCCCGATGTGATCAAAGAACGTGTTCATGTCCTGAGTGAACTCGAAAGAAATCTGGCGGAGCAGTTTTATTTGAGCCGTGTTGCAGTGGATTCAGATCGGCAGGCGGAGGTCTCAACAACGGTCGCGTCAGCGAAATCAGAGGCGTCACTTCACGGCGCTGAACTGGAGGTTCTGGCGGAGCGAGAGTCAGAGACGCGTCCCGGATATTTGCGAGGCACAGATCGTTGGTATATGCCAATCGAAGTTCCGGGCACGGCAGCGGATATTGGGAATTTTCTGACTTGTCGAGCAGTGGCGGCTAATCGTGACGGTGTCGTGGCCGAACGAATCATGGTTTCTGGTAAGGACCTGGCGTCTGGCTCCGAGACTTTTCAGGATCGTGTTGCAGGGCGACGCCGTGCATGGCTGAACGATCACGAAGAGACTTCAGGCGTTGAAGAATCTCTTCAGTCAGCGTGTGCTGAGGGTGTGGCGGAAGCCTGTGGTTCCGAGCCTGTGGAAGTGGTGCAATTAAGCTTTTCTTCAGTGGCCGGTACGCAGTCGGGAGAATCTTCATGGCCACGTTGATTGCAATTGAGGGCATTGACGGAGCCGGGAAGGGGACTCAAGCTGGCCGGTTAGTATCGGCCCTGCGTGAGATGGGACTGCGAGTCGATACGCTGCAGTTTCCACGTTACTCGTCGACCACGTTTGGTTCCGCCATTGGCGACTTTCTGAACGGGAAGTTTGGATCACTGAATGAAGTGCATCCTCAGTTAGCCGCGGTGTTGTACGCCGGCGACCGATTTGAATCGCGTGAGTTGTTGATGCGGATGATTGAAGACAACGATGTTATTGTGCTGGATCGATTCGTCGGATCCAATCTGGCACATCAGTCGGCCAAGCTGGATGGTGCTGCGCGTACCGCGCTGGTGGAGTGGATTGAGAAGATTGAATTCGACGTCTTCCAGTTGCCTCGACCAACGCTCACCATTCTGATTGACATGTCATCGCAGATGAGTCGCGAACTGGTGTCACGAAAAGCGGCTCGTGACTACACGGAACAGGAAGCCGATCTGCAGGAGTCCGATCTGCCTTATCTTGAACGAGTGCGTCGTTGCTATCTTGCGCTGGCCCATAGTCGACTGGACTGGCGCACGGTGCACGGACTGGATGACGCTGGTTCGCTGAGAACGATTGATGATGTGGGCGATGAAATTCGCCGACTTGTGTGCGAACATCTGGGGCAGGTGTGAGGCCGGGGTTTTCGGTTTTAAGTTTTCGGTTTTCGGAGAACCGCAGGATCACGTTGGCGGTGGGCAGCGATCGAGTTCAGCGAACACATCTGCGAGGTGAATCTCAAGGCCCGGCAGGACATTGTGTCCAGTGAGTGTCTGGCTTTCGTCCAGAATCTGGTACTCACTGGCGCTTGTGTAGACGGCCACTGTTCGTTCGCGTGGATCAACCATCCAAACGACGCGAACGCCAGCATGGAAGTATTCATGTCTCTTCCGTGACATCTCCATGAATGTGTTGCCTGTGCTCAGCACTTCTATCGCCAGATCAGGCACGACCTGAGGAACAGGAGTTGTTGAGATTTTTCCATCCGGGAGGCGGTTCCAGGAAACGAACGACACACCGGGGCTGCGCACCAGTGTGTGAAAGATCTCGAAGCACGCATCAGGCCCTATGATCAGTCCCTGATTGTCCATTTTCACGAACTGTCTCAACCGTTGTATAAACGCCGCAACAATGAGTGATTCTTTCCATCCGCATGCTTTTTGAACCAGAATGCCGTCAACGAGTTCGCAAAGGCAGCCTTCATCGTTGGCTCGGATCAGGTCAGCAATTGTCGCTTTTCCAGTCGCGGGTTCAGAGTGGACTCGACTCGCGGCAATTCCACCGAGTTCTTCAAGAATGTCTGACAGACGATTGGGCACTGCCGCATTGAGGGCCATTGTGTGAATTCCAGTTATCGGTCCGGAATCAAGTTTCTGTGTTGGTGAAGTCGAGTCGCTCGATGCTGTTTAAGAGATTACGTCATGAACAACATGACCATGCACATCCGTCAGACGGAAGTCGCGGCCGGCGTAGCGGAATGTGAGGCGTTCGTGGTCGAAGCCCAGCAGATGCAGAATCGTGGCATGCAGGTCGTGCACGTGAACTCGCTTTTCGATCGCATTCCAGCCGAATTCATCCGTGGCGCCGTGAACATAACCGCCCTTGACGCCGCCGCCGGCCAGCCACATGGAGAAGCCGTAGTGGTTATGATCGCGACCACTGCCGATTGAGGAAACTCCGGGAGTCGGCAATTCCACTGTTGGAGTTCGCCCAAACTCACCGCCCCAGATCACGAGCGTGCTGTCCAGCATTCCGCGTTGCTTGAGATCACTCAACAAGGCCCCGATCGGTTGATCGACCTCGGCCGCGAGACCTCGATGATTCTGTTCCAGTTGATCGTGAGCATCCCACGGCTGGCCGGCTTTATGCCAGATTTGCAGAAAGCGAACTCCGCGTTCCAGCAGGCGACGAGCCACCAGAAGTTGTCGGCCATAGACCGTATCTCCGTAGTCTTCACGTACGGATTGCGGTTCATGACGAACATCGAACGCATCGCTGGCCTCTGTCTGCATGCGATATGCGAGTTCAAACGACTGAATTCTCGCGTCGAGTTGAGAGTCGAAGGGTCGAGCTTCTCGATGTCGCTCGTTGAGGGCCTGGACGAGATCCAGTTGTTTTCGCTGACGGTCCGGCCGAAGAAACTTGTTGCGCAGGTTTTCGATCAGGCGATCGGGTTCTGTCTGCGCGGTATCGATGTAGGTTCCCTGGTACGCACCGGGGAGAAATGATGATCGCCAGTTTTGAGCACCGACAGTCGGTTGACCTCCGGGACACATGGCGATGAAGCCCGGCAGATTCTGATTGTCGGTTCCCAATCCGTAGGTCACCCACGAACCCATACTGGGGCGAGCCTGACGGCCGTCGCCGCAATTCATCAGCATAAAGGACGGTTCGTGATTCGGAACGTCGGCATACATAGAGCGGATGACACACAGATCATCGGCTGATCGTGCGACGTGAGGAAACAGTTCACTGATCTCCAGACCGCTTTGCCCGAAGCGTTGAAACTTGAATGGTGAAGCGAAAGCTGCCCCTGTTTTTCGTTCGGTGCGCTCGGATGTAGGCAGCGCCAGACCGTGATATTTTTCCAGCAGTGGTTTGCGATCAAAGGTATCCAGATGTGACGGGCCGCCATTCATGAATAAGTGAATGACGCGCTGGGCGGTGGGAGCAAAATGTGGTTGTTTCGGCGCCAAAGGATTGGCCGCTGATTGCTCGGCCTGCGCTGTCGTTGACTGCAGCAGATCAGCGAGGGCCAACGATCCGAATCCCATGCAGGTTCGGGAGAGCAGTTGGCGTCGATTAAGCATGGCGATTAGTCGTCAGAAAGTGGGGGCTTTATTTTCCGGACTGGATCTCTTATTGCAGACTTTAACAGGCTGATCAGGATTCGTCATCGCAGTGAAAGGGCCGTGGAAAGCAGGATTGCGGTTGGGAGGGGCCGAATTTATTCGGTACACTGTGGTCACACGGTCTGAGCCTGCACTCCAGAACCGCCGTCAAAAGTTAACTCTCAGGAGATGCCAGTGATGATCCGATCAACTCGCCGAACGGCCCTGCTGGGTGCTGGTGTGACGATGGCTTTGCCGTGGATGGAGTCACTTCCGGCCAGTGATGAGCAAACGTCAACAGAGAATCCTGTGTTCCCAAAACGCTTTGCGGCGCTGTTCATGGGGAATGGGATCAATGCGGATCACTGGTGGGCCAAAGGGGCCGGCGAAGAAATGGAACTCAGCCGAACTCTGGAGCAGCTGGATCCTTTCAAGAAAAAGTTGAACGTCATCACGGGCTTATTCAATCGCAATGCAAATGGAGTCGGTATTCATCCGGGTCAGACAGGCAATATTCTTTCTGGGGCGGCGTTGCAGAAGGGCGCTGTGCTGAAAGGTGGAGTCAGCATGGATCAGGTGCTGGCCAGTCGGATTGGCGAAGATTCGCCTCAGCCCAGTTTGGTCTTGGGCTGTGAGCAGCCGATCACCGGCTATCACGAAACGAACTTCTCGATGGCTTATAGTTCACATATCTCATGGCATGATGCGAACTCACCTGTGCCGATGGAGGTGTATCCATCGCTGGCGTTCGACAGTCTGTTCGACAATCATGGCAGTCGCCGGATGCAGAGCATTCTGGATCGTGTTCGAGAACACGCAAGTCATATTCGTCGTCAGATCAGTGTGGCCGATCAGGCGAAACTGGACGAGTATCTGACGAGTGTTCGTGAGATCGAAAAACGTATCGAGCGAACTCGGGAAGATAAATCCAAAGCCGACGAGAATGCCGCGCGACGTGGGCAACCGGTGGAATTGATGAAGCGTCCGGATAATGGTCTGCCAGAAGATCTGCGTGAGCACATGCGACTGATGGGCGACATTATCGCCACGGCGTTTCAGACCGATAAAACTCGCGTGGCCACGCTGCTGCTGTGTCGCGATTTGTCCGGGTTGTTTTATCCATTTCTGGACGTTCGCAAGGCGCATCATCCGGCTTCGCATGATGATTTGTCCGACGACTATGAGCGTGTATCTCGATACTACGTTAGTCAGCTGGCGTATCTGGCGTTGCGGCTGGATTCGATGCCGGAAGGGCAGGGGACAGTTCTGGATAATTCCTGTCTGATGTTTATCTCGAACATGTGGTCCGGTAGCCGACACGATTCGTCGAAGGTGCCGCTGTTGCTGCTGGGTGGACTCGGAGGAACACTGGAGACGGGGCGCGTTCTGAATTATCTCGACAAAGGCGATGACAATCGAAAGTTGTGCAGTTTGTATTTGTCGTTGATGGATCGGATGGGTGTTGAGTTGCCTCAGTTCGGTGATACAGAGACGCGGCTGGCGGGGTTGTGACGAGCGAGTTGCGGCTCCTTATTGTCGCAGCGAATCGCAGACTTCCAGTTTCATCGCTGCGAGCGACAGATTGATATCGCGAATGAACTCAATCATTGAACAGATCAGGCAACTGAGACAGCCGACGAACTGAACGAGAATCAGAGCCCCGGCATTCAGTTTCAGCAGGGTTGCCAGAAACAGGCTGATGATCAAACAAGCGGCCAGCAGCACGCTGACGGAAGCAAGGACGATGGCCATACGCAAGAGTCTCGCGCGGTCGATGAGGATTCGCAGCTGTTCTCGATTTCGATGAGGATCTTCCGGGGATCCGGGGCGGAGTTCTCGATCCAGAATTCGTGCACGATCGATGACTCGGCCGAGTCGATTGGTCATGCTGAGCATTAGAAGCCCGACGCCGGAGATCAGGATGACCGGACCGATAGCTACCTGCAGAACCGGGATCAAATCTGCTACGCTGGGAAAAGGCAAGAACGCTGCTCCTGAGTGAAGTGAATGACCAACCACGAAGCATTGTATTCAAAAGCTGGAGCAAGTCCTCCAATTGTTGGTGTTGGTCTGTTCAACGTTGACCAGGATTGAGAACGAGTTGTCTTTCTCCGCGGGTTGAGTGCAGCAACCTGTGGACCGAGAAGTCTGTATTCCCGCAGGCATGCTGTTCGGCGATGACCGTTTGCGACGATCCGTCGCCTGCACTACCATCCCGCGCATGGCGGCGATTGAAGTCAGGGAATTGTGTCGAGAATACAAGGTCTTCCGGAAACGCGAAGGGCTGATGGCGTCCGTACGCGGGTTGTTTCATCGTGAACACACGATTGTCAGCGCCGTTCGGAATGTCAGTTTTTCCATCGATGAAGGCGAAATGGTGGCGTTTTTGGGGCCTAACGGGGCCGGGAAAACGACCACGCTGAAGCTGTTGTCCGGGCTGGTTGTGCCTTCCTCCGGTACCGCGACTGTGTTGGGGCATGTGCCGTGGAAACGAGAAGACGCTTATCGGCGGCGGTTTTCACTGGTCACAGGTCAGAAGGAACAGCTGTGGTGGGATCTACCGGCTCAGGAATCATTTCGGCTGCACAAGGAGATCTATCGGATCCCCGCAGAAGATTATACGCGTCGCATTGATGAGCTGACGGATCTGCTGGAGGTGCGTCGCCTGATGGCTCAGCCTGTGCGTGAGCTGTCGCTGGGTGAGCGCATGAGGATGGAGCTGATCGCTGCGTTGCTGCATCGCCCGGATGTGTTATTTCTGGATGAGCCGACGATCGGGCTGGATGTTGTCAGTCAGCGACGCGTGCAGGAGTTCTTGCGGCACTACCAGCGCGAACAGCGAATTACAGTGATTCTGACCAGCCACTATATGAAGGACGTCGAAGCTCTGTGTGAGCGTGCCATCGTAATCAACAAAGGAACGGTGATTCATGATGGTCCGTTGGCGGCGATTATTGATCGCTTCAGTCGTCACAAAATTATTGAGTTACAGTTCTCCGATAATGGTTGTCCGGAAGGGCTCGAACGATTCGGACGAATCGTGGAAACTCGCCCACCGCGTGTGCGAATTCAGGTTGAGAAACAGAGAGTTTCCGAATGTCTGGCGACGATTCTGAGTCAACATTCAGTTGATGACATCAGTGTGGTCGAGCGACCTCTGGAAGATGTGATCGCAGAACTCTTTTCGACCGACGATGCATCAAGGGTCGCCACATGACGGCCGCGACGGAATCATTCGGCGGAGAATTGCGGGCAAGGCTAAGGCTGAAGTGGCTGATCCTTCGAACGGCCATCGAAGAGCGACTTGTCTACCGCGCGGACTTTGCGTTCTCGACGCTGGTGCGGTTTCTGCCCATCGTGACTCAGATCTTTCTGTGGAGTGCGATCTTTCAGAACGACTCTTCGCGGACGATGAAGGGTTACAACTTTGGACAGATGGTGTCATATTATCTGTTGGTGATGATGGCTCGTGCGTTCTCCAGTATGCCTGGGTTATCGACCGGGATTGCCGGTTCGATCGCTGATGGATCCGTGCGCAAATATCTGATTCAGCCGGTCGATATGCTGGATCATTTGTTCTGGCATCGAGTGGCTCATAAGCTGGTTTATTATGTGATCGCAGCAGGTCCGTTCGCCCTTGTATTCTGGATGTGTCGTGCTCATCTTCCGGGTTGGCCGGCGTGGCCAGTGACTGCGGCATTTGTGGCGTCGTTACTGATGTCGTTTGCGATTGGATTCCTGATCGAAGCGCTGATTGGACTGATTGCCTTCTGGTTTCTGGAAGTCAGTTCCCTGATCTTTATTTACATGATGCTCAGCTATTTTCTGTCGGGTCACATGATTCCGCTGGAGTTGTTGTCGCAGTGGATTCCGTTTGTGGATGTCCTGCCGTTCCGATATCTCGCGTACGCACCGGCCGCCATTATGCTGGGAAAGATTCCGCAGGAACAACTGCCGATGGAGTTGTTCGTTCAGGCTGTGTGGATTGTGGTGCTGTTTGTTTTGAATCGCGTGGCCTTTCATCGCGGCGTGCAGCGATACAGCTCGTATGGCGGATAATGGTCAGGCTCACGGGCAATCGCCGGATCTGAGTTGAACGTTTACCGCCGAGCCGGAGGCGACGGCTTTCGCAAGAGCCG
>JBPOIW010000002.1:0-20735 GCA_052034165.1 Planctomycetota bacterium | reverse complement strand
ATCGCGGCGAAAGGACCTAACAGCGGCTATAACAGTGTGTCATTTCTTCAATACGAACGAAGTCACACAAGCGGCCAGCATTGCGAACAGGCAGAGACCGGCGAACCAGTCGCCGTATCGGACGTAGAGCGAACTGCGAGGATCAAGCGCGACCTGGCCGAAGATGATTCCGTTGAACTGACGTCGCCATGCTCCTGTGGATGGATCACGCATGCCTTTGACTTCTGAGACTTCGGCGTGTAATCCCTCCAGAGGTTCTTTCATGACAAGGATCTTATCTGGTTCGCGAACGAGTCCGTTACCATCGATGAAGGCAGAGATTCCCCCATTGACGCATCGAACCAGAGGCACGCGAGTTTCAACGCTGCGGAAAACTCCGGTGATCAGATGCTGGTCCAGTTCGCTGGAACCTCGAAACCAGGCGTCATTGGTCAGGTTGACCAGAACGTCACACTCATGACCCTCAGAGTCCTTCTGAGCCGCCATTCTGCGTGTCAGATGAGGAACCGTATCCTCAAAACAAATCATCGGGACGATGCGAAATCCGGCGTACTCGAACATCTTCATTTCCGTACCGGCATCAATCCCGAAATTGGCCCCGAATGGAGTCAGATCGGAAAGCCACGGAAGGACACTTCGCAGGGGAATGTATTCTCCGAAGATCACTCGATGAATCTTGTCGTAGCGTCCGCTGTATCCAAGATCCGGTCTGACAAATGCGGCTGCGTTGAATGTCTTCAGATCATGCTTTTCGGCAACGTTTGCTTCGAGGCCCATGATGATGGCGGCCCCATATGACTGAGAAAACTCTTCAAGTCGTTGTTGCACTTCACGAGTCCGGAACGGCTCGACCAGCACGCCAGCCTGGTTGCCGTAGTAACTTAACTCTTCGACCGGAATCTGCGAAAGAATGTCTTCATCGGTTACTCCTTCGGCCGCACTTTTTTCTGCCCAGGAAAACATCGTTTCCGGCCAGACGATGACGTCAGGCTGCAGGGAAACAGAGTGAGCGGTCAAGGCATCGTGTACGCGAAACCGAGTCAGGAACTCGTTGCGATCATGCTTTAACTCGGGTGTAAAGTTTCCCTGAATCAGGGCCATGGCCGGACCCGGAGGAAATTGCTCCGGTGGAGTTTTTCGAAACGTTCCGTAGGTCAGAACTCCGACCAGCAGAAGTTCAGAAACAAGAAGTGGTTTCCGAGAGAACGTGTCTGTCGCAGATTCGTCGACATCAAGCTTCCATCGCCGCAGCCATGCCAGCGGGATCTGCTGGGCGAGTGCTCCGGAAACCAGCGCGATCAGGAAGGAAACTCCATAAGCACCGATTATGTCAGAGATCTGGATCAATGATAGCCAGCGATATTGACTATGGCCCAGATAGTACCAGGAAAATCCCGTCAGCAGGTACGCTCGAGCGTACTCCAGGCCGGTCCAGACGACGGGCACGGCAATCCACAATGGCAGACCGGCCAGGAGACTTCGTCGTCCCAGCCAGATGAACGTGGGGATATAAAGTCCGATGTAGGCGGCCAAAGCGGCCAGGGCCAGAAACATCGCCGGATGACCAAGACGCATCCATTGAAGAGTCGCTGTGGCCCACAGAAAGGAAAGTCCCCAGATCAGCAAACCGCTGAAGCGAGGGAGCGTTCTTAGCCGGAGCAATTGACTGATGGGGATCAGTGCAATCCAGGCCAGAGGCGAAAACTCCGCTGGAGTAAAGGACAGCCACAAGAAGATCAGACTCAGCGAGGTGAGAACACTCACCGAAAGAAGAGAGCCAGAACGCACGACTGTCGGCCGCTGTCCGGAAGAAATGATCTTGCGGACTTCAGGTCGAAGTTCGTTGGTTCGCTGATCAAGCTGTTGTTCTGTGGTCATCACCGTGCATCCATGCCGGAGAAATCCCGGGCTGTGCCTGCAACATATTCTGCACGGCCACCATTGAGGCAAACTTCCGAAGGTATTCCGCGAACACCTGGCCTCAATTCACACTTTGGGGAGAATAAGAAAAGCCCGGCTTTATGGAAAGCCGGGCTTTTCAGCTGTACTCAGCAGTCGGGAGACTTCCTGACCGCCTTGGTGATGCTTACACCCTGTTCCCGAGCACTCAAGTCCTCGGGGCGAGTCAATGGTCCTACGTCTCGTGGGAGAGAGGGTTTCTTTGTAGCCGGATTCGTGAGAATTCGGACGACTTCCACGTAAACGCACCGAATTCTCACGAATCCGGCTGCTCTCAAACACACTACTCAGAGAATAATCAGTTAGCAGCCTTCCGGAGTGCATCGGCCTTGTCGGTGGCTTCCCATGTGAAGCCGTCGCCGGAGCGTCCGAAGTGGCCGCCTTCAGCGGTCTTCAGGAACACAGGTCGGCGAAGTTTCAGGTGTTCGATGATTCCCTTTGGAGTTAAAGGGAAGTGATCGCGAACAAGCTTTTCGATCTTTGATTCCGCAATCTTGGCAGAACCAAAGGTGTCAACGCGAATGCTTACGGGATCAGCGACGCCGATGGCATAAGCCAACTGCACTTCGCACTGATCGGCGAGCCCTGCAGCGACGATATTCTTGGCGACATAACGGCCCATGTAAGCAGCAGAGCGGTCGACCTTTGTGGCATCCTTACCAGAAAATGCACCGCCACCGTGGCGACCCCAGCCACCGTAGGTATCGACGATGATCTTGCGTCCGGTCAGACCGGTGTCACCGTGAGGTCCACCAATCACGAACCGTCCGGTTGGGTTGATATGGTACTTGGTGTTGGCGTCCAACATGTTGGCTGGGATCACATGACCGATCACTTCCTTCTTGATGAAGGCAGAGATCTCTTCCTGAGTCACAGATTCCGCATGCTGAGTCGAGATCACGATGGCTTCAACGCGAACCGGTTTCTGTCCGTCGTATTCCACGGTGACCTGGCTCTTGCTGTCTGGTCGCAACCAGTTCACAACGCCCTTTTGGCGAACTTCTGTCAGGCGATTGATCAATCGATGGGCATACGCGATTGGCACTGGCATCAGTTCTTCGGTCTGATTGCAAGCATAACCAAACATCAAACCCTGGTCACCGGCACCGTCGCGATCCACGCCCTGAGCAATGTCACCGCTCTGGCTGTGAAGAGCCAGGAAAATTCGGCAGCTGTCGGCGTTGAAGCCGATGTCATCTGATGTGTAACCAATGTCGCGAATGACTTTTCTAGCGACAGCGACGTAGTCGACTTTCGCTGAGGTTGTGATTTCGCCGGCCAAAACAACGAGATCAGTTGTACACAAGGTTTCACAGGCGACGCGGGACATCGGGTCCTGCGCGAGCAGAGCATCCAGAATGCCGTCGGAAACCTGATCGGACACCTTATCGGGATGTCCCATGCTGACTGATTCGCTGGTGAAGAAGAAGTTCGCCATTGTTGCCTGTACCTGAGTCTCGTGGATACCACTTCCAAAGGGTCTGAATGCACTTTTTTTCGGTAAAACCCCGAAAAAGCAGGCGGAAGTTTAGGAGACCTGGACCTTGCTCACAACAGAGATCTATTTTCAAACGCCAGAAGTTGGCAATCGGGAATGCGAAGAGTCAACTTGAATCGCTGTTTTGATCCTGATTCCGCCCTCCGAAGAAATATTCCTGAGTTTTTCGGGAGCGGAAGAGAGGTTCGTCTCGTAAGCCACTGATTTTCCACGGTTCGCCAAATACGTTTTTAGAACGTGGCCGTGGATGTTTGCTGCCTCTTTTGGCCTGAAGAGAGCTTCGTCGGGCAGCCCTTTGATGATGTCAATGGTCGATGTGCGGTCCATTGAAATCCATACAGACGAGCCAAATGTCTGATGTAGTTCAGTTGCTCTCTGAGGTTGAGCTTGCTCGTGCCGCACTTGCGGTTTGCAAAGTGAATCGGAACTTCCACAACCCGCTGACAACGGCATTTCACCATCAGCTCCAGACCGATCTTATAGCCGATGGGGTTGAGCTGTTCTGCGGCCTCAAAAGTTTCTCTGCGAAGTCCGAAGAATCCGGCCATCGGATCAGCAGCTCGCGTCAAAGGAGTTGCCAGCCACGTCGCCAGTCGGGAATTCAGATAACGCAGCATTCCCCAATCTTCGTCCGTCGAGCCGCCTCGAACGTAGCGGCTTCCGATGACGAAGTCCGTGATCGGGTTTTCAAGGGCTGCAACTAGTTCCGGCACTGCTTCAGGCGGGTGCGACAGATCCGCATCCATGATCACCAGGATCTCTCCCGATGCGTTCCTGATCCCCTCGATCACCGCGCTGGAGAGCCCGCGTTCGGTCGTTCTAACGATCAGTCGAACAGGAAACCGTCGATTCAATGCCTGACAGATCGACCGCGTTTCGTCCGGACTGTTGTCATCGACAATGATCAGTTCGGTGTCATAGAGTTCCTGCGAGAGGCTGCTGAAAAGTCGCTCCGCCAGTTCCGGCAGATTGTCGGCTTCACAAAAGGTGGGAACGATCACAGAGAGTCGTGGCATGGAATTATCGCTGAGCAGTAGAGGGTGTCAGGATTTGTTTGCTAATCGCCTTCAGTAGATCTTCGTCCGCCGGGTAGAGCGAATCCATGTCGTGAAGGGGATGGATCTGCTCGAAAATCATGTGAGCTTCCGCGTCACGTTCCAGCTTCAGCAGTGATGCCAGAAGGTAGACCTGACCCGAAATCGACAGCTCCTGATCCTTGATCTCTTCCAGTATCCGCAGCGCTTCGTCCGCCCGATTCTGAGTCAGGAGAATTCGGGCTTTGATTTCACGAAACGCCGAGGACTGAGGGGCCGACCGCAGAGCCTGATCGATCAGCTCCGTGGCGTCCGGGAGTTCCTTTTCTTCTGCCGATCGCAACCAGGCTCGCAGGGCGAGGACCTGCGGAGCGTTGATGGTTTCGGGGGTTAAAGTCGCCAGCGTTTGTTCGGCGTATGAGTACTGCCGAGAGTACAGCATTAGTTCCGCATAACGAACACGCAGTTCCATATTGTTTGGATACTGACCCACAAGAGCGTACATCGCATTGGTGATTGTCGGCAGCGTTGTCGCCCGGGAAGATTCGGGGCGGACAACTTCCAGCAAGCAGGCGGCTCGCATTTCCGGGCGGTCTTTCACGGGCAGGACCGTCACCGCCTTCATGGCGTCAGATGTACGACCGGATTGCATCAAGGTTTTGACAAGATTTGCTTCGTGTTTCGGATTCAGCGACACCAAACGTTCGGCGTATTGGATGGCAACCTTTTCGAAGAGTTTCGTGGCTTCCGAGCCACCGCTTTTCTTCTCCAGCGAAACGATCAAGTTCGAGATCCGAGTTGCGAGGAGCAGTGCTGCCTCGTGCGATTCTGCGGCAGTTGCCGTTGTCGCAGAGTTCTGTGGTCTGGCAATGGATTCGAGCATCGCAATCGCAGCGTCAGATCCTTCCGAGTTGAGTTTTTGTCGAATCAGAGCAGCCTGGACTTCGGCATTTGATGGATCTTCCGCAGCCAGCTTTGCAAGTCGTTCGTTGATCCCGACAGAGAATTCACCGTTCAGACGTCGTTGGGCAGAAGTAATCTCTTTGCGATCCGGAGACATGGCGGCCGCATGTTCCAGTGTATGAAGTGCGGTTACGATTTGGCCCGTTGCAAACAATCGGTCCGCGCGAAGTAGTGCACGCTGGACTGGGTCCGCAATTTGTGGGTTCATTTCGCGAGTCAGTTCATCCACCTCATCCCAGTTCCGGAGTGACTCCGGTTGTTGCAGGTTTCTCTGGATGATCAGATCGGCCAGGCTGGCAGTGACTCCTGTGATACTCTTCAACTGACGGTATTCTGCGATGGCGAGATCAAGTTGCCCGGACTGAACCCATGCAGCCGCGATACCAAGGCGAGCTGCTGTGGAATCCGGCCGAGTTGAAACGACCGAACGAAATGCCTCCAACGCCACACGAGACTCGCCCGTCTGGCTGCGACAAATCGCATAACTCATCTGGGCACGGCCAAACAGGGCCGAATCTTTCCGCCCGAACGCCAGTGCCTTCTCAAAGGAATCGGCTGCCTCTTTCCAGCGTTTCTCCGCCATCAGGATACGCCCATGGCTGTAGTGATAAACTTCTCGAGTGAGTCCACCGGCCGGTATGCTTTCCAGCAGTCGGCGGGCTTTCTGATGTTGATTCTCAGCAACAAGGTACTCAATCAAAGTTTCGTGTAGCGAAAACGAACGCGGCATAATCTGTATGGCCTGTTCGAGTCCGCTGATAGCGTTGACTCGGTCTTTGCTCTTCCACTGCAAAGCCGCAAGATACAGTCTCAGGGCCGGGATCTGACCTGACTCGGCAATCCGAGCACGAAAATGCTCGCAGCCTCGCTGAATCGTTTGATCGATCGCACGACTCTGTCCAGCATCCGTTGCAGTTTCGGATTCGAGCGCCTGTATGCAACGCACGAGTTTGGCATTCAGGATCATGTCATCTGGTGTTTCATCGAGCGACTTCCATAGATCAATGATCGCGTCTGACCAAAGCTGTTTTTCGATGCGATAGTCTGCTCGAATCTGATACGCCTTACCGTTTGGGCACTGAACAATCATCTGCTGCATCAGAGCTTCCGGCTGTAAATCAGATGACGTGGATTCATCTGCCAGCCTGGCAAGAAACGCGTAAGTCTCGGGAATTTTTTTTGCGCATCGCAAGGACCGTTTGAGGCACTTCAATGCTTCTGCCGGATCGCGTCCCGCATCAGCAACGACGGCGCTCAGGTACCAGACCTCGGCTTCATCGGACATTGCTGACTGCAGCAGGTCCAGATGAGCTTTTGCATCTGCCATACGGTTCTGCCTGATCAACATCCGCGTATGGCGCAGTCGGAGTTCATGGTTTGTCAGGTCAGTTCTCAACAGGTCTTCATTGAGTCGAATGGCCTGTTCGAACGACTGTGGAGTCTTAATGTGTTCAGAGAGAAGCCAGGAAAGTCGCTCACGAGCTTCCGGGTCGTTCGACTTAAGCGCCAGGTATTGACTCAGTTGCAATTGGGCGTTTCGATAATCTTCTTTGGCAAGTGACTCAAAAGCCGTGTCGCGCAGGAATTGCACGGTTCGAGACATTTGTCGATCATGAACTTTGCGAACTCCGACGATCGTCACACCAATAACGACTGCCAGAATCAAGGCCGCGCGCGGGTTCAGAACGCGTGGTCGAGAGCCGTTTTTTGAGTTGGAAGTGTTCATGTCAGTCGTAAGTCGCAGTCGAAGATCAGGATTTTTTGGAAGTCGCCAGTGCTCGTCGAATCACAGGCAGTGCGTCGGCGAGAAACGTTTCTGACTGAGCCAGTCCGTCTCCGGAATCCCAGGCTCTATCGACGGTGTACAGCTTGAAGAGAACCGGCTGGCCTCGATAAGCGATACGAGGATTCGCTGGTGCATCCCATGCTCCGTCCGCACTCCAGCCCCAGAACACTCGCGTGATGTCGGAACTCATTGCTCCCTGTGGCCTGAAGGCGGCTTTGTTCAGACTGATGGTGATGTCTTCGGTGTCTGTGACGCCGACAACGGCCGGGCCGGAAACAAGCGAATAGCCCACGCCTTCGAAGCACGCGGTCGGCGGATGTACGCTCATGGGACCGGCGGCACCACAGAGAATTGTCAGAACAACTGCACGGCCGGTTTCGGCATGGCGAAATTCCCGACGAAAGTAGCCCGTAATTTCTCCCAGGCGAAGTTCGCGTTCATCGATCTTCAAGGGTGTTGATGTCCATGCGCCGATGGTATCGGGAATTTTCTCCAGTGATGCGTTTGCGGCGTTCAGGACAGCCGGATCACTCAAGCCTTCAGTCAGCAATGAATCTGCAGCGGCGGAAACACTGAGCGCCGCAAGCCCGCTGAGACAAAGTCCAAAGTCACGTCGGCTCATTGAGGTTTTAAAAGAAGTCATCTCAGATTCCTTGTGTTCTGCCGACAGGGAAGCTGCCCTGCGTCTTAGGGAACGAAAGGCCCGGATGAGCGTCGGGGACTTCCACGTACAGCAGGTCAATGATCTTCAGTTCCAGAAACAGCAGCAGCATTGCTAATGGCATCATCAGCCAGCCGCTCAGATCATGGAAAATGAGATCCGCTGTTTCTCGGTCCGCGTATTCGTAGGCAAGAGCCGTGGCCACGATTCGCACGATGTTGCTGATCAGAGCAATCGGAATCGCGCTGAAGAAGATCAGAATCTTTTCCCAGCGTGAGCGATCACTGACGATGACGGCGGCTGCCGAGATCGCGATGAAGACCATCAGCATTCGGAGGCCGCTGCAGGCTTCTTCAACTCCGAGGCGAATGTCGCCCATCAAGATGGTGTTGCCCTGAGCGATCGCCGGAATACCGAATGTTTGAATGAAATAGCTGGCTTCCGTCGCTCCCATGACCTGAAGAGGATCGGACAGCATCCGTTCAAGCTGAAACGGCAGCGGCAACATGAACCCTGTAAACAGGACAGCCGGCCAGACACCTCGAAAAAATCGCTTGCCCCAGACAAGCAGGACAACGCCAGCAAGACAGAACAGAAACCCGGCAGCATCAAATGCTTCAAAATAGAAGTAGGTGGCCAGCAGGTGCAGTAATGATCCCGTGATCGTCAGCAGCAGACCGCTGATGTGACTGCGAGCATCTCCGGGGGTAATGTGAGAACGCCGCATCCAGCCGAGAGCCACAGCCATGACCGGAATAATAAAGCCATGCGAATACTGCGGCTCGGTGCTCCAGCGGCTCACACAGTTACTCAGGAGATCTCTGAAGACCCAGGCCATGATTCCCACCAGCCCCGCCGTCACAAGTGCTCGCGCTGGCCAGTCCAGACATCGCCATTGTTCGAGTCGAGGGGAAAGAGACATGGGACAAAGTTCCTCAGTGGTTTTCATTCTTCGCCCGGCATGATTTGAAGCCATGAGTTCTCGAGAAGGATGAGACGAAAAGCCTCATTCGAGGTCGCGAGCAGAGTATTCAAAGGTTTCCCAAACGCTACGACACGAAATGAACCTCGCGGCCATTCCTTCCGTTAAACCCGCGTCGCATGGCCTGACGGCGTGGAGTGTGGGTGGTTTGACGGATGTGACGGAAATGACCTGCAACGCATAGCCCGTGCGATCGATCTCACCATTACAGCCTGAAACACATCGCAATCGGTCGGGCGAATTCAATCGGTCGAAGGGAGCAGCGGCATTGCCACAACCTACGGTTCTGCGTTGCATCATTGCCGTTGGGGAACAGCATCAGTTCAGCATGTTGAATGTTCTGAGCATGCAACATCACTCAATTTCAGATGAGGGTTTCGGGATGAAGAACAAGGCGCGGGTCGTTGAAATTTTCTCGGCGGGAGTGGCTTTGTTTGTTCCGATGAATATGGTCTGGGGACAGTCGTGCCAGTGCGACAACTCTCCCGTCGCAGACCTGCAGCTGTATGCTGTGCCGCTGAGTCAATTCGCGGATCCGGGAGTTACAGGTCAGCAGGCCGGACTCATCTACAAGCGAGGTCGGCAACTTCCTGCTGGCTGGCCTAATCAATGGGGAGGGCCCGCTTTCCTGGACGAGGCGGCGCAGGTTGCAAAAAAAGAAGCCACCAGGCCCGCGAACTCGGCCGGTGATTCCGCGGCGCAACAGAATGCTGATCCGCGTAGAGAATCCGGGAATGATGCAAACGAATCTTCTCAGAAGAAACCCGCGACGTCCGGCCTGATCTCCAGTCTGATGGTCCGGGATCCATTCTCCGGCCGTATGGTGCCGACGAGTTCGCAGACGCGTTGGGTTACGGGGGAAGGGGCGAAAGCTGCAGTTGGCGTCCCCACTGCCGGAGACCAGAGAATGGTCGAGAATCGGTCGGCAAAGGAAACTTCCTCCAGTGTTGGTGGTAATCAGTCGGAAGCCACGAGCGGAATCTCGGCGCGAGCTTCGAAAGAAACAATCGGCGGTTCTGAGCCGTCCAATGGGACATCAACCAAATCCAGAACTCCATCATGGAGTGTACTTCCGACTCCGGGTCGAGCGGGAGGCGGACCTGCAATTGGAGGTGGAACTGGTGGCATAGGCGGTGGTGGCGGTGGTGCTAACGGAGGAATCGGAGGCGGGAATGGCGGAGGTGGTGGTGGAGTTGCTGGCAATGGCTGGACCTGGAATCCTGAAACCGGCGGTGCTGGTGGAGCTGCTGGCGGTAACGGTGGCGGACAGGCCAATACGGGAGTTCTCGATTACGTAGAGAGGGTTGACGATAAGCCCAATCCCCCGACCGATGGACCAGGCGAAGATCCCGTCGATCCGCCAACTGATGGACCAGGCAAAGATCCCGTCGATCCGCCAACTGATGGACCAGGCAAAGATCCCGTTGATCCACCGACCGATGGACCGGGGGAAGATCCCGTTGATCCACCGACTGATGGACCTGGCGAAGATCCCGTTGATCCACCGACCGATGGGCCAGGCGAAGATCCCGTTGATCCGCCGACTGATGGACCTGGCGAAGATCCCGTTGATCCGCCGACTGATGAACCTGGCGAAGATCCCGTTGATCCACCGACCGATGGACCTGGCGAAGATCCCGTCGATCCACCGACTGATGGACCTGGCGAAGATCCCGTCGATCCCCCGACGGATGGGCCTGGCGAAGATCCCGTCGATCCGCCGACTGATGGGCCTGGCGAAGATCCCGTTGATCCACCGACCGATGGGCCTGGAGATGATCTGACTGATATTCCGCTGCCAGATCCAACAGTTCCCGACGTTACCCCGGATGTTCCGACTGGCGACGATCCTTCGCATTGCGGAGGCGGTCATGTGACGCCACCCGGCAATGGGGATTCACCTGTTGTTCCGGAACCTGGCAGCATCATTCTGCTTGGCATCGCCGGGGGTGTAGGCGGAGCAGGCATCATTCGACGTCGACTGAAGAAGTCAAAGGCCGCTCGGCAGTAGGCGAGAAATGCTACGCCTTTGAATGCTCAACCGCGTTCAGTGGCTCATCGTAAAAGTAATTGGCCATCAGGTGTTCTGCGCAGAACAAAAGAATTAGCAGGCCTGCCAGAACGGGGAATATCTCGACGCCCAGCCGCGCCACTCGAACGGCGCGCTGCAACTCGCTGACGTCATGTACTATCGTTATTCGCTCAGTTCCAAACATCTGCAAAAGGGTGTCGTCGGGAATGCGAATCAGGTCCGACTCCTGATCTCGGAAGTTGACTGAGAATGCCGCTTCGTAGGTGCTGGGGGATTCGAACGGCTTGACGCGATAGTGACCGGGATCCACGGCATCGGTCAGCAGCAAAGAGGATTCCTCTGCAGGCAGCGTTCCCGCTGTCTGTCGCAGCCCGGGGCGGCGAATCCGATACTCCTCGAATCGCTGGCTCACGGGGACGGGCAAATCGATTGCTGCGCCTGCGGTGAAGTTGCGTCGCTGATCGTTCACTCCGGCAAGATGTTGCAGAATTCTGTCGTTCAGTACAACGAAGGAGATGTTCGAGGTCAGATTGTTCCACAGTCTTCCTCCATCGTTCAGGTTATCCATCGCCGACGTGAACAGCAGGCATCGTCCCGATCCGATTCGTCGCTCCAGCAAAGCTGGTTGAGTCTCCTGGTTGTCATAATTCATCAGCACCACAGACTCGCCAGACAGTTCCACAGCCCAGCGTCGATCAAAGGCTACGATCGATAACTCGGTTCTCAGGCCTTCGTGTTCGGCGAATGGTTGAAGCAATGGGTGCTGGACTTTCGACAGGCGAAGACTTCCTGGTTGGCTGCGGAATGGAACACTGCGGATCGGTGTTGCGGGAAGCAAATCATCAGCGACAGTCACAGACCACGCGGCCGCCTGAATTCGGTTTGAGCCTGCCACGACAAAGACTCCTCCACCGGATTCGGCAAACCCCTTGAGTCCGCGCCAAAGAGACTCATCCGGACGCGCGCAGTTGACCAGAAATATGGCGTCGTATTGAGCCAGATTCTGCTGACCGACCTGAGCAGTCACGACGCTGGTGATTTCACATTCCGGGGTCCCCAATCGCTCCAGTTCTTCGGGCAGCAGAGCGTTTCTGATGAACTGCCCTTCTTCTAATCGATCGGAGATCAGTAACAGTCTGGGACGCGGACGTACACCGCATGAAAAATACTTCAGGTTGTCATCTGGCAATGGATCTTCGGAGTTCAATCTCACAACGCCTTGCACATACGATTCATTGCCCGTGATTCTCACCGCAGCCTGAACCTCTGCCGATCCGTTGCCAAGATCCACGATCTGAGGAGCCCCGAAGCGGGTTTCAGCTCCACCGGAATCAATCAGCAATGTTTCAACGGTTTTCTTCCCCGGTGGAATTCCGATTGTCGAAATGCTCATCGTCAGGAGCAGGTCGCGTCCCGAGATCGTCGTGTCGCTGGAGAGTCTGAGATCCGTGATTGCGGCGTTAACGGGGTCCGGTACGGAAACATCGACGATATAAATCTGCAGCCAGTCGTGCTGTTTCAGAAAATCGGACAGCCCGCTTTCATCGGGATCCTGCCACGCTGTCCGTGATAGGTCTGTGAGTATGTAGATCTCGCGAGCAAACAGATCTGCAGATCCTCCAGGGCCAGCGTCTTCCTGAACACGCTTTCGGTCGTCGACCTGTGTCTGAATCGCAGCTTTGATTCGGCGATTCAGGGACTCCGGGACCGCCGTCGTTTGCAACGTCTCCAGTCTTGAACCCGCTCCAATCAGGTCTGCCTGGAAAATGATATCTTCATCGGGAGTTGCTCCGGAGATGGCTGCTCGACTGCCCGCAGGCAGCCGGCCAATATGGTCCTTCACGATGTCTCGACCATGTTCCAGTCGAGTTCGATTCTCGTGCCGGTACTTCATGCTGAAGCTGGTATCGAGCAGAAAAACGGCCGCCACCGGGATGCTCTCAGATGTCTCCGGACGAGGAGATAACAATTCTGCACGAACTCGCAGCCCCCAGGGAATGCCGACGCCGATCAAAGTGGCTGCGATACCCGCCAAAAGGCACCAGAGCCTTAGACGCCCCTTACGTTCACGATGCTCAACCGATGTCGTGTCACGACTGGCACCACGGGCGGCCAACAGAAAATACGCTGCGGTGCTTCCGACAATTGCTGTTGCGAGTATTGCCCATTCCCACCAGCGGAGTCCGTACCGTGCTGCTGGCAACGAAGGGCGAGCGATAGCAATCACCAGAATGGCAATGACCAGGGATCGAAGAATCAGCAGCAGTAAATGTCTGAGCTGCATTCGGCGCGCGTTGGACGGTTGACGTGCTTTCAGCAATCGCAGCGCGGGGAATTCAATGCGTTTGGGCCTGGCACGCATGACCATGTGCAGGATGACCGGCACGGTTGCCAGCAACAGCCCAAAGATCAGTGTCGAATTGATGAGTGTCATGCGCAATGTCCGCAGCCGGAAGCAATGAATCCGCTGTGGATCTTAGACGGTCGGACTTCAGGGGCAAAGTCGGTCGGCAGCAGCCTGCCCGAATCGACTGCGTTTCAGGGCTCTTCATCCTTTGCAATGGGCAATCGGATAATGACGAACAGTCCGATCAGAACCAGAATCAGAGTAACGAATCGCAGCGTGGTCGAGAGATTGCCCACACTGAATGTCAGCACAAGCCCGGCAATCACGATCACAATTGCACGGACTTTGTCGGCCGGGCGAATCCCTTTGCGATCCTCCCAGTCTCTTAGGATTCTTCCAAAGAAGCGAGATCTTCTGAGCCGGAGATGCATCTCCGGCGAACTCTGAATCAGCAGGTAACTGGCCAACAGAACGAACGGAGTGCATGGGAGGACAGGAAGAAAGAATCCAATACCCGCAAGGATCAGACAGGCTACAGCGCCGGCGATTGCGGCAGCCTGCTTTAGTCCCGCAAAGCGAGTGGATTGATTCGGTCTCGACACGTCGTTCTCAATCTCCGTCGTGTCGGCACGATCGTCGCTCATCAGTAACCTGCGATGGATCCAGTCCGCTTCTGTAGTCGAACAGCAGAGTTCAAAGACATATTCTCCACCGCGTGTGAGTTGAGGAAGGTAGTTGCGAGATACCTTTGAGAGTCCGCCTCAATCGTGGCCGCGCACAGAATAACGTCCAGCTTGTCGGAAATTTCAAGTCGCCAGCAGGACTCGATAAGACGTTCTTCATAGGCGACTATTCGTCGTCGTCATTCAGCAGGTCTCGATAGTTTTTTGATCCACGACGATCTCGCTGTCCGGCGCGGCGGACTTCGCCGACAACGCCACCGCCGTCTTCGTCGTCAGACAAACGGTTATTCTTTTTGTTGCGGCGGTCTTTGCCGCCACGCTTCTCAATAAGATGCTTCAAATCATCCGGCAGAGGCAGTTCGTTTGGCATGAGAGCACTCGAAGTACTGAAGCCTTTCACAATACCTAAAAAAATGACGGACACGGCGTCCGTGTAATTAATAACTTAGTTCAAACACTGGCGTCGATTCAGCGAATATAGCCCTTAGAAGAACTTCCATTCCGGGCGGATATCTTCTGTCTGATCTGCTGACCCGATTTTGTTGATTCTGACTTCTTCACTTGTCCATGAAAAGCCTGATTTTCCGGAACCGGCAGGTTCTGCCGAGACTTCTGAGAATTATTGTCCTGCGAAGTCGAGGAGAATCCAGGCCTTGTACCACTGACGCGTTGCACTGAATTCGACTCTTGACCTGCTTCGACCGGAATGCGATCGGCTCTTGAGCGCACCGGTCCTGCTGCCGCCGGTATTTCTGTCGGTGGCTGCATGATCAGCTCTTCGTTCGAAGGGACGGGCTCCATGATGACGGGCGGTTCTGATGGCGGTTCATGAAGGTAGTAATCGGCGGATCGAGGCGGTTCAGGGATCCAGCGAGCCCCCTCACTTCTACGAAACTCCTGAAGGTTTCTGCGAGTATCCCGGGGGCGAAAGCGTACTTCAGGAAGTTCGGGCTCCCACGGGCGGAATTCTCGTTCGAGCGCTCCATGGAACAGTGGAGTTTCTGTGCGATCGAGTTGAGTCTGCTGCTCGGCATCCAGAGGGCACGGGCAGTCAACAATACGCGGGATCAACACGACGATGACTTCGGTCCGAGATCTTTGTGTTCGAGACTGCTGAAAGAGACGTCCGATCATCCAGACTTCACCGAGTCCAGCCGCCTTGATTCGCTGGTCATCGTCGATTTCTCGAATCAATCCACCAATCACCATGCCCTGCCCGTCGTTGAGCAGAACGGTCGAGTCGACGGTTGTGATCTGTTCGTCAGGGAGTTCGGTGTCGATGTTAATGGAGCCGTCGGAGACTTCGGGATTGACTTTCATAAGCACCTGACCGTTCGTCCCGATGTAAGGAGTCACAGTCAGCACAACACCCACGTCCAGAAACTCGACGCCCTGAACTGTGCTCGTTTCAGTCGTCGTGCTTTGGCGATATCCGATTTTTCCACCGATCTGAATTTTGGCTTCCTGACCGTGAGTGACCAGAACCTGTGGTGAGGCCAATGTTCTGGCGTCAACAGTATTCTTCAGAGCATCCAGCAGGCCATCGACTTTTGAACCA
Organism: Planctomycetota bacterium; assembly: GCA_052034165.1. Lineage (GTDB taxonomy): Bacteria > Planctomycetota > Planctomycetia > Planctomycetales > Planctomycetaceae > SXXK01. The sequence goes on along the minus strand of JBPOIW010000002.1, from coordinate 5,232 downwards.
TCAATTCCAACCAGCAGGGCGGGATTGCTTGTCGACTTTGCAAAACCCGGAGTCTTCAAAGACAGTTTAGTACCAGCGATATCTGACATCATCTCAAGGTTCACACCGTGCCGGTTTTCTGCCGACAGATCAACTTCCAGAATGTGGGCTTCTATCTGCACCTGCTTTGGTGGTCGATCCAGTTGGTGGATACATGCCTCGATACGATCCAGATAGTCAGGAAGATCTTCTACGATCAGTCGATCTGCGGATTTACGAGTATCCAGTTTCTCAGATTGCATCGATTTGACTTTGCCGACAGGCGACAGCAGATCCTTGATGACTACTTCGATTTCCGTGCCCGAGACATAACTCAGGGGAAAGACCTTAATCAACCGGCCCTGAACAATGGCTCCGCCAGCGTCGTCTGTCGACATTCTGGTGATGGAGATGATGTTGTTCCGGCGACTCCACGAGAGGCCCTGAATGGATAAGATGGCGTTTAGTGCGTCAGCGAGCGGAACATCTCGAAGAGTCACCGAGACTTGCTGTGCAATCGTGTCTGATGAAACAATGTTCAAACCGTGATCATGGGCCAGAATCGAAAGGATATCACTCAGGCTGGCGTCGTTAGCGATTAACGTGATCAGGCCATTGTTCATTCTCAGTTCCAGATCGCGTCGACTGATGACAGTGTCCGCATCGCGAAATGGAATGTTGATCACGCCTTTGTCGTCTGTCGTGACGTCTGGCAGGGCACGGTTATCTGGTCCCATGCTGTCGGCTCGCAATTGCTGACGCGGCTCGCGTTGATTTGCAAATGGTTTTGATTCGACATCGAAGGGGCGTTCCGGAAACCGCCTGGGCGTCTCTCCTGGAAACTCCTGTTCCCGTGTTCGTTCGTCAGAACCTTCTTGTGGGGCAACATTCTGCTCCACAATGGGAAGCGAACGTTCGTCATCCGCGGGCGGCAATGGCTGCGGTTCAGGTGGCTCAGGAAGGTCGCGATCTTCAGAAGGTAACTGAGGCTGATCAAGGTTCAACTGAGTTGGTGGCTGACCAGGTCGGTAAACGACCTGTGTTCCATTCGGATCAGAATCAGCTTTCGTGACGTCGTGAATCTCTGATGATGTCCTCGTTCCCTTCCACGCAGCTGTCTGAACAAGGGCCGATTTTTTCGTTGGGCCAGGCTCTGATCGACCTTGGGAAGTGCGTTGTGCCTGGCGCTCCGGGGGTGGATTCTCAATCAGTGATCGTTCCAGCAGCGGCCGTTCCGGTGTCGCGGGACGAGCTCTCCAGACGTTCGATCGCCGGGCGGCAGAAGAACGCGATAAGGACGTTGAAGGCGATGACGGTTGGCTGACGTGATCGGGCGATGTGCGACTTGGTCTCTCGCCTCGAAGCTCGTCCGACTTCAGTGAGGTCGCGGACAGGAACATCCAAACCGACATGCAGAGAGTGATCGAGGGAACGGGGCGGAACAGCGCGAGTCTCTGGTCGCAACTGCGCGCCAGAGGACGTACTTCGGCTGGTTGTCGTCGCCGCCAAAACATGCATCCACGCCTTTTTCGCGGTGTCCTGCGACACCGCGATCCCCCTCGGAAATGCTTCCTCGCCTGGCCGGTCGAGTGTAAATTCTCGACGGTTATTCGAAGATTCCCTAATCGGTATCGACAGGAAAAACTGCAATCTCCAGCACGATCGGTACAACCGGATACATCTGCGTGAATTCAAGGACCCGCGTCGTGAGAAAAGTCTTCTCAAATCACCTGTTTTGACTGGCGATGGGTTTTGGAAGAAGTGAGGGGCTTGGGAATACAGACGAACTAGGGCTCGGAGTTCATTCTGAGCAAGGTCACGACGGCGGCGACGTTCCCAATGATTTGTCTCGCCCTGGGATGTCTGGCCAGAACTCCCGGCCATGATTCAGATCGTGCAATGAATATGACCTTGTTCTTTTCCGCTGACTGTCCGGTCGCAAACATCGATCTTGTTTGGAGACCGTGGCCTTCGGATCACAAGCAAAATGACTCGATCAAGCCCCCCGGGCAGGACGCTAATCAAGTGCGGCAAGAAATCCTGTCATCTCGCCCGCAGCATGGCTGTTGTTTTGTCGTTGAGCCTGCTGAATTCCTGTGGAAAATATCTTCTTTGCGTCGTCCACCCGACCAATTCTTGTCAGCAACTGCCCTGCCATCAGAAAGGCCGGCACATACGGAGTTGCTGCCGTGATCAGGGTTTGAAAGAGCTCCAGTGATCGCTCAGAATTGCCCTCTTTGTCAAATTCCATCGCCAACATATACCTAAGCATTTGATCTTCGGGGCTCGACTGCAGCATGACTTCCAGTTTTTCTCGTCGAGACGCCATATTCATTTCCCCTGCCGTTATGAAAGACGCTGCATTCTGCGTCGCTGACTGATTAGGCCGACAGCCGACTTGCAGCGGAATGTCGACCGCGATTCTTCGTTTTGCCAACAGAATGTTAGTCGCACGAGGTCGTCGCGAGGGCCGAAAATCAGGTGTTTCTCTCGATTCTCGCTGCAGGCAAAGGCCCATTTGCTGAAGGATTGGGGACCTGTACAATCCCGGGCTTCGAAGTTGCGGGCGAGAAAGTCTGCGGCAACAGTGTCCTTTTTTAAGCGTGGAAGTCTTCAATGGAAGCCGGAATCGTCGGCCTGCCGAATGTCGGCAAGAGCACTCTGTTTAATGCTCTGACCTGTTCAACCGCTGCTCAAAGTGCGAACTATCCGTTCTGTACGATTGAACCAAACGAAGGCATCGTCAGCGTTCCGGATGAACGGCTCAAGCGAATCACTACGTACATTCCGCCTCAGAAAGTTATCCCGGCAATTTTGAAGCTGGTCGACATCGCGGGCATCGTCAAGGGCGCGAGCGTTGGCGAAGGCCTGGGCAACAAGTTCCTGAGTCACATCCGGGAAGTCGATGCGATTCTGCAGGTCGTGCGTTGCTTCGTAGATGATGACATCACGCATGTTGGCGGTGGCGTCAATCCTCTTTCAGATATTGAAGTGATCGAAACCGAACTGCTTCTGGCCGACATGCAGACGCTGGAGAACAGTCTGCCCAAAGCTCAGCGGTCTGCCAAGAGCGGTGACAAAGATGCAAAGCTCCGTGCGACCGTGATGGAGAAATGTCAGCTGATCGTCAACGAAGGCAAGCCACTGCGCACAGCAGAGTTCACCGAAGAAGAAGCGAAGGTGATCAGTGCGATTGGGCTGATGACGGCTAAGCCGATTCTGTTCGTCGCGAACGTGGCAGAGGATGATCTTGAAGGCAAAGGTCCGCTGGTTGAACAGGTCCGAAAGTACGCCGCTGAACATGGAGCTTCTGTTGTGCCGGTTTGTGCAAAACTGGAAGCTGAGTTGGCAGAGTTGGATGAAGCCGATCGTCAGGAGATGCTTGAGTCCGTCGGACTAAAAGAGCCTGCTCTCGGACCACTTGCCCGTGCAACGTACAAGACACTGGGCTTGCAAAGCTATTTCACCGCCGGCGAGAAAGAAGTTCGCGCCTGGACAATTCCGATCGGCGCCACTGCACCTCAGGCCGCTGGTGTGATTCACACCGATTTTGAACGCGGCTTCATTCGCTGTGAAATTTACACCCTGAGTGACCTTGAGACCTATAAGACCGAGAAGGACATTCGAGCGGCGGGAAAACTGCGCGTTGAAGGGAAATCGTACGTCATGCAGGACGGAGATATCTGCCACTTCCTGTTTAACGTTTAATGCCAGCCATCACGCCACCGCCACCGAAACGCCCCCAGCGTCGCTCGCCAACTCCCGGCACGCTGGCTTTTATCGTTTTCATTGTGCTGGCGATGTTGCGGATGCTGGTGTTCCGGCCGGAATCCGGTTCCGTTCCGGATTCACAGCGGCTGGCAACCGTGAATAGAGTAATTGATGGTGACACGATTGAGCTGACCGATGGACGCACCGTTCGGCTTCTGGGGATCGATGCTCCAGAAGCCGGGTTCTACGGCAAGGTCGCTGAGCCGTGGGCGAAAGAATCCACGCAGTGGCTTCGATCGCAGATAGATGGGAAACAGGTCCGTCTGCGTATCGACAGCGAGGAAAAGGATCGCTACCAGCGAACACTGGCGTGGGTCTACACTCGCGATGGTTCATTCATTAATCAGCGACTCTTGTCTGAAGGTCACGCCAGACTGTTACCTGACTATGGCCTGCCGCTCGGTCTTGAACCACAATTGCGAGCCGCAGAAAGTGAAGCTCGTATCGAGAAACGAGGTTTGTGGGGGATCTCGAGACGATCAAAGAAGTGACAAAAAAGGCTCTGACCACGAAAGACACGAAACACACAAAAAGGGGGGCAGGCGTCAGTGTGGGTTCAATGCGATTCTTTCGTGTGTTTCGTGTCTTTCGTGGTCACCAACTGCGAGCTGGTCAGTTTGCCCCAGCCGTCGAAGCTGTACTCATCCGTCACGACCTGAGCGTCATCCGTGAGCTGCCTCACGAAATCGCAGGGTTTTCAGTGTTCAGTTTTCGGTTTTCAGTCAATCGCAAAAACAGCTCTCTGAACACTGACGACTGAACACTGAAAACTTCCTGCCCTGCAGGATTCGCAGACCATCACCGTTGTAGGCATACGTCGTCACGTCGCCCGATGGATGCTCGACCTGCACCAGCCGGTTTTCACCGTCCCATGTATTCGTGGTGATGTCGCCTGACGGTTCTTCGATCGTGAGCTGATTACTGTTGTCGTCATAGGTGTACGTCGTCGTCCCTGACACGTCTACACCGGTCAGCAGCCGGTTGCCGTTGTCATACGTAAAGGTCGTGACATCGCCGGTGACGGGATCTGTCTGAGTCAATCGATTCCCCGTCCGGCGAATACGCCAGCAGCCCGGCTCCGCCTGTCGGCACGTGATCGGCCAGCAGATTGACCCAACCGTCTTCATCCAGCAAAAACCACTGATCGACTACCAGGCCGTTCCAGATAGGCGGCTGGCCCCAGGAGGGCGGGGGGATGGCATCGGCCAAAGCTGGCGATAACCGGACTAAAACAAGAAGCGATCAAATTGTCGCTGGTATGATCCAGCTACGACGCACGCGGTCGGGGCAAATCACCGAGAAATCGGGGGCTGGTCGGCCCTTAGGTTTAACCACATTTATTCATTATTTTCATGGCATCAGCGCCGCAGAGCATTGCCTGAAGTTCATGCCAGCCTCTCCAGATGGTTTGCCATCCGGGCGGATGATCGTTCTTTCGGTTCT
>JBPOIW010000370.1:0-22330 GCA_052034165.1 Planctomycetota bacterium | reverse complement strand
CTGATTACAAGATGCCTGAAGTGACCGCTGGCAACCATTGGCTGGACTGGGTTGATGCCGCGATGACCGGTAAGAAAACCACTGACGGCTTTGATTACGCCGGTCCGCTCTCCGAAACGGTTCAGCTCGGCAACGTGGCAGCTCGCCTTCCAGGTCAGAAACTGGATTGGGATACCGCAGCGATGAAGTTTTTGAACGTCGAAGCGGCCAACAAGATGTTGACCAAGTCTTATCGCAAGGGCTTCGAAGTCGAAGCGGTGGGCTGATTGTTGCCACGTGAGCGGAATGGCGCTAGCCACCGTTGTCTGTCTTTGAAAACGCTGGCAGACACCGGCGGCTATCGCCGTACCACTCAGAGAGGCGCTTTTCTTTTTTCTTTCTTCTTCAGGGTTCCTGTTCATGGGTCTTCGAGTCGGTGTCAATGGTGCGGGTGGTCGCATGGGACAGCGTGTAGTCGCGCTGACCATGATGGATTCTGAACTGACTTTGGCGGCGGCATTGGAATGGTCCGGCAGCACTGTCATTGGGCGTGACGCCGGCGAAGTTGCGGGGGCCGGAAAATCAGGAGTTCCGATCACATCAGAGTTGGGTGACCCAGTTGATGTAATCATCGACTTCTCAACTCCGGCCGGTCTGGAGGCGATCGTTCGGACCTGCGAGTTACGTCGAATTCCGCTTGTTGTCGCAACGACGGGGATTACCAAAGAGCAGCGTGAAATGGTGATGTCGGCTGCTCAAACGACACCGATCGTAATGGCTCCCAGCATGAGCATGGCGGTGAATGTCGTCATGAAGCTCGTGTCGGAAGCGGCGCGAGTTCTGCGGAACAATGCCGATGGCGTGGATGTGGAAATCATCGAGCGTCATCATCGCTTCAAAGAAGACGCTCCCAGCGGGACGGCTCTGCAGTTTGGTCGCATTGTGGCCGAGCAGATGGGACAGGAAAATCATGTTCACGGTCGCGAAGGTCGAGTTGGCCAGCGGCCGCTGAATGAGATTGGATACCACGCTGTTCGGACGGGCGATAATGTTGGTGAGCATACGATCGTGTTTGGCATGATGGGCGAAACGATCGATCTGACGGTTCGCGGACATACCCGAGACAGCTACGCCTACGGTGCACTGGCTGCTGCGAAATACGTTGTGCAAAAAGGCGCGGGGATTTATTCGATGGCAGATGTGCTGGGATTATAGGAGCGGCGCTCTCGACAGATGATTGTGCGAAACTGTCGTGCGTGCTTCGGACCGCAGGCAGCTCCTCGTAAGGTCCCACGTATTCTCCGAAAGCCATCGTCGTCAGAATTTAACAATCACGCCGACCGTGCTGGCTGATTGGATGGCAAATGAAAGGCTGTCGTGTTGCGGAGTGCACCACGTTTTTCGTGTCTGCTTTCCGTTGTAATCCGACGGCGGTCGCGCACTGCGAACGCAATCACTGGATTTGATTCTGTTTGCATTACCGCAGCAGCTTCAAAATTCCTCGTCGCCGTCGTTCTGATCATCGGAGAACTCGCCCAGAGCTTCTTCGTCATCGCCAACGGGATAGCGGGCTCCCTGCCAGACGGGGCCCGTTGAATCCGTGTAGGTTTCTTCGCTCTCAAGAACTTCCTGGACGGTCGCTTCCAGAGAACAGCACATCGCCTGGTAATGCAGCGCGGTTTCTCTTGCTTCGTCCTCCGACAGAGCCAGGATCGCCCATTCAGTCACATACTGCGTCCAGCCCTCCTGATCGCTCAGGCGGTCGGGATCGGCATCCCACGATTCATCCAGCGGCTGATGGACAAGACATCGATAGAGTCGGACGTTCTCCACGGGTTTGGCATCGCCGGATTCTCGCTGCCACTGAAACCAGACTTCAGGCATCAGGCCCGACCGCAGAAGTCGCGATTCGATTCGAGCCACCAGGGCCTGGTCCTTCATGACTTCGTCCGCCACGACGGCCAGCCGCTGCATCAGTTCCATCAGTCCGGTCGACGACAGAAAATCGATTTCGGAGAACGGAGTGCTCATCGCAACATCAAGATGTGGCTGAGCTCCGGCCACATCTTCAAGCCGGATTTTGGCCACGGCGCGCATAAGTTCCAGGTGCCAGCCGGTGGATTCTGCAAGTTTCTCTTCGCGATCCAGTGATTCCAGCGACCTCGTGTATTCGCCCTGTTCGTAGTAGCAGACGCCGCGATAGTAGTTTGTCCAGAGATTGTCACCAGCCAATTGTTCGAACTTGTCCAGATAGGTCAGCGTGGCGTCATACTGTTTCAGACGGAACGCCAGCATCGCCGCATCAAAAGCCACCTGGGCATCTTCACTGCCTTCACGCAGGCAGACATCCAGTACGTTCAGAGCATCGCGAGGTCGGTCCGTGTTGTTATAGAGATCGGCCAGTCTGCGCACGATATTTCCGTCTGTGCGATCGAGCCGAAAGGCGCGAGCAAAGCAGCGTTCGGCTTCTCCGTTGTTATCCTGATTTGCAAAATGGTTGCCGGCTCGCAGGAAGTTGCGAGCTTTCGTCGGGTCAAGTTCCATGGACTTGCGAAACAGTTGCTCCGTGCGTTCCGGCGTGATCTTCTCGGCCATCACTTCATTGCCCGAGTTCCGCAGTTCGTCACCGAGAGTTCCCAGCAAGGATAGAACGACGGAGTTCTCCCGGTGAGAAGCCGCTAGTGCGTTCGCCCATTTCCAGACGTCTTCTCCATCCTGGCCGGATCCAACCAGATATCCCATCAGATGCAGGACACCGGCGGTATCGTCCTTGTGAGACACCAACGTGGAGTCCAGTGCCAGCACATCCGCGCGCAGCGAGTCAAACTGATCATCCGAAGGATCCTGCATCAGGTCCGTCATGCGTTCGCGAAGTTCCGCAATCGTCGAGGCCAGCGGTGAAGGCGGTTCAGCCGGCGTTTCCTCCGATTCCCCGATGTCATTGGCAGCGGCCGCAGCACCGGAAATACCGTCAGCCGTTGCTGAACCCCCAGTGGTCGCCGTGTCTTTCATGTTGCGACGAATTGGTGCCGCGATGGCCAGCGGCGATGGCTCTTCGCTGTCCATCAGATGTTCTAATCGCCTCAGCGTCAGATAATCATTGGCTGTGCGAGCCCGCTGTTCCAATTGCTTTGCCAACGCTTCCGCCTGCTTTTGCTGTCCCGCCAAACGCTTAAGAGCAATCAGCCGGAGGCGAGTCTCAAACCAAAGATGAGTGCCATTACATTTCTGCAGACGCTGATCCCATTTGGTCAGCAATTGAGACGCCTCATCCCACTGTTGATCTCGCACCATCTGCAATGCCGTGTTGAGATCCATAGCGTTCTCGAACACCGGGCATTCTTCCGCCGATGGCATGTTCGCAAACGCGGGGTCTGCTGACATCAGAGGTTCGAGCCCTGCCGCCAGTCGAATGGAGTCACGGACCAGCAGAGTGCGAATCCGACCTTCAAACTTCAGGGAAACAGCATCGCCGTCAGTAAATTCCAGAGCCTTGTCGAGCGTGACCAGAGCTTCATCGAAGCGCCCCTGCAACGCTTCCAGCCATGCCAGCTTCGTTGACGCCAGCCAGCGCCGGTCGCCTCGATCAGACCAGCCGCTGTCCTGTTCCATCACCAGTCGGCATTGGTGTCCGGCGATATCCGGATCATCGGCCGCCAGATACACATCGCAGGCGTATTCGCGGAAACAGCTCACACACCCTGTCTTTCCGGTGCGGCGACAGATCTGGATGCCATCGGCGATGCACGCGTGCATGCCTTCAGAGTTGTACCCTTCCAGCTGCCCTGTGGCTTCGGCCAGATTCTCGTAAGCACAGGAACTCATGGAGTAAACAAGGTACTCATACTGGTCGCGAGGAAAATCGGACTGAATTTGTCGCAGCTGTTCTTCGTCCTCCAGCAATGCAATCAGTTCCACTGCGCGTTCCCGCATGGTTTGGAAATCGAGCAGGTACTGAGCCTGATCCATCTGAAAGAAAGTGCCCATCACGTAGGCCTGAGCACGATGCTCGGTGCGACCACGGCGACGCAGTTCACCGTAAAGACGGGAGGAACTGGCAAAGCGACATTGAGGAATCAGTTCGCTCGCTTTTTCCTGAAGGTCGCGAAGTTGCTGGTCAATTTCTGATTCGTTACCAGGAGCCGACATGAACAGTTTTCCGCATGAGACAGGGCAGCGGTTGAAGGGCCGCCACACAGATCAGGACTTAGATAGTAGATTTGAAAGGGGCCGAGATTATCGGTGATGTCAGGGGGCTCTGTACAGCGTCACGGCAGACGACGGAAACGGATGAATGTCCTGATCCGAAGTACGCTTGCGAATTCGCGGGCGTTGGTCACGATTCGTACTCCTGAGATTCTCTACTCTGTAACCTGCGGAGGAACCATCATGACGACATTGGCTGGAAAAAAAATTCTTTGTTTTGTTGGCGACGACTACGAAGATCTGGAGGTGTGGTATCCCCGACTACGACTCATCGAAGCCGGAGCCGTGTTTCATCTGGCCGGGCAGGAAGCCGGTAAGAAGTATGTTGGCAAAAACGGCTATCCGTGCGTTTCCGACATTCTGATTAAAGGCATTGATGTAAGCGATTACGATGGCCTGATCTGTGCTGGCGGCTGGATGCCCGACAAGCTGCGCCGCGATCCGGAAGTGCTCCGGATTACTCGTGAGTTTGCTCAGGCCGGAAAACTGGTCGCCGCTATTTGCCATGGTGGCTGGATGCCGATCTCCGCCGGTGTCTACAAAGGCGTCAAAGTGACCGGATCGCCGGGAATCAAAGATGATCTGATCAATGCCGGGGCGATCTTTGAAGACGCGTCTGTCGTTGTAGATCGCCATTTCGTCAGCAGCCGTAAGCCGGATGATCTGCCGGACTTTTGCAAAGCGATTCTGAAAGTCTGCGGGAAGGCGTGAAACCGCCAATCTGCTTTTGATTTCCATGGCGAGCCGCAGCCGCAGGTCTCGGAGCCGGCGTAGGCATAATTGAATAGCTACGTCTGCGGCTTGCCGTGAAATGATCACGTCCATGCCCGGCAAAATGATCACCGCTAAAGGAAACACCACCATGCGAGTCCCTGCTTTCCTGACGATGCTGCTGTTTCTTCCGTTCACTGCCATCTCTGCAAATGAGCCACGTCCGAACGTGCTGTTTGTACTCTGTGATGATCTTCGCCCGGATGCTCTGGGATGTTACGGATCAAAACACGTTCATACGCCCAACATCGATCGGCTGGCGCAAAGAGGCGTGCGGTTTGAACATGCATTCTGCACGACGTCATTGTGTTCACCGAGCCGCGCCAGCATTTTGACTGGCTTGTATGCTCACCGACATGGCGTGCGAGATAACTTCACAGAACTGCCGTCAACGCTGCCTCACTGGCCCGGTCAGTTGCAAAAAGAAGGTTACTCCACCGCTTACCTTGGCAAGTGGCATATGGGAGAAAACAACGATGAGCCTCGTCCCGGATTCGACTGGTTTATCACTCACAAGGGTCAGGGCAAGTATTTCGATACCGAATGGAACGTCAACGGCCAGCGCAGGGAAACTCCGAAAGGCTATTACACCCACGTCGTCACAGATTATGCGATCGATTGGTTGAAACAACAAAGTTCAGAGAAGCCGTGGGCTCTGTGCATCGGTCAGAAAGCTCCGCATTCGTTTTACTTTCCGGAGGAAAAGTATGCTCACGCATTCGACGACGTGAAAGTACCGTACCCGGCGAGTGCGTTTGATCTGAAGGATAAGCCTGAATGGATCAGTCAGCGACTCAGGACCTGGCATGGCATTTATGGTCCACTCTTTGAATGGCGAAAGGAATTCCCTGACGATCGTCCCGAGGCTGTGAAGGATTTCGAAAACATGATCCACGCTTACTGGGGCACCGTGCTCAGTGTCGACGACAGCATGGGACGACTTGTGGAACACCTCAAGACGACCGGCCAAATGCAGAACACTGTCATCGTATTCATGGGCGACAACGGTTTGCTGGAAGGTGAGCATGGCATGGTCGACAAACGGACGATGCATGAGCCCAGCATTCGCATCCCGATCATCGCCTGCGGCCCAGGGTTACCTGAGGGAAAGGTTGTCGCGTCGCAAACTCTGACAATGGATATTGCTCCCAGTCTGATGCAACTTTGTGGTGCTCCGCCGCTGGAAAAGATTCAGGGACGATCATGGGTGCCGCTGGTGAATGATGGCGATCCGAATTGGCGGAAGGCGTGGTTTTACGAGTACAACTATGAGAAACAGTTTCCGTACACGCCGAACGTCAGAGGCATCCGGACGGATGATTGGAAGTTCATTCGATATCCTCATGGTGACGGATCAAAAGATCGCCATAAGGCCGAGCTGTACAACCTGAAGGAAGATCCTTTAGAGCTGCGGAATCTGGCTGGCCAGCCGGCTCATAAGGCAACCGAGGAGACGTTAGCTCAAGAGCTGACAGATCTCATGGCCGCCGAAGGATTGACAGCGGAAACCGACAAGATGCCTCTCGATCAGGGCATCAAAGCCGAGTTGCCGGACCAGAAGATTCGGTAGCGGCGCTACACCACTTCATGCAGTGGCTTGCTGCCGGGATCGACAAGGTACTGCGGTACGCCGGAGAGGTCGAACACTCGCGTATTCTGCGCATCAATATCGGCACAGTGATACAACGTGGCGAAGATCTCCTGAAACGTCACCGGTCGCAACTGCGGTTGCTCGCCGTAGCGATTGGTTGAACCAACGGCCTGGCCAGTTCGCATGCCGCCACCCGCCAGCACGGCTGTGTTCGCCTGTGGCCAGTGATCCCGACTGTTGTTCGTGTTAATCTTGGGAGTCCGTCCAAACTCGCCCCAGACCACGATCGAAACATCGCGATCCAGACCGCGTTCGTGCAGATCCGTCACCAGAGCGGCGAGGCCCTGATCGAGTCTTGGACATTCTTCGCGGCATTTCGGATAGTTCATGCCATCAGGACCATGCCAATCCCAGCGACTGAAGTTCAAAGACACAAATCGAGCCCCCGCTTCGACCAGTCGTCGAGCGAGGCAAAGATTCTCCACCATCGGCGGCGCGCCGTCGCGTTGAAAAGCTTCGCTGCTTTGACCGTAACGAGCTACGATCCGAGAATCCTCTTTGGTCAGATCCAGCGCATCGATCAGTTTGGACGTTGTCAGAATCCCCATCGCCTGCTGAGTATAAACGTCCAGACTTTCCATCTGCCCGCGTTGATCGGCATCGCGACGGAAACGATCCAGCGATTTCATCAGGGTGGTGCGATCCTGAAGTTTATCCAGAGTGATCCCGTTCAGCATCATGTTATCGGGGCGACTGCGAGCTTCGCGTCCAACCAGATTAAACGGCGAATGCGCGACGCCAAGGAAGCCACCATCCCCTGCCTCACCCCAGGTTCGGTTGCCAGTGTTGTACATCAGCGCCACGTTAGCTGGGATCGCGGGAGTTACCTGTCCCTTCATCTTTGAAACCCAGGCACCGCCGGATGGCCAGCCACCGGGGGGCTGACGAGCACCTTTGCGACGACCGGTCATGCACTGATAAGCGTCATGAGCGCCGTCGGAATCAGCAAGAGATCGAACAAGCACGAACTTGTCCATCATCGCCGCCATCTTCGGAAACATCTCACTGACAAAGATGCCGGGGACCTTTGTTGCGATCGCGGAGAACTCCCCACGGATTTCTCGGGGTGCATCGGGCTTGGGATCCCACATGTCCAAATGCGGAGGTCCGCCGGGAAGATAGATATTGATGATCGCTTTGTGTGATCGGCCGGCGTTCGTCTCTTCTTCAGCCTGCAGAGTGTTCCTCAGACTGATGCCTCCCAGGGCCATGCCGCCAATAGTCAAAAAATCTCGACGTGAAGCGCCGTCACAAAAACCACGGCGTGCAGAGTTCCTTCGCCCTAAGATCGTGAGCATGCGAAAAGTCCTGGCTGAAGATTGAGGCGGGCGTGCAAATTCGAGGCGGGAATTCAGGCGATGTCCGGACGTCGACAGGCTTCCAGACAGCGTAAATCGAGGTACCAGCTTAACGAGGTCGACCGACGAAGGTCAAGAACTGCAGGAAATAGTCGGACCGGATCAAGGAATCAACGGCCTCATTGACAGGAGGGTTGGAGGGATCCGGCTGCCTGCGAAATCATTAAAACAAAAAAGACCGGTGACTTTCCCCAAGTCACCGGTCTTTGGCTGATTCCTGATTGATGCAGATTCTTCGCAGTGTTTGCAGATCAGGTTCGAGTGAACGCAAGACTGCCCGCCTGTGCGTCTGACAACTTAAAGTTGAACGTTCCGGCACTGGTGAATGTCATCGCACCGGCCAGTTTCTGATTATCGTTGCTTCGGTTAAGTGTCAGCGTCGTGCCGTCGAACTGATAGCTTCCCTGAAACGTGCTGGCGTTTCCGGTATTGTTCACTGCCGACCACCAGAACGTTCCGTCAGCATTTAGTGCGAGTTGCACGCGAGCTCCGTTCGGCATGCTGGCTGTCCATGTTCCGACGTGAGCTGGAGCCACATTCGGAACAGTCTGAGACTCTGGTGCTGCTGCGGCACTCTCAGCCTGCGGCGGTGCGAAGCCGCCAAGAGCTTGCAGGGCGGACAGCTCCGCCGCGGAGGTTGCAACGACCGGTGCCGCCGCGGGAGCACCATTCGCCTGCAATGATGCGACTCCTGCAACATTTGTCGGCGCTCCGGCAGTACCGATTTGTTGTGAGCCCAACTGCTGCAATCCTGGCTGTTGAGTTGCAGTTTGTTGAGGCTGTGCCTGCTGTGGGAGGCTCTGTGGAACACCTCCCTGCTGCAGAGTTGACTGTGGGAAAGAGGATTGTGGAAGACCCTGCTGCGAGCCCTGCGTCATCTGTACTTGCTGAGCCAATGAAATCGGAGTTGCTCCGACAGAAGAACCGGGCTGAACCTGAACGCCAAACGGTGACGATGAGACTGGAACGGAAGAATAAGGCGACGAACCGTAAACTGGCTCGGGCTGAGAATGCACATAGACCGGCTGCGGACTGGAGATCACTTCATGTGAGTAGTATGGCTGTGAATGAACGGGTCGACTCACGTAGTTGTGGCTCGAGTATACGCGACGACCAGAGCTGCCGTGGCAACCGGCTTCAACCGTTGTCAATGTATTCAGCGAAGTGGCCAAAGTTGCGGCAAGCAGCAATAGTTTCTTGGATGAACGTGTCATGACTAAGTTCCTTTCAGGAGTGTTTCAGAGGATTGAATGTCGTTCTGATTTACTCAGCGGAACCCTTGTTGATTTGTTACAGACGAATTCAGAAATTTATTTGCCTGTTTTTTTCCTCAACCGCCGGGCGATCGTCGCCGGCTCTTTTGGTGGGCTTTGACAGCATCAGCAGCATTCACAGCATCATCAGCATTCACAATATCAGCAGTATTCACAATGAGAACCGGACGCTAACAGGTTCTGGCTGATTGGGTCGCGTGTGGATGGTAAAACGACGTGAGGGCTTGATACCGTCGTATCAAACCCTCAGGTTCGGAGCTGATGGAAGTCCCCTTTCACAGCTCGATTTCAGCCATTGCTTCATTACTGAGTCCGCTTCATTACTGAGTCAGCCACGAATCCAGAGTCTGTGACGCAGTCGTGCTGGCTTCTTTGGGCAGCAGATCTTTCTTTGCCGTCCTGGTCAATTTCGCAACATACTCCATGGTGCTCTTCAGCGCTTCCGGTGAAGCAGTCGCATCCAGTTTGACGCAATAGATCAGCATGTATTCGCCCGTTTCACTGCGTTCCGTCATCCAGGCTCCCAGCTTTGTGCGAGCATTCTGTTCGAGCATTCTCAGCGTCAGGTCCAAATCTGGAGCCGTCTTCAATGTGCCCGCCAAAGACCAGACCTTGCGAACATCCGCCTTTTCGAAGTACTCCACATCTTTTGTCACGAAAACGTGCTGCTTTTCAACGTCCTTCTCTTCAAACTCCACTTCCAGATGTCCGGTTTTGTGAACCGTAAATTTCAGGTCCGCGCGAGTCAGCAGGTCAGAAGCGGGCAGTGGTGCGGGTTTCCAGGGACTTGCCAGAAACTCTTTCACCTCGGAAATGTCGACGCTATAGCTGACCAGTCGAGCATTCGGTGCAATGGCCTGAGCGATCGCGACGAGTTCTCCATTGTCGTTCACAACCGGCCCACCACTGTCACCTGAATTGATCGGAGCTTGTGTCTCGACAACTTTGAAATCATGTTCCCCGGCCCCGGTTCGAAACGTCTTCTGATAGACGGATCGCACGGTGCCGGACGTGAAGGCCCACAGAGCATCCGTTGAGCCCGGGTTTCCGATGGACTGAACATTCTCGCCCGGACTGATTGTTGCGGCAGCCAGAGGAATTGCAGTGCTCTCCGCGGGCAGTTTGTCCAATTCGATCAGCGCTAAATCTCGCTTTCGATCAACGCTTAAGATTCGTCCGCGGATGCCCAGCGATTTGACGTTGTCGAGATAATGCTGACGGCTGACAATCGGGTTGCCATCCTTCAGAACCGGAAAGAAAATCACGGCCGCTCGCGCTTCACCCACAACATGAAAGTTTGTGATGATGAGCTTCTTTTCGAGATCCACCAGAACTCCTGTTCCGCTGGATGTTTCCCCATTGGTTTTGGCCAATACCCAAACCGTTGAGGGCAGTGCCTTCTTGTAGATCTCGTTGTTGGCCTTTGCATTATTGGTCGTCAGCAAACTTGCCGCGATGACAAAAGTGCAGATGATTGAGCGGAGATCGTGGCTGGTTGCGAACTGTGTTGTCGTTGTCATGGGAAGCCCCTTTGTTTGCTAAGAACTCATAAATCACTTGCTGATACCTCTGTAAGCGTCACTGACGTGTTTCTGTTACGGAGATTTTCGAAAGTTGAATGCCGCGACGGAGCCTGTCGTTGACGACGGCTGAAAGGAAAACTCGCTGGCCGACTTCAGCTCAAACGTGCCGTTCAGCCGAGTCCCATCGGTGCTTTCCAGAGTGAGTTCAGACCCACTGACAGCGAACTTTCCTGATGATTTGGCCTGTTTTCCGTCCCGTATGCTGACCAGCACAAAAGTTCCATTGGCATCAAACAGAATCGCAAACGCCTCATTGCTGGCTCGACTGGCCGACCATCGGCCGGTGAACGCTGACGGCTGGACCGCGCCGATAGTCTTCGTCGCGGGGGAACTGAGAGGCGTTACTGCGGTCGTCGCAGGATTATTCGCGGTGGATGACGGCGATGCAGCTCCGGGAGTCATGACGGGATTGGCAACCGTAACTGTATTTCCCCCTGGAGTTGCTGCAGAAGTTGATGAGTTCGCCGGAGGAATCGCTGGCGACAGGGCCAATTCGAGTCGTACGGCAAAATCGGGGACGGTTGTCGAGGACTCCGTCGTTGACTGAGTTCGAGCTGGTTCAATCTGCCACAGAGACTCGGATTCTTTAGCGATCAGAGCCAGCCGATTGATCTCATCACGCAGCAGTTCACCCGTGACTCCGTTGTTTCGAATCTGCCCCAGCAGCTCCGTTCGGCTGCGAGCTGTGTTGAAGCCAAATTTCGCATACGTCTGCTGTTTGTTGGCCTCCAGCAAGGACAGCAGTTTCGCGGCATCGACCTTCTGTTTGTCTGCGACCGCTCCCAATGGAATGGTGATTTGCAGGGTTTGTTCGTCGTCAGAGAGCGTGACCGAGACCGGAAACAGCCAGGGTTCAATCGATTTTGTCGTCGTTACCGCTCGGGCTTCGGCCGTTTTCGATTCGAAATTCGCGTCCCGAACCAATTGAGCGAGTTGTTCCAGGCTGGTGATTCGGCGAGCGATCCGAGGTGTCTCGGTCGAATCGACGGTGTTCGACGACTCAACCGCGGCAAAGACGCTGCCCGCCTGAACCTCGGAGTAATGGTCTTTTTCTCCGGCAACGCCCACGAGGCCAACGGCTGCTGCAGCAAGGCCGGTCGCCAGTTCCGTAATTCTCTTGAGTATGTTTTCAAACATGGGTCGAGCTTTCACTTCGAAGGACAGACGTGTTTTCTGTCTCAGCGAAATTTGACTCGACTTGTTACAAAGAAACGGAAGTCAACCGGGCATCCTGCAAAGAACCGTATAAAATTCCCGTCTGCACCTTCGGCAGGTGCATCGTTGATGCGACCGAAGAGATTCTGCGTGAAAGGAAAACGCGTAGCGGAATTGCTGTGAAGTTCGCGAAAACGGCCCGAGAACTCTAAGCCTTGGTTGTGCGGAACCGCATGGACAGAAAATCCCATTCAGGGTTTTGTTTCTGAGAGTGCTGAGCTTCCCACTCGGAGTTAAACAACACGGCCATCTGATCGTATTGGTCGACGACCTGCCGACTGGACGACAGAAGCTGTAACTCGGACTTGCATCCCGGCTTCGGCACAACCCACCGAGCGACTTTGTAATTCAACCAGCGGACTTCCGTTTCGGTGTCATACTCGGACTGAAGACGAAACTTGACCACGTCAAACTGCAGTTCACCGACCGCCGCGAGGATCAGCTGTTTGACAGAAGTACTTGGAGTCTGGAAGACCTGAATTGCGCCTTCTTCAAGCAGCTGGGTGAGACCTCGTTCAAACTGCTTGCGGCGTCCGGTGTCCATGCAAATCATCATCGCAAAGAACTCCGGAGAGAACTGTGGCAATGGTTCAAAGTTAACCGGAGGTCCTTCACAGATCGTATCACCCAACAGGAATTCGCCCGGATTCACAAGGCCGATGATGTCACCTGGAAAGGCTTCATCCATCGTCTCTCGTTCCTGTCCGAACAGCTTATGCGCACGCTTGATGCGAATCTTTTTGGCGGTCCGCGGGTGATAGACTTCCATCTCTCGGCGAAAGGTCCCCGAGCAGACTCGCACGAAGGCCACTCGGTCACGATGTTTCGGATCGAGGTTTGCCTGAATCTTAAACACAAACCCGGAGAACTCCGGCCGCGAGGCTGGAATGGGGCCTTTTTCGCCCATCCGATCGCGCGGTGTGGGGCAGAGTTTCAGGAAGCCACGCAGGAATTCTTCGACACCGTAGTTCGTCAACGCACTTCCGAAAAAGACGGGAGAGACTTCACCCGCTAAGAAGCGATCGCGATCATACGTCGCACCGGCAGCTTCCAGCAGTTCAACTTCTTCACGAGCCTGCTCGACGATGCCCTGTGGCATGTTCTCCGGATCAACTTCCGACAGCGGCATCAGCTTAGAGGCGAGTCGATGCGTATTGTCACGTGACTCAAAGACAAATGCGTTGCGAGTGGCCAGATCGATGACGCCTCGGAAGTCAAAGCCTGTGCCCAAAGGCCAGTTCACCGGGACAGGAATAATCCCCAGTTTGGATTCGATGTCTTCCAGAATTTCCAGGGTCTCTTTGCCTGGCCGGTCCACCTTATTCACAAATGTGATCACGGGGATTTTGCGAATCCGGCAGACGTTGAAGAGTTTCTCTGTCTGGCTTTCCACACCGTTGGCAAGGTCCAGCACCATGACCGCGCAGTCGGCAGCGACCAGTGTCCGATAGGTATCTTCGCTGAAGTCTTTGTGTCCGGGCGTGTCGAGCAGGTTCACCTGACAGCCATCGAACTCGAACGTCAGCACAGTTGAACTGACGGAGATACCGCGTTGCTGTTCAAGTGCCATCCAGTCGGATGTGGCCGACTTCTGATTCTTGCGACCGCGAACAGCTCCTGCCGTTTCCAGCATTCCGCCGTACAACAGGAGTTTTTCGGTCAGAGTCGTTTTGCCCGCATCCGGATGCGAAATAATGGCAAACGTTCTTCGGCGAGCAATTTCTCGCGCGACTACGGGATCAATAGAGCTCATCGGGATGGATTCAGGATCAGGAAAGGAATGGACGGCGTTCGGCAGCAACGTTTTCTGTCGGAGTCATACGGTTCAGGCACGGCGATTACAACCGCAATCTCAGTGAGCGTCCGACGTGTCTCAGAGACGGTGGTTCTGCGGTACTCTCAATGAAGAAAGACGAGCCTTTGTGAGGCTCGCCTTTCAGGAATTCAGAAGACGTCTCATCAGTCCCGGGCGTGAAAGATCACAGTGACGCTTTCCCGGTGCTCGACATGCGACTTCGAACTTCTTTCGCCCGTCCCACTGGGGCCTGTTCAGTCTGGACTGCGCTACGAACCTGCCCTTGAACCGTTCCCTGCTGAGGACTCACAGGCAGGCCTGTATTGTTGGCCGGAACCCTTCGCGGTTGAGCCGGCTGAGGCGGGGTCTGCATTGGAGGCATTTCAGGAACGAGGTTTTCCGGCGGAGCCGTTCTTCGATCCGGTTGTGCCGGGATCACGCGTGGAGACTCCACTGGAGAAGATGATGTTTCTGAACTGGTCCGAGGAGCGACTCCGTCAACGACTCCCGGAATATGGGGACGGTCCGGACTGCTCTGGCTTTCCCATGCATTGGTCCCCGGTCCGGCAGAGTACTCAGCGGGAACAGCATCAACGTGCGTGTTATCCAGAGCATGCGTCATCGCTTCGCCACGTCGTTTTGCATCTTCGTATGCTGCAGGATTCCATTGACCTTCTGCAAGATAAATTGAATTAGCCTGAAGCAGAGTTCCCTTGCGGAAGTTAAGCTCAGTGATGGCCTTGTTGTATTCAACGATGCTGCGAAGGTAGCTTTGGTCAGCCTCGCGGCTGGTAATCTTTGAGCCCAGCACACGACTCATGTTGTCGGGATTGCGTTCGCCTTCTTCAGCCTCTTCGCGTTCGACCGAGGTTATGGAAAAGTCCTCTGCTGCAACGACTCGTTTTGCGCCACTTTCGGCGAGCAAATACCAGCGATCCATTTCCAGAATCGCATTGTTCAGCTCACGAGCGATCTCCTGCTCCTGTTCCTGCAGAACGGATTTTGCTTTGCGAAGTCGGAGTTCGTAATTTCGCACCTGGGCTCGTGCCAGGCGAAGTCCAAGAGGCATAGAAAACTGCAGGCCGGCACCCCAGCCCGTGTTGTCGCCCTGCGTCAATGACTCGTACGCGCTGGCGTAGCCCGCGTCAGTCTGGCCGTCGTCGTCTTCTTCGCCCAGCAGTTTGTCGCCAAACCCGTTGATGCGATACTGTGAAACAAGATCGAGACGTGGACGAGAGAGGTTTTTGGCAGCCGTCAACTGCAACTCAAGGCTTCGAATTTCCCACTTCTGTCGGCGGAGTTCGGGACGATTGGCCAGAGATTCCAGTAATGAGGATTCCCAGTTCGGAATCAACGGTGCTTCGGTGGGCTTATCAACAGGAGTCAGGAATTCTCCATCATTAAGAGGCAGGCCGAGCAGTCGTCGCAAGCGATATTCTGCGCTCATAACATCGGCTAATGAACCCTTGATGCGAGCATCAGACTCATAGAGCCTGTTGGCGGCCTCAGCTTCAGGTCCACGTGCGTCTTTTCGTACGGAAATGAAATCGCGAAACTCCAGGATGTCCTTAAACGTCTTAATTTCAGACTCGTACAACTGCAGTGCGAGATAAAGATCCCAGTACTTGGTTTCCACATCGCGAACAAGTGTCGTGACTGACTGTTCAAAATCCACCAGCGAGATATCAGCGTTGATACGTGAGATCAGAACGCCCTGAGACACACCGCTCACACCGCGAACGCCCTGAGCAATTGGCCCGGCGATACGAGTAAACTCGGTGCCGCCGCCGGCCAACAGCGGCTGACGATACTCGGCCTGAATCGATCCCGTGTAAGCCGAAGGGAACAGTCGCTGCAGATTATTCTGGCTATAATTCCATTCGTGCTGGATAGCGACGGTCCCGGAGTTGGCCAGAGCTTTTTCAATACGAGCGTTGAATTGTCCGGTGTCCTCCGCCAGCACATCTCCGGCCTGAAGACCAAGGTTGGCTGTATTCTGTGGGTCTTCCGACTTGCCGGCCTGCAAATTCGACGTGAAGATCGGGTCAAAATCTGACAACGCTGCGTCAACACCGCGGTTCCCGAACAGGAAGCTGGTTTCCTGAATGGCCGCATCATAAACCGATGCGACACGGGATGGGTTGGCGAGCAACGAGTTTCCTGGCGACCCGAACGACTGGTCATCGCGAAGAATAGTGGCATTGGACAATGCCATCTTGATGCATTCGTCCAGTTTAATATGCCGCTGAGAGACTTCTTCGAGACTTGTAATTCTGCGTGGGGCACGAAACAGATTGGGATCACTCTCACGCGCTTCGGATTCGGTTGGATACTCAATGGCCGTCGCATAATCCCGGTAATGCTCGATCGTCTTGTCTTCGCCGATCAGATATTGCAGCCTCGCACCCGGTCCGGCACAGCCCTGACTCAGCAGTGCGGCGAGCAAAACAGTCGCCGTTGATCGCTTCCATCGGGTCGTTTTCACTCGGACAGCCTCCTGCAGGCACAGACGTCATGTCTTTGATAAGTTCCGACGCCGTTCTTGGTTTTGCGTCGAGTTCTTTTCTGGTTCCCCACCCGGCAACAGCGCAACGCGCCCCTGTCGGGTGATCTCCTAATCGTTATCGTCAGAATAACCGTCAAACTTAGCCCAAACTTCCTGACAGGAACCTTTGAACGCTGTTGAACCTGCACATCGGCAAGTATCGCCGTTCGGAAAGGAAACCGGAGGATGCTGCTCGATCGCTTCATGGATCGAGTTTCATTAACATTCCCGCTCGACGCGACCTGTCTTGGTAGATTCGCGAATTTGCAGGGGTTTTGCGGATTCCAGCGGTCGGGCTGACTTCGGATCAATGATCATGGGGACTTCGTCTCACCTTAATCCCGGGCGGATTATGCGTTCTTCCGAAACGGGGGCAGGGACGCTCTGTGACGGTGAACCCTGTCAAATGATCAAGACGGGTGTGGGAACGACCCTGGTGTCCAGCGAACGACAGTCGGACGTGAATGTCCTGCATTCGAATTCAGGAACTTTGGAACTACAACAATGGAAACAGCCACACTTCCCATAGTGACCAGAGAAACGCTGAAGCCCGGCGAAGTCCTCTGCAGCTACTGTACGGCGCGATGCTGTCGCTATTTTGCGATGGGGATCGATACTCCGAAGACTTGGGAACAATTCGACAACATGCGGTGGTACATGATGCATGGGCCATTTTCAGTCTTCGTCGATGGCGCGTCGTGGTATCTGTTGATCCCGGGCGACTGTCAGCATCTGCAGGCCGATCATATGTGCGGAGCCTATCACACTCGACCACAGATCTGCCGTGACTATACGACCGACTCCTGTGAGTACGACAACGATGGCGTCTACGATCAGCTTTTTGAGACGCCCGAACAACTGTGGGAGTATGCTCATGCAATTCTTCCCGCTCGACCGCGCCGTCCGGCCGATGGCCGTGTCTCATTGCCTGTCCTGCAGGCACACTAGTGTTCTGTCAGTCCTGAAAAGTGGTTTGGACATTCTTGTCCGACGATCCAGCGACGGGCAGGAATGCCCATCCTACCTTAAAATCAATCCGATTGGCTTGCTCACGTGTCCGACAAGAAAACTCAGCGTATCAAACCTCAGACCCTGCGTGGTTTTCGAGACTTTCTGCCCGATCAAATGATGGCCCGTGAGCAGCTGATCGATATCGCTCGATCGGTCTATCGCAGTTACGGATTCGCCCCGATCGATACGCCGGCCCTGGAGTATGCGGAAGTTCTGCTGGGTAAAGGTGGAGAAGAATCCGACAAGCAGGTGTTCCGATTCACTGATCAGGGCGACCGCGATGTGGCGATGCGTTTCGACCTGACGGTACCACTGGCGCGATTTGCAGCACAATATGTCCAGGAGCTGGGTGTTCCGTTTCGACGCTATCACATCGCTCCCGTTTGGCGTGGCGAACGGCCGGCACGCGGGCGTTTTCGTGAATTCATGCAGTGTGATTTTGATACCATCGGCACCATGAGCAATTCGGCGGATATCGAAACGCTGTTCGTGATCAACGATCTGTTCGAAAAGATCGGCATTGAACGATTTACGATTCGTGTAAACAACCGCAAGGTGCTCAATGGATTGCTGGAGAAATGTGGACTCAGTGAACACGCTGTGGGCATCCTCCGTTGCCTGGATAAGCTCGACAAAATCGGCCGCGATGCCGTCGCAGCGGAAATGGTGGAACGAGTTGGCATCACGGCGGCTGGAGCTTCACAGGTTCTGGACATGGCCCAGTTGAAGGGAACTCCAGATGAGATCCTGAGTGGCCTCGACGGAATGCTGGCTGGCAGTCAGATTGGTGAAACGGGAGTGAATGACCTCCGAGAGCTGTTTGCCTCAGTCGAGGCTTGCGGCTGGCCGGCAGGTCGCGTATCTCTGGATGTCGCCATCGCGCGCGGTCTGGATTATTACACCGGAACGATTTACGAAACCTTGTTGGGAGATCTGCCGGAGATTGGCAGTGTCTGTTCCGGAGGTCGGTACGATAATCTGGCCGATCTGTTTACGGCTCAGCAACTGCCTGGCGTTGGTGCGAGTTTGGGTCTGGATCGAATGCTGGCCGCACTCGAAGAACTGGGACGCACTCAGAAGGCCACAACGCCGGCTCCGGTGCTGGTCACCATGTTCGACGCGGGTCGAGTCTCAGATTATCTGCAGATTGGTCGTCGCCTGCGAAAAGCCGGGATTGGTACAGAGGTCTATCCGGAGGCGAAGAACATCGGCAAGCAAATGAAGTATGCGGATCGAAAAGGATTCCGACTGGCGGTGATTGCCGGAGGAGATGAGTTTGCGGCCGGTCAATTTCAGGTGAAAGATCTTCAAAACGGAACTCAGGCTTCGGTTGCGGCTGCAGACCTGGTGGCTCACATTTCCGGGTTACTTTCGCCTCCGAAATAGCTGACATCAAAGATTGGCTGAGCTGAACAAATAAGGCCGCAGGTTGACTGCATTCAGACCGCTGGAATAATTGCGCACTCATGGTTGAAAATCTTCCCTTTGACACCATTCGCCACAAAGCCCTCACGATTGATGGCTATTCGCGAGCGGCCGTCCAGAGCTATTGGCGAGTTCAGGAACTGAAGCTCGGTTTTGAACTGGGAGCGAGTCCGTGGAACTTCATGGGCACTCAGGTCTTCCTTGTCACACACGGTCATCTTGATCATCTGGCCGCGCTGCCCGTGTATGTGGCTCGGCGAAGAATGATGAAGATGGATCCTCCGACGATTTATCTGCCGGAAGCGATCGTCGATGACGTCTGGCGTGTGGTGAAAGCCTGGCAGAAACTGGATCGAGGACGCATGATGTGCGAACTCATTGGGGTCAAAGAGGGCGATATGATCACGTTGTCGCGTGAGCATCGATTTACGGTGTTCCCGACGAAGCACACGGTCCCTTCAGTCGGCTACATCGTTTACGACGTCCGCAAGAAATTGAAGCCCGAATATCATGGGCTCAAGGGTGATCAGATTCGAGACCTTCGCATGCAGGGCATCGACGTTGCGGCCGAGACGCTGACGCCGCTCCTGTGCTTTACCGGCGATACGGCTCCGCAGGGACTTGATGCCCATCCTGATGTCTACAAGGCTGAAGTGCTGATCACGGAGATGACTTTTTTCCGACCGGAGCATCGCAAAGAAAAGATCCATAAGTTCGGCCACATGCATCTCGACGACATTCTGGAGCGCGCAGAAAAGTTTCAGAACGAGCTGATCATTCTGGCCCATCTGAGTACTCGTACGCACGAAGCGGAAGCTCGACGTCGTCTGGAGCAGGTGCTGCCCGAGTCGTTGAAGTCTCGCGTTAAACTTTGGAACTAGAACTCCTGTCTTGCAACTCTGCGGCCTGTTCTATCGTGAGGCACGTCCAGTGCTTGCCGTTTCAGCAGAAGATAGTGAAGGAAATCAAGAGGCGCCCGCTTCCAGGAGTCCCGGGTTCTCCTGAGGACGCTCCATGGGCGGCATGAGGCTGTGATTGTGGCTCTTCAGCGTCTCTGTTTCCTCCTGCATTGTTGGTCCGCTGAACATTGTTTGTTCCACGGTCTTGAGGCAGAATCCCCGGGAAGTGTCTCTACCGAAAAACACATTCAGCGAGCGATCACACATGTCAGCGCAGGGCAGTAGTTCAGGTCAGCATCGAACAGTCACCGACTTCTACCGATCGTTCCTGAGATTCCGAATCGACCTGAAGATTACTCAGCCACGCACTGTCAGTCAGCCTCCTCCGTTCACGCTCAACAACGCTCGTTTTCCGCTGGAGAGCGTGCTTCGTATGACACAACCGACAGCCACAGGCGGGAAGACAACGCAGTATGTCCTTGGCTCGTCGTGCAAAGCCGAGCAGGTGCATGTGACCGAGAATGTGTGGCACGAACCTGCGGCGGACATGTGCCTGGTGGCATCGCCGGAAGAGTTTCTCGTCATCAAAAGCTGGGACCGCAATAACCGAGGAGTGATGCTCAGTCCGCCGACACTGGGAGAACAGCCTGAACGTCAGGTCGGCCGGTGCTCTGATGCTTTTACGGCTCTCAATCTGACTCATAAGTTCGTGGATGCCAAATTGCTGCTGTCCACGGAGGAGATCGTCGATGCCGTGCTGAATGATCGGCCGCTTGTTTCTCAGACCGAGTATGAGCTGGAGAGCGGCACGCACGTGTTTCTTGAGTACCCTGTCAAAGTCGTCAACGCGAGTGAGCGTGAGATGTTCTATCAGGTGGATACCGGGCCAGTTCTGATTCCCGACGTTGCCTCATTCGACGGCGTTCATGAGATCTCAATGTTGCGGCAGGCCTTCATGGCTCACAATACGCTGGATTGTACTGAAATGCTGATGAACGTGCCCACGGCTATCGGAGGCGGGCTGAGCGTCAATCATTATTCAAAGGTCGTGAAGGTGAAGGCGACAAATCGCATGCTGGTCGTGGAGTGATTGAGCGTCTGGGACGTCGGAACAGAAACGTCGATTCATGAGAACGCTGAACGTCGAAGTACTTGCGGCGGAGAGATCATGATGGACTTGAGCACTGCACACTTTGGGCGGAGTTGCGAGAGTTGCCGGAGTTGACGCATCTGGGCAACGCTATAGACTCTGGTCTGCCATTGATCATGCCCTGATTTTGAAGGAAATCTGGATCCTATGAGTGAGTACAATCCGTTTGCCGCCCCGGCCACTGTCGGGTATGCCGCTGAAAACTTGCAGGGGCGAACATACGGGGGCATTGGACGGCTCGCGTATTTCGGTTATTCGTTTCTGATCAATACCGTTTCCGGGGCTCTGCAGGGTGCTGTGGCCGCCAACGAAATGGGCGGGTTGCTTCTCGTCATTTCCGTCGTTGGAATGGTGCTTGGTATCTGGATTGCCGTTCAGCGGTTGATCAACGTCGGTCTGAGTGGATGGTGGGTACTCGGGCTGATCGTTCCGATCCTCAACATTTGGGTGGCCATTCAGTGTATTGCTGCGCCTGAAGGCTACGCCCAGCACAAGACGTTGGATACGGCGGGCAAAGTGATCATTGGACTGTTCCTTGGTGCCATCGTATTAGTCATTGCTGTAGTGGCTCTCATCTTATCACGCTAATGGGCTTCGCTATGACGAATGGCTCTGGCCGGAATTCGCGGAAGGGGCATGGAGCGATCCGCGCCCCTTTCTGTTCTCTCAGGCTTTTTCCAGCGGAGTGAAACTCTGTCGCTATCCCTGTTTCTCGTCGTCACGGTTATTGATTGATGAGCTTTGCAGAGACAGAGATGTTAGCTGGACAGCGCCATGTTCGGCTCCCTTACAAGCCCGAAGCGCGAGCGAGTGAACACTTTGCGACTCATTCCTTCGCTGGCGCTTTTTAGAGTTGCGCATTTGCCGCCATCCCAACCAGAAACGTGAGTGAGGGATTGAGCATTTGCGTTTTATCAATGTTACCGTAGATCCCTCGCTGACCAGCCTGTTGATTTAATGGGTTTTCACAACCCGAAACGTCAGTGAGTGATAAAAGTTGCCGCGTTTTTCAACAACAATCCCTCGCTGACGCATTTTGAAATTGCGCGTTCGCGACTGTCCCAACCCGCTGCGTCAGCGAGGGATCGTGCTTTTGCGTTTTACGCAGTGTTCGGGAAAATCCCTCGCTGACGCGTCGGGTTATGATAATCCCCTGTGTTTTCGCCCCCTTTGGTCTTCCGTAGTCCGGAAATGCGCAACTTCAAAACTGATGCATCGAGGCTGAGAGTTTTTTGGTACATGCATGGTGATCTATCGCCGTGAGAAGAAATTTTTTTACGGCAGGGGATCCGCCTGGGATTTTGTTTTCTGGATTTGAGTTGCTTGGGTGGGGGGCTTTCTTGATTTGAGTCAGATTGGGCGATTCGGAACACCGTTCGTTTGCCTGTTTGGGGCCTTCAGACGATTCCCAGCTGCCGCATTCGCATGAAATTGAATGTGATCACATACCACAGCGTCGAGGTTCGCA
>JBPOIW010000071.1:0-14365 GCA_052034165.1 Planctomycetota bacterium | reverse complement strand
CTGACTCTTTCGATTTGCCCTGACTCCCACCAGGTTGACAACGATGAGCCGACGATTCTGCTTCCTTTGGTTTCTCGCCGCGTGTTCTTTCCTGCAACCTGTGCAGGCTCAACTGCCAACAGCAAGACTCGATGGCGTCTTTCCCGCAGGCGCTGCACCGGGCGTGAGTGTGGAAGTGACGATTACCGGCAATGATCTTGATGATGTCGATCGGCTGGTGTTCAGCCACGACGGCATTTCGATGACACTCAAGATGGCGGAGGTGACACCGTTTGATGAAGGTCCCCAGCCAATCGAGAACGTGTTCCTCGTGACGGTCGCTCCGGGGGTTCCTCCCGGGAACTACGATGTAAGATGTCAGGGGAAATACGGGTTGTCGAATCGTCGCACTTTTGTTGTCAGTGCCACTCCCGAGTTTCTGGAAACAGAACCGAATGGCGGCCATGATGTTCCGGCCTGGATTGAGAAGGACGGAGTGCGAGAAAATCCTGCTCAGGAAATCACGTTGCCCGTCACGGTTAACGGCCAGTCGACAGGTGGACCCGATGTGGACTGGTATCGGTTTGTCGGAAAGGCGGGGCAGCGCGTTTTGCTGGATGGACAATGTCGCCGGATTGATTCGCGGATGGATCTGGCTGCGACGATCTTTACCGAGTCTGGTGTCATCGTTGGCGAATCGCGCACGGGGCAGGCGAATGATTCCATCACGGATGTCACGCTTCCTGCAGACGGACTCTATTTCATCAAAGTTCACGACGCGCTGTTTGCTCAGGGCTCGGGATACATCTATCGATTGACTGTTGGCTCCCTGCCGTATCTGGACTTTGTATTTCCTCCGGCGAGTCTGCCGGGGTCGAACGAAGAGTTCACGATCTATGGTCGCAATTTACCCGGAGGTCAGCCGTCACCATATCAACTGGATGGTCGTCCGCTGGAACAGCTGACGATGCGAATTTCGATGCCGGGTGATGTTGTCGGGAAACTCACCTATTCCTCATTGATTGGGCCTCATCAGGCAGGAATGGATGGTATCGAATACCGAGTGACCGCAAACGGTCTGCAATCCAATCCTGTGCTGATCACACCAGCGACGGCCCCGGTCGTGCGCGAGGCTGTGGAAAACAACAATCCCAATTCTCCACAGCTTTTGACTCTGCCATGTGAAGTAGCGGGCTCGTTTTATCCGCAACGCGATATCGATTGGTATTCCTTTGAAGCGAAAAAGGATGATGTCTGGTCTTTCGATGTCTATGCCCATCGGCTGGGTCGAGCGATCGATCCTGCGCTTTTGATTCAACGAATCAGCACAAATGACAAGGGCGAACCAGTTTTTGTCGACGTGACTTTTCTGGATGATGTGCCGGAACTGAACGTCAACAATCGATCGGGGCGGCATGAGTTTGATGAGCGGACCGCGGATCCATCGTATCAGTTTAAGGCTCCGGCTGACGGGATGTATCGAGTCCTGCTGAAGGACAGTGTCAGTGCTGTGCGAGGTGATCCGAGGCTGATTTATCGCCTGGCCATTAGGAAGCCTCAGCCCGACTTTCGTGTTGTGGCGATTCCGGGCGGTTCTACCGAGAGTCTGATGCTTCGCAAGGGTGGACGTGATGTTGTGAGAGTGACCGCTTATCGCCAGGACGGATTTGATGGCGAAATTCGAGTCGCCGCGGCAGGCTTGCCCGAAGGAGTAACTTCAGACGAGATCATCATAGGCCCCGGCAATCACTACGGAACACTTGTGCTATCAGCGGGTGATGCCGCGCCCTATGGAATCGGCACTCTGCAGATTTCGGCGAGGGCGGTTGTTAACGGTGCAGAGGTTATCCGTCCGGCACGGTATGGAGCGGCGTTGGTTCCGTTTCAGTTCAATCAGCCGAATGCCAATGTTCCCAGTGTGCCATCGCGACTGGTCGAACGGTTGCAGATTTGTGTGTCAGAGAAAGAAATTGCTCCGCAAGTCCTGACGATTGGTGACGGGAAGCCGCTGGAGACATCACGTGGCGGTGTCTTAAAGATTCTCTATACCGTTAAGCGAGTTGAGGGTTCAGCCGGTAATCTGATTGGATTCCCCAACGACTTTCCACCGAACACAAATGCTCCACAGGTGAATATTGGTGGCAATGAGAAGGGAGAGTTTGAACTTCGGTTTCAGGCCAACACGATTCCCGGAACGTATTCGTTTTATCTGGCGGGTTTCAATCAGGGATTGCAGTACAAACGGAATCCTGAGCTGGCGGAGAAAGCCAAACTGCGACAGGAACGTATCGCAAAGATTCTGATGGATGCTCAGCAACAGGCCCAGAAGGCTCAACAGGACAGCCAGCAGAAGGTAACGGAGTTTAATCAGGCCACTACGATTCTGACTCAGGCGAACACAGCGAAACAGCAAGCCGATCAGAAAGCGACAACGACAACAGCGGCATTGAAGCAGGCCGAAGCGGTGCTCAAGCAAAAGACGGAACAGCTTACAGCGGATGCAGCGAATGAAACACTGAAGCAACAACTTGTGGTGGCTCAAACGGCTTTTGATGCAGCCAGGAAGGCGGCTGAGGAGGCAACAGTGGCCGCAACTGATGCGGCGACCAAGCAAGTGGAAGCGACCGCGAACCAGAAAGCCGCCGAGGAGGCTCGCACAAAAGCGCAGGCCGATCTACAGACGGCTCAACAGTTTCAGCAGAGAGCTCAACAGGAGAAACAGCGAGCCGACCAGTTTGCGAATCAGAAACAGAACGAAGCGAATGTCAGAGCCTTCAACGTTCTTGTTCCTTCGAACACGCTCACGATCAAAGTGGTTGAGTTTCCTGCGAAGGTCGAATCGATGCCAGAGACGCTCGCCATCAAGCAGGGGGAAAAGGGTGAGGTTGTCATCAAGATATCCCGGCAATATGAGTTCACCGGGGCCATCAGCGTTCAGTCTCAATTACCTGGCGGAGTTGGTGGCATCAGCATTCCCGGCGCTACGATTCCGGAGAATCAACCCGAGGTGAAATATGAGATTACTGCTCAGCCGAATGCGACGGTGGGAGAGCATCTGGTGAACGTTCGGCTGCAGATGAACGTCAACGGTCAGAACCTGGTCATGGAACGATCGCTAAAGCTCACTATTATTGAAGTGAAAAAATAACCCTTTTGAGAACATTAAACCCACTTCACCGATCGGAGATTCTGCCATCGTATTAGGCATCATCTGATGATACTGGTCAGCTCCTGAAGAATCTCATCCGTCACTGTGATCGTTCTGGCATTTGCCGAGAAGCCTCGCTGAGCAATAATAAGACGGGTGAACTCGAGGGCGAGGTCGACGTTGGAGCCTTCAAGTTGTCCTGCTCGAAGTGCACCGCGACTCCCGGACAGAGCGGTGCCGATGTCGGGGTTACCGCTCGCCAGCGAAGACGTGTAATAGTTGTTACCAATTGCGACGAGACCGTCAGGATTTCGGAATGAAGCGATTGCCAGCTGGGCGAGCGGAATCTTGAGCCCGTTTGATGCCAGTCCAAAGACCTTGCCGTCGGTATCAATCTGTACTTCCGCCAGTTCGCCAGGTGGAAATCCGTCAGGCGTCAGCTGGAGGCGGGAGGCTTGTCCCAGTGCTGTCAGTCCATCGAACTGAGCAGGGGTCCCAAAGCGAAGATTGATGGTCTGGGAGGCCGGCTGCCCTCGGAACTGCACCGTGATGTTGGAGTCGCCCACGCCGGATCCTGTGACCTGAGCGAATGAACCATCAGGCTGAAATGAAATTCCTTCCACAAGAGAGTCCAGGATTGTTCCTTCAGTGGGGGAAACAGAGGCGACAAGCGTCCACGATTGATCCGCCTGCTTAGTCATCGTCAGGCCGATGGTGTGTCCCGCTCCGCTTTCATCGAAAACCTCGACTGACTGAAAGACGCTGTCCGCATGTTTTCCTGTTCGAGTCAGGATCATCTCATGATCCTCAAAATCTGATCGTCCCGTATTGGTGGGTCCGTCACTGAATGACATCGACAGAAAGGATGGGCCGGTCGTGTTTGAGGTGCCAACAATGTTGCCGAGCCCGTCCAGGGTTACGGTCGAACCGGCAAATGAAGAATTCAACGTTGTGATCAGATCGGCTATCGTCGATGTCGGTGTCAGGACTAACTCTGTGACCGTGGGATTCGAACCATCCGTTCGACGTCCACTGATCAGAATCTTGTCTCCGGCGATGTAGTTCACGGTATTGGAATCGAGGTCGGACAAAAGGGTCGTCAGCGTCGCAGGCAACCCACCTGCCAACAGCGGTGTAGACGTCATGACCTCCTGGGCAACAGGACCGGTGGACGTTGAGGAAAGATTTCCTTTGATTTGCATCTCTGTTGAAACCTGGCCGGGAATACTGACACCCTTGGGAACATAGACGCGATCGTCACCCGGAGTCTGAAACGCAGGCAGGTCTCCATCCGGTTCGCCGGTTGGTCCAAAGCGTCGAACCAGATATCCCGTAGATGGGTCCGACAAATAGCCGCTCTCGTCAAGAGAGAATGCGCCCGCACGAGTAAAATAGGTACGCTCGCCGGAAGTAGCGACGAAGAAGCCGCCTCCGTCCATTGCAAGGTCCATATCGTTTCCGGTCGATTCCAGATTGCCTTGAGCAAAGTTCAGGTCAACCTGCGACAGGCGACTGCCGGTTCCGATCTGTACCGAATTCACGCTGCCCAGAAGTCCTGATGACGACGACGATGTGCCGCGCTGAACTTCGTACATAAGGTCCGAGAATAATGTGCGGGAAGTTTTGTAGGCGGTCGTGTTGAGGTTGGCGAGATTGTTTCCCACGACTTCGAGCATCTTCTGATGACCGCGGAGCCCGGAGATACCTGTCAGAAGCGAGTTAGCCATTGCGAATAAATCCGTTGATTGTGTTCAGCGAGATTGGAGACTGCGGAACCAGAACAGGGAAAGCCTGAACCTGGCATTACAAACGGGACTTCAGAGCCTGGCTGTTTCAGGGCGAAAGATTCTGTGAGCCATAAGCGACGCCGGTCACATTGCTGATCGGGTAAAAACTGTTGCCAATCCTGACGAGGATATGACCATCTTCGGGCTTAATCTCGTTCACGATGCCGGTATCGCTTGCACCGTCGCCATAACGAACACTGAGCCCAAGCAGTCCAGCCCCGGCATTGATAGCTTCGAGAGTTTCCAGGTCGTTTTTTCCTGCGGAAGACTCAATCAGTGTGTCGAGCTTTTTCCCCAGATCCGTAATCCCACTGTTCATGTTCTGGATGCCTTCGACAGTTGTGAACTGCGCCAACTGAGCGAGGAATGCATCGGTGTCGGTTGGCGATGTGGGGTCCTGGTACTGGAGCTGTTTTGCAAACAGAGTCAGGAACTGGTCCTTGCTGGCAATACCGGCAGTGGATGTTGCGTTAACGGCTGTGGCCATGGCTGATGAGTCTTCCTGTGGTATCGTGATTCGTGGGAGAGGCGTTGACGGGCTCCAGTTTTTCAGGCTCTGAAATTCAACGCGTGTTGAGAATCTCCGCTGCGTGTTGTTGCCGCGGTGGAGATCTGAGTTGCCGCGCCGCTCCGCGTTGTACGACGCGAAGTCCCGGCGAGCTGGTCAAACCTCGACGTTGAGTCTTGAGACGTTTGTCTCTGAAACGCTCCTCCGTTCATCATGTCGGGCGACAAAAACTCCAGAGAACGGAGATCCATTTTCTCGCCGCGCAACTGACTCTCGATTTCGCTGCCTCGGGCCAGCAGCATATCCATCGTGACAGCCTCGCGCGCTGTAACTCTGACGGCGAGGCCCTCTTTCGATTTCGACAACTCAATCACCATCTCGCCGAGGTCGGGCGGATCCAATTGAACAGTCAGAGTTTCCGCCTCCGCGGATGTCTGTCTCTCCAGATGCTCGATGACAGCTCGCGACACCTGAGAGCTCAGTGGTTGCCGCATTTCAGAGGTCACCGAGGTCGTCAGATCCGGAAGTGTCAGAGCGACTGCGCCAGAGGAATTTAGTCGCGGGCCTTCTGATCCCGGGGAAGCGTGCCCAACAGTGCTCAGCAGTTGCTCATCCTCACCTGAGCCCGATCGATTCGATGCGTGACCGGTATCGGACCCCGACTGCTGCACCCCGAACTGCTCAAGAGCCTCACCGCGTGAACCTGCCTCCACACTTTTTTGCAGTCCACTGGTTTCCTGTACGAGCTCATCAATTGGACTCGTCGAAGCCCCGAGAGAATTCAGCGGGCCTATGCTCTCGGTGCGGAGTGAAGCAAGGTTACTGATCTCTGGTAATGCAGCGGGGGAGATGCCCGATGGCAGCCCGTTATTGCCCGGCCGATTCTTTGTGGGGGCCGTGGCAGCGACTGCACGGCTGAGTGTATTCATGATTTCCTGAGTGACTGCGTCTGTATCCTTGGTGGATTCATAGGGTCGCGTGGCAGACCTGAAAGTGGTCTCGATGCCCAATTTTTGAAATCCCAGCTCAGGATTTGGCAACACCTCTGCGACTGCTTGCGGATCCGCTGCGTTCAGAGTGGAGAAAGAAGTACTGGGGTTCTCAATTGGCGGGCTGTTGCTCGGGATCGTCATTCCATCAGAAGTCTGTTTTGACGGACCATCAGGTCTTGCTGCTACCGCAGCAGTGTTCGGAATTCCTGCGTCAGCCGTGCCAAGCCTCTCTGGCTTTGAAGATGGAGGTGGTGTCAGAGTCGCATTCAATGCTGGGGATTTGGACGGTGCGTCAGCCGCGACCTGCTCGGGGAATAAAGCTTTTGGCCCACTTTGAGTTGAGCCTGCGGAATTCGGTGCGGCAGTGAGAAAACTTTGCGAGGTATCAGAAGGTGTGGCCTTCTTGAGGTCAGTGGTTGTCGCTTCGATAGTTCCGGTGCCTGGTGAGGCGTCTGCAGTGCTCTGCTGAAGTTTCTCTGTGGATACTGGTGTGTTAAGAAGCATCCCCAGAACCTTCGAGAAGTCTTCCTGGTCCGGCTCGTCATCAGATTTTCGAGTCGTCTCGTCCTGCTTCTCTGCCGCCACTCGTTCCTTTTCTTCTGCTCGGCATTCGTGGCAAACTTCCGGGTTCCTCGGCGCGTAGTCTGAGTACTCATTCTGGGCTGGCAGCACGGTCGTAAATGGAACGAGCATCACCATGGTATTCACGAGTCCCGAAAAACTGCTCAGTCGATCGATGGCTTCGGCCAGGTCATTTTTGCAAACGAGGCCTACAAACAAACGGGCCGGAGTGCCTGGTACGGAAGTCTCCTGCCAACATTCGCAAGTTAGCGTTTGCCCCTGACCGCAGTTTGTGTACCGAGAAGCTGTCTCAGGCCGTGGGCATTTCTACTCATAGCCTGTAAAGCTCGATTTTTACAGCTCCGGAATGCGCCGCCTGCTTCGAAATGGAGACGGGGACGAATCGCTTAGAACGTACGTCGGGAAAAAAATTCCCTGCAGCAGAAAACGTTTCCGGTTTCGTCCCGTGGGCCTCAGTTCTTTTGAGGACCTTCCGCGTGCGTGACCTGCGCCAAAACTCTTTCCAGTTCCTGA
The DNA here is from genome assembly GCA_052034165.1 of Planctomycetota bacterium. Taxonomy (GTDB): domain Bacteria; phylum Planctomycetota; class Planctomycetia; order Planctomycetales; family Planctomycetaceae; genus SXXK01. Next base: position 6,856 of record JBPOIW010000071.1, on the reverse strand, counting down.
CGACGGAAAGGTTTTTGCAGAAACCCGTCAAATGAATCTTCGTAGACACCATCTTCCGTGCTGGAAATGTAGCCGCTGCAGAGAATCGCGGGACTCTTACAACCAGTCGCGCGAATAGCTGTCAATGTTTCACGCCCATTCATTCCGGCCATCGTATAGTCCACCAGGATCGTGGCAAAATCGGATCGCAATTTGGTCAGAGCAACGGCCGCTTCTCCACTCGACGCTTCCACGACAGTCCAGCCCAGTAATTCCAGCATTTTCACGAGAGGCGTGCGAACAAGATCGTCGTCATCGACGACAAGAATCGTGTTCGACAGGGCCGCTTTGTGGGGACTTCGTCTGGATGAATTCGTTCTATCCATACCTGATTCTGCCGAACTCTTCCTGGGAAGCAGGATTGTGAAACGCGTGCCCGCCCCCGGTTTACTCCAGACACCCAAAGCCGCATTGTGAGACGATGCGATACCCTGAACACTCGACAATCCAAGGCCGTGACCGGATTTCTTTGTCGTAAAGTAAGGATCAAAAATCTGAGCCACAACGTCGGGCTCCATACCATGACCGGTATCCGTCACACTAAGGGCGACATACTCTCCGAGTGTCGGAGGTAAGATCCAGAAGTATTCCGAGCTGCTGATACGCCCACTGACAAGCTGGTTATCAACTCGCACTTGAATATCGCCTTTTCCGCCGATTGCTTCTGCAGCATTTGTGACAAGATTCATTAAGACCTGTTGAAGCTGCGTCGTATTGCCATAGACGAGAGCGGGGTCCAGGCTGGCTTCAAAGGAGATGGTCACCCGGTCAGGCATAGCGGCCTTGATCAGCGGGATATTTTCACGAATCAGCCCACAAAGATCGAGGACCGATTTTTCTGCCGTGGACTTTCCCGTGTAGGCCACCATCTGTCGACAAATTTCGGATGCCTGCTGAACTGCTCGGCAGATTTCCTCCGCATGCGTCTTTGTTTCCGGCTCGCGTGAATTGATCGAGATCAGTTCCGACACACCGGTGATCGCACGGAGAGTATTATTGAAATCATGGGCGACGCCTGCGGCCATCACTCCCAAGCTGGCCTTTTTCTGAGCCTGCAACAGGCGAGCCTCGGAATCGCGACGTAGTTCAGTCTCTGTTTGTAGCTGGTGCAGCATTTCCTCCAGCTGCATCGCTTTCTCCTTGTCGCGGTCACGAGTCTCCTGCAGGGTTCCGAGTGTTCGCTTGACAGAGAAGCGTACGACCATAGCAATGGACGGGGCGACAATCAGCAGCTGAACGATTTCATTGGGGGTCACAAGGCCGTCGCTCAGACGCTTTACGATCAGCCAGGCTCCGGCTCCGACGACCGATACCATCAGCAGCGACGATGTGGCGTTGAACAGAAGCCCGGAGACAACGATCAGGCATGCGGATCCCGTTGAAGTTTCCTTATTCGGCGTCAGCAGAATGCAGCACCATTGGACAAAGAATATGGGCAGCAGGTAGCCGGCAACAATCAGATCGATTTGAGCCAGCGAGGTTGCCGCGGGAATCAAGATGTTTCGCGCGACATAGAACAGTAACGCGATCAGCGCAACCATGACTCCTATTGTGATGTTGTGCGGGGCTGGGTAGAGAACTAAAACCGCCAGCCCCGCCAACACGGCGGAGGTCGCCCCAAGCTTCAGGGCAATTTGGTTGTACATGTAGACCGGATGATTCCTCAATTCTTCCATCGGTGGTTTCCCCGCCATGGAAGAACTTGTCGGCCCCGGATCCTGATCAGAGTTCCTCATCCGTCACACAGCCTTCAGAAGCAGACTTCACGCAACGAATGTATTTGGCCAATGTTCCGCGAGTTGCCTTCAATGGCAGTGGGATGAAGGCCGCCTTGCGGCTGGCCAGTTCCGCAGCAGAAAGATCAACGTTGATTTCATTCTTCTCTGCATCAACCGTGATCTGATCCCCGTCTTTCAGCAAAGCAATCGTTCCGCCCACCTGAGCTTCCGGTGTAATATGCCCCACGATAAAGCCGTGTGAGCCGCCGCTGAAACGCCCGTCAGTCAGCAACGCGACATCGGAGCCAAGACCTGCCCCCATGATTGCTGATGTTGGAGTCAGCATTTCGGGCATGCCTGGTCCACCTTTAGGGCCTTCGTAGCGAATAACAACGACATCGCCCTTCTGAATTTTACCGTCTTCAAGACCCTTCAGCATCAGCTCTTCAGAATCAAAACATCGAGCTGTGCCTTTGAAGACAAGACCTTCTTTGCCCGTGATCTTGGCAACCGCTCCATCCGGGCAGACATTCCCGCGCATGATCCGGATGTGACCACTTTCTTTGATCGGCTTCTCGATTGGCTGAACAATCTTTTGGCCTTCCTTCAACCCCGGCAGGTCCTTCAGATTCTCTGCCAGAGTTTTTCCGGTGACGGTCAAGCAGCTTCCATCAATCAGTCCTTTTTCCAGCAGATACTTCAGCACGGCCGGAGTTCCCCCGATCGTGTGGAGGTCTTCCATGACGAACTTGCCACTTGGCTTCAGGTCAGAGATATAAGGAATGCGATCGCTGACGCTCTGGAAGTCGTCGATTGTCAAAGGAACATTCACCGCGCGAGCCATGGCGATGAGATGCAGAACGGCGTTCGTTGAGCCGCCCGTTGCCATGATCAGGACCATGGCATTCTCAAACGCCGCGCGAGTCATGATGTCGCTTGGTTTGATGTCCTTTTCCAGAAGGTTTCTGATCGCAGCTCCTGCACGGAAACATTCTTCCAGCTTGGCCGGGTCTTCAGCAGGAATTGATGAGCTGTAAGGCAGTGTCATGCCCATCGCTTCAATGGCGGAAGCCATCGTGTTGGCTGTATACATCCCGCCGCACGCTCCCGCTCCCGGGCAACTTTTGCGGACAATCGCAGCGCGTTCTTCTTCGGAAATTTTCTTTCCGAGATACTCGCCGTATGACTGAAACGCCGAAACGATATCCAGCTTTTCACCTTTCAGCCCGCAGCCTGGTTTGATCGTTCCACCATAGATCATCAGAGACGGACGATTCAGACGCGCCATGGCCATAATGCAGCCCGGCATATTCTTGTCGCAGCCTGGCAGAGAAATATTGGCGTCGTACCATTGAGCTGACATGACGGTTTCGATCGAGTCTGCAATCAAGTCTCGCGACTGCAGAGAATAGGACATTCCATCGGTGCCCATGGAGATTCCGTCGCTGACGCCGATCGTATTGAATCGCATCCCGACCATTCCGGCCGCCTGAACACCTTCTCGGACCTTCGCCGCCAGATCCATCAGGTGCATATTGCAGGGATTTCCCTCGTACCACACGCTGCTGATACCAACTTGAGCCTTATTCATGTCGGCCTGATCCATGCCTGTGGCATAAAGCATGGCCTGGGATGCGCCCTGAGAAGCGGGTTGAGTAATGCGGCTGCTGTGCTTGTTGATCTGTGTCATGGCGATTTTAACTGGTTTGACTGGATAAATTGGGCCGTGGGAGTTGTGAGGACAGAAATCGTTCAGAGTTCCTCAGGCGGCACGATAGCAGCCAACCAGCCCCGTCGCAAAGTCGGAGGAAAACAACCTCGTTAATTCCGGCAGCGGCGGAAAATAGACTGACAATTCCGGAGGCGCGGGGCGAATGAAAGTCCGTTTCCATCAAAGTAGCAGGCACACTCTGTGAACCGTCCACCCCTGCATTCCGTTCTCAGGGCTACGACATTTGGAAAATGCCGGCTACTTCTTACGGTGACTGCAAAGGGCCGCAGGGCCGCATGGCGAAGATGTTTGAGGCAAAGCTTGGCCGTTATGGGCTCGAAGCAGCAGTCGATCTTCTCTGTGAAATGCGATCGATCGCTAGCTGACGCTCTCGGTCGGTTCGCTCGAACACGACTCGCAACAATCGCTCAGCCCCCGGCGACAATTCTCGTCCGCGACGATGCATAACGACACGAGCAGTCTCGATGGCTGATTCAAGCGACCAGTCCATCGTCAGTTCACCCCACATCACGCTGCAGAAGGATGGGATGTGTCTTGGGAGCAAACGTCCGCCTGGCAGGACCATGGTCATCACGCCGACAGAGCTTCCCGTGTTGAACATGCTGTCGAGCGAAATCTTGGAGTGATCCCCTATGAAGGAACCGACCTTGGTAAAACCCGAGTCCACAAGTTGCCCCAACAGAGGCACTTTGACGCTGCTGTAGTCATTCTTCAGATCCGATGTGGACGACATGGCTCCGATATTCACCCACGGGCAAACATAGCTATGACCGAGGAATCCTTCGTGATACTTGTTCACATAGCCATGCAGGATCGATTCTTCGACCTCTCCTCCAACTCGGCAGTGTTCTCCAATCGTAGTACCGCCTCGAATCAGTCCCCGGAAAATCTGGGAACCTCGACCCACATGACAGGGGCCTTCAATTCGAGTAAACGACTGGATCGTCACATTGCGGTCGATAGACACCGGGCCTCGTCGAGCATCGATAACGACGTACGGATCGATTGAGGCCTGCGAAGAGATATAGATGTCAGCAGCATCCCCCAGAATCTGAACATGGTCGAAATCAGGGCGCTGAGAAATTCCTTCGTCACTGAAGTCTCGTACCAGCTGTTGAGCATTCTGGTTGATCAAATCCCAGGGATAGCGAATAAACTGTCCGTTCGTGGGCGTGATCCGCTGGGTTCCGGCAAAGCGTTCCAGCGAGACCGCCGGATCGTTCTCGAAGATCTCGGCCAGCTCTTCGCCTTCGCCAAGAATCCACGCAGGGTGTCCGTCGATGAAGCCTGCTTGATGGTTCAGAAAGTCGAACGAGGTCAGCCGACGTTCAGGAAGCCAGCGACCGTTGATCAGCAGGACCGGCCCCTTTCGGAGCCAGTCTCGATCATTCACTTTGATCTCAGCGTGCTCCTCGGCATAGGAATCTTTAAGCCAGTGTCGAATCCAGACACCCAACTCCGCCGTTGGAAACCAACGCTGAAGTCGGCGTCGAAGACAGTCACGCCCGCAAACCAGTTCAAACACGGGTCGAACCAGGGCCACCGGGCTCAGGTTCTCAGCGTGAAGATCTTCGTAAAGCAGAATTCGCATCGGGGAGCGGCAGACAAAAAAGATGTCTCGGTGTCACGAGGTCCTCGTGATTTCCGGGCGACGGGGATATCTCGTAGTCTGCCATGCACCCCATGGTTCCGATATGCCATTTGTGCGACGACTACTCAGCCTTGGTTATCCTCCGTGTTGTCTCCTCAACTTCAGCAGCACATGTCGCCTCGTTTAAACCGAGAACGGCAGAATTCGCAGTAATCCAGCTCAGGATCAATCACTGCTCTTGCTGTGTTCCTGTGGGCTATGACATTGAGGGCTCTTGATTCGTAGGCCGGACCGAGCGGAGCGAGTTCCGGTAATTCCTTGTCAGTGCAGTAGGCCGGAACTCGGTCCGCTCGGTCCGGCCGACTACCATCATCGTATTCACACTTACTTATCGATCTCGTAAGTGACCACTCCATGACGCTGAGCACGACTGATGCGGTCTGTCGCGTAAAGACCTGCAAGGACAAACTCGACGCAGGATGCTCTGACTGCGGAATTCTCCGAAGCATTGAGTTCGAAGGCCTTGTCCCAGATCGGCGGTACTCGCTTCAACAACGTTTCATAATGGTCGCTGGGAAGCATATCGCCCACTTCGATCTTCACGCCTTTGGCAAAGATCTGCGAGATCGCTTCGAGCCCATGCTGCTCAACGTACTCTGCGAACACACTCTTCACGGCTTCAGCGATCACAGCATCCAGAACCTGACGTTCGCTCATCTGATGACTGCTCATCAGGTCGATCTCAAGTTTTCCAAGCGATGACGAGTACAGATGGCCCAGATCACTGATGCGAGGAACCGCCGGCTTTTCACCCAGCACCGCACCTCTGCGACGAGCACTCGCGATCATCGTCTGATAGTTGGCAATGCTGAATCTCGCACTGACGCCGGATGTCTGATCGATGTAACGGCTTTTTCGTGCGCTGCGGCTGATCTCTTCGATGATCTGCTTCATGAAGTAAGGGACAACGACAGGGAAGTCGCCGTCGAGTGGAACATCACATTCCTGCTCCATGATCTGGATCCCAGCATCACGATCCTGCGGATAATGAGTCTGAATCAGGCTGCCGATACGGTCCTTCAACTGAGGAATCACTTTTCCACTGCGGTTGTAGGTTGCCGGATTTGCAGAGAACAGAATCATCACATCCAGATCAAATTGGATGGGGTAACCGCGAATCTGTACGTCTCGTTCTTCAAGAATATTGAACAGCCCGACCTGCACAAGTTCATCGAGTTCAGGCAGTTCGTTCATCGCGAAGAGACCTCGATGCATTCGAGGAATTAGTCCAAAGTGCAGAGCTTCCTCGGCCGACATGCTGGTTCCTCCGGCCAGCCGTGCGGGATCGATTTCTCCGATGATGTCCGCGAATTTGGTTCCCGGGGCGAGTCGTTCGGCGTATCGCTCTTCACGAGACCACCACGCAATCGGGATCTGGTCCGGGGACTTTTCAGCGATGCAACGTTTGCCTTGTGAAGTAATGGGCTTGTAAGGATCCTCGTGAACCGGACACCCGGGCAGATCCAGATAGGGAATAGCATCATCAAGAAAACGGGGCAGGGCACGCATCATGCGGCTTTTGCCCTGACCTTTTTCGCCAAGAAACAGGATGTCGTGTCCTGCCAGCAGGGCCAGGCTGATTTCGGGGATGACCGTATTCTCGTAACCCAGAATGCCTGGAAAGAGATCCGTGCCGGTGGAGAGCAATTTGAGGAAGTTGTCCCGGACTTCTGCTTTGACAGATCGAGAACGCCAGCCACTGGCCTGAAGTTCTGC
>JBPOIW010000037.1:0-5598 GCA_052034165.1 Planctomycetota bacterium | reverse complement strand
CCGAGAGCATGGCATCACGAATTGATTCAGCATCCATACGTCGTTTCGAGGCACGCCACAGCAGCTGATTCTCCGGATCTTTTTCGAAGGCAGCCTGGTCAAAGTCTGATGACTGTCGAAAAGTTCGTGACAGCATCATTTCACGGACCAATCGTTTGACGGACCAACCTTCGTTGACAAACTTGACGGCCAGATAATCCAGCAGCTCAGGATGACTCGGCGGATCTCCCATCACGCCAAAGTTATCCACGCTTTTGACCAGACCAGCACCGAAAACATGGTGCCAGAGGCGATTCACAATGACTCGGCTGGTCAATGGATGTTTCGAGTCTGTCAACCAGCGAGCCAGTTGCAGGCGTCCACTTTCTTTGTCGGGGATGGTCGGCGTTGACTCCAGTTGAATCGCCTTTGGAAATCCTCGCGGCACAGTTTGCTGAGGATGATCGACGTCACCGCGGGCCAACAAAGGAGCATCAACTGCGCCTTCTGCCTCCAGCGTACCCATGGCCAGCGGGAGTGCGTTTCCATTCTCGTCGACTTTCTCCAGCTCTCCCTCAATGCCTCCGCTTTGCCAGAAGATTCGCAGAGCGTCCCGAATCTCGAAAATCCCGCTGGTATCCCTTCCCTCAGCGACAGCTTTGTAGACTGCTGCCATGCCTGCTTCCTGCTCGGCTCGCAGTGAACTGAGTTGTTCTGTGAGTGTTTTCACCCGCGCTGCAGGAATCGATTTGTGAAATATCTTTTGACCTTCGAGGCGAGGTAGGACCAGTGGGTCTCCCGACTGTCGGTTGGAAGGCGAAACCGCAGTCCCGAAGTACGTTTTTGTGCTGACAAAGATCCCGGCAAGGGAATAGTAATCCTGCATGGTGAATGGATCGAACTTGTGATCGTGACACCGCGCGCAGGCGATAGAACTGCCCAGTACGGCACGCGTGACGGTATCGATCTGTTCGTCAATGATGTCGGCCTCAAACTGTTTAACATCGACAGCATCCAGATTCTTGGTACCAACGGCCAGAAATCCTGTTGCCGTTAGCAGACGTGCTCGTTCTGCATCGTTTTCATAGGGCAACAGATCACCAGCAATTTGTTCCGTCAGAAATCGATCAAAAGGCAGGTCCTGTTGGAAGCAATCAATAACATAGTCCCGGTAACGAAAGGCGTAAGGAAAGGAAATGTTGGCTTCCTTACCACTCGATTCTGCAAACCGTGCCACATCCAGCCAATGTCGCCCCCAGCGTTCGCCAAACTGTGGTGACTGGAGCAATGCATCAACACACTGCTCGATCGCAGAATCCATCCCATCCGCCTGAATGCTGGCCTCGAAACGTGCAAGCTCGTCCAATGACGGCGGCAGGCCGATTAATACGATCGACAGTCTGCGCAAGAGCACATCGGAGGAAGCATCTGCAGAAGGAGCAAGCTGGTTCTGTTCCAGTCGCGACAAAATAAATCGATCGATTTCATTCACCGGCCATGAGCTGTCCATTATCTTCGGAGATTGAACCGGCCGAGGCGTTTGATAAGACCAGAAGTCTCGCCCGGCCTTTTTCAGATTAGGCGAAGCCGACGAGTTCTGGGATGGGTGATCGCGTGGATCTACGGCTCCCCGTTCAATCCATGTTTTCAGGTCGGCAATGACATCATCGGGCAACTTCGCCCTTCGAGGAGGCATCTGCAGATCCGGGTCGGAATGGGTGACTGCGGTTAAGAGCCAGCTAGCGGCAATGTCGCCGGGGACGACCGCCGGTCCTCGATCACCCCCACTGCGGACGGCCTCACGAGAATCCAGAAGTAAACCACCTTCCGATGTATTAGTTGCAGTGGAGTGACATTCGTAGCAATGTTTCACCAGCACCGGTCGAATCTTTGATTCAAAGAAATCGATGTCCGATTTTTCGTCTGCCACGGAAACAGTCACCACGCAGCAAAACACGGCCCAAGTCGCAAAGATCACTGACATGGTGGGCCGTCCTTGAACCGGCGACCTCCGAATTCTTTCGAACAACAGCCACGGATACAGACGCTCTCGTCGGAGACCTTCTGAAAGGGCCAAGCGACGACAATCTGCTGAGCATCCGCGCCGTGGACTCAGTGCGCTTCTTTTGAGACGTCGATCCAACATGCCGCCAACCATCTTTTGCCAATGCCCTGTGGACTTGAGCTGCTGAACAATACAACAGTATTAGAACTCCAGTCCTTTCGGATAGCAACATCATCCCGGCTGACCGCAGACTCGCTCCGGGCCTCACAAATCGTTGAGACATTACCCGTCGCATGCCACTTGTTTGCGTCACCTCTGACGAGGCCACTCCGGCGTGTCGGACGTCCGACACGCCGGAGTGCCCTCAGTCGATGTGACCGGGGCGGTGAACGGTGAAGGGCTTCGACGCGTCGGTCCGTTTCACGGCGGTTTCACCGAAGTTATTTTGGGCACGGCACAGTAGAATTCATCGCGTTGAGCCGATTCTTCGAGAATCACAAGAAATCGAATTCCGGCCATACCCTTTCAAGTGATGGCAAGATTGCCCCGTGCGATGCCTGGCCCAAACCACCAGCGGATACCTCATGAGAATACGCGCGCACATAGTGTCAGAATTCAGAGGATCATTCGATCCTCACCAGAATGTCTTTCCGAAGAGATACTGTAGTCTGATCACATCGCAACGTCGGGCCGTAAAGTCGTGATTGGGCGAATCCGCTGAACTGTGTGAGTGCTATTTTTCAAGCTCATTGCTGTGACGTCGAATCTCCGCCGTACTGTCAGTTGTTGTTTCCACTGCACTTCTGCTGCCAAGGACCGGCATGAGTGGACCATTGGGATCCGGAGTTGCGTGACTGAGCGGTTTGACTTCCGGTTCTCCGCAACCCGCGAAGACAAAGGCCATCATCAACATGAAGCTCAGTCGGAGCGGACAATTCGATTTCATAAGATGCTTTCCTGATTATCCACGAGTCTCCGAGGCGAGTGCTCTCGCCATGGATTGACGAGCAACATAAACGGAATTTCAAAACTCACCTGGAACATTTTTGCCATCTGCGGTGCCGCCGAGCGCCAGCAGCACCGGAAAACTGTCTCGGTTGTACATGCTGATGTATTTGAGAGGTCGAACAGATCCATCAGCGAACGCAAAATGAATGAAGTCACCATGCGGGCTGCCGAAGTTGTGTGAACCGAACTCCGTTGGATCGGGATAATCCTTTCCCTCGTTCAGTCCGTCGGTAAGCCATAAGCCGCCGATAGCGAATGACGGGACGGATCGCATGAGTCCGTTGCCAAAGTCGACTTCGCCTCCAGCGACCTCACCAAACATCAGTGTATTGCTGGTTCCGTCATGAATGTCAGATAGACGCAATGGTCTGTCGTAGGTGAATACCCCGCGAAAATTACCGCCGTGAAAATAGATGTCGCCGGCAACCCCGGCGTAGTGACTTCCGCCGAGAATCCTGTTCCCAGGTCCTCCGCAGTACAGATTCCAGTCCGTTGCCATTCCGACTGTAAAGTCTTGGCCCGGGACTCCGCGTGTCACAGTCATCAACTGAGTTTGCGCCGTAACCGGGTCAATGGGATTGGAAGGACATGCCAGGATTTTCATATTGCCTTCCGCCGCGTAGCGATTGGGTGGGCGCGTAATTGGGAAGTCGATCCATGGCGGTCCCTGAATTGGCGGACGATGTTCAGGATTTAGCCACCAATAGACATAGTTCGGATCGTCTGACCATAGTCGGTATTGATTTGCCTGCTCCAGAAACGGCAATAATCGAACTAGCGGGCCAACATGACGAATGTCCATTCCCGGCGGCAAGCGATCGTGCGCACTTGCATGATTGTGAGCGGCGAGAGCGATCTGCTTGAGATTGTTCTTACAACTCATTCGTCGCGATGATTCTCGAGCATGTTGCACGGCTGGCAGCAACAGGCTGAGCAGAATGCTGATAACGGAAATGACAACCAGCAGTTCAATGATGGTGAAGCCGCAACGCACGTTGCGGCGACGAAAGGAATTCCTGCGTTGATTGATCATAGAATGGTCACCATTCTGGAAGTGATTTAACACGAATCAGGTGAGTCCTGAAGCGAATGTTATTGAGTTTCGCCCTTGGGTTTACCCTGTGGTTTTCAGGCCTTTGCACGACACATCCTTTCACTTCGCAACCAAATCGCGATGAAAGGTCGGCCACGCAGCGTAGTGCAAAAGCCCTATTCCACCAGAAAAAACTTGGTGGTGTCGTTTGTCTGACGCTCGCCTCATCGTCCATCGCCATAAAGGACAAATGCCGCCCACAGCGATGGGTGACTGCGGTTACCGGGACTCCCCGGCTCGGGCGGTATACTATTAGTCAAAGTCGTTTTTCCGGTCAGCAAGCCGCGCGACACAAGCAGAGTTTCGCGGTCATACAGAAGCTGTGGCTTCCGCAGAAGGTCCAACTGAGCCTGCCGAAGGGCTTCCCATTTGGGCAGCCGGTCTTGCCAAAGACGGGTATAGAATCGTTCCATCAGGATGCTGGTAGCTGCGTCGTTGACTTTCCACAAACTCGTCACCGTGCTTCGAGCCCCGGCGTTCAGGAAGGCTCTTTGAAGGCCAAGAACACCTTCGCCGCCGATCGTATTTCCAAGTGCAGTTTCGCACGCTGAAAGAACGACCATTTCAGTGCCACGAAGATCAAGCCCTGCCACGTCTTCGGCCGTCAGAATTGCGTCTGATGGATGCGTGGAGTTTTTTGGCAATGTCAGGACGAGTCCGCTGAGAAGTTGCGGGGCGCGGCCGAACACAATCGCTTCGTCACTGACCATCATCTCTGATTCCCTAGGCTGAAACGAATTGAGTTCCTTATTACCCCAGTCGGTTTGCAGGTCGGCGAACAGTCCGTGTCCGGCGAAATGAAAGTACCGCCAGCGTTCAGACAATGCGGCCTGCAGAGTTTCGATCGTGGGCTCTTCACCGGACATGATTCGAGTCTTACGTGTCTCTGTCCCGGCTCCAGTTTCGTTTTCGCTGCACGAGTTCAGGATCTGGCAAATCTGTTCTGCTTCCGCTCGTGTCGCCGGGAGGTTTTCCCAGGCGGCGTCTGCAGGATTGAAGGCACGCAAACCCAGCGTGACACGTTCGCTATTGGCGACCAGATTGCTTCCATAGTCGACATCACCAACTGCCAGCAAGCCTTCGACTTCTGGTCGTTCATCGCGATCCAGCAAATCCAGCCATTGTCGTGCGGATGGAACGTAGCCGAATGTGATGTCTTCAATCAGATATGAGCCAGGAGTCTTCCCTGGCAGGGCTGCAAACGGTACAAAGCAGATCGGTCCGTCCGGTGCAACGAGAATCTTCCGGTGATTTCCGACGGCGGACTTAAGCGGATCCCAGACGAGTCGGCTCAACTCCCGGACCTCACCGTCCTGGCTTGATTCGTAATCGTGGCCACTGCGCATCGATTCCAGCCACTTTGCGATTGCCTTATCGATTCGGTCCGAAGTACCAAGCCAGACGAACTGAATCGGTTGATCGTGACTAACGACGAAGACACCAATGTTCTGGCTGCGTGCCAGGCGTCCTCGGCCACCTGGCGGCGCTCCCAGTTGAGTGTATTGCACAAAAT
>JBPOIW010000088.1:0-2199 GCA_052034165.1 Planctomycetota bacterium | reverse complement strand
TGCAGAATAGCGAGGCTCTCCGGTTCCGATTGAAAGGACATGAATATCGGAGAACTCAAAAACGGGATCACACTCTCTTTTTGCAATCTCTCGAATCTTCATAGCCTCGGTGTAGGCAACCATACCAGGATTGTTTGCCCAAAGTCCTCCATCAACCATTGAACCTGCTCCGAGCAATGCGTGTGGGAAATACGTCGGAGCCGCCGTAGTGGCCATCAACACATCCGAGATCCGGTAATGCCGATCGCGAGTCATGTTTGGAAGATGGGGCGTTTTGAACACAATTGTCCGGCCGTTTGATACATCAACAGCAGGGATCACCAGGCGGCACTTCAATTCGCCCATCAACTGTCTTCCGAACACGCCCTCGACGGCATGACGCAACGGTTGTGAATCATACTTACACTGGAGGACGTCATCGAATGGTACGCCGACCACTGCCTTTGACGCCGTCCGTGCGAACGGCATACCCAGCCTGTGACGCCATTTCTTTGGCTTGTTCTTTGGGCGGGGCTTAAAAATCTCACCACTTTTCGTCTCATACATCTCGACAATCGTGCTGGCTGACATACCGCTTGCAACTGCAGCTGCAATTAGTGCACCTGTTGAAGTGCCTGCCACCAGATCGAAATACCGACCGATCGGGAATTCCAGTAGGTTTTCTATTTCAGCCAACAACGAAGCGGTAAAGGCACCGCGAATACCTCCGCCATCTAAACTCAGAATTCTGAACATAAGGTACGCCTCTTTTTCAATTTCAGTTGTCGCCTCGTCAGAGGCAGATTCATCAGGCACATGAGGATGTTCTCCTCCGCCGAGCCACTCACCCGTCGCGTGCCAGATCTCATAGAACGATAACCACATTGCGAGCCACGGAATAATCGTGGCGGCAATGCACTGACTGCTGTCCCAGTCTGTTCCCGGACGGAACAGACAAGGTTCGCTTGGACTGTAAGTGTGGGGGATGCGATCTTGATCCGAACGAGACCGAAGCGGTGGATCCAGGATCGTGATCTTTGGAAAATCCCCGAGCTTGAAGTTCAGCCTAAACATATAACTGCGACACAATGGTGCAGGCTGTATTGAGCCAGTACCGATGAGTTGCCCATCCCGAATCCGATAGTCGAATCCGGGGCAGATCAGTGGAATCCGTGCCGCCTGTTCACGAAGTCCAAATTCCTTTTTTGATCGACTAGTTCCCGAAAAACTCATTGCTCCTCACCACCCTCCCTGTTGTTGAACTGGCCGACGGAATCAAAATCAATGGCCCCCGCGAAACCGTCAGTTGATTGTCCCGACGCTGAAGATCCAGCTTCCTTCCATAGTTTTCTACGGCAATCTTAGCCCGATCCCCGAACATCAATTCAAGGGCTTCAGTGATGCTGTCCCAACCCTTTAGAGTTGAGAGGGACATCATTTCATCAAGAAACTGATCAACGAATTGTTTGAACAAACCGTACGAACGAGTATTCCAGTGTCGCCCCAGGTTTTCATATGGCTGGACCGGATTCGGAATCTCCAGAATGCCCGTGGTTGACCGAATCTGATTTTGAATTCCCTTCAGTACAGTGTGCAGAGAATCCGTGCAGAGCGGTTCACCTTGGTAGTGGTTTGCCGTCAAGGTCGTCAATGCGATTGACTTAGGTGCGTTGTCGCTGTCAGTGAAGAAGAGGTCGCGGCGGCGTTTCATCAATTGCACCGTTCGCTGCAGCGGAGAGATCTGGTGAGCCCGCTTCGCTGGCTGCAAGGGAGTCACTTCGGCCCGAGCCTCGTAGCGTTCGACATTCCGATCCGCCGCAAACTTCGTGACTGGAGTTCTGTTCTTGAACCAGTCTGCGTATCCAAATGGATCAGTACAGATCCATGTTTTCCGTTTGCGATCGGGAATTAGCAGCACTCTTGAGAAGGGCGAGACGGGAATCGCCGGAACAACGTCCAGATGGAATTGACCGGAATAGTTCAATTCGATGCATCGTTCTTTACGGGTCATTCGCGGTTGATACAGACCATTCTCTTCGAGGCGATCTGCCACCATTTCGTAGATCTTCAGCGGATCTGGGTAACGATTTCTGTTCGTACTCAGGATGCAAAGAAGGTCTACGTCGAATTCCTCTCTCTTCCATGGCCTCACTACTGTCTCCAGCAATGCAGAGCCTTGGTACTTGATGTCAGGATTGAGCGTTCTCAGCTTCGAATTTG
>JBPOIW010000254.1:0-23572 GCA_052034165.1 Planctomycetota bacterium | reverse complement strand
ATATTCGGATAAGTCAGCGAACCCGCCGTGCCGGTATCCAGCATCGACGTGACTCCGGTTCTTAGTCCCGCTTCGACCGGATCAATCGAGTAGAGCCCAACACCGCTGAAAACATGGACGTGCAGATCGATCAGACCGGGGCACACCAGCAGCCCGGTTGCGTCTACGATCGATTCGCCCTGCGACGGCAGATCGGGGCCGATCTCCTGGATGACCCCATTTGCAATCCGCACGTCGACTCGCTGAGCCTCCGCGCCGGTGCCATCGTAAACCAGTCCATTGCGAATCAAGGTTGCTTCGTTACTCATATTTTTGCTCCCTGCTGATGAGCCAAAACAACCTGACGGATCGATCGCACAATTTCCGGAACGTCTCCATCCTGCAAACATTGAGTAAACAAGTAGGCACGATCCGGAGTCACTTCATCCTCGGCCAGCAAAATCTTTCGCGGCAATTTTCGCAGCGCCAGTTGGAGATCCTTAGCAGACATTGCGGAAGGGCCCAGGCCAGGTTCAATGACCAGCAACGGATACGGTTGCCCGCTGGCGGCTTTTTCCAGTCGAGTGAACCGGAGCGACGAGAGATCCTTTAGGCCGTTATAGATCTCATCAACAGAACGCAGCCAGTTGGCGTACTCTGCTGCGTGATCTCGCTCACGATATCGCTGCAGTGCCACCATCAGACCGATCATCGATTCCTTACTGACCTTCATCGAACGACCAAGGCCATGGCGAGGTGATCGACTGATCCAGCCCGCGTCCACCCAATGCTGCAATGACCAAGTCCCGCCACGCACATCCATGTCGACCATCTGAACCCACGCGCTGCGAATCAGATCTTTACGACCGCAGAGAACACCCGACGCCTGTGGTCCGCCAAGATGCTTTCCTCCGCTGTACGCCACCAGATCAGCACCGCGCTGAATAAACGAAGTCAGATTCGTCACCGGAGGCATCGCAAAAGCAGCATCGACAATCACAGGCAGGCCATGCTGATGAGCCAGTTCGACGAGTTCATCAAAGCCGGGCTGCTCGTTCACTCCCATCCAGACGAACCCAATCGCGGCCGTGCATGGCGTAATCAAGGAAGCGATCTGAGCCAATGCGTTGGGAGCTCGATAATCCACGAAGATCGTCTTCGCCCCGGACATGCGAATCGCGTGATCGTAATCAAACGGGCCGGGCAGCGGATAAATGATTTCGTTGCGAGCACACCCGGAAACATCCGGCAGTCGATCCATAATGTCCGGGTTATTCCCGGCCATGCATGCCGCCGCCGCCAAAGTCAAACCGCCCGCCGCGCCGCAGGTGATGATTCCCGCTTCAGCGCCGGTGGCTTCCTGAATTACCTGGCTCGCTGCGGTCAGCAAATCATCGATCTCGACATAGCGACTACTGGCCGAAGCCATCGCTGCAATCACATCAGGATGCGGACAACTGCCGCCGACACGAGTTGCATAGCCTACACAATTAATGACCGGCTGAATCCCGAAACGAGCATAAATATCAGACGTCATTTCGGCGAGTCCTCGAAAAGACCTCGGCAGGATTCGTTACCAGCATCTGATGAATCTGCTCATCGGTGATTCCGCGATCTCGCAACATCGGGACAAAAGTCTCCAGCAGATAGCCGTAACCTTTGCCGCCCTGATACTTCAAATGCTTCAGAGTACAGATGTCTTCGGACAGGAGAACTCGATGCCCATAACCTTCCTTCACCAGCGCTGCCACATTATCCGCGCGGACGTATTCGGGCTGATAGTCGATGTAACCGATGTTGTCGACTTCCAGATAAACGCCCTTCTCTGCGATCGGCAGCAGATGATGAACGCCGATACGATCCCCCAGGTGGCCGATGATCACCTTATTCATATCCGCGCCGAACTCTTCCAGCATCGCGATTTGTTCCATCGCCAGAGTTCCCCAGCGAGTTGTATGCGTCGTGATCGCAACGCCAGTTCGAGCCTGGGCCAGCGCGGAGGCTCGGAAGACGCGTTCTTCGCCCGGCTTGATAAAATGCCGCCCTGTGCCGATCTCCCCGATGAATCCCGCGCGAATTCCTGTGTCACGAACGCCGACTTCGATTTCTTTGACCAGCACATCGGCCAGTTCGCGGCTGGTGAGTTCTTCGACGATTTTGGGATAGTTGAATTCGCGATACCAGCCGCACCCCATCAGGATGTTGAGACCCGTTCGTTTAGACAGTCGCACCAGAGCTTCCGGGTTTCGCCCGATTTCATCGAGGGTTACATCGCAGATCGTCTTCCCGCCTCGACTGAGAAATTCCTGCACCTCGTTGGCGACCAGATCCTCATCGTCGATCACATATTCGTAATTCGGATAATGCCCCATCGCATCAAGGATAAGATGTTCATGAGTCTGGGTGACTCCCATCTGGTCGGGCCGCATCGGGCCAAGCACAGTAATGACTTCACGCGAATTCAGGTCGGATGACATCAGCAGCGTTCTTTCGAAGGCGGGAGATTCTGGATCTATGAGGGCGGTGGATATGAGAAGTCTTAGTCGATCCACACTGTTCCGACAAACCAAGTGTGGCCACCAATCGAACGAGAGAATGTTATGCATTGGTGGTCGGATCATCAGCCGGTGGACGTTAACGGCTTGTTGATTTATTCGTTTACCGCCCAGCCGGAGTCGCCGGCCAGCACAAAAGCCGGCGCCTCCGGCTGGGCGGTAAACGGAAGACCGAAGAATGCGGCTACATCAACAGTCTGTTAGGCCGAGTCTCCATCCATCAACCACCTGAGAGGCGATTGTCGGCAGGACTCGGAAAGTCTGAATAACCGGCACACATTAACAGCGGCGCGTTAGGGAAGCATTTCCCTGACTGTTGCAAAAACTCACCATCCCATTCCATGTGCTAAGTTCAAGCGGGTGAGTTTTGAAACGTCATACTTCTCCACGGGCCAGATTCTGCTGTCGTTCTGCAGCCGCTGCGTCCTGTTGTCATGACGCACCCACGACAGGCAGCATCCAATGGACCCAAGTCACCTGAAGGAACTTGTTACTCTGGAAGACAGCTACTGGTGGCACGTTGCCAAGCGGCAACTGGTCATCAGTCTGCTGGAGAAATATTGTCCAGCTCCGGGAAGACTTGTTGAGGGCGGAATTGGATCCGGTCGCAATCTGGTTGAATTCAATCAGTTGGGTTACGACGTCACAGGCTTTGATCTGATGCCGGAATCGGTGCAACACGTCAGGAATCGCGGAATTGAAGACGTTCGCGTGCATGATCTTGGCAAGCCATGGCCTGTGGATGCAAAATCGCTGCGAGCCGTGGTACTGCTGGACGTTCTCGAACACGTGGAAGATCCTGCATTGGTCCTGCGACATGCTCATGCGGCGCTGGAAGATGGCGGAGCCGTCATCGTCACCGTGCCGGCACACCCATGGCTTTTCAGTCGTTGGGACGAACAACTGGGGCATTATCGTCGCTACACCGTCAAGGAGTTTCGACGGCATGCCAATGCGGCCGACTTTCGAGTTTCCTGGCTCAATTACTGGAACAGTTTCACGATGCCGGCAGCCGTTGCTGTTCGAGGCTGGGAGAAACTGTTTCCGAAGCGTACTCAACCGGACTTTCCGCACGTTTCCGCCTTCACCAATCGCGCGTTGCTGACAGCAGCCGCTGCTGAGCGATGGTGTTTGAAGCATTTGGGAGTTCCCACGGGACTTTCGCTGGCGGGAGTGCTGCAGAAATGATTATGCCCCTGCCCTTTGAACGCCGGGATCGACGATCTGTCGTGATCTCAGTGGTGTTGCCAGTCTTCAATGAAGTCGCGATTTTGCAGGAGCTGACGCGACAAATTGTAGAAGTCATGCAGGATGATTTTCTGCAGTTTGAAATTGTCTACGTCAATGATGGTTCCAAAGATGGCTCACGGGAACAATTGAACGCCCTGGCCGCAGGTGATGATCGCATCGTCGTCGTGCATCTGTCGAGGAACTTCGGACACCAGCCGGCGGTTCAGGCTGGACTGGAAAACTGCTCAGGCGATGTCGTCATCGTCATGGATTCTGATCTGCAGGATGATCCCAAAGCAATCCCGCGATTCCTTGACCAGTGGGAAAGCGGCTACGACGTGGTCTACGCCCAACGGGTCAATCGCAAAGAGAACGCAGGTAAGCGGTTGCTGTTCTACAGCTTCTATCGAGTACTCAATTCCATTGCCGACAGCCCGATCCCTGCGGACGCAGGTAACTTCGGACTGATGGACCGCAAAGTTGTCGATGCACTGCTGCAGCTTCCGGAACGAGATCGATTCTTTCCCGGCCTGAGAAGCTGGGCGGGGTTCAATCAGACGGGAGTTGCTGTGGAGAGAGCAGCGCGACATGACGAGCATCCACGAGTGTCGCTGCGAGGACTCTTTCGACTGGCCAAGACGGCAATCTTTTCCTTCTCCGGATTCCCTCTCAAATTCTTTTACATTATCGCTGCGATTTCGGCCTGTGTGTGTGCCGGGTCTGTCGGCTTTGTACTGTGGCATAAAACGATGACTGGACTGGCCATTCCCGGCTGGGCTTCAATGATCATCACGGCTTCATTCTTTGGGGCATTGAACGCATTGGGAATCTCGATTCTTGGTGAGTACGTCATACGGATCTACGATCAGGTTCGCAGCCGTCCCGTCTACGTCGCTGACAGTATCAAGAATCGACTACAGTTGCCGCGACAGTCCGGAAACCAGCAATATGCAAGTGCGCCGGAGAGTGTTGACCGCCTCGAGATACTGCTCGAGTCCTTGCAAAGAGAATACAAGTCAACCGACATGGTTGGAGTGAAGGCTGACCAAACCCGTTAGTGAATCCTGCCGATGTTGCGCAGGAGTCATCTGAAACATCTTAACAGTACGAAATTAGCCTTTGAGCAGACGCTTTCTGCTGGCTCAAAGAGAGGGGCCGGAGCGATACGATGAAGATCACAATGATCGGTACGGGGTACGTTGGACTTGTGACAGGCACATGCTTTGCTGAAAGCGGCAATGATGTGACTTGTCTCGACGTTGACGCACGCAAGGTTGAACTGCTGAATCGTGGCGGTGTTCCGATCTATGAACCAGGCCTTGAAGAACTGGTGAAACGAAATGCGTCCTCGGGCCGCCTGAAGTTTACGACCAACTATGAAGAAGCTATCAGCAAGGCCAAGTGCGTCTTCATTTGCGTGGGGACACCTCAGGATGAGAGTGGTGCGGCCGATCTGAAGTATGTCAAAGCCGCTGCAGAGAACATGGCTCCTTATCTTAAGCCTGAAGCAATTGTGATCTGCAAAAGCACAGTCCCTGTGGGCACGAATCGAAAAGTCGCCGATTGGATTCGAGCCAAGACAGATACCAAGTTCTCCATCGCCTCGAATCCTGAATTCCTGAAAGAAGGCGCGGCGATTGATGACTTCACGAAGCCGGATCGAGTCGTCGTCGGTGTCGATGATGCCGAAGCCGCCGATGTTCTGCAGGAAGTCTACAAGCCTTTCCTGCGAACAGAGAAGCCATTCATTACGGTCGGCATCGAGAGTGCCGAGATGATCAAGTACGCCGCCAACTGCATGCTGGCGACGAAGATCAGCTTTATTAATGAGATGGCCAACATCTGCGAGAAGGTCGGTGCGGATATCAATGAGGTCCGCAAAGGCATCGGCCATGATGCTCGAATCGGCTTTTCATTTCTCTTCCCGGGCGTTGGCTACGGTGGTTCCTGCTTCCCGAAAGATGTTCGCGCTTTGGCGTCACTGGCTTCAGAGTACGGTGTGGAGCCGCGGATTCTGCGAACTGTGGATGAGACGAACGACCAGCAGAAACACGTGTTATTCAGAAAGCTGTCAGCTCACTTTGGTGGTGATCTCAACGGTCGCACAATTGCCGTCTGGGGACTGTCATTCAAGCCGCGAACAGACGATATCCGTGAAGCTCCCTCTCTTGTGCTGATCCGCAGCCTGCTGGAAGCTGGTGCGAAAGTGAAGGTTCACGATCCAGTGGCTCTCGAGAATGTCCGCAAGGAGATTGGCGACACCGTCGAGTACTGTATACACCACTACGATGCCTGTGATGGCGCTGATGCGATTGCGATCGTGACGGAGTGGAATGAGTTCCGAAATCCGGACTTTGATTACATCAAGCTGAAGATGAAAGCTCCGGTGATCTTCGATGGACGAAATCTCTACGACCGCCGCAAAATGGCGGCTCGTGGTTTCACCTACAGCGGAGTCGGCCTTAGTGCATTGCCTCCGGCGGATGTACCGAAGTCATGAAGCCATGAGATTCGCCGCGAATGCGGCCGGCAGCATATAGCCCCACGCTTCAGCGTGGGGTTAACGTGCAACGCCATCACCCCGGCCGTGAATACGGCCGCAGCAGATTTACGTCGCCAAAAATACAAGCCCTCCACGGCGGCCCATGGCTGTCGAACACGAGCCAGATCGTTGCGCGATCACCCACTGCACATCATCGTGACCGGGGTCTCTTTGTATTCTTCTGAATCTTCGCCTGCTCAATGTCAATCAGCGGTTTGGGAAACCGTTTCCCTGACTCCCTCAATCAACAAATACAAAACAAAAACAGCCGGCAGGAATTTCCCCCTGCCGGCTGTTTTCGATTTTAGGATTCGCCCAACGGCGGTCTCTCGTTCGTCACTCCGCCACGAAGGTTAGTTGCGAGCTTTGGTCTTATCGGCCGTTGAATCTCGCTTGGCTCCTGTCTTTGGAGCAGCCACTTCTGGTTCACCTTCAGTTGCTGGAGTTGCTTCCAGCTTCTTACCCTGAATCAAAGCGTCGACAGCGTACTCCAGGTTGGACGCTGTAATTCCGCCCTCAACAGTACCGTCTTTGTTGACAATGAACATGGTCGGTACGGATACAATTCCATACCCAAAATCACCCGGCTGCTGACCTTCAGACTTCGGTGCTTCGCGAAGACTCTGCCAGGTAATCCCGTTCTGCTTCAGATAAGCCGCAACAGACGGCAGATCCGTGTCCATGTTGACTCCGAGGATTTCGAAGCCTGCCTTCTGATGCTTCGCGTAGACTTCTGAGATCGTCTTCAGATCATCAGTAAACGGCTGAGCATACGACGCCCAGAAGACAACCAGCAACACTTTGCCCTTGTACTGTGAAGCTGCCAGCGGCTGTCCCTGCAGTGACTTACCAGACAGCTGCAACGGCTTGCCGGTCAGAGTCAGGCGTCGCATGGCTCCCTGAGCTTTCACGCCGCCTTCAGTTTCCGGATAGTTCTTTGCCAATTGAGCATACCACGCCTGAGCATCTTCAATGCGTCCCATCAGCTCGTAGCTGATCGCAAGCTGAACAACAGCATCCGGGGCATCTTCAGACTTTGGCCATTTGGAAGCAAAGTCTTCCAACTGCTCGAACCACCACTTCTGAGTCAACCCGCGTGCCTGTGCCGCTCCGGCAGCTGGTACCTTTTCGTCTTCCTTTAGTCGCACCGCGTATTCAGCCATCAGACGACGATAGTAGATGTAGCCCAACAACGCCTGATTGCTCTTTGCCGCATCCTGGAGGGCGACCAGGCGAGGCAATCCTTCCGGATAGAGTCCGGACTGTGTCGCAGTCGAAAGGCTATCCGTGAACTGCTGAATCCACTGCTGTCGTTCTTCATCATTTCGCGACAGCCCAATCAGCTTCTCACTGACGTTCGCTCGCGCCACGTTGTAATCCGTGAAAGCCTGAGCCGGAGCGTCCGGCTGCGGGCTGGCTTCGTCAATCTTCTGGAGATCAGCCAGCAGTTTTTGCATTTCGGCTGACATTTCCGGCGTAGCAGCATCTTCTGGTGTCTTCCCGGGAATACCTGGAGTCATCAACAGGCCACCAACCTGCACGACGTTATTGCCCGAGTTGATCGGAGTCGGAACCTGCAACAACTTCCAGACATCGCCGATCTGGACCATTTCGCCGACAGAAATCAGATCGAGCTTTTCTCCATTCTGAACATAGGCCATTGCGTTCTCATAAACTGTCAGATCGCCAGATGTTCCCAGTTGTTCGGCCAGAATCAGTCCCGGCAGCGGTGGATCAAATCGCACCCACTGACTCTTGGAATTCAGAACCTTGCTGTCGGAAACGGCGGCCTGAGCCAGCTTTGCCAGATCGGCTGTTGCTGTCTGAATCTCTTTCGCTTTTGCGGCCGGCAATCCCAGTGCTTTGATGTCTGCGTCGTTGATCATCACAGTGCTCAGTGCCTGCAGGTCACCATTGATCAGAGCTTCCACAGCGACGCGAGCAGATTCCTGAGCGGAGATCACCTTCCAGGAATCAATCTTGCCGTCTTCATTGGGATCAAGGCCCCAGCGAGTTCCGCCCCAGTTCATCCAGCGGTACTGATCAGGGCGAGTCCCCTTCTTGGCTTTGAAGTCACCGTTCGTGTCGATCTCACGATAGACTTCCAGGCCCAGGTGGTAGTAGCGGTACATATCCGGGAAACCATCACCGTTGGCATCCGTGAATTTGCGTAACACCTGATTGGCCGGATTGGTGACGACGTAGCTTCCCTGTTCAAGTGCGACATTACATTTTGCAACGTCAGCGGCTTCCGGAGTGTCGTATTCAACGCTCTTCTGCACCGGAGTATATCGCAGCAAAGATTCCGGAGTCTGCTTCTGAGCCTGAGCATCCGCGATGCCGGTCAAGGAGAAGGAACACACCAGGCCAACTAAAGCAAACACACCAGCTTTGCCTGCTGATCGAGAAAAACGTGCTCGAAGAGCACCTTCGCACTGCGCCAGACCACGATCGTTCACTGCGCAGTCGTGCTGGCGAAAGGTTCTTTGACGCATCCCTGCTACTCCGTCCAATTAAAATCCGGGGTTTTGATCAATCCGCAGGGTGACAGGCAGGCTCCCAGCCATCACTCAGCGGCAACATCTGCCGAAGTCTAATCGAATTCCGGACTTCAAGTCATCCCCGATTTTCAACGCTGCGAATCGGCTTCGAGGAGTCGAGGGCAAGGCTGCAAATTCCGGCCATAATGAACATCAAACCGCAGAACAGGAACAGCATATTCCATTCTTTTACGCCCGGAGTTTCTCCAAGTATCTGCGTGTAGAGATTGGGGGCGATCGCGGCTCCCAGATTTCCAAACATATTGGCCCAGCCCATGATTGAAGCCGTATAAGGCCCTCCGACATCCTGAGCATACGCCCAGACGGCCGGAATCCCCAGATCGCTGCAGAACGTCGCAAAGCTTAACGCCGCAATGACCATCCATGGCAGCCACGGAGAAGGAGGCGCGGAGGGATCCAGAATGCCGGGCAGAAGACATAACAGGAATCCTGCGGCCGCACCGAAACGAGTGACCATAACCGGTAGTCGACGAGCCCACTTCAGGCCGAGGTGGCGAGTCACCACGTCCGTCAGCCATCCTCCGCAGAACATTCCGATGATACCGGCAATTGTGGGGACAGCTGTCATCGCGGCCCGCTTCTCAATTTCAATCTTGTGGATGTCTGCCAAATACTGAGGCAACTGGGATACAACAAACAGCCAGCCAATATTCGTAAAGAACTGCTGCATGCTGTTGCCCCACAAGCTCAAGCTTCGTAAGGCTGCGCCCCAGGGAAATGGAGCCAGCGCCGGGGATTCGGGACTTCCGGGCACGACCTCCGGCTGAGTGGGAATGGCTGGCAGAGGAAGCGGATGCTCCGGTTTATCTCTGCAAACGGCATAACACGCGATGGCCACTGCAATTCCTGTCAGCCCGTAGCTCACCAGAACAGCTTGCCATCCCATGCCCAGTCGGCTCAGCAGAGCCGCTGTCAGCATCGGTGCAAGGACTGCACCGAAACGGCCGCCAAGAGCGACAACAGAACTGACGAATCCGCGCTGCTTTATCGGGAACCAGACTCGTATGAGTCCTGAACAAACGGGATAGGCTCCTGCCTGTGCAATCCCGCACAGGAATCTCAGCAGAAGCATTCCCCACACCGTCGAGACAACTCCCATCAGTCCCGTCACAAGAGACCAGCCGACAATGTAGATCGTCAGGACTCGACGAGGCCCTAAACGGTCGCTCAGCCATCCTGCGGGAATCTGACACAACGCGTACGACCAGAAGAACAGGCTCTCAAACCAACTGAACTGGACCTGAGTCATGTTCAGGTCTGCTCGAATTGACGGTCGCAGAATATTGACGGCGTAGCGATCCAGATAAAGCAGGCAGGCCGTCAGCGTCAGGACGGTCGCCACCGCGTATCTTTGTCCCGAAGGTCCACTGGGCACGTCACGATTCGTCGGCGGAGCATAGGGACTCATGCAGAACTTTCTTAACGTTGTTCGTACTGACCGTGAGCTTCCTGTTCTCTTTTCAGCAGCGATTGCCTGACGCGATTGTTTCGCCGTCAATTTCATGGCTCACATGCCCGAACAATGACCTCTGCCGCCACTCCATGCAAATGAACAGCGAAAATCGCCGCTGGTTATTCATAGAGTTCGCCGCCCATGACCAAACCACAGCGCACCTCTGATCACCGTCAGTGACGGCAGACTCCGATATCTCGAGATACGTTGCTCAAGTTGTAAGCAGGTCCGGATTCAGTCTGCCGATGCAAACTGGAGATCTCAAAAAGTCTTTCGACGAATTCGAATCAGCAGATCATTAAGCTCTGGTCCGGCATCGGAATGTTCCGGGAGTGAGCTGTCCTGCAACGCCTGCTCCAGCTGAGCAGTCAATCGCTGATATTCACGTTCATGAAACGCCAGATCGGCGGCGTCCAGCGTCCCTTTTTCTGCGCCGGTCGTCTTGAGAGCCACGAGTTCATCAATATATGGCAACCGGTACTCTTCGTTCAGCGTTACAAGATTCGCTTCGATAACTCCGGCCCGCATCAAGTGGATCCCGGTCAGGAGCACTCGATAAACATAGAGCAGCGGTTTTACGCGAGGAGGATTCTCCTTCTGAAACAGTTTCCACTGCGTCGCCGAAAATCCGAGGTAGTGATGAGCATGAAACTTCGTGACGCAACGCGCTGCCAGCGATCGCAACTCTTCATGCTCCGGAGTCGTATACACGATCAGTGGTGAGAGCACCTGTTCCAGTACATACCCATTCTTCTTCAACATCAGGGTGAAGAATTTGTGTGCGTCGTGCGTCACCAGATCGAGTTCAAGGCCATCTTCGATCCCTGATTTTTCTACAGTCTCATTCGAAACCTGAAGTCCGACGACTTCATCCAGTGGTAACACATGCACGCCTCGCAGATCAAAGTCTGAATCCGGCGATGGAAAACCATACAGATGAGCCCCACTGATCGTCGCATACAGCAGGGGGTACGGGTGTTGCTGAACCTGTCGAAGAAGTTGCGGAGGAAAGATCATGGGATCAGAGCTCTTAAAAAAATGGACAGCGACACGTCAAGCATTCTGCGTCAGAGACCGGGGCTTCCGGGGGTCCAGATCTTGAATCCGGCGGATTGTTCCGTCGAGTCATGGGGCTTTCGAGCAACACGCCGTGCTTTCATGCGAACGTAGGGCGGAACAAACCGGCCGCGATAGCCAAAATGAGATACATCGACACTGTAGTTCGCTCGCTTGGGTTCTCGAAGATCTTCAATCACAAATCCGCTGACACACAAGCCGCCAACAATCTCTTCCATTCGATGCAGATACTCAGTCGCTCCTTTTTCTCGGTATGAAGTATCCTGTTGCTTCGGCAATGGCCCTTCATGATAGTACTCAACGCCAATTACAAACTGATGTCGCTCATTTTGATGACTGATCTGCAGGCTTACAGGCTGCTTGTGCTGACTGATGTAGATCCCATGGTCACGAATCACTCGCGCTACTTCCGCATACACGGGCTTCAGGCTTGGAACGTAACATGTGCTGACCGGTTGATGCACGATATCGAAAGATTCATCCCCGAGCATGCTCAGGTCATCCATGGACGTGTGAACCGTTTGGATCTTCAGGCCTCGCCGTTTCGCTTCCTGAGTATCAAGCTTCAGCATGGACTCACTGAGATCAACGACCGTCACATTCGCGCCGGCACTGGCGTAGAGAACAGCCTGCCAACCGCCGCCTGAAGCAAGGCAAAGCACATTCAGGCCGGCGACGGAAGCCGGCAACCAGCCGCGACCGTCCAGCGTTTTGAGAGGTTGCCGACATTCTTCGTCCGTGGCGACACGGGCAAACAGACTTCCTGTGTCGGCGAGGTGATTCCAGGCCTTCTGATTATTGTTGCGATAGTCCACTCGAATCAGGCCCAGTATTCATCCTGAAGCTTTTGCAGTCGCTTCAGTGGTTCGCGTCCGATTCCCTGTGAGTCCACCATGGCCTTTGATACATCGTCGGCCGACTCATCAGACCAGTTTGTGCAGTACACTCCCACCACGCGCTCTTTGGCCAGACACATCATGACGGCCTTTTCAATCCAGCTTGCCTGAGCCTCTTCAAGGTTTTTCCCGTAGCCGTTTGCAACGGAGGGAAGTGTCAGCATGACGTTGATGGGCATCTGCAGCAAAGACCAGTGGTCCAGCAGTTGGGACAGGCTAAGACAATCTCGCCATAACGTTGGTGAAGGCGTATTCCCAAACCGAATGTCGAGATTAATTTCGCCGAGGCGGACGCCGCACCTTCGGAGTGTGTCTGTAAACTGAATTGGCGAAAGGCGATTGCGAGTTTGACTGAGATATTCACCCCACGGCTGCACGACACGAAGGCTGATATGAGTATGCTCATCCACCTGTCGAGCCGCCTCGATCGTCCGCACGACGAGGTTCATACGCTGTTCTTCATCCAGGTCGGCAACTCCACCACGATTGGCGCCAGTCACGACTTCCCAGTGACGAATACGGCCAACATAACGCCCCACAACCGTTTCAACGAAGTCTGCAGTGAAGCTTTGAAGATTCACCAGATCCCCGGTCCAGCTCTTGAGCCACGATGGTAATGAATCCTGTGAGAGATCCATCAACGGGCCACCCATCACAAACAGTTTGCGCTCCTGAGCCCATGCGACAAGCTCATCCAGTCGCTCCCATGTATATTCCCCGTCATCATGTTCCAGAGTACTCCAGCGGGTATCAACCTGCACGGCATTGAATGCGCTGCAGTACGTTTCAGGATCCTCCGGAATTCGATTGAGGCGACAGCCCAGAAATACCGGAAGGTGAGCCGTTCGATTTCGGCGATAACCCAGCCGCTGTTCCACATAATGCTGGCACAGCAGGTCGGTTGCGCGTGACGACAGGTCCATCGAGAGCAACGCAGCCCCGGACGACAACTCGGGTGCTTCAGTCCGGAGCACGGCAGCACGGAAGGAACGATGCGCATCAAGAATCAAATGATCAAGCTGTGGGGAGGAAACAAGTCCCGCCCCACTCCATGCATAAAACTGATTACGCAGGCGAGACAACTGTCCGCGGGCAAGCTCGACTTCCAGTCCGTACGGTTCGGCTTGTTCGCGAAGGCTGGTTGTGTGAACAACATGAACGCTTCCGTCGAAGCGAGGCCAAAGCAGCCTCAGCTGACCGCTCTCTGACTGCATTCGTTCGCAGCGCAGAATGTTTCCGTTGAGAGTCGTTCGTGCGGGGATAACTCGGCCATCATACATCAAAAAATCGACGAGCGACTGTGAGGATGCGGCTTGCAGGAGATCCGGGCGTTCAACTTGAAACTGAATAACCCCCATGAAACTCCCCGAAGCCTCTTCATGAAAAAATGCCCCCCTGCCCGGTCGCAGTCTAGGCAAATATCGGTTCATTGTTCAAATGCTGGCTGCCTTGTAGACTGCAGTCCGTCCACAAACATCGGTTCAATCCTCACTTTTTGCCTCTGAGATGGTCGTCCATGTCGTCCGTTGTGCTCCAGAGTTCCATTCCCGGAATCCCCGTTCGGCGCGGAAAAGTTCGCGATGTCTTCGATTTCGGGGATCGGCTCCTGTTCGTGGCCTCGGATCGAATTAGTGCATTTGACTATATTTTGCCGAACGGAATCCCCCGCAAAGGGGAGGTTCTGACGCGGCTCAGCCTGTTCTGGTTCGCTCGTCTGGGAGTCGCTCACCACCTGCTTTCGACCGACCTGACGACCCTGCCACTGCCACCCGGGACAGATCTCTCCAGTCTCGCAGCGCGCAGCATGGTTGTGACGAAAACCGAAGTCGTGCCTGTCGAATGCGTTGTTCGTGGCTACCTCTCGGGATCAGGCTGGAAGGAGTACCAGAAATCCGGAACAGTGTGCGGCATTAAACTTCCTCCCGGGCTGAAAGAAAGCAGTCAGCTTCCAGAGCCGATCTTTACGCCGGCCACGAAGGCCGAGACGGGCCATGATGAAAACATAACCTTTGAGCAGATGTGCGACATCGTCGGATCAGATCTCTCACGCCGACTGCGAGATCTCAGCCTTCAGGTTTATCATGAAGGCTGCTCTCACGCGAGAACCAAAGGCATCATCATCGCGGACACAAAGTTTGAATTCGGATTGAAGGGTGACGACATTATCCTGATTGACGAAGTGATGACCCCGGATAGTTCCCGGTTTTGGCCCGCCGATGATTATGCAGCCGGCCGCGGGCAAGCGTCATTCGATAAGCAGTTCGTCAGGGATTGGCTTGAACAATCAGGTTGGGATAAAAACAGTGCGCCTCCAGAGCTGCCCGAGGCTGTAATCGAACGGACCTCAAAACGCTACATCGAAGCCTTTGAGCGACTGACCGGACAGAAATTTTAACGGCAGTCGTTTCCGGACAATTCAATGATGCTTTGAGCCGCAGGAACTCAAGCCGGGGATCCCTGTAAAGAACGCTCAGCGCGTTGTCTCAGTTAAGGCCGCCCACAGTATAACTCCTTCGAACAGTGTCCCATGCGACGATTGCATCACGGACACTTCGCACATCGTGGATTCGCAGGATGTCGACACCCTGCTCTGCCAGGGCAATCGATACGCCAATCGTGCCCGATTCTCGCTCATCGACGGAACGGCCGAGGATCTTCGAAAGAAATCGTTTGCGAGAATGCCCGATGAGAACAGGACGCTGCAGTTCGCGTTGCAACCGAGCCACGGACTTCATCAACTGCATGTTATGATCGGCCGTCTTGCCAAAACCGATCCCAGGGTCGACGCTCATCCGTTCCGGCAGGATACCCGCCATCAGGCAGCGATCCACCTGTTGCTGCAGAAATTCGGTGACTTCCTTAACGACGTCTGCGTACGTCGGATTCTTCTGCATTGTCTGAGGCGTCCCCTGTATATGCATCAGACAGATTCCAGCATCGTGCAGACGACAGACTTCCAGCATGTCCGGATCAAAGGTCAGTCCGGAAATGTCATTGACAATCTCAGCCCCCGCCTCCAACGCCTGTCGCGCGACTTCCGCTTTTGTCGTATCAATGGAGATAGGTATTTTGATCTGCGTCGCTAATTCACGAATGACGGGAATTGTTCTCCGCAGCTCTTCCTCCAAAGCGACCGGCTCAGCGCCCGGGCGAGTTGATTCGCCACCGATGTCGATAATGTCGGCACCATCAGCTTCCATCTGCACAGCTCGTGCAATGGCATTTTCAACAATCTGAAACTGGCCGCCGTCCGAGAAACTGTCGGGAGTCACATTGAGAATTCCCATCAACAGCGGCAGATGGGAACGTGTGAGATCTCGGGTTTTCAGGGTCCAGCGATGTTTCATGAGATTTGTTCGAGCTGAGTTATCTATTCATCGGTAGCGTCGGCTTCAACCGACTGTCGCGCGCGACACCATGCGCACCATGGAACTCATTCTGGTGTCGAAATCTGCCGGACCAATCTAACAGTTTCGCATTCGCAAACGCAGGAGTCGAATTCAGAGTCGCTGGCGAGTATCCGTGTCGCTCGGTTCTTTGGCCAGGAAATCTCGATTGATCCCCTGCCAGGGGCGAATATCGATCTGATACGGTCCGTGCTGATCATCGAAGCCGCCGTAGTCGTTTCGGAATGCAATGAGACGCTCTATTTTCTGCACGACCGTCAGCTCGCCCGGATGAGTTGAATCCGGGCCGCGTCCCCACAGAATCTGTGATCCGCCGGAGGTTCTGAGTTCGTACTCCAGTTCATTAGCGTTCTCCGTCAGCGCGACACGCCGAGGCACCAGGATGCTGGTCAGTTCCAGTTCCTTCCACCACGACTTACCGTCCTTTTGCTTACTCAGGACAGCCGCCAGGCGAGCAGCTCCAGCCACGGCCGGATCGCCCCAGGATTCACCAAGTTTACCCATCGGTACACTGGAAACACGTTCAATAACAGGAAACCGTTCGACGTCAGCGTCAGCAAAATCCTGAGCCGGCAGCAGGATGCCGTTCTTGTCGATCGGATAATGCCCGTCGATTCCACGCACCATCGCGACGGGTTCGCGGTAGATCACTTCCACCTGAACTCGGGCCGGGAAAGACTTTCGGACGCTGACGACTTTTTGAATCCACGGGTGAGTATGAAACGCGGCCGCGATTCTTTCGCTCAAAGTCGGGTCCTGTAATGATTCCTTTTCTTTGAGTCCTGCCAGTTCGAAAACCTGTTTGGTGAGATCGGGCGGAATCCAGCGTGGAGGCGGACTGATCGTCACCTGATCTGGTCCAACAAGATACTCAGGCCGACCATCAAGTTTGGGCAGCCGACTGATCACAACCGGAATCATCAACAGAGCCAGGGCGACAAACGCCGCCGCGACCAATTGACGTGGCTGAAAGAATTTTGACTTCGCCCGCTGCAATTTTGCAGGCGGCGCGGCATCAACCGGTTTGGCGGCTTTCTTACGAGTTGTCCCGGGGCTTTTGGCCATTCACCTGAATCTCCGAATTTCAAAAGCCGGGAGGTTTTCACCACTGGTGATCAAAACCAACACACAGACAACGAGTCGGTGTCCTTCAGATACGCAAACTCGCCACTCCTTGAGTCTGTCACATAAAACGGGTGAGTCGACATGGAAATCAGTGAATGGCCCGCGGACCGACTCACTCTTGTCTTGCGTCGCATCAAGGAAAGATTTGTCAGCTGGAGAATACGCAGCGATTGAACACAATAAGGCGATTATTCCTGAACCTTCGGCTGCGAGACACGACGTTCAACACTGGTTGTCGGGGCCGGCGAAGCAAACTCTCGTGGCAGTGTTTCCAGATTTGGGGCATCTTTCGCATGCGTTCTGGCGTCAGCTCGCAACTTTGCGTCTTCGTAGGCTTCACCCGTCCATGAACCTTCGGCCAGATGCACGTTATTGACCTCCAGCAATGTGCCGGTTGCCAGATTCAGATACGTGATGGCCTTGTTGTAAGCGACCAGTTGCTGATAGTAGGCACGCTCCGCTTCCGCCATGCTGGACTGAGCTCTGACGACGACGTCAACAATTGCAGTCCCGCTATCCACTTCGACTTTGAGCAATTCGACGCGGCGCTCAGCAGCTCGCAAGCGATTGAGGTTTGACTGAGCCGCCGCCCATGCCACTGAAACGTCCTGAATGGAGATCGCAATCTCATGGGCAATACTGCGTTCCTGAGCGTCGAGGATTGCATTCGCCTTTGCGATCAGCAGTTCATAGTTCTTGACTTGGCTACGAGCCTGACGAAACCCGATCGGCATGCTCATTTCGACGCCCATTGTCCACGTGTCCAGATTGTCGCCGGTCATGGAACCATAGCCGCTGCTGCCGTTCTGGGACAGCAATTTGTCACCGAAGCCGTTGACACCGTAGTTGCCAACGACATCCAATTGAGGGCGTACCAGACTGCGAGCGGCATTCAGTTGCAACTGAAGGCTCTTGACCTGCCATTTCTGTCGGCGAAGCTCAACACGTCGAGTCAAGCCATTGGTCAGGCAGGATTCCCAGTCCGGCTTGAATTCCACTTTGGATGGTTCCATGGATGGCCGCAGAACGGTCCCATCATTCATTGGCAATCCCAGTGCCCTGCGAAGGTCACTTTCGCGCCGATAGACATCATTGAGCCCTGTCTCGACTAATGCTCGAGTCTTGTAGAACTCATCACGAGCCTGAAGTTCTTCCGCCTCTTTCAAAGTGCCAATTTCAAGTTTAGCCTGAGCGACTCTCCAGGTTTCAAAGGCGCTTTCATGAAATGAAACGGCGTTGTCGTAGTTTCTGTATGCGAAATAGAGATCCCAGTAGTAATCCTCAATTGTCTTCAGGCCATTGATGACAGCCCTTTCGAAATCCGCAAGAGTGATGTCCTGATTGATTCGAGCGATCACGACGCCCTGGCTCACACCAGCAATCGCTCCAAATCCCGGCCGTGTTGGTCCGGCGACACGCGTGAATTCCGTGCCCGCACCAGCCAGCAATGGCTGACGAACTTCCGCGCCCAATGTTCCCGTGTAGGACGATGGATAGAGTGGTGTTCCTATATCGTTGCCGAGATAATTCCAGTTGTGATAAACCGAAACGGCACCACCACTCGCGAGGGACTTATCCAGCCCGCTACGAAAAATTCCGGTGTCCTGGCCGAGGATCGTTGGAGCCAGCGAGTGAGAACCCTGGGCAGTACGCCCCCAATTCATGGACGTCGAAAATCGAGTATCAAAGTCAGCGAGGGCGGCTTCCATCCCGCGTCGACCAAAGAGAACGCCAGTTTCCTGAATGGCGGAGTCATAAACGGAGGCGATTTGGTCCGGACTGTTAAGCACGAAGGTCTGGCCGACACCACCAACCGCATTTGTTTCCACCGTTTTATTGTTCTGGAGTGCGAGCAGAATCGCTTCATCCAGAGACATCTCTCGCACTTCGTCATCGACGCGTCTCTGAAGACTGCGGGGCTCTTCCGTGACCTGCACGGCTTCCGCCGTTTCATTGTCAATCAGCGGATGCTCAATGGCGGTGTTATGGTCTTTGTACCACTGAGTTGGCTTGTCGCCATCGGCCCATTGTAAATCGCGGGAGGCCACCTTTTGCGTCGTTGAACATCCTGACGCAAAGAGAGATGCGCACAGTGCCGCAGAGATGACGCGTCGAGAAAACAGTCCTGACTGAGACTGAGCGACACTGTTCAGCGAACCGGCTGGCTGAACTGAAAGACAACCGTCTGTAACCGCCGTGAAGATTCCACGAAGGTGCTCAACATACTTTCTGAGACGAAGCATGGGACATCCTTGTCACTGCCGAAAGCCACGGAGAAGATCGAGCGTCAGAGTATCTCTGAATCATTACAGCCCGGATGACTGGATGACTGTTGGAAACATCCTTGTTCCTGCAGTCACAATCCTGAAGGCACTCGTTCACGGAATCCCGAAACAAGCCACCTGCAGATCTCAACCTGATGTCCTATCGTCGCGCTGATCGGCGTTGCTTGAATGCTCCGCACAAGGACCATACTCCCTATAGGACATTCCAAGCATCCTCTTCACAAAGACGGCTTCACCGGCATCATTGCCCTCAACGGCATGACCGGCAAACTGCAATGCATAACCACCCAGGAAGCAAACAAGTGGCCAGTACCAGGTGGCGTCGGCCAACAGGGTCCACGGCGTTCCCACAAACGTCAGCGGCACGCCGAGCGCATGCAGAAACTGGTTGACACGGTTACGGTGTCTGGGCAAATAGTTCCGCAGAAACGCGCGAATCATGGTTCAAGCTCTGGCAAGTCGTCATCACTCTCGACTTCAGGCTTTGAGCGTTCCGGACGCGGGCGGCGAAAGATGGCAACCACGTCATCGACGGGAACGACAAACAGCAGGTTGTCCGATTCAAAGTCAACGGGGATCGCGTTCTTCGGATGAAACAGAACTTTGTCGTATTTCCGGATTGGGAAATCTTCGTTCCGTTCGACTTGAACGCTGATCTCCACGACGCGACCTGTAATCGTCGGAATCTCCGAACTGTCGGGCAGCACAATTCCGCCGCGAGTTTGAGTTCTCGGTTCGTCTTTGCGAATCAGAATTCGCATGCCCAGCGGTTCGACGTACTCAGTCACTCAATCCTCACTGTGATCTCACGGATCAATTTGCTTCACAAGTCTGCGGCTCGACGAGGAAACACGGACGAGATCACCGGGAAAGCAGAGTTTCGAGCAACTCCATAGGCGGCTCGGTGATCCGAGATCGCTGTTTCCGCAGAGATAACGCCGGCTTCATCATCCTCAGAGGGAATCACGGAAACGGGCATTCCACCCTGAGAATCATTTCCGCGTCGTTTCTGTTCCATCCGCTCAAGGATAGATCCCAGCGGCCCGGCAAGCAAGCTTGGCAACAGATTGACATCACCCCAAAGTGCTGCGAAGATCAATCCACACATAATCCAGCCGAAGCGACTGATCAGCAGCAACTCGACGGGATAAAGGGTCATCATGCCGAAACCGACGGCGCAACTGGTTTGCCACAGAGCAGGTCCACAGTGCTCCAAAGACTTCGCAACCGCCTCCTGCCGAGGCACGCCTTCCCTGAGAAGTTGCTGAAACCAGGTCATCAAATGCAGCGTCCCATCGACGGCAATACCAAGGGCCACTGAAGCCGTGATCATCGTTCCGATGTCCACACGAATGTCGGCCCAGCCAAGAATCCCAAACATAATCGCGATCGGAAAAACGTTTGGAATCATGGAATACAGTGCCGCCGGAATGCTCTTCAGCTGCACAATCATGACCAAACCGATGAGAATAAAAGCCATGCCGAAGCTGTTGATAAGACTCTCCAGCAGAGCCTGCTGAGTTCTCAAAAAGATGGGGACAAGGCCCGTCACTACGTGGGCTGGTGTTCCATTCGGGAAATCCTTCAGCGTGTTTTCAGCGATCACCGCCAGCTCATTTGTCAGCCGACCATAATCGTATTCTGACATGATGCTGGACTGACATGTGATCCGCCAGATCTCATCACCGGCGAGATTCAGTGCCTGATCGCCGGAGTGCTTCCAGTCAGCGGAAGTTTTGGCCACCGCCAGCATCGAAGACAACGCGCCCGCATCGTCCCCGCCCTTTTCCAGCTTCTCGTGAATCTTCTTTCCAATCAGGTTCTCACGCATCTTCGCATTGCGGCGATCCATGCCACTCATCGAGCTTTTGTCGGGTTGCTCCAGATTGATGAACGATGCCAGAGACAATGTCCCGCTGACTTCAGAATGGGCTCGCAAGGCTTCCTGCACCTGCTGAACCTTCCGAGCACGATCAAGGAACGGAACGCTTTCCTGCTGCTCCTTGCTGAAACGCACAATCGTGTCGACGGACGCAATTCCCGACAGGTTCTCCTCCAGAAAGTTATAGTCACGGACAACCTTCGATTCGTCCGGGAAATAACGAATGACTTTTGTTTCCGTGCGGAACCACAAGAACCCCAGCATACACGTGGCTGTGATGATCAAATTGCCAAACAAATTCAGGTGACGAAAACGACTAAGTTCTCGTCCCAGACGATTCCAGAACGCATGCTCATTATGCTCCGTGGCCGGCGGCTTCGCAGGCCAGTAGAGCATCATGGCTGGCAAAAGATAGATAACGCAAACAAAGGAAATCACGCAGCCAATCGATGCATAAATTCCAAAGTCGCGGACCGGCACCAACGAACTGACGATTAACGAGGCCAAACCAATAGCCGTGGTGGCGCTCGCCAGAAAACACGGCAACCATGCGATCGAAGCCGCATGCAGGACTGACTTCACAGGATCATCCGTCCCGGAATTTTTCCAGTAGTTGCATACGTGAATCGTGCCTGACACTGAAATGACCATCAGCAGTGTCGGCATGACCACAAGCACCATGTTCATGCTGCCGCCGGTCGGGGCCACGAGTGCCACTGATGCAACAGCAGACATGATGGAAACGGTCTGGACCAGTAAGCAGAGACGAAAACTCTTCAGCATGAGATAGCTGAGCGTGACACTCACAAGAACTGACAACAGCAGTGGCGATCGCTGCAGAAGGTTCCAGCCTGGTGCCGCACGATTCCAGCCGGCATGCTTTACCGCTTCATTCATCATGGCCCCGGCAACGGGACGCCCGCCCATGTGAAGCGATTCTTCAGCAATCCCGGCCTGTGTTGCTGCTTCACGAATTGCCGACAGTGCCGCCAGATGATCCTCAACTCCGGCCGAAGTGAAACTGACAGACACTGCAGCCATCGAGCCTGGAACAAACCAGGATTCCGAGATGCAGTCTTCGGTCTGCAGGGCCGCAATTCGAATCCCCGAAAGCGCCTTGCGAAATTCTTCCGTCTTCGCGGCATCCAAATGAGCACGCGACCATGACAGTTGCAAATCCGCATGCTTCTGCCCGGCGACATACTGCTTCAGGGCATCATTGAGCTTCCAGGCATCTTCGTCATCTACGGTTAGATGGGTCGAGTCAGGCTCGCCAAGACTTCGCTGCACAAAACTTACGTTCAGGCCAAATCGTTTTTCGGCGAGCTGACGAATTTGACTTTGCACTTCAGGGACATGCGGTCTGGCATTGTCCGTTAAAGAGACACACAATGGACCGGAACCAATCAGCAGTCCGTGGGCACGGGAAAGGGCAGACTCGAACGGAATCTTTTCCGCCAGCATTCGCCGCAACAGATCCGTCGGCTGACTCACTTCCTGAACATACAATGAGCCGCCTTCGCGTACGCCTGCCTTTTCAATCCCCTCCAGTGCCGTCGCCAGTTTCTGGATCCGAGCATCCGTGAGTGTGCAGTCGTCCCACGAAACCAGAACTCGATCTTCCTCAGGGAAAAGATTCTGGTACCACGCAAGAATTTTAGATTGCGGATCGTCGCCGGGGAGCCAACCAGCAACATCGTTTTCCATACGAAGCTGCTTCAGCGACCAGACCATCAGCGGAAGTGCAAAGACAACTCCCACCATCAGCCAGAGCGAATATCCATTGCCCCAGCGATCACGCCGCTCAAGAAAGGACTTCATCCGTGTCGCCTGTTCTTCAATAATTCTCTGCCGCCTGCGTGGTAATACCCAGTCACTTGGATGCAAATCGTTCTGTCGCAAGGACTTTACCAGCGAGATCGTCCCGGCAGAATATTGAACGGAACGGGAGTTTCAAGATTGCGGCCACTCCCGGGAATTCCGTCTGTCGAAAATAACGCCTCCAACACTTTTGTCAGTCCGCGAACTATGGAGAGTTGGGCAGATTACGGCAACTTTTCTGGCGGCAGTTGCGGAACGGCCAATGATCCGCTGCTCGATGCACTTAGGCCCGGTCCCGAAATAAGTTCCTGTGGTAGCCGAACTCGTGAGAGTTCGGACTGAAGTCTCACGACTTCAGCTACGGAAGTGATTACCGGACTGGTCCTTAGGAGCACTCCGGAAAAAGTTCCTGAATCCCAACCTCGAAGCGTAAGGTCTGCGGTTGCGATGTTCAGGACGTCTGGAGATCAACGGGGCGAAAACACGGGAATTATCATACCCCCGACGCGTCACGGCGTGTTGATTTAATCATGACCCGATGCGTCAGCAAGGGATTGTTGTTGAAAAACGCGGCAACTTTTATCCCTCACTGACGTTTCGGGTTGTCAAAACCCATTAAATCAACACGCCGTCAGTGGGTAAGGAGGAGGCTGAGTCACTCAGCCACCTCCTCCCCGTTGTCGCGATGGGGTTGCTTCCCCATATTGACCGCCGTGCGACTTTCTCGCAGCGGGCGACCCCTTTCTCATGGCCTCAGCA
>JBPOIW010000280.1:0-10822 GCA_052034165.1 Planctomycetota bacterium | reverse complement strand
CACACACAGTGCGGCCAATAACAGAGCAATTCGCTGCAATCGCATATCAAATCCCTTGAGAACATGGTGGAACCCGGCGGATCAGGCAGGCTGCCGTAGACCGGTTTAAGGAGATTTGAACACCGAACGCCACCCGCTGCAATCCACCGGAAAAAATCTTTGCATTCTGCCGCAGAACGCAATCAGGGAGACGGCTTTGTGACGCGCAATCAGCCGGCACGCGTTAGCGTCCGGTTCTTGACTTTTGGTTAGGATTTAAAGCGTAAGGACGCAAGTCCTACGGTGCCCGCGTTGCGTTTCAATTTGAAGCGTAAGGGCGCAAGCCCTCCGGTGTCTTACGGGCTTCTGTTTACCGCCCAGCCGAAGGCGCCGGCTTTTGTGCTGGCCGGCGCCTCCGGCTGGGCGGTAAACGACTAATTCAACAGACCGTTAGCTCATGGTTGTTCTTCCGGGGTTTCTGCCGTGATAACCGGACACTAACGCGTTCCGGCTAATTGAATCCGCTACCGCCCTCACGGCTTCGCAGCCGGCACCGACTTCAGCCGAGCTTTCTCCTCCGCCTCGCGTTTCTGAATATCCTTCGGATGCTTCGAAATGGATTCAAACACATCGCCGATCACGCGATCCGCCAGACCGCCGAGATGTTTGAGAATGATCGGTTCCGCCTCGGGGAGCAGCCTGGAGGTGTTCGGCTCGTAGCCACCAACGTCATATGAGTCCGCCGTAGCGATGTAGCCGACATTGCCGTTCGCATAGCCGACAATAATGGGAGTGATACGATCGGCGATGGCCGCTTCAAGTTTAAAGCCATATTCGACCATCGGCTCGCCCGGCATGCTGAGCAGCAGGAACGGGCCAATTTTCATCGCCATCAATTCCGTGCGGATCGGCTGCTCCTTGCCTGGCAGTTCGATTACTTCGCTTGCGACGCGGATCGGATAGAACGTCGCCCGTTTGGCAAGTTGTTCTCGAGTCAGACCGAACGCCGCCGCTCGCACCACGGCACTGCCGAGATCTCGACCAGCCCATTGGATGTCGGCCTCATCGGCACAGCGATACGGATAGCCCGGCAGGTTCGGTCGGATGTCACCGGCACAGCCTTGAATGAACAGCGAGGAGGTCTTGTCGGCATAGATCGATTCCACAAACGTCTGCGCTTCACCGGGAAAATCGGCCGTCAGTTTTGGATAACCCTTCGGATACGGCGGCGAGCCTTTGTCGCCCCACGTGAAGAAGCACGGATGGCAGACCGCGTGCATGATGATCGCCAGCGGCGTCAGCGACCGGCCATCGTCGAAACGCAGCACCTTCACGCGTGGATCATTCGGCCCATCAGGATTCAGCCGGATCACAGCTCGCCCGTCGATCGTCTTGCGGCGATTGATCCCAAAGCTAATACGATCCTCGGTCATGCCGACGCTCACCGACCGCATGTTGCCTCCGGCTTCCTTTGCCGCGGCCGTAAGTTTGGTGATCACGTCCGTGGCCCATTGAGGATTCTCTTCCCATCCGGGACCCGAGTGATTGTGAGAAGCACAGACCATAATATTCGCAGCCGGCACGCCGACTTCTTTCTCGATCGCCGCCCGCGCCCGAGTCACCAGATCGTTCCACGCTGCGATCACATCCAACGTCACGATCGCCGCTTTCGTCTCGCCATCATCCAGGACAAGCACACCGGCTCGCAGCGGATCTCGCACCCCGTTGACCACTCGAGTATGACCAGTGACCGTCAGGTCCTTCACCTCCTCCGGCGTGATATCCACCTTCGCCGCACCGGCTTTGAGATTTGAGACGACCGGAAAAGTCCCATCCACAACCTGCGCCGAAACGTTCGCCGTCAGCAGCAGAAATACAAGCAGATATTTCATCAGAGCGACCTCCAGGACAATTGCGGCATCAGGAACAGCATCCGCGGAACGTACCATCCTGTTGCCGGAAGTCCAACTGGGTGTGGTCGCGGGATTTGGTAGGGTGTTATTGCTGCGTTCGGCAAGGAGGATCCACCGAAATTTGCCGATACACCAATCATCGCCTAATCTCTAATTGCGAATGACAACCCACCCCGGCATTGGTAGACTCTCTGCACTGCCGAGTGCCAGTGAGTGATTCCGCATAGAGCCGATTCGTCCAGTGCCCCCAATTCACAATGCGGAAAAATTCAACGCACCATCTATTCGCCATACGCATAGATCACGATTTGTTATTTTCTTAGGGTTGCACTCCCCGTGAAGAAGACACTCAACCGTGAAGCGGTCGAAAACCTTAAACGCCAGTACATTGAAACAGGACTTGCATTCACGCATGCCCATGAAAAAGCGTGGCTGGAACACCGCCTTGAAGTTGGAATTGATCACCGTGGCATGCAGATTGAATTCGTTCTATACGGCGAGTTCTACAAGCCTGATCGAATAGTCGACTACCCATCAATTGGTGTCACGATCCTAACGGCGGACGCTTCTGAAGAATTGAACACAAATGCGGTTTGTGCATTAAAAGGCTCAGTGCGGCTATTCGAACCGGGACTTCCGGGGATTCGGAACGCTTTCGAGCGACTAAGTGTATTGACCGGATGCATGACCATCTTGCAGTGTGGCGATTGTGGAATTGGATGGAGTTCGCATTACACGGCTCACGGATCGACGGTGCAGTTAGCAAGGTTGGATGATGCTGAACTTACCTCAGCTTTTGAAGGGTTGTTGTCCTTACCGTCTGCAACACGGCAACAAGTAGCCTCGGCGCTATTCTGGATTTCTCACGAGCCGACGCTGATGCGTGAATCCCATAAGAACCAATTGCTAAAAATATATGCTGGCTATTGGAACGCATTTGAATGCCTTGTTGAGGCGTTTCTGGAATGTAAACCAATGCCAAAGTTGAGTCGTTCAGAAAAACAGTCTCGGATTGATGCTGTGGTCGAGGCAAAGGGGGGAAAACTGGCGGCAACCGATATCGAAGACTTGTATAGAACGCTCATCAACGTCGGCTTGCGAGGAAAAGCTCGGCATGTGTTCACAAACTTCCTGCCGCACGATGCAGATCGCTACATGTTTGAGTGCTTTGAATCACCTATTCGAATGAATAGACTTTATGATATTCGCAACGCCATTAATCATGGAACCATTGATTTCTCTGATCAGGACGAACTGATGAGAATCAGGCCTCGCTTACTGCAATTGAAGTTCATCGTCTTGAGAATGTTCGGCTTATTGATACCTGTGCGGACTCCAGCCGATACGCTTTACCAGAATCGACATCCAACGAACCCGTCAGAGGTAACGGACGATGTTGCGTAATCCACAGGAAATGCGTAGATAACGAAGGGTTGAACCGGGTTGCCGTTCACGGCGGTTTGAAGCGAAAAAGAGGACATTCTGATCTATGCGGAACTAAGCGAGTTCGTGCATAACACGAATACCGAGAGTGTCACGGGGGCTCGCTCTGAACCGCATGATGACCGCGTCATGTCTCTCAAATGGATGATGAAACAACGCCTCACAGGACTTTCTGTCTCCTTGTCCCTGCCCTGATTCATTGTTCTCAGGTAAATCCTTGCAGGAGCATGACATCGAAACTCAGCTCGAAGAATCAGACGCCCATTCCTTTCGCCTCGTAGAGGCGGCAGCAGATATCCCCAGGCTTCAGCCTGGGGAAGATCTCAGCTCGTCGGTGCCGCACTTCCGGATGATGCCATCGGGGTCAGAACTGCTCGAGGCGATATGCTGGCCAGTTTTCGAGCGGCAGCGACGCTGGAATCGACAAGGACTCGCAGATCGACAACCCACGGTCCTTGTTCGGGCATCACGAATTCCCAGTGTGGCAGGATACAAACACTCTGATGAACCGCTTCGAATCCGCCTTCTGACTGGCTGATGGTTTCGATCGGCATCGTCCAGAAGCCACCGGCACGTGATGCCTCGATGGAGACATCCAGCCCGAGCCATTCATCGACCAGGCTCAGACGGTCAGCACTCTCCAGTTCCAGAGTTGCATCAAGCGTCCCAAGACGCTGGCCGGTGCTGTCGTAATAATAGCGGTCGTTCGCTCCACCCGGCATCGCGGCAAAGTTTAGTTCAACGGCCAGATGCAGAGGAACATCTTTCGCGAACCCCGATACCTGATACTGAATCAGAATCTCGTTCGGTCGATCGGCCGACATGATGACGATCTTGCGGATCTCACCTGTCAGACCACTCACCGCGCCACGTCGCCGCATTTCGACGGCAATCTTCTGCTCACCCTTGCGAATGCTGGCTTCGTATGTGCCCGTCGCGAAATCACCGATCAGGCCTTCACCTCGACGAAATTCTTCGAAGGTCAACTGAGGCTGCAGGAACAAGTCCACAAGACTCTTATGCGGCCAGCTGTCGTAGACAATCTTCTTGTCGAGATCCGGCTGTTTGAATTTCACATCGCGCGAAATTGATGCCAGATCCGCGTCTTCGTTCGATTCGACGTTGCGACCAAAATCAATGATGCGC
This sequence comes from Planctomycetota bacterium, assembly GCA_052034165.1. Classification (GTDB taxonomy): domain Bacteria; phylum Planctomycetota; class Planctomycetia; order Planctomycetales; family Planctomycetaceae; genus SXXK01. Next base: position 6,341 of record JBPOIW010000280.1, on the reverse strand, counting down.
TGATGATACGGTTCCGGACGGCGATTCAACGTGGCGAGCAGATTCACGCCGTTGGCACGCACATCCAGTTCATACATGTGCCCACCAGTCGCAGGCGACAAGAATGCGGCCAGTCGATGATTGCTGAGCTTCACTTCCTGTCGTGCGTCGAGGTTATAGTCCGACGTGGCGACATCAACCCACGCTCCGGGCTCACGAGTGACTCGTTCGAGCAACGTGTCGGCTTCGATCAGCTCGTGATAAATCGCATTGCGAAGATGAGGCAAATAGAGACCACCGAAAGCTCCGTGCCAATAGCTACAGTTACACTGGCCGCGATAGAGATGCGTGCGAGCATCGATCAGCAGTTCTCGCTGATCGTCATCCAGTGTCTGATCGGCCAGCATGACGCCCAGTCGATTACTGACGTCGATCATGCGAGCGTACATCTCATTGCTTTCCGGATAACGTGTCCGGAAGTTGCGCCAGAAACCACCTCGAGTAAACCGGACCAGTCGCTGCCAGTCGGCATCATCGGCATTCATTCGAGTCAGCGCGACAAACTCTTTCTGCGCGGCGGGTGGCAGAACCCACTCGGTCATTTCACGATAGCTGGCGTCAGGCAAGTAGCATCGTCCAATCGGTGCGACATGATCCAGCACGCCGGAAGGAGTTGTCACCTTCAGCCACGATTCATTGTCTCTCAGCAAATCAAGAAACTTACGCAGCCAGCGATCTTCGTAAACGTGTTTGTAAGTCTCGGGCCACGATCCGAACTTCTCGCCGTCATCACCAAACACAATCACGGCATCGTCATACTGCGACGCGACTTCACGAAGGTACTCGATGCACTCTTCCGGTTTTGAAAATGGAACGAGGTAACGCAGCTTTTCACTGTCTGGAAATACGAACAGCAGGCGACCTTCATCCTCGGTCACGTAATAACCGGCCAGCTCATTCTGCGGGATGCCGGCGCAGCGGAAGTGGTAGTCGTCGATGATGGTGTACTGAATTCCGGCGGCCGCGATATCACTCGCAAACGATTGCTCCCAAACTCGCTCCGGCAACCACATCCCGCGGACGTTGGTGTGAAACAACTGATTCAGGTGCTGCGTGTAAGTCGAAATCTGCCCGATACGGTCTCGACGCGGAATGTTGGCCAAAATCGGCTCATAGAATGCGCCGCCGATGATTTCCACCTGCGAGGAGGCCACCATCTTGCGGAGGCGATCGATGTATTCCGGATGATTCGGCTCCAGCCATTCCAGCAGACTGCCCGAAGTGTGCAGACCAAACGGGATCTCCGGATAGTCCTGCATCACGTCCAGAAACGGCAGATAGCTGTCGCGATAGGCCTGCTCAAAGACGCCGTCAAAATTCCCGACCGGCTGATGATTATGAAACGTAAGGACCAGCCGAACTGAACCCGCCATGGAACAAACTCCAGATTCTGTAAAACCGCTGAATTCAGCAGGAACGATACAGAAGATCGGATCCGTTAGGCGAGGTTAGTCGGCTCAGGCCGCATGATTCGCAAGGAATCATCACGTTGGAGGCGACTAAACGCTACGCAAATCAAGGTCGCTTAAACTTCGCCGCTTCATTCATTCTACCCATCACTCCCATTAATCCCATCATTCTGGCAAAACACAGATATGACTTCTCTGGCTTTCCAGCGATTCCGGGAAGTCACTGCGAGCATGTACACCACGGCTTTCGCGTCGTTCCAGGGCTGCCGCAGCCATCGCTCGCCCGACCAACATCATGTTCTGCAGTTCCCAACCGGCGGGTTCGCTGAGATCGCGTCGACACACATAGTTGGCCCAGAAGTCCAGTTGCTGCCGAGCGGCGGCGAGATCTGTTTCGTTGCGACTGATGCCCACACTTCGCCACATCAGACTTCTGAGAGCATTTCGGATGTCTGTCAGGTCCAGTTGCTCATCACCGCGTTGTACTTCGCGCGCCGACCGAGATTCAATGGGTGGTGCTGAGAATGTATCGGGTTGACTCAATGCGACCTGGGACGCATTTCGTCCGCAACGCAGCCCGAAGACAACTCCTTCCAGAAGACTGTTGCTGGCTAGTCGATTCGCCCCATGCAGTCCGCTGGAGGTAACTTCCCCGGCCGCCCACAAGCCCGGCAGCGATGTTCGACCATCCAGATCAGTGGTCACGCCGCCGATCATGTAATGAGCTCCCGGCCGAACAGGGACTTTGTCTCGAGTCAGATCGAGGCCAAACTCTGCACAGACTTTGCCGATGTGAGGGAATCGCAGGCGAATGCGGTCGGCTTCAATCGGGGATAGATCCAGATAGACGCACGGATGAGATGTCTTGGCCATCTGCAGAGTAATCGCCTGGCTGACCACATCGCGCGGCGCGAGTTCGCCGGCAGGGTTGTAGTCGTGCATGAAGCGATGCCCGAAGCAATCGACCAGATGCGCGCCTTCGCCGCGGACAGCTTCGGTGATCAAATAACGTGAACTGCCTGCGATATAGAGTACCGTAGGATGGAACTGCATAAATTCCATATCACGCAACATGCAACCGGCCCGAAGAGCGACAGCGTGTCCGTCAGCGGTGGCAATCTGAGGATTCGTGGTTTCTCGATACAACGCACCCGCGCCGCCGGTGCAGAGAATTGTCTGCTTGGCCCAGACAAACGTGCGACCGTGGTTGGGATTCCAAACCAGGGCTCCGCGGCAGATGCCTTCATGAGTCAGCAGATCGAGCGTAAAAGTCTTCGGCCAGATATCGATATGAGCGGCCTCCGACGCGCGCCGGTTCATGGCTCGCATCACTTCCTGGCCCGTCGCATCGCCCAGCGCATGAGCCACTCGCGGATGACTGTGCCCGCCTTCGAGTGTCAGAGCCAGCTCCCCGTCGACTTTGTCAAACTCGGCGCCGTAAGCACTCAATTCCCGAATGCGCTGAGGCGCCTCACGGATCACCAGCTCAACGACTTCTTCGTGACACAGTCCCTTTCCAGCGGCAATTGTGTCGGCCACATGGTTGGAAAAATCATCCAGTGGATCCAAAACCCCCGCAATTCCTCCCTGAGCATATGCGCTGTTGGAATGTTGCAGCGAATCTTTCGTGACAACAACCGTTCGTAACGAAGGATCAACCGCCAGAGCGGCGCGGATCCCCGCAATTCCGCCTCCGATGACCAGCACATCGGTAAAGAGATGCGGGACTCGTTTAGGATCAAACGGGACCAGATAACGGCGCATTGACGGAACATGAATGGTGCGTGATTGCATCGCGAAAGCTCGTCAAACGAATAGAGACAAAAAAAGCCGCCCTGGAAACCAGAGGCGGCTTGTATTGTGGCATCATCAGGGCACGATCAATAACCGATCAGCCCAGTTTCTGCAGAACATTGTCGATCAGGCTGTACTGCTTTGCTTCGTCAGCGGACATAAAGTTGTCGCGGTCGGTATCTTCTTCAATCTTCGTCAGAGTCTGGCCGGTATGCTTCAGCAGAATATCGTTCATTTTCGCTTTGATTCGCAGCACTTCCTTGGCATGAATTTCCAGCTCTGTGGCTGTTCCTTCCATACCGGCCAAAGGCTGATGAATCATGATGCGTGCATTTGGCAAAGCATTTCGTTTGCCGGGTGTCCCTGCCGTCAACAGGATTGCTCCCATGCTGGCCGCCTGACCAATGCAGTATGTGGCGACGTCGCAGCTGATGTACTGCATCGTATCATAAATCGCCATGCCTGCCGTGATGGATCCGCCGGGGCTGTTGATGTAAAAGTGAATGTCAGCTTTGGGGTCATCGAACTGCAGGAACAGCAGTTGAGCCACGATGCTGTTGGCCACGTCGTCGTTCACTCCGCTACCAAGGATCACGATGCGATCCTTCAGCAAGCGGCTGTAAATATCCATCGCGCGTTCGTCGCGACCATTCTTTTCAATCACATAAGGAACAAGCACTGTCATGTCCGGCATCCCGCAGAGATGATTTTTGATTCGAAGTCAGCACAGCCGTCCGAGCAATTCACTGTCGCAGCGAACTACTTCTTCTTTTCTTTAGGAGGGCGTTCCAGAATCTCGTCGACCAGACCATAAGCCTTGGCGTCCACGGCATTCAGATAGTGATCGCGCTGAGTATCCTTGGCGATCCGTTCGATGGGCTGCTTGGTGTGTTCCGCCAGAATCTCGTTCAGCAATTGACGAGCGGCCAGAATATCACGAGCCTGGATTTCGATATCCGAAACCTGACCGCCCACCTGGCCATAAGGCTGGTGGATCATGATCTTTGAGTGCTTAAGAGCAAACCGCTTTCCGGGAGCCCCGCCAGCCACAAGAATGGCCCCACCACTGGCTGACAGTCCCACGCTGTAAGTCGCGACGTCGCACTCGACAAACTGCATAATGTCGTAAATTGCCAGCGTCGCGGTGACTGAACCACCAGGTGAGTTAATATAAAGATGAATGTCCTGATGACGATTTTCGGACTGCAGGAACAACATCTTCATGACGATCAGATTGGCACTGCCGTCATGAATGGGGCCGTCCAGGAAAATGATCCGATTGTCAAGCAGCAGGTCACCCACCGTCATCTGACGTTGAGCCGAATATTCTCGGGCTGCCATTGGCATGTAGTCGAATCGCGGGTCCTTCATTCGCTTTATCCTGCTGAGAACTGTTCTTCCAAGATCTTCCGGACTGAATCAGGCCGGACTATTTTCAGAATCCGCCTATAAACAAAAACAGGCGTCGCGTCATCCTACGCGCGCCTGTCTGTTTCTTGTAGTTTCGATTATTCAGAATCCTCGGGAGTGGCATCATCAATGAGACTTGAACTCATTCGGCCACACACCGCCAATCGCAGCGAGGCGGCATTCACCGCCTCAGCCGGCTTTCGAGGAACCTCAACAAAGCTGGCGGAGGCAAGAATGAAATCCACAGCCTTTCGCTCACGCAACTGAGCTTCCAGATTCTCAATCATTCCGGTTTTGACCATTCGAGCACGGAGCTTTCGAACAGGCTCACCACTCTGGAATGACATCATCAGCAATTCACGGTCGATATCTGACTGGTCGCACTCGATATTCTCGCGAGTCGCAATCTTGTCGAGAACGAAGTGCTCCTTCAGGGCCTGGCGAGTTGTCTCGAGAGCTTCCTGGCGGATCTGGCTTTCGCGAGCCATGATCTGTTCCTGAGTAAACCCGGCCTGTGACATTTCGAGAACTTCACGTCGCAAAGCGTTCTCAGTCTGCTGACGGACCAAAGATTCCGGCAGATCCCAATCAGCTGACGCCGTGATCTTGTCAAGCACCTGACGGCGAGTTTCCTGACGCTCCTGGTACTCAACCTGACGAGTCAGAGCACTGCGAAGCATGCCATCAAGTTCTTCTTCTGTTTCTGCACCAAGTCGCTGACAGAATTCTGCGTCGACGGTTGGAACCTGAAGATTCTGAACTTCGCTCACATTGAACGTTACGCCGACCTTTTCACCACGCATTTCAACGATCGGTGACTGCAGCGAAATTGCGATCTGGGTTTCTCGCGTATCTCCAGCTTTTGCCCCGGCCAGCAACTGGTCGAAGTTTTCGAGTACAGCGTCCTGAAAGTTGAGGCGAGAAAACAGGGTCACCGAAACATTCTTCGCCTCGTTGATCACCTTGCCATCATGAGTAAACGTGATATCACAGATGACTGAATCACCAGAAACCGCTGCAGCATCGGTGGTGATGCGTTCTGAGTAAGACGCAAAGAACTGCTCTTTGTAAGCCTTGAACTCTTCTTCGGTAGGCTCACCTGATGAACGATTAATCTGAATGCCGGCATAGTCCGGAAGTTCAAAGTCAGGTCGAACTTCCACTTCAAATTCGTAGTGAAACTCACCTGAATCCGGAATGTCGAGGCTTTCGACGTCGATCTTCGGCTCGCTGATCGGCTCGATCTCGTACTCGTCGGACAGTTGTTCAAGACTCGCCAGCAGCAACTTCTGCTTGATATCGGCGGAGATTTCCTTCTTGAACTTTTTCAGAAGGATGGCTCGCGGCACTTTGCCGACTCGGAAGCCTGGCACCTGAGCTTTAGAACTCAGTTCCTCCAAAGCATCGTCGCGAATGTCGGCGATGTCAGCTTCAGGAATGGTCACTGAAACGTGCTTACGGCATGAACCGATATCACGAATCTGAACCTGAAGCGACATGCGATCGCCGTTCTCGTCAACACCTTCAGCAACCGCTTGACCTGCGTCAGAACTCATTCTCTGTTTCCCAGAACTGTTGATGGCCGGCCTCCACCGGTTTTATTGGCCCGGGAGGCAATAAAAAAGAGCGGGTGAAGGGACTCGAACCCTCGACAATCACGTTGGCAACGTGATGCTCTACCAACTGAGC
>JBPOIW010000349.1:0-38496 GCA_052034165.1 Planctomycetota bacterium | reverse complement strand
CTGGATCTCGATCGTAGACGGTGCCGTCTTCAGGGCGATTAAGATTGAATCCGTTTTCATCGGCCATGCGGGCAACTTAATCGCACGGCGCATTTATGTAAGACGAACTCGATACTAGATTCCACGTCGTGGAAATTTATGTCTTCATCATGCTCTGAACCGCCATTACGCAACGTTGCTGTTACTGATTTTTATACCAACACACCTGCTCATGTTTCGTCTCGGCGAAATTCGCTACAGCCATCCCACATTCAGAACAGGTGTTGGCGTTTCGTCCGTTCGATTCAGCGAGTCCTGAAATCCATCGTGGTGACTTCGTGCGTTCTACTTTCGAGCGTTTCTTTGACGGCTTCATTTCTTAAATCCCCACTACGCAACGTTGCGTAACTCAGTTTCTCGGTTGTCTTGATGTTCGCTCATTCGTCGGTCGCAATGTCCGAAACGACTTCAGACATGTTGGATTCAAGCAAAGGTGATATCTCCGAATGATTCCCGTCTTCACTGCCTTTGTCCGAAACGATTCACAGTGAGGGCATTTGGCAGTGGGACTGAATACCTGCTCTCGCACTTCCGCAATCTTCAGAAACTGATACTCCGTTCGGCAGTGTCCACATTTGAAATCGCCGCTCTCTTTTCCATCATAGGAATCATCTGGCAACACTGCTGCCGACACTCTCACAGAGTGATCGGAACCGCATAGCGGACATTCCGGATAGTCGATGTTTCGCTGTGCAATCATCCGAAGATTCCCCCACGTGCCCCCGAAACTTGCGGATTCCATTCGATCTCTTCAGGCTCCTTTTCTTCCAGGAGCTTCAGCAGTTCCTCATGAATGACCCGTGCAGCAAATGCCAGGTATGCCGCATCCAGAAAGTGATTCCGCTTCCTGATCTGTTTCCACTCGGTCACTACGCCAACCCCAGGCTTCCATCTGTCTTTCTGTACTTCTGCGGTGAGTTCATACACCATCTCACGAAGATCCTGAGGCGATGCATCGCAGAACAACAGCGAGTGTGGGGAATCAAGCTCTGTCGTGAGCGCTTTGTGCAATGCTGACTTCCATTGATTGGCGTTCATTTCAACCAACAGACGCCCACGAACCTCTGCTATGTGCCAGCCGTTACCGATGATGCGAGCGGACTTTTCGCTCTTTGGTTTGCTGTACTTCTTTTCGCGAAGCATGCCCGTCCCGAATCCCATCGACGACAGCCATGCGTCATCTTTTGAGCACAGCTCTTCGACTTCGTCGGTTTGCCAACCAGCGTCTGCCAGAACTCGTGTAACACTCAGCGATTCCTCAGAGTCTTCAACCGGAAACCCGGCAAGGAAGATATCCTGGACGGCTTCACCTGCTGAGAGGATTGCGTCTCGGATCGGCATGTCACCAGATGGAACCCGTTCGATTCCAAAGTCCACAAGTCTCGGCCCGCGTTCTGTCCACGCAATAACAAACCAGTGCAACTGCGTTTTTCGAATGTCGACCCCGCCCGTCAGTAACCAGGAATCGGCAGGACAGAATCCCCGCTTGTGTTTGTCGAGTCTCACCAGCAACCGCTGTACATCGAGTGGATCGACAACAACAGCGTCGTCTTTCGCAGGCGTGGCATATGTCCAGACGGCTAACGCTCTGGCTTTGGCTTCGCCAGACTCCTGATTCATCTGATACTTTATTTTCCATTCATCAACGCCGATCAATCCTGGTTCTCTGAATGTGTTTGCCGATGCTCCAAACCGAACCGTCAGAACTTGCGTCTCAGGTTTCGGCCCGCTGATCGATCCGTCAGTTTCAACCGTCTGACCGCGATGAAGGATTTTCGCCGAACGTAACGCGAATTTGCGATCTGACTCTTCAAGCAATTGACCGCACTTCGGACAACTCCACCGCGTCGCCTCTTTGGCTTTCAGTTCCGACTGAGCTTCCTGCCATCCAATCAGATGATCTCTCTCTGGATGGATGTAAGAACCACATCCGACACATGGAAAGATAACCGTTCCACCGCTCCCGGTCTGATGTGCAGTCCACATGACTCCTGATTCAGTGGTTAGCGTACACTCGAAATATCTTCGTGCCCTGGAACCGTAGGCTGCCGATCGTTCCCGCAACTGATCTAGGGGCGTGACCTTTTCATCCGAGCTTTCTGAGATTGATCCGAATCCTTCAGCCTCTGTAACAACCAGAATCGGTGCCGTGAAACTCGACCGAGTCTTGTCTGAACCGCCGCCCGTCATGAATCTCAGGACGGAACCGTTTTGGAATCGAATCAGGTTTCCGACGCCACCCTTTGAACCGCCCCCGATTTTTGGCAGAAGATCTTTGTACCGGCTCTGCTCAATCGCTGGCAACAACTCCAGCAACCATTTATCTGTAACGAGATCGAGCAACGGAACCCCGCAGATGACTGTCTGCCCTCGCTCAAACAGATGGTACAACGTCGGTATCAGGAACGCCGCGATTGACTTGCCGCCCTGTGCCCCGGCAATCAGGAAATGTTCCAGCCAGTTGCCGCTGTCAACTTCATCAAGCCACAACGCATGTGCCGGTTGGACATCCGCCCGAAACCGCGTTCCCTGGAAATCGCCTTCAGGAATGAAGAACTCTTCTTCCGCCCACTGTCGCATCGTTCTGAATCGACGTGGTCTGATTGCGTTGCAAACTCTGCCGACAAGATCTGCAGACGTTCGCCAGAGTGCAGCGTCGTTATCAAAAACGAGTGAGGCAGCAACGTTGCGTGATGGCATGATCATCGATCGATTCTCCCGATCTCTGTCTCTGCCTCGCTGATTGCCCGCTCAAGAATCTCGGAAGCTTCGGAACCGAACCGCCTCTGCAATACTTCACATCCAGAACGCAGGCACCTGGTCAACGTCTCGATGTGTTGCTGAACGTCCACAACTCTGACCAATGACTTCTGTGCCTGCTCAAGGCTCAATTCTTCCATCAAAGCTTTTGCTCTGGCACGTCTTGCCGTGAAGTCATCTTCAGGCGATTGCTGCACTTCAACCTGAACAGCAGCAGCGAGTTTCCTGGCAAGGTCATCGCGAATTGCCTTCGATGCTTTTCGCTCAAGCCACCACAGCATGAAGTCAACGCCGTCAATCAAGTCCCGAGAATCCGCCGCTGGAAACGATGGCATCTTGCTCCATGCCGCCACTGTTTTCGTAGTCGATCCAATCATCCTCGCAAGGTCTGCCCTGCTGTATCTGGATCTCTCACCCAAGCTGCGTTACCCCACCGTGGAAAAATAGTTATGGGAAAAAAAGCTCAACGATGCCGTCAGCAATCGGCCTATGAACGGCCCTCCAGGAGAACCTAGACCACTCAAAACACCAATGTTTTTGATTGCCATTCGCCAGCCGAACCCTCGAAAACACTGGTATTTTGCCGTTTTTATGCCGTTTTATGCTCGATTCTGGCCCCGTTTTTGACCCGATTTCTGGCGTGATCTCGCACCCGTCTTGACAGCTTTTCGACGCCTTGGAATCTCATGGGCTAACTCCGGAAACGCATCGCGAAACACCTGTGATAATGTTGTGCTAACTCTGATCCCATCACGATTGACGTAAGTGATCATTACCACTCCGTCTTTCCGCTTGAATGGTCTACGGATCATTGGCGGAATCATGGCAGTGCTCTGCAGTCTGCGCTGGTTGCTGATGAGCAAGCTGGCAGCATCCACAACTCTTCGCCACAGCTCTGCTTTACGCTGTAGTTTCCCTCTCCGTCGACGTGAACGATTGAAGCAAAAGACTTTCGATTGGCATGCAGGAACGATGGCGAGATTATCAACATGGTTGTTCCTGATGTTTGTGTCCAGACGAACGACACATTCACTGTCGTCGATCGCTCTGATCCATGCCGATGCAACAACCTTAGCGATATTGAGGTAATGTGTTTTGCACTCTCTTGTGAGGCAAACCGTTATTCCGTCAGGTCGTGTCGTCAACTGTCTTTCCGGGAGATGCATTACTGTGCCGTCGCATCTGGTGACTTGGTAGGCGAGTCTGATGATCTCGCCTGAACGACTTACCTTGGCAGCTCGCTCATATCCAACCACCGGTCTGAACTCTTCATCCGTTGTGACTTCTGTCACGATTTCTGATTCAACCATTTTAAGATCCTCGCGCTCACCCCCGCTCGAATCTAGTTACACGTGGCACACCTCTTCTTTTTAGGGATGCCCATTAAGCTCTGAGACTTTGTGATGATCTCAAGATTGCTCGCATCGCAATTGCGACGATCTCCGTCTTTCCATCGGACAACCTCAGTGCCCTGCAAAGGTCTGAGGAATGTCGAAGCGATGACGTTGGCTACCGATACACCGTGGATCTTGCTGTTGAGATCTCGGAAGTAGACGATCGGCCTACCCGCTCCGATGCTCTGACTGAGGAGCTTGCCACGCCGATGAATTGGCGTTCCTCGTTTGCTGGTTCGTACTTGATCGACGGTTCTTATTTGCCCGTCAGAAGATGCCTCCAGGATACCGGTATATCCTGGAACAGATCGCCACTGCTGCTGAGTGACTGATTGCATTGTCAATGCTCGCGATGACCCGCACATGCCCCCAGTGCTAAGTCAACGGTTTAGATTGTTTCGATTCGTTTCGCGATTGTCAATAGATTTATTCGGCACTAAACTCAAAACAATAACACCCGACGCATGCAAGGATAATGAAGTGGCTGGAGAGATTAAGATTCCTGTGGCATTTAATGTTCTGATGACAGAACTCACTGACGACGGCGTCAAGCTTGCAACGGATCTCGCTGAGATGCGAGTGATCGACACATCGACTGGTGAGGATGTATCGTTGTCACCGAACGATGTGACAGAGGCTCACATTGAGCATCAAGTCAACGACATCATGTTGCTGCCACCTGATGAGCAGAAAGCTGAGATACTGAGATTGGTAAAGTCGATGACGCAGCTTGCACAGATGGTTGTGCCAATTGCCGCGTGGGCGCTTTCGGCTAACGACATGGTGAAGTCGATTAAGCGAGATATGGCAAAATCGGTTAAGGTTCACGTTGATAAAGCGACTGATAACTGATCATCGATCTAACGCAGAAAGCCGCCAAGCTAATCCTTGGCGGCTTTTTTACGCAACGTTGCGTAGTCACATTTCGGCTTTGACAAACTCGGCAAATGCAAAATCGCTTGACGTGACGATGCCGCACTTTGTCATTGAGCATCTTTGGGCGGTGATGTCGCTGTTGGCAAAGTCATCAGCGAAGACCACTGAGTTTCAGTTCCTTCTACCGTGTTCGCAGTCACCACGGCACGGTACAACCTTTCAGGTCCTCCATCGCCTTCCTGATTGTTCTTTCTAACCAGATTGGACACTTCAGTAAAGCTCTGGCCTGGAAGCAATTCACGTCGGTAAAGAGGGTCACTCAAAACATCAACGGAACATTCCTCAGTCCACAACTCATCGCGTGGTGTTACAGCTCCGTAAATGTTGTTCCCTCTTTTTCCAAGCACTTTTTTGAAGTCGACCCTTTCCTTGGAATCCGGGTGTTGCTTAACCACCTTTGCTACGGCTTCCGCCATCCTTAATGCTGAAACGCCGCCCCACTCGACGACTTCTTCAACCTCGGCGGAAAGAAGTCTCAGGTAAACGCTGGAAATGATTACGGGGCGATCTCCGTGATTTGTAATCACACATCGAAATGTTGATACACCAGTCAAAGTCCCCTTGGAGTCCATACCATTTAAAGGTGCATCCCAAGAGCAATCCAGTGCGATGTTTTCAGTCTCCGCCCTGATCATCGCGATCTCTTTTTCCTTTTTTGCGAGAGTTGCCGCAGGATAATCTAGAATGAAGAATTTTGTTACGCCCCCAAACAATACCAAGCTTGTGATGACGACGTTTGCTATCTCGATTGGCTTTGAATGATTTTCTGACTTCTTTTGCAAGGTTGATTCAATCTCAGGCGTGTTCATTTGTGATTCCGTTGCAGACATAAAGTGCACTTGCCGCCCGAACGAGGTGACAGATGAAACGGATCATTCAAAATGCAACAATTAATGATCTTTTGCCCAAATTGATAGTTCGTATCCGTGTTCAGAAGAGCAATCGCAGCGACTTTGACAAACTCGGCAATTCAGAGCTGGATTCCGACGCACGTCATTGCGGTGTGCTCAGTTGATGGCTTCGACAAACGCCGCACGATCGGGTGTGTAACTGCCCAACTTTTTGTAGTCAGACTTCCCAATGGAACGTTCAATCAATGTCTCGACGGGATGCTTGCAATCGTAAACCTGCCCAAAGTGACGCATATGCCAGATGAGGTCACGTGAAAACCGATTGTCACCCGACGTAGCCCAACCGCGTTTTAGTACATCCGCACTATGCAGCACAACGTTGGGTTCCTCTTCTTTCGGCTGTGAACGCTCCTGCACATTGATTACCGCATCTCTGAGCTTGGTTGCGATAGTGCTGATCACGATCATGTCAGCACCGTGGATGTCTGACACATTTGGATCAAGGGAGTTGATCTGATCCCAGAATGGCTCCAATGCTGCTTCGATCTTGGTTGATAACCAGGCGTCTTGATCATTGGAAGTGATTTCCGCAACAGTATCGCTGCTGCTCGGATTCAACGCCGTCTTAAATTTCCCGAATGCTTCGAGAATTCTGATTCGGTCTGAATCGCTGATTGTCGGTCCGTCCGCTGAGAGACGATCAATGTCGTCGATAATCTGATCAACCGAGGATCGGCGAACTGGATTTACTGTAACTGCCTCCGATGGTTTGCCATTCCTTTGGAATGCCTCAATTATTTCCCGCGTGTAGATCCTCCGTCCTGTGGGAGTTCTAAGCGGAACAAGCAACCCGCTGGAATCCCAACGTCGAAGAGTCTTGTCTGAGACTCCTAGCATTTCAGCCGCTTCGCTCACAGATAGAGACGCCGTGTCTAAGTTTGTCCAGGTTCGTTCGTTCATGTCCAGGTTTGTCCAAGTTTCTTTTTCAACTGTTAATTCGTAGCTCATGTCCAAGTTTGTCCAACTTTCAGCCCCGGTGAAAACTCAGATTACTTCAACCTTAACCGCACACGCTCTGCCATAGATGTCCTTTGATCGTTTCCGAAGATACTCAGCAGCGACTGATGCGACGCCCTCAGGAACGATTGCACCATCATGGATACCTACGCACGGGACACCTTGAGATACCAGCCAGTCAATCACGCCATCCAGCATCAAGTGCCCTTCACAGCGTTGAAGGAAGAATGCAAGTCGAGTGTGACCGCCTCTCTGGGAATGCCACCACCGAATGTCACGGCACAAGCTAGGGCATATCGACTCAAGAGCCTGCCAAAGCGGATGCCAGCCGATCGGCCCAAACAGGCAGAACGTTTGAAAGTCTGCCTTTGCCTGCGCTGTAGAACAGCCTGCACTCTCAGCAATGAGCGAGTAAAATTTCCCGCTCTCAATCAGATCCATGAGCCGGTCGACATCGCGAACATTCTCGCCTTTTCTAAGGCTTCGCAGTCTGTTTTCGGCTGAAAGAATCCACACGTAACATGCGGAAATATCAAATGCCTCAGCCTTGCCGTCGAAGCGAATAGCCTGCTTCCTAATCTGACGTGGAAGAGATGTGATGGTCGAGTACATCCGACCATTCTCACGATGAGCCATAACCGTTTTTGACTGAACATACCGTAGAAAGGCTCTGACATGAGCATCCGCGACTTCCGCAGGTGCCAAGTCCCTAGCGTCCTCGATAGAGATCTCAGGAGCGTCGATTTTCGACGCCGACCATTCAGCCTGAACACGTGAACGGTCCCAACCGAGCCTCACACAACCGTCGAACCGTCTCTTCATCATCTCTCTTAGATCAACGGTAATCCATACCATCTCAGACTCATCAACATCAACGTCACACCCTGTACCATAATAATGTTGGCGCTTGAGTTCGTACCGCTTGCACTGTCTACCCACGGCGTAAAAGCCGCATTGTGCTGGAGTGATTTCCTTGGACGATTTAAGGAAGCTGACAAGTTCGCGTCGCACTTGTGATGAGTAAGCAGTTTCAATCAGCTTTTGATTGATGCCAGCATATTGTGCTCTCGTAGTTTGACACTGATGAACAGCCCAATAGACGGTGTCGCGGACAGGCGAGCTTGCATCAGCAGCATCAAGTTCGGTCAGGAGTTCCTTGGAAATCAGGATCTCAACTGATGCCCAGCGATCGAAGGAATCTTTGCCAGATTCTTCGGAAGTTCTGTTACATGTTTTCGCAGGTAGCGTATATGATTCTGTAACCGACATCGGAGAACTGCCATTCTCTGAAAGTCATATTGAAGAGCCGCCTGCACCAAACAGGCGGCTCTTTTTCTTTAGGTATTAGATATCAGATCGTCAATGTTATTCTTCATGAAACGCGCATTATCTTTTAAGACTGCTATTCGCAAATAAACTGGAATAGGTATTTTGCATTTTCCTTCGTGGCGGCGAGGTTTCGGGCTTGATGGCTCGCAGCCGCCCTTGCTCGTTTTTGGACAACAAAAAAAGGCACGCCGAAATTGGCGTGCCTTGCTTCGTTTTGTGTTCCTGATTTGCGTTTACGCAACGTTGCTGTTCGCTGTTTTTGCTCAGAAGAATTCGCGGATCTCAACAGGCATCGGTGCCGATCGCTTCCGACTTTGTTTCACAGGTTCAGGCTGTGCAACCGTTCGCCCGGCCTTGAACGCATCGACCGCCGCTCTTGGGATGCGGTAAGATTTCTTTCGAGCGTCTGGCAAGGAAACGTCATACCCCGCCAAAGCCCCTGATCTCAGAAACGTGATGACATTCTCACGCCTTATGTGCAGCTCTCTTGCGACGGCACTCACCGTCAAATCGCCCGTCTCTCGCCTCGCAACGTCAATCGGTTCCTGCATTGAACTGCCTCTCTATAAGCAGTCGCAGATTCATGGCGGGCGTTTTGCCAGCAATCATCTGTATTCAGAAATGCTCTCCATGAGCACCTGGCAACAAAACCAGTGGAACGATTACGACATCAGATTGACCCCGTTACACACTTTTGATTTTTTTGTTCCGGACAAAGCGACCGACACAGAGGAGGTCGTCCGATTCAGCAGGCGTAGATCTACGCCTCCAACCGTTTGAAACGGGTACAAATGGGCCGGTTCGAGGGTATCCAGAAACGACGAAAGCCCTGTAAAAACAGGGCTTTTTGCTGCGAAATCTAGGCTTTAGAAGGCGGTCGCTCTATCCAACTGAGCTACGGGCGCGGGATGGTTGGGATTGGTGGCGGGATGACACCTTTCGTTGACGAAGGTTAACAAAAAAGGGGCGAGGATTGGAAGCGGAACGCAATTTCGTCGGTCTTTGAGAACGGGTACTGAAATCCTGAGGGATGTTGGATGATCTCACTCAGAGTGTTTCATTGGTACAGGGATTCTCGCAGTTGCTTGATTGGATAGAATGAATCTCGCCATTTCACGCCGCCCTGCCGCAGGGTGATGAAGGCTGATCGCCAGTACGCGAATGCCATCAGGATCGGGCCAAACATGAACAGGGGCATCAGCTTCCATGATCCCGGTAACGGATACACCATGAAAGCAAATGCCAGATGCCAGATGCAGGCTGTTGCTATCCAGCCCGAGGCTGCTGTTAACGGCAGCACAAAGAAAGCCAGACACGGGAAGAGCATCGTCACAAAGAAGATCAGATTCGTGAACAACAGAGCTCGAACGGAGTAATTCAGCGAAGCAAACCCGTTCTTCTCAAGGCCCGTGACAACACCCCAAAGCGATGGCTGCCAGCGGACGGACAGCCAGTCGTCGGCCATCTGGAAGTCACTGGCTCCGCCGTTCTTCTTGATCATCTTCCCAAGCTTAACGTCATCCAGAACATCCATCGCAATGGGCTGATGGCCACCCAGGGAACGGTAGAACTCCGCATTCACAAGATTGAATGCGCCCACTCCCGCGTAGGCGAACGGCCAACGAGTTCGGATGAGATAAATCTGCATGCCGGTCGCAAACGCAAGTCCGAAAAAACAGACCAGAACATTCTCCAGCACACTGCTTGTGATCATTTTCGGCAGCAAGCAGAGATGCTGCAATTTCTCCCTTTGAAAGTAGCGTACGGCCGCTTCAATAGCTCGCGGTTCGTACAGGATGTCACCGTCAGTGAACAAAAGGAGTTCCTGCGAGGCGGCCTGAGAACCGAGATGCATCGCATGATTTTTACCGAGCCATCCCGCCGGAAGTTCTGCAATATGGACGACTCGTAAACGGGAATCGGTGGCTGCGACCGCATCCATAATCTGGCCGGTGCTGTCCGTTGAACGATCGTTGACTGCGATGAGTTCCAGCCGGACGCCTGTCGATTGCAACAACGTCGTCAGGGCGTTGCGAATCTGCGCCTGCTCATTGCGAGCCGGGATGATCACACTCACGCCGGGAAGCTCTGTGGCGGCTTCGGAATCCAGCGTCATCCTGAGTCGCTTGAGCTTCAGGGCGATTACGGCCGGAATGGTCGTCATTGCCACAAGAACGCAAATAATCCAGCCAAGCCAGAACATAATGGATACTTATCGCGGCTGCCGTTTCGAAATCTATTCCCCGGAATAAAGCACTGGCCGACAAGCCAAATCGCAACGCATCGGATGTTGATTCAGCCGACGATTCAATCGACTTGGGTGGCATCGGTGTGGTGTGTCGACTTTGCAGTCGTTTTGATACGTCGACTGAAGTCGACGCTACACTCGCTCTGCATTGTCGACTGAAGTCAACGCTGCATTCGATTTGCAATGTCGACTGAAGTCGACGCTACGTTCGTTCTGGATTGTCGACTGAAGTCAACGCTACATTCGGTTTGCGTTGTCGACTGAAGTCAACGCTACATTCGATTTGCGTTGTCGACTGAAGTCGACGCTACATTCGTTCTGCGTTGTCGACTGAAGTCAACGCTACATTCGGTTTGCATTGTCGACTGAAGTCGACGCTACATTCGATTTGCATTAACGATTGACTTCGGCGCTACATTAGACCGAAGTGCCGACTGAAGTCGGCACTTCGGAATCGTCGTCCGCAATGGTGAGGTTCAGACAACGACCAAATCAGGTGAAATCGGATGGATTGCCGAACATACCGCGTCCGCTGGAGCTGCCGGTTCCCCCGCGCAGATTGGTGTTGCGTGGCTTGCGAGGTTCGGCCGGAGCTGGCTCTGGCTCTTCCTGCCTTTCGGACTTCGGCGGTTCCGGGCGTTTTTCCAGAGCCTTCAGCGACAGGGAAACTCGCTTCCGCTTGGTGTCGACCTCGACAACCTGGAAGTCTTTGGTTTCACCAACCTTCAGGATCTCCGCAACGCTGCCGACGCGACGCCAGGCGAGTTCACTAATGTGAACCATACCTTCCAGGCCCGGCTCCAGTTCAATGAACGCACCGAATTCTGTTACACGAGTGACCTTGCCGGAAACCGTGCGGCCTTGTGCGTACTGTTCAGAAGCATGCGACCATGGGTTCTGAGCCAGCTGCTTCATTCCCAGACTGATGCGTTTTTTGTCCGCATCGAGCTTTAGAATCTTCACATCGACTTCCTGACCTTCTGCCAGAACGTCCTTCGGGTGATTGATGCGAGACCAGCTGATTTCGCCAATATGCAGGAAGCCATCGACGGGTCCGATATTAACAAACGCGCCGTAGTCCTTAAGAGTCTTCACAACGCCTTTGAAGTCCTGACCAACTTCAACACCGCTCCAGAACTCCCCTTCACCTTCTGCACGCTCAGCCTGCAAAAGTGCGCGGCGGCTGACAACGAGGTTGCGTTTCTTCGCATTAACCTCAGTAATCTGCACGGTCATCTTCTGGTTAAGATATCCATCCAGATTCCCTGCGAATCCAAGTTCAACCTGACTGGCCGGCAGGAACGCTCGCAGATTACTGACCGTCACCTGCAAACCGCCCTTGTTTACAGCAGTCACAAGGCAATCAACCACCTGACCTACGGCCAATGAATCCCAGTTCCCGCCCGCACGATGGCGTGCTCGGGGAATTCGGCCCTTGATTAAGCCATCGGCATCAACGCTGTCAACAATCACATCCAGTTGGTCGCCAACTGCGGGGATTTTTCCTTCCGCAAACTGAGTGACCTGCAATACGACATTGTGACGCAGGCCGGCATCCAGAAAAATGTCACCGCCGTGAATCGCCTGAACAACGCCCTTAACCTTGGCTCCTGGGCCAATCTCCTTGGCGCCTTCTGCAGGTTGCTCTTCAGCGTTTGCAGACAACTCAATCGGAGTTGAAAGATCACCACTGTTCATCGCAGCAGAGATTTCCTCCTCAAGTGATGAATCGAGATCGTCGGCGGCAGGGATCTCAACCGCCGATGCTCTTTGAGCAGTCCGAGGAACGTTCGCCTCGGCCGCTGCTGGACGCTCCGAACCACTCGCCATTTTCTCGCGAACACGGGCCGCTGCGGAGGAAGCATCTTCCAACGATGCTTGCTGGGCGGCCGCAATCGGATCTGCCGCAACTGACTCGGCAACAACTGGATCAGGCGCCGCGACGGGCTCCACGGGAGCCTCCGTGGCTGGAGCTGATTCCATTGCGGATACAGTCGCAGTATCAGGTACTGCAGGAGTTGGCTGAGGCTCTGGTAGTGTTGGGTCCGTTGTCATCGCATCGTGGTCCTGTCAGAGCCGACGTTGTTGAAAGTATCTGAATTTAACATGATCAAGATCCTCGAAAGTCTGTCTGACTGCAGACTTCCGAGAACTGCATGGTGTGAGGATAGCTGAACAAATACACGTTCGCCAAGTGATCGAAGCAAATCGCCCGAGTTTTCACCTGGCGTTTAAAAACTGGCGGCCTCTGAAGGCTTAGCCTTTGATCTCAAAAATTGCCTCGACTTCGACAGCGGCTCCCGTCGGCAGAGCGGCAAAACCCAACGCACTTCGAGCATGATAGCCATCGCCGGTCTTGCCGAAGATCTCATGCAGCAGGTCGGAACAACCGTTGATAACCAGATGTTGATCTGTGAATTCTCCGGCCGAATAAACACAGCCCAGAACCTTGAGGACTCGCAGCCCATTCAGAGTTCCGTGTGTGTTAATGACGGATCGCAGAATTTTCTTCGCGCAGTCTTTGGCCGCTTCATAGCCTTGCTCGACCGTCACACCCTTGCCGAGAACTCCCTTGAGATCACTGACATGCCCGGACGTGATTAGCTGATTTCCGGATCGAACACAGAGATTCAGGTAGCCCGGAGTTAGCGGCTCAAAACTTACGCCCAGCTCTTTGGCTTTGTCATCAGGTTGCATTGTCTCAGAAAATCCTTTGAATCATTTGAACCAGCTCGAACGTTGATGCGTGAGTTGTGCTGGCATCAACCCGCATTGCATTACGAATCTCACGAACAAGGCCGATTGAAGTCGGCACCACAAACAAACACTTCAGACAGAGCTCGCAGTTGGATTCATCAAGTCGCGGCGGGCGATATGCTGGAGGAGCCTTATCCCGACGCCGGTCTCATCACAAACCTCAAGTCTCGTCTTCCGCGAGTTGTAGGGGCCTGCCACCATGATCGCAAGTGGCTGAACATTTTCAGGGAGTTTGGAAGTAAACTGACTGCGTTCATCGGGCCTTTCTGCACCGTGAAGCTCGGGGCATACCGCCATCTCGTGTGCGGCTCAGCACGTTTGCATGCAAGCAACGTGGACGGGATTCAGAAACACGTTCCGCGTTTCTTGCGACTATCGTGGGCACTGCCAAAGCGGGAGAGGAGCGGCGAAAACCGGACGCTAACGCGTTTCGGCCGATCGAAGCAATTGATGCAACAGTGCGAGAGTGCGGCGAGAGACCAGCAGGGGGCAAGCGATACTCTCTGACAGATTCAGAATTCGGGACCATTGGGTCCGGATCATGGCGACCTCATAATATGACACCGCAGGATAACGCCGCACAAAAACATGAGCGTTGACTCGGTGGCCGCAGATGAACTCACGAAGGAGAACTTATCGGAGATGTCAAACAAAACCGTTGGTCGATCAGGGCAGTAATCTCCTTCCTGATCTGCGATGGATATAGTTGTGAGCCCCAAAAACGTTCAGCGTGTTTCCGGATTTTTTCCAAATCATCGAAATCAACAAAGGAACACGTGATCGAATTCGTACGCACTCACGTTCCCGGCGTCTACAGTCGATGGAGTAGAAAAATCCATATCCTTGTGAAGTAATTTCAGACAAACGGGTGCATTGTTAAGAATGTTCTGATGAGTAAGAACTCGGGCTGAGCGGAGTGAATTCCCGTGTTATCCCGGGACGCCTCTAGCATTTGTTCGGTCGCCTCTGTGTAACACCAGCGACAGGCCCATTTCAAAGCATTCCTGACAGCGTACTCAAGACATTGCGATCCAGATTCGGACCCCACTATGGCTGACCCTGCAAAAACTGACAGAGCCAGTGAGGCGGACCTGATGTCTGCCTCGTGGATCTTTGAGCAATTAGCGTTACAGGAAGGATTGCATGTTGACCGTTCGAAAACTCGCCGCGCTGTGGACGAGGCGGCCGAAACCTACTTCGGCATTCAGGACGGTGGCTGGTGGCGCTGGATTATTGAAACGGCTCACAGCCTCGGGCGAGGTTGTCGAGTCATTGATGGTGAGCTTCACGATCTGATCCAGATGGCTCGCAATGGCCTGACCGTGATCCTGCGATCCGGCGACGGCAGCACGTGGCATTCGATTATGCCCGGCAAAGGTCGCAAACTCTATTTCGGATCGCCTCGAGGAGTTCTTCCGCTGCGGATTGTGACTCGTCAGCGAGTCGGCAGCTTACTGAGGCTAAATGGTTTTGACGGAGTCATCCGCTGTGTCGTGATCGAGCCGCCGCTGTCTCCACGCAATGCAGAATCGACGACACCCTCCGAGAAGAAACCGCTTGATCGTCTGATCTCGCTGCTGATCGCGGAAAGCTCAGACCTTTGGGTCATCGTTATTTTCGCCCTTGTCTCCGGCATGTTGAGCATGACAACGCCACTGGCGGTGGAAGCTCTCGTCAATACTGTCGCTTTCGGGCGATTCCTGCAGCCGGTCATCGTGCTTTCCATCATGCTGCTGGCGTTTCTGGTGTTTCAGGCTGCGGTGAAAGCTCTGCAGACTTTCGTCGTCGAAATTATCCAGCGGCGACTCTTTGCACGAGTGGCTGCGGATCTTTCCTTTCGGCTGCCTCGAGTTCGGATTGATGCTCTTGACGATCAATATGCGCCAGAACTGGTCAATCGGTTCTTCGATGTGGTGACGGTTCAGAAGATCAGTGCTCAACTGCTTCTGGATGGCATCTCGGTCGTTCTCAGTATCGCTGTCGGCATGACGGTGCTGGCATTCTATCATCCCTATTTGCTGGCGTTTGACGTTGTCCTGGTTCTGTTGCTGCTCTTTACCATGTTTGTGCTCGGTCGTGGTGCGGTGAAGACCAGTGTGAAAGAATCGAAGACAAAGTACGCGATGGCCGCATGGCTCGAAGACCTGGCCCGATGCCGGACGACTTTTCGCTACGACGGTGCCTCGGAATTCGCTCTGGAGCGTTCCGATCAACTGGTCTTCAACTACCTGTCAGCACGAAAAAAGCACTTCAAAGTGTTGATGCGACAGATTCTGTTTCTGCTGCTGGTACAGGCTCTGGCGAGTACGGCGTTGCTGGCGATTGGCGGTTGGCTGGTCATTGATAATCAGCTTTCTCTCGGCCAGCTCGTTGCTGCAGAACTGATCGTAGCCGTTGTCGTTGGGTCTTTCGCCAAGCTGGGGAAACATATCGAGAGCTTTTATGATCTGATGGCCTCGATCGATAAACTGGGCGTTCTGCTGGACCTCCCGACCGAACGGACAGACGGGATGCTGACTTTGCCGGAAGCGAGTACGTCAGACCAATCGGGAATCACCGTGGCTCAGGTCTGTTATCGAACGACGGATGGTCGGGAGGTCCTGAACAAAGTCTCCCTGAAAGTTCCTCCCGGGCAACATTTAGCGCTGACGGGAGAGAGCGGAACAGGAAAGAGCCTGCTTCTGGACCTGCTGTTTGGCCTCCGAGAACCCGCCTCTGGCGCTGTGCGTATCAACGGAGTTGATCCTCGTGACGTTCGTCCGGACGTGTTGCGACGTCAAGTGGCCCTGGCGAGAGATGTGGAGATCTTTGACGGTACGATTCTGGAGAATATCCATCTCGAACGCCCCGACATCAGCATCAATGACGTCCGACGTGCGGTTCAAATTGCAGGGCTTATGGAAGCAATCCAGCGGCTACCGAATGGTCTGGAGACTCAGCTCAATGCCACCGGATCACCGCTGACATGCGGACAATTGCGTCGGCTGATTCTGGCCCGTACTCTGGCCGGAGATCCTCGAATACTGCTGATTGACGAACTTCTGGACAGCATGGCGGATGAAGAAGCTGAGCGAATCCTTAAGGTTCTCACGGAGACAGATTCTGAGCGTTCGATTGTGCTTGTCACAAATCGCGAAACGCTGAAGTCCATGATGAAAAACATTGTGACGCTGACCTCGCAGAATGAGGAAAAGGAAGCCCTATGATTGCTCCTGGCAAATCCCAGCGCCGCTCGATTCTTACGCCGGTCGCGTACAGCGAAGCCCTGATGCCTTCTCTGCAACTGGCCCGTTCGTCACGGCAGGCGCGGCGCATTGCGGTGATTCTGTTAATCCTGCTCATCGCGACAATCGCACTGATGACGTTCGCCCCCTGGCAGCAGACCGTGACGGGAGAAGGTTACGTCGTCGCCTACGCGCCGCGCGAACGCCAGCAGACTCTGGAAGCGACCATTGAAGGTCGCATCATTCGCTGGAACGAGGAGCTCGTGGAAAACGCGCGAGTCGCCAAGGGCGATTTTATTGCGGAGATTTGCGACATCGACGATCAATATTCTGTTCGCCTCCAGGGGCAACTGGAGAACACGTCCGCGATTCTGCAGTCCTCCAAAAAGATTGTCGAAGCGACCGAAGGACAGCTCAATGCTTATCGTCGAGTTCAAACGGAAGTCGAAGCGGCTCAAAATGCGTATGTTCAGTCAGCCATGCAGAAAGTTTCTGCCGCCGAGCAGAAACTGGCGATTGCAGAAGCGGCCATTCCTCAATTGAAGGCTGCATTTGATCGGGCCAGAGAACTACACGCTGCGGGCAATATCGCTCTCGAAAAGCTGCAGGAGATCGAACGGAAGCTGCTGGAATCTCAGGGTAAAGTGAAGGAAGAATCGGCCAATTTGTCGGCTGCTCGAGCCGAACTGATGGGCAAACAAAGTGATCGCGAAGCCTATATCCACAAAGCCGCCGCTGACGTCAGCTACTATGAAGGCGCGTTGGACAAAGCGCGAGCAGAAGTTTCCAAGGCTGACAAAGAACTGCACGACATGGAATCGAAAGTCGCCCGCCAGAATACTCAGCAGATCACCGCGCCGTTTGATGGCTACATTGTTCACATCAGCTCCAATGGTGGCTCACAGCTGGTGAAGAAAGGCGATCCGATCTGTACGCTCGTTCCCTATACGAAAGATCGAGCCGTGCAGATTTGGCTGGACGGTAATGATGCTCCTCTCGTTGAAGCGGGGCGACACGTGCGTTTGCAGTTTGAGGGTTGGCCTGCTGTCCAGTTTGCGGGATGGCCGTCGGTCGCTGTCGGGACATTCGGCGGCACTGTCGTTTCCGTAGACATGGTTGATAACGGCAAGGGAAAGTTTCGCTGCCAGATTCTTCCCGATGCGACAGATTCTGAACACTGGCCGGAAGAACGATTCCTGAGGCAAGGCGTTCGCGCGAACGGTTGGGTGCTGCTGGAACAGGTACCGCTCTGGTTTGAAGTCTGGCGTAAGTTGAACGGGTTTCCTCCAACGGTTGAAGTCGATTCCACGAAGAACGAAAAGTCGGCAGGCAAAGAAAAAGAAGAAGGCAAGTGAAGAGGATGATGCCTTCGCGGAGCTGAGAGACTCGATCCGCAGGTAAGCAGAAACGTTCATTTTTGTGGATTTTGAGGCAGAAACTCTGCCGGTTCTGCCCGGTGTAGTGATTCGGCTCGGCACAACTGTGAATTCGAAGAGTCGGATCCTGCAGAGAGTCAGTAACATCGCTCCTGCGTCCGAACAAACAGTTGAGCCCTTTTCGCTCGAATCGACCTGTCACGGATGACGATCGTTCATGAGCAGTTTTCGCCGAACTATAATTCTACTTCTGATTCTGCCAGGTTGCGCTGGCAGCAGGAATCTTCGCCTGCCTTTTACAGCGAAGGCCTCCACGGCCGAATACGCGCCGAGCATTCAGCCGGTGAGTGACGCGGACGAGAATAAGGACTCTTCCTCTTCGTCCGTGCTAAGTCGCACCGAGAACAGCACCGCACCGCAGGCTGCCGTTGCCGACTCTGGTAAATCCGCTGATTCTTCTGCCTACGCTGATATTTCAGCTTCAGATGAGAAGGACGCAACGGACTCTGTTATTACGGCTTCGGAAAATGAGTCGGGCTCCGACGACACGCAGGGCGACGCAAAGTCTGAAATGATGCTCGTGTCACTGAACTCTCAGGAAGAGACGCCTGCAACCTTGAATGGCTCCGCGGATGACGCTGTCGCCTTTGATGAAGTGCTCGCGTCTGTTTACAGCAGCTATCCATTGTTGCAGTCAGCTCTCTACAACCGCAATATTGCTTTGGGGCAGCAGGTTGGTGCTTCGGGGGCATTTGATACCAAGTTAAAAGGGGCCAGCGAGAACGGCCCAGTGGGCTTCTATGAGAACTATCGCCAGAGCCTTGGTATTGTGCAGCCGACTTATTGGGGCGGAGAAGTTTTTACCGGCTATCGAATTGGCCGCGGGGATTTTCAACCGTGGTATCTGGAGCGTCAAACCAACGATGCCGGTGAATTCAAAGCCGGTGTGCAGGTGCCTTTGGCTCGCAATCGCAACATCGATGGGCGCCGAGCGGAATTATGGAAAGCTGGTTTCGAACGTCGCATGGCAGAACCTGACATTCAGGCTCAGTTGATCGACTACGTTCAGGAAGCATCTTATGGCTATTGGGATTGGGTTGCCGCTGGAGAATACCATCAAATCGCGAGACGAGTTCTGGTACTGGCGGAAGATCGCACGACCAGAATTGATGCTCAGGTGAAAGCCGGTCTTGTGGATCCTCCGGAACTCACCGACAACCTGCGACTGGTGGCTATTCGAAAAGCAAAGGCGGCTGATACTCGGCGAAAAATGGAGCAGACCGCTGCGAAGCTCTCTGTGTATCTGCGGGATAGTTCCGGAAAGCCAATTGTTCCAACGGAAAAGCAACTACCGGGATTCCCTGATCCATCGTCTGTCGATGACCTGCAACTGGATCAGGATATTCAGATGGCTCTCTCCAGCCGTCCGGAGCTTCGGATGCTGGATCTGCTTCGGCAACAGACTCAGATCGACTATCGCGAAGCCAGCAACCAGCTTCAGCCGGAACTCAATGCCGTCGTCTGGGGATCACAGGATATCGGCGAACCAACAAGTTCCAAACGAGATAAGTCGCCCTTTGAAAGTGAAGCATCGGTCTATCTGGATGTGCCGATGCAGCGACGAAAAGCTCGCGGTAAGATGACAGAAATTCAGGGCAAGCTCGCGCAGCTCTCCGCGAAGCGACGCATCACTGCAGACAAAATCAGTGTCGACGTGCAGATGGCTCATGCGGCATTGAGGTCTGCGTGGGATCAGGTTGTGAGCTCTGAAGAATCGCTGAAGCATGCCGAGGATCTGGCGGCGAGAGAACGCACGAATCAGGAGAAAGGTGCCTCTGACCTTCTGAAAGTAACCCTTCGCGAACAGTACGCAGTCGAATCGGCGGAGAAGTATGTTGACGCTCTGAAGCTTTACTTTGAATCGCGAGCAGACTACCGAGCTGCGATGGCCCTGGACCAAATCGGTCGCTAATCAGATGCGGGTTGGATTGCGTTCAGATTCAGAATGAGGAGCTTCGTCGGCATCGTTTGCTTGGCTGGACAGCGCCATGTTCACGAAAACCATTGAGAATACAAGCCCGAAGCGCCAGCGAGTGAGTCGCTACGGCACAGTCCCGAAATAAGTGCCGGATTTGTTGATTAACCGCAAGCCGAAGGCATGCGCGATTTCTCTTGCGGAGTACGCCTTCGGCTGACTGTTAAACTAATGATGGACAAGTAGAATATTTCGGGACTGGTCGTAAGGAACGGTCCCGAAACAAGTTCCTGTGGTAGCCGAACTCGTGAGAGTTCGGACTGAAGTCTCACGACTTCACCTACGGAAGTGATTACGGGACTGGTCGCAAAGCGTTCACTCGCTCGCGCTTCGGGCTTGTAACTGAGCCGAACATGGCGCTGTTCAGTTTGAATGAGAACTCCGTGCGGGGGAAGACTGAGCGATTCCTTAAACCGCGAGGCAATCAACCGGCACTAAAATCAGGATCAGAGGCATCCCGTCTGGTGATCTAGTCTCCACTCGCTGGAAATCCCGAAACAGCGGCGGTTCGGTTGCTGGCCGATCATTCGATCCATTGTTTCCGGGTGCTCTCTATGTCAGATTACCCGGCCGATGAGCGATCGTGACAGGGGCTGGGTTGAGTGTTTGCGGTGGTGCGGCCGCCCGGTTTTCTCCGGAATTTTTTCCCGTCGAGCCGCCAGGAACCAGTTTCTGCAGCGTTTTCCAGCAGTTACGTTGATTTTCAGTGGGAAAAGTGGCAAAGGCGTGGTTGAGAAGCGGATGTTTTGTCGATACACTCCCCAACTTTCCCGGACGGGTGTAGTATTCAGTCGGCCGTGGAACTGGGACAATTTTTCGATACCCGGTCTTCGAAGCAAGGATTTGCTTCGAGGCAATTTTGAATTCAGAGTGCGATTGGAGCGTTCACGTGTCAGTTGACAAGACTCTCAGGACTCGACTTGGCCTTTCTCGATCTCGTAACGTGCTGACGCGCGGTGAACGAATTGCAAGGTTAATTGAAGAAGACCGATTTGCCACCGGACGTAGTCCTCTGGGACTTCCGAAAGTAAGAGTCGCGAAGGCTCTGCTTGGCAAGAAGAAGAAAAAGACGGCTGAAGAAGGTGCAGCAGCAGCGACACCAGCAAAGGGTGCGGCCAAGGGAGCTGCAAAAGGCGGCAAGAAGTAGTTGTGTTTTGCCTGCTTCAATGAAACACTGAAAGGCATTTCTGAACGTATCGTTCGGAGATGCCTTTTTTGTTGTTGGCCGTTACTTGTTTGAGTAATACTTGCTGGATTGGCATCCCTGAGACCCTGATGAGTAAGATTCCGCTGGCTTATCGAATGCGTGCTGCGGCCGGGACTTTTCTCCGTCGCCGAATGCATCGAGCACGGCGCGAGTTTTTGTCGGCGGCCAGATCCGCGTGTCGAGACAGTCAGCAGGCTGTGCTTCGTAGCCTGCTGCAGTTGAATCACGATAGTCAGTTTTCGCGAGATCGTCGTCTTTCCGCCGGAATGTCGCTCAGCGAATTCCGAAGCGTTGTGCCCGTTGCAGACTACGAGCTTGTTCGGCCCTATGTTCAGCGTGTCGCTGCGGGTGAGCATCAGGCGTTGCTGGGAAGTGCGAACCGACTGCAGATGTTTGCCGTGACAAGCGGGACAACTTCAGAGTCCAAGTTGATCCCCGTCACTGATCGGTTTCTGCACGACTATCGCCGTGGCTGGCAGATGTGGGGAATCGGGACCTATTCAGAACATGCTCTGCTGCAAAAATTGAATATCGTGCAGATCAGCAGCAGTCATCGCAGATTTGCGACGCCGAGTGGAACTCCGTGTGGCAATATCAGCGGACTGGTGGCCGCCATGCAGACACCGATTGTGCGAACGTTGTATACGGTTCCCTCGGTTGTGGCAGAGATTGTTGATGCCGAGGCGAAGCGCTACACAATTCTCAGAATGGCATTGGCTGATCCTTATGTTGGGATGTTGATTACGGCTAATCCCAGCACGTTACTGCAGTTGCTGGATCATGCCAATCAGCATGCGGAGGCACTCATCCGGGATATTCGCGATGGTGGGCTCAGTGGCTGCAACCTTCCCGAGTCTGTTCGTGGTCTCATGCGAAAGCGACTGCGCGCGAATCCTGAGCGAGCCCGCGTACTTGAGAGTATCGTTCATGAGCACGGAATCTTTCGCCCGCGATCGTGCTGGCCAATGCTGGGAGTGCTTGGGGTCTGGTGCGGTGGAAGTGCAGCCGCCTATATTCCTCGCCTGAGGCAGCAGTTTGATCATGTGCCTGTCCGTGACCATGGACTGCATGCCAGCGAAGGGCGAATGACGCTGCCTCTGGAAGACAACAGTTCGGCCGGCGTTCTGGAAGTGCAGACGCACTTTTTCGAGTTCATACCGGTCGGAGAATCGGAATCGTCACAGCCGGTTGTTCTGGAGGCCCATGAACTGGAAGAGGGCCGTGAATACTTTATTCTGCTCACAACCAGCTCCGGTCTGTATCGTTATAACATTCAGGATGTGGTTCGCTGCGTCGGATTTTATGGCAGTTCTCCGATCCTTGAGTTTCGCCACAAAGGCGCGCATATTTCGAGCATTACCGGGGAGAAGATTGCGGAGTCGCAGGTCGTGGAGTCCGTGCGAACAGCGTGCAGTCTGACCGGCCTGAGTCCTCAGATCTACACCCTGACGCCGTGCTGGGGAGAACCTCCGGGCTATACTTTGTACGTGGGGCCGTTAAACGACATCCCGACCAATTCTCGCGCGGCTGCAGCGCCCCTGAGTCACCTCGCAGGCGGTGATCCTGTCGCACGCGGACCGCTGGCATCGAACCCTCAAGTTCAGATGCGGAGCGAGTTTGCATTGGCGCTGGATGAAGATCTTTGTCGCAGAAACGTTGAATATGGTGAGAAACGCCACACCGGCCGACTGCAGATGATCCGCGTTCAGGAGCTGTCTCCGGAGGCTTGGAAGTCGTTCACGAATCTGCGCCAATCCGGTTCCGGAGGCAGTGTAGAACAGTACAAACATCCATGCCTGATGCCCGATCCTCAATTTGAAGAGAAGTTTCTGAAAGCCTGCGGACTGCGATGATTCGCAAATCGGGGGCGGAGAAACCTTGCAGATCTTCCCTGTGAAACGTTAGATTTCAGGCGGTTCCGGGGAGTTGTTTAATTTGGGGGAGCGGCGAGGACTTCATCGCTGCGTCAAACAATCAAGGCAGGAGGCCCGATCGCATGACATCATCTCATGGTCGGCGGATTCAGGGACGACGTGCATTAGCCATTATGGCGTGGGTATCGCTGGTGATCGTCGCGTGGCTCTTATGGCGTGGTCAGCACAGTCGGATCATCCGAATTCAAGCATGGGAGCCGGCGGCGCTGCTGCTTTCTGCGTATGCAACGTTCCTTGCGATCTTCGGCTGGTTGTTGTTTTCTCCAGGGAGAAAATCGGCGGAGGAATCACCCGGACTGTTCTTTGCCGGGATGCTCACGTTACTGCCACCGTGTTTCATCGCCTACAATCTCATGCCGATCGGTTCGCCATTGAGACCATGGCTGACAATCGGCGTGTTCGTGTTTGGAATTATCGCGATCATGAGTCCGTTGCCGACCGAGGTTTTCGCGATTCCGCGAGATCGCAAGTCTTATCTTCAGCCTCTCACGGATGCCTATTTGACCGAACTCGATATTGATGCGCCTCAGGTTCGGTTTGACGATGTCGCACCTCGAACTCAGTACTGGCTGAGTCGATCGGCACCGGCGACGACGGGCTCATCGGCCACCACGGAGGCTCGAGATCCCTGGGCGGATCCGTTTTATGGGACCGGTCGTCAAATGAGTCGGATCGGGGTTTCGCAATCGCGTCGTTCGGAGGAAGCCCCACGCTCTGAACGCCGGAGAGCTGTCGACGAGCACGCGGAGTTATCCGCAAGAGCGTCTGCACTCACGCCTCCCCCGTTGCCACCAATGCCCGCTGCGACGTCGCCAAATCTGCAGCCTTATTGGGGTAATTTGACTCCTCTGCCAAAACCGCCGGTGAGATCTTCGGATGCACCGTCTTCATTCTCCGGCCCGACCAGCCATTCGGCCACAGGGAACGCAGCAAGCGGCAATACTATTGCAGGCACTCATTCAACATCTTCACGGAGACCGTTGACGGAGCCCTTTGGCAAGACCTCAACACCAGTGGGATTTCAGACTCCCGTCGGCTTCCAAACCCCTGTGCAGCCTGCGAAGCAGAATTCTCCTCCGTCATTACCATCGTCTGCAATTCCGTCGTCTTCGAACGCAAATGCAGCAATGCCAAATTCCGGCCATGGTCAGGGGGTTCTGAGTCTTCCGCCTGTCTCAATGCTGCCGGTGACGATACCTCCAGCACCAGTCGCCCCGGTTCATGCCGTATCATTAAATACGGCCGTCAACTCACCTGCGATTACAACCCCGCTGCCGTCAACGATCGCTCCGGGTTTTCGACCTCGGCCACTGTCGGAGCCGGATTCGGCTGTCCCGACATCACCCAGATCTCCGGAGAAATCGCTTCGCGAACTGGATCGCGAGATCCGCGAGCAGGAGTTGCGAGCCGAGCAGTCCGAATCCCCCTCGGAAGATTTTGAAGAAGTTTTGACTGAGGTGAGAACTCCGGCGGTCGGCGCGGGGGTGACTCGGACCGTACAGTCATCAACCGCCGACATGCGTCTGGAGCGTATCCGTGACGATCATGGGGGAGAAATGGTTGAAGGCACCATTCAGGTGTTTTTCGAAGTTGGACAGAAGCGTGCGCATCTGCATGTTCCATTTTCGCCGCCGTTAGCCGGTCTTCCTGAGGTCGAGTGCGAGCCCGCCAGTGATGACCAGGTTCGGCTGAAAGTTGCGGTGCGACAACCTTACGGCGTTCGCATTGAAGCTCGACGGGCTGAGGCGAGTGAATCGTTGCGAACAGAAATCAGCTTTGCCGCCGTGTACACTCCTCCAACGCGACGCGGTTGATATCATTCCCCGCTTTCCAGTCGGCCGCTGTCCCAACGTCAGTTCGCGACACGGTTTTTCAATGTGGATGGGTTCAAAAAGAGTTTAGCTCGCGAGAATTTTGATGTCGTTTGAAATGGAATTAGAAGCTGCTTTGGTGGCAGTTCGGCAGGCTGCGGTAGCGTGCCGTTCAGTGCAGTCGTCGATTACAACGGAGTCGCTGGCCAAGAAAGACAACAGTCCTGTTACCGTGGCTGACTATGCCAGCCAGGCTCTGGTCTGTCGCGTTCTGCAGCAGCATTTTCCTCAGGACCCCGTGATCGGTGAAGAGGGTGCAGCCGAACTGAAGCAGCCAGCCGGCGCCGAATTTCTCCAGCGAATTGTCGAAGAATGTGCAAAAGCAGGCGTGAGTGGTACACCGGTCGAAGTCTGCGACTGGATCGATCGGGGAGGTGCATCTGAATACAGCCCGCGTCTGTGGACTCTGGATCCCATCGACGGCACGAAAGGTTTTCTTCGTAAAGAACAATACGCCATATCCCTCGCGCTGATCATCAATGGCGTGATCGAAGTGGGTGTGCTGGGGTGTCCCAACATGCCGTCCGGAGATCCATCGTCGCCCCACGGAGTGCTGGCGTGGGCCGTTCGCGGTCAGGGAGCCTGGGCACAACCACTGGATCGTCCCGAACTCGCCGCAAAGGCGATTCACGTTTCTGCGACCGATGTGACTTCAGAGTTACTGTTCTGCGAGTCCGTGGAGTCGGGACATAGTTCTCATGATTGGTCAGGACTGATTGCCGGAGATCTTGGCATTCATAAAGAGCCCGTCCGAATGGACAGCCAATGTAAATATCTTGCCGTCGCGCGAGGCGATTCCGATTTGTATTTGCGATTGCCGACTCGAAAAGGCTATCAGGAGAAAATCTGGGATCATGCGGGAGGCGTGTTGCTTGTCCTGGAGGCCGGCGGCCAGGTGACGGACATCAAGGGGGCGGCCGCGGATTTCAGCCAGGGTTCCACAATGGCGCTGAATGAAGGCATGGTTGTAACGAACGGAAAGGTCCATTCGTCGGTCGTGGCCACCATCGCCCGCCATGCACCGAAATAGTACTGAGTGGCAGTTTTTGCCGAAGTGGTCTGGTTGTGCTTCTGGCGATTTTGTACAGTCTTGGTGCTTCGGGGGTTTTGGACCGCCGGCAATGTCGTTCGAGAAGGTTTTTGATTCCGATGCAGGGAGGCATGGATGTCGACGATTCGTTTTTTGCATACCGATCATTTACGGCTGGCTTCTCCGGTTGCAGGATTGTCTGATAGTCCCGACTGGTTGCGTAAAGTCGCCTCATCCGCCGTCCGCTCGGCTGTCGTGAACGTGGTTGAAGCTGCGATCGCTGGCCGTTGTCAGTTGCTGGTCGTCGCCGGACGCCTCACCGAATCCGATCAGGATTTGGACCTTGCTCTGGCATGGCTGATGCCTCACGCGGCGTCACTTCGTGAGCATGGAGTCCGCCTGGTGCTGGCTGGTTATCCAGCGGCCGAGCATTCTGCTTTGCGTTGCCTCGATGCGATTCTTGTGGCTCCCGGCCAGAGATTGGATGTCTGGAATTCTGCATCTGGCACGACTGAGTGGGCGATCAGTTCTCGTCTTGTCCCCGCGAGATCGGGCGCGTTGGGCATTGAGTTCGCGGGCGTGGAATCTGTTCGTCCGTTGTCAGATCTGGCCTACGTTGTTGTCCCTTCTACGTTGCCTTCGTCGACTGCAAATTCCTTTGATGGCGTCGCAGTGGCTCATGATCGACATCTGAGAATGTCGGCAGGGAGCCCCCAGTCGTTGGGGCCTGTTGAACGAGGCCACTTCGGATGTCAGATGGTTGAGGCCGATCTTCAACGCCAGGCGATCACTTCACGCTTCTGTTCGACTGACGTAATTCGCTTTTCGCAGGAACTGATCTCCGTCCCCGCTGGAATGCCGGCCTCACAATTGTGTGAGATGTTGTGTGAGCGAAGCCGTGCGATCGGCACTTCTGGTCGTTGTACGACAGTTGTGGAATGGGTGATCGACGGGCATCTCAGTATGACGTCTGCAGCAGCGAAATCACTGTGTGAAATTGATTTGCTGCGAGATCTTCGGGTTGGCCTAAACGCGGGGCATTCGGGAGCGTGGCCATGTCGCATTCGATTTTCCGACAGCAGTTCCGTGGACGTTGCCGGTCATCATTCGGCTGTGGCCAATGAATTTTCTGCCGTTGTTCGCGAACGCCTGCGGCGCGAATCTTCGCGGCGCAGCATGGCGGAGTCACATCTGATCGGTTTGCCACTTGGATGTGGCAGTGAAGCTGCGGTAGGTCTCGATCTGCTGCGGCGTGTGGCCTGATTGACATCGGGCAGGAATATCTAAGAACGCCTGACAAAACATACGCAAGTAGCCGGATTCGTAAGAATTCGGGCATACGCAAGTAGCCGGATTCGTAAGAATTCGGACGTACGCAAGTAGCCGGATTCGTAAGAATTCGGGCATACGCAAGTAGCTGGATTCGTAAGAATTCGGACGCTTTTCTGAGCTCTCACGAGCCCAGCTACGGTTTAGTTAACCGTTCAAAATCTCTGAGGCTTTTTTCGATCCGTTGAAATTCGGGATATAACAATGCAACTGACGGATGTGCGAGTTGATCGATTCGGATCGCTGTTGAATACAACCGTGGACAATCTTTCGCGACGAATCACGGTGTTGTACGGGGCTCACGATTCGGGGAAGTCGACATTCGTCAGGTTCCTGCGAGAACTCCTGTGGGGCTCTCCACGAAGCTTCAACGGGGATGTGACGCGGACGAATTCAGAGTCCGGGATGATTCGTGTGACGTCCGGCGCTGGAATTCGAAATGTGCGCCGGTCCTGGGCTCCGTCTGGTCTGCAGCAGTTCAACGTCACGGATGAACTAGATCGATCGGAGTTTGTCGTCCAGGATAACCAACTGCCAGCGTGGGTCACGACCGATGTGTACCGCGAAGTCTTTTCACCAGGCATTGAAGACGCGGCTCGCTTCGGCAGCCTCACGCGTTTGTGCCTCGACACGCGATCCGCAACGGATATCAGTGACGTCGAATTTCGGCAATCAGAAGCGGCATTGCAACAGACGGTTCGGGATCGTGACGGTAATGGTGTGCAGGGAGGCGTTGTTCATCACATTTCGGAGTTGCGTCGTCGTCAGGGGGAACTTCAGAGCGAGATTGCGTTGCTGCGAAAACCAGCTGCTGATCTTCCAGGCCGCATTGAGCAATTGCTTCGGGAAATTGAAACGCTGACGGTTTTGATCGACCGCACGGATCTCCGCCTGCGTGAGATTGACGCTGAGATCGTTCGTCTTGAACTTCTCCTGCCGGAAATTCGACGTCGAAATGTGCTTCCGCTGAATCGTCCAAAGCTTGAAGATGATCTCCGTGTCCTGACCGCTCGACTGGAGCGATGGAGAGAAATTCGCGGCTTAATTTCTCGTGAAGCGGAGAGTCGACGGACAGCCGGCGTCCCGACTTCCGGTGCAGACGAAGATATTCGTTCGATTCGCGCGATCGTTTCTCGGCTGGAAGATCGTGTTACGGTTTTAACCGACCGCTTGAATGCTCCGGATTCTGTTGTCTTTGAATCCGGTCGCGATGCTGATCTGGCTCGCATTATTCGCGGAGAGGTCGCGACTTTGTGTCGGTATCTCGGACATCACGAACGAAGCCTGGCCAGTTATTTTGACGCTCAGGAACTCAGGATTGCCGACCGGACTTTGGCGGAAGCGACGGAGATGGAGCGTTTGCTGGAGCAGCAGATCGCCACACTTCGCGCGGATCTGGCTCGATCAGAGAATATCCTCGTGGAATCGGTGATTCCGCAGATGCAGGGGGCTTGTGATTTTTCCGGACACCGCGAATCGTCCGCCAGTGGTCTTCTGGCAGGAAGTGAACTTCGATCGGCAGCGGAAATTGAAAGCCAGTTACAGCAGTTGCGAGCTGAACGCAGTCGATTGATCAGTGAACGCACAAATGCCGACGGCGAACGGACGTTAAAACGATCATTGCTCGAACGACTTCGTCAGGAACTTTCCGGAGCCGCCAGCCTCGAACAACTCGACGCCCTCCGCGCACAGATTGCGGGCCTCGATGCGGAGATCGCTCTTCTGGAAGACCAGCGACGGCAACTTGATCGTGCCGAAGTGAGTCTGCGGGAAGTGATGGAGCGACTCAAGGGGCGAAATCAGTCGCGAGTTTTTGAACTTGCGTCCTTGTATGCTCAGCGACTGAGTCTGGGTGAGGTCCATCGCGTTTCAGCCGTTCAGCCCGATCGTTTGCTGTTGAATACTCTTCACTATGTCGAACCGCAGACGCCGGGCCAGCTAAGTCAGGAATCTCGCGACGCTGTCGCTCTGGCTCTTCGGCTCGCGCTGATACAGGTACGCCGGGAAACTCACGGTCATGTGCCGCTGATTCTGGATGAAGTCCTGATGCCCGCCGACGAATCACGGCTGACGGCGGCGGTCCGATTGCTTTCCGAACTGTCTCAGGCCGGGCAGCAGATCATTGTGCTGACCAGTCGAAAAGACGTTCGTGACGCCTTTGCTCGATTCGATGCAGATGTTCGACCGTTCGCCTCCCGAATTGAAGTTCCTGTTGTACTGCCACCTGAGCCGCCAGCGCCATTGCATGCGTATGTTGAGCCTCCGGTGGAGATCAAGCGTCCGGTCGTTGAGCCGATCGTGTATCTCCAGCCTGCTCCTGTCGAGACGATGGCCGCGACACCGACAAACTGGCTGTTTTATCTGGAAGTCGATCACGGTGTTGAAGATCTGGCGGGCATCACGCTCGGCGAACTGGAAGCTTTGCGATCCGCTGGTGTGCTCACGATTGACGATTTATTGAGCCGTACCGTTCCGCAGCTGGAAGAGGCCGCTCGACACAAAGGATTCCTGCTGTCAGTTGATCGCCTGCACGCACTTCGCGGCCAGGCGGAGTTAACGACTCGCGTCCCAATGTTGCGCCGGAGTGACGCCGCGTTGCTGTTTGCATCCGGCATTACTACCGTTGAAGACCTCAGTCGGCTGCGTCCGGAGACAGTTTATGATCGAGTCAGTGACTTTCAGAGGTCCGAAGCGGGAAGTCGCTTCCGACGCGGTGGTCGACTCATCGATCGCCAGCAGTCCATCAACTGGGCTCGCTTTGGACAGTTTGCGCGGTCGCTGGACGATGCTCGCAGCAGTCGCAGTCGGTTCTCCGTAAAGTCGACTCCGCGAAGTCTGGCCCATGTCGCCGTGGAAGGGACCGCCGCATCTTCCAATTCTCCGGAAGGTGACCTGCGGCTTCGAAAACGCAAACGGGTTGTGGGTGACCTAAACTCAGATGAACGTCGTGCCCGCCGCGAAGCGCGTCGTAAACGACAGGTGTCCCGCCAGCGCAGTGCGGAACCGATGCCTGTCGATGAAGACTCCGTTCCTGCTGAACGAACCGGGGGCATGCGATTCTTTTTGAGTCGTACCAGCGAAGTGGAAAAGGCTCCTTCGATTGGTCCTCGAACGGCTCAGATGATGGAAACGATTGGCGTGCGAACGATTGAAGACCTGCTGAGTATGGCTCCGGATCGACTGGCCGAGAAACTAAATCATCGCCGAATTACGTCGTCCGTGATTCAGCAGTGGCAGGCTCAGTCGCGTTTGATGTGTCAGATTCCGGAACTTCGAGGCCATGATGCTCAGATTCTGGTCGCGTGCCGGATTACGACTCCGGAGAACCTGGCATCTCAGAAACCAGCCGAACTGTTTGCGATTGTGGAGCCGTTCTCAAGGAGCAAAGAAGGCGAACGAATCATTCGCAACGGCCGCAAGCCTGATCTGGCTGAGGTCACAGAGTGGATTCAATGGGCCGCGAACGCTCGTTCGCTGAAGGCTGCGTAAGTGTGCGAATGCAGGATTCAGAAATGCAAGTTCCGCGAAATCATGTAGAGTGAGACGGCAATCTCGGGTTCAGAATGCGTTCTATCAGCCGCAGGGCATTAGCCTCACGTTTTTTTGCCTCTCGTAGCGCTGGCTTCAGCCAGCATTGGTTGCCGATTCGCACGACGATGCCGACTGAAGTTGGCACTGCGGACGGAATCAACACTCCACGAGCGTCCGCCTCTGAACCTTAGCAGCCTGTTGATTTAGTCGCTTCATCAGCCGCAGGACAGTAGCCCCGTTTTTTTGCCTGTCGTAGTGCTGGCTTCAGCCAGCATTCGTTTGCAGAATCTCACGACGATGCCAACTTAAGTTGGCACTGCGGACGAAATCAACACTCCATGAGCGTCCGCTTCTGAACCTTAGCAGCCTGTTAATTTAGTCGCTTCATCAGCCGCAGGACATTTGCCTCACATTTTTTTGCCTCTCGTAGTGCTGGCTTCAGCCAGCATTCGTTTGCAGAATCTCACGACGATGCCGACTGAAGTTGGCACTGCGGACGGAATCAACACTCCACGAGCGTCCGGTTCTGAACCTTAGCAGCCTGTTGATTTAGTCGCTTCATCAGCCGCAGGACATTAGCCCCGTCTTTTTGCCTCAGTTTCGCAATGAAAACCGGACGCTAACGCGTTCCGGCTGATTTATTCAACAGGCTGTCAGAGTCGTGCCCGGCGGCTAATACTGGCAACCGCTATTTCAAGTGCTGACGAGTCACGAGGTTTTCATCTCGGAATAAATACTTCCATTTGGTGATGCTAAAGAATTCGGCACAAAATTTATCTCTGAAAGACATGCAACACGTTGAGGTGAGGGCAGTCCTGTGATTGTGAAAATGGTCCTGGGACTGCATCATACATTGAGTCGGCGGCGTGTCAGTTTTGGATCAGAAAAGGGACTGCAACTAATCGCCAACTGGCCCGATTTGAGCTGCGCACTACTGGTTCCGGCCCCCTTTTTCCGGGCCTTCGGCATCTTGCTTGAAGATCTTGTCATGGCTCGTATCCCGAAAGCCAGGCGTCGCATTCGCAGCCAGTCGCTAATGGGAAGGATCAGCACGATGGTTTATGGCACGGCCGGGCGTCCAGTGGCCGCAATCAGTGCGAACGGGCTGCGATCGACGACAATCTACGATTTCGCAGGCCGCGCAGTAAAGTCGATTGATCCTTCCCGACTGCGATCCACGACGATGTATGACACCTGCTGCAGTAAGCCCAAAGCGACGATTGCACCAAACGGGGCTCGCACAAGCTTTGTTTACAACAAGCTCGGCAGCCAGATTCGCACGACGGGACCCACGGGAGCCATCTCGACGAATGTGTATGATGTTCTCAATCGCAAGGTGGGCAGCATTGATCCGCTCGGAGAACGCTCAACCACGGTTTATGACAGCGTTGGGCGAATTGCCGCCAGTAGCAGTCCGCTGGGGAAACGCTGGACGATGATTTTCAACAGTGTCGGTCAGACTGCCGGCTCGAAAGATCCACTGAGCAATCGCAGCAAACCGTCGTTGCAAGAGAGACACTGAAAATCGAACACTGCCCCTGCGGCCCGCCGCTAAAGCCGATCCAGCGGACTCTTCACCCCCAGCGGTCCCTTCTGCAACACGTGAGTATAAATCATCGTCGTACTCACATCCGCATGCCCCAACAACTCCTGTACCGTGCGAATATCCGACCCCGCCTCCAGCAAATGAGTCGCAAAACTGTGACGAAGGCAATGCGGAGTGATGGTCTTATGGATCTCAGCCCGGGCAGCAGCCCGACGCATCGATTCAGCAAACATCGACTCATGCAAATGATGACGACGGTACGCTCCCGTTCGAGGATCCTCCGAACGGCGTCCGGCAGGAAATAGAAATTGCCAGCCAAACTCCCTGGCCGCAGACGGATACTTTTCAGCAAGAGCGTTCGGTAACCAGACCTCGCCAAATCCTTCGGCCAGATCTCGACCATGCTGCTCACGAACGATCTCAATCTGCTGCTGCAATCCAGCCACCGCAATCTGCGGCAACATTGTCACTCGGTCCTTCGCCCCTTTTCCTTCACGAACAACGATCTGCTTCGTATCAAACTGAACATCCTTCACCCGCAGACGAAGACACTCCATGTGCCGCAAACCGCCGCCGTACAGCAACTGACCAATCAGAAGGTCACGCCCCGCAAGTTGCGAAAGCAATCGCTGCACCTCTTCGCGACTCAGCACAACCGGCAAACGTTCCGGCTTCTTCGCGCGCACCGTCTCAAGAAACTGCAAGTCCCGCTTCAAAACATCCCGAAACAAGAACAGCAACGCATTGAATGCCTGATTCTGAGTACTTGCGGCCACATTCGATTTAACGGCAAGGTCCGACAGAAATACCTGGATCTGCTTTTCATTGGCTTCAGCCAGCGACTGCGATCCACAAAACCGCATGAATCGCTCCGCCCAGCCGATGTAAGCAGTTTCCGTTCGCAACGAATAGTGACGAGTCCGCAGTTCCGTCCGCATCCGTCGAATCAACGCCGGATCATTCTCTTTGATGCGACCTGGCATTTGAGCCGACCGGGCACCAAACTCATCGGGGCGACGCCCCTCCGAATCGGCCAGTCGCGACAACGTCGCCTCCAGGTCCTCCAGAACCGGATGCTGACTTTTCAGCACTTCAGATCGATAGCAGATAATGCTCTGAACGGCCTGACGTCGCTGCCATGCCGGAACGTCCTCAGCCAGCAATGATCGCAGAAACGCCAGCACCAGTTCCCGAGTTATGCTCAAATCCGTCAGCTGTTGCTTCTCGAGGAACTGAGCATATCGTTCCAGCCACATCGGAAACCAGACCGCATCCGGCCCGCTGACATTCGCGCGACGAAACATCATCTGAAACCTTGCAGTGCCCTTATTCATAGGTTTGATCATCGATTTACTCCGTAACTTGCTGTTCTGGAAAACGAAACGTACGCACACCGAAAATTGTTCAATGCAGAGCGGCTGGGCATCAGCAGCCTGTGGGGTTTGGAATCGGTCCTGAAATAAGTTCCCGTTGTAGCCGAACTCGTGAGAGTTCGGACTGAAGTCTCACGACTTCAGCGACGGAAGTTATTTCGGGACCATTCCTTAATGCATAGTCACAACCCGAAACGTTCAGTGCGGGATTCTTTGACAGCACGTTATTCGCCGCAGCGATCGTCCACTAACAAGACGCGGCACTAACCACACACCCGCCCATGGGGTGGTATGTTAATATCCCATAATCAAAAAGCAATACTGCAAGAACCCAAATTAGCGAGCAATAAAAACTGCAGCCCGGCAGAGGAAGACGGAACCCCAATGAGGGACTGGGCTTGACAACGCTGTGGGCAATGGGAAAATCCCTCCTGACGTGTCCGGTATTGGATACAGGACGCTGGTCGAGAATAATTGTAGTTATCTGGCCATCGCGTATGCATAACTTCAACCATCCAAAGGTCAAGCCCTTTACTCGCGAGGTCGGAACCGCGTTGGCACTCGACGCTGAATTTGTTGACTTCGTGCTTGCCACAAAGCGACCAGAGTGTTTCAGAAACTGGGTTGAAGACGTCGATCGTGGATGGGCTTGCTACATACCAGACGAAATCGACGCCGCGTATGCACTGTGGTGCACAAACGCAGACCAGACATTGATTCTCCTTAACGGAATAAAGCAGACGTTTGCTAAAGGGTGGCACGACAGTTGGAATATCGAGATAATCTCCGAAACGACCCAGGGATTGCTTACATCCGTGATGAGTCCACTCGCGGAATCTGAATTACCCGAGAATGAACTTCACCAAGCTGCCGCTTTTTGTGGATACAGATTTCTTGATGATTTGCTGACATTCATCGATAAACACGGAGCTGACTATATGGGATGGAGCGAAGCAATGGCCCGGTTTATTGCAAGTATCGATGCTCGAAGTAGATAACAATGCGATGCACGCCGAGTTGCGGTGGTGCGTTTTCACACTAAACAAGGTTACTCGCCGCAACCGGGTGATCGCAGTCGTTCGCCTTTCATAGAATTTCACGATGGACACTGTCTACATCGAGACGTCAATTGTTAGCTATGCAACGGCATGGCCAAGTCGCGACATTCAGATCGCCGCGCTTCAGCAGCAGGCACGCGACTGGTGGAGTGCTGAACGCCAGAAATTTGACCTCGTTACTTCGCAATTGACCCTTGATGAAGCGGCCGCAGGTGATGGCGCGGCGGCTTTCGAAAGGCTCAAATTGCTAAGCGGACTCCCTCTGTTGGATATCAATTCTGACGTTCAGGCATTGGCTGAATTGTTGCTTGCTTCCCACATGATGCCACAAAAGGCTGCCGCCGATGCATTGCATGTTGCAACTGCGGCAATCGGCGGTGTAAAGTACCTGTTGACGTTGAACTGCAAACATATTGCGAATGCACATGAGCTTCCTCGCGTTTACGAATTGCTGGAACGCGAGGGTTTCGGCGGAATGCTGGTTTGTACTCCAGCGGAATTCCTTGGGGGCAATTGAATGGCAACAACACAAAAGATACTTGATGAACTGCATGAGATCCGCGAGCAATTGCTTGCGGAATCTGGCGGGACATTAGAGGGGCTTGTTGCTCGCCTGCAAAAGGAACAGCAGGTATCGGGTCGCATCATACGGGAAACAAGACGAACAAAGCGTTCAACCGGAGTTGCGGTCGATGCCAGCTTTGACATGGAGACATCACTCCCGCAACCCGGTTAACGCAGTCGTTCGCTAAGACAATCGCAGACAGCCAGCGCGGCGGATTGAATCGCAATCCAGATCACGTTCGAAGATCATGGCGAACGCTTCTGTTGCTTGAAGCGGACAGACAGGAACGGAATCGCAGGAATCACAGGCGGCGTTGATGCGGCACCGCAAGGCGTTCAGGTTCATCGGTAGTCGCATCAACATTGGACTTGTCATCACAAAGTTCGGCTCGTAATCTGATCCCCGTTGAGCGTTGAATTCACTGTGTTGCGATTCAATTGATTTGAACGCAGAGTCGCCAATCGCAAAGAATCGCAAAGCGAACAAAGCCATGCAGCGGAATGGCGGTAGTTCGCGTTTTTGACATGGATACTCTTCTCCCGCCATCCGCTGATGGCGGTCGTTAGGCGACAATAGGATTCGGAAAATGTTGTTGTCAGCCGACGAGTTCGGTACCAGTTGGGGACACGAGTTTCTCGTTCGCATGTGCACACCCGTGGCTGGCACTTCAATTCCGGAAAGCGTACTTCATTTTCTAACTTGTACGGGACTGCCCGCCTTAGTCTGCTACACTGAGCGCTCAATGGAGCTGAAGATCACGTTTTGTCGACTTGCCTCTGGAATCGAGCGTTTTGCGACCGACGATCTTGTCGATGGCAGTCATCGAATCGACTGGACGCCCTATTGGATCATCGGAGACGAGTACTTCTGCAACGGATCTGCATTGTGGTGCCTGAATTCCCTCACCGAGAATGTTGAGCGTCTTGATCCAGAATTGCCCCAGCCGATCGAATTTGTGAATAGCAGCCTTGCGCACTTCGCATCTTGTCTCGTGGCTGCGATACGCGTCTCAGCGCAATGGAGCACAGATCCTAGGGATTGGCCGCATCAGATTGCACAACTGAAGCGAGTCTTGGCCGAGATTGACCCAGCTATTCCATCATCGGAGCGCTGTTTCTGGCAAATATGCCTGGATTACGTCGACGATGATGGTGGCCCACCATGCGTCTTCAAAAAAGGTTCGCTATTGGATGGGACGCGAGCCTTATCCGAAGGCCCATGGTAAGATATGCGCCTAACAAGACGCTGAACCGGAGTGGCGGAACAGCCGGAATTGATATGGAAACTCGCTTGCCGCCACCCGGTTAGCTTAGTCGTTCGCTGACGGACTCCAGCATCTTTGAACGCACCGACTAAGCCCCAAAGGTCTCACGTCCGAACTTTACTCACACGTGCATCCGTTGTGATTGCCATCGTGGCGGCAAGCTATCTGGTCACGACAAGCTCCTTGTATCGTTTTCTTACACACTGGGGCGATGCGGAATCTCTCGCTGCCGAAGTTAAAAGGCTGAGCGGGAATCTTGGAACTTTGGGCCTTCCTTCGGTCCAGGCCATGCTGGATAGGGATGAATTTGCACAGTTGAAGGCGCGTAGAATCGCCATTGAACTCGAACCCGGAGAATTGGTCTGGTTTCGCGCAAATGACATGTACAATGTAGGACTAGTGGATGATGGAGGCATACGGTATATGCGAGATGGAAAGCGATGAAGTGTTCCTCAATCTACGCGAGAATCATGGACTTATATTCACAGATCGCGCGATATGAGCGTCTTGCTGGCTTTCAATGAAAGGTCATCGCTGGTAGCACTTGATGTCAG
Source organism: Planctomycetota bacterium (assembly GCA_052034165.1). GTDB lineage: Bacteria > Planctomycetota > Planctomycetia > Planctomycetales > Planctomycetaceae > SXXK01. The sequence goes on along the minus strand of JBPOIW010000349.1, from coordinate 1,268 downwards.
CGAACAAAGCGTTGAACCGGAGTTGCCGAAGACGGTTTCACACATGGTAAGTTAACCGGCGGCAACCCGGTTAACGCAGTCGTTAGCATGTCATAGATTCAGCGCGTCGATGAATCGCATTCTTTGCACTGCTGTTTGATCGTGGTGGCTGCGTTTGGTTGTTGGGCGTCTTGCTCGGCTGAATTGAATCGCAGTGTTGACCACAGATTACACAGATGAGCACGGATGAATCGCAGGACGCAAGCGTTGATCGAACGATGAAGGACTGAGCGTCAAGACTCGCAGCCTGTCTTCTGCAACCATCACATTACGGGCCAGAACATTGATCGAATGACGGCACTGTTTTAACAACGCTGAGGACTTCTGAACCAGGGCCGATTCTGCTGACTCAATGCCCTTGCCATGGGGCGACTTGTGTCGTAACCTGACAACCATATGAACGTTGAACTCGGATGACATTGCGCGTGAAACACGTGTCTGACAAAGGCGGTTCGAAGTGGCGCGTGATTGAATCGCAGTAAAACAAAAATGCTAACAAAGCGTTGAACCGGAGTTGCCGAACAGCCGGTCTTGAAATGGAAACGTGACTGGCGGCAACCCGGTTAACGCAGTCGTTATGCCACTGAAATGAACACAGCAAATCAAACAGCACTGATGGAGCACCTCGCCGTTGCTGTGCCAATTTCGTTGATTGAATTTTGTGATCGTTGTCGCCAGATTCTCAATCTTCCCGAATTCACCTACGACTCGGAGAACGAAACGGAATGGGGCATTGCTCAAATGCAAGACAGCGAATTCAATGTTTCGCGACCATTCGAACTTGGCACACTGCAAGAATGGGATCACACTGTCCCAGATGGCTGCAATGTCGGTGTCTCGCTAATCCTGTACGATTCGCACCCACATGCTCTTGATCACGATTGGGTTCTGGCATACTTGGTCGCGCCCGTAGCACAAAAGATTTCCAACGAATTTGGCATTCCCGTCCACTATCATCGAACATGGTTTGGACCCGGAAACAACGTTACACAAAGCAAAGCCTTCCACCCAGTGACGGCATAACAATGCAATGCACACCGAGCTGCGGTGGTGCGTTTTTCACACTTTACAAAGTCGCTCGCCGCAGCCGGGTGATTGCGGTCGTTATTGCCCCAAACGCGGATTCATCCATAGCCGCATCGTTGTCTAGTCCCAAACATAGATCGGAACAAGGATTTGGATGGCAATCTCGCTCTTCAGAACTTAGCTTTCCAATTGGATGCATCCCA
>JBPOIW010000142.1:0-24951 GCA_052034165.1 Planctomycetota bacterium | reverse complement strand
GAAGCGATGCGACGTCGGGAGCGGACGCTGTGAGAACTCTCGCTGCTCTCCAAAGCTTTCTCGCATTCGCATCATCATCGTTGACGGATCTTTCCATTCGCTGGCCCACGTGGCCGGAGTGGAAACGCGTGTTGTTCCTGCAGGACTACAATACACGAGTCGTGATGCTCGGCACACTGTTGCTGGGCCTGGCTGCTGGCATGGTCGGCAGCTTCACCCTGCTCCGCCGCCGCGCACTCATGGGCGATGCCCTCAGTCATGCGACTCTGCCCGGTGTGGGTCTGGCGTTTCTGATTGCTCCCAGTCTGGGATTGGCAGAGAAATCTCTGCCGGTTCTGCTCACCGGTGCGGCTTTGAGTGGCATCGCCGGGGTCATTGCGATCCTCTACGTTCGTAACCTGACCCGACTCAAAGAGGATGCGGCTCTCGGAATTGTCCTGAGCGTCTTTTTCGGCGCCGGGATCGCCATCCTGTCGATCGCTCAACAGTCCGTCGGACATTCGGCCGGGCTGGAATCCTTTATCTACGGTAAGCCCGCGTCGATGATCGAATCGGACCGGCTTCTGATCGGTTGCTCCGGAGTTTTGACGCTGCTCATCATGGGCGTGTTGTTCAAAGAGCTCACCCTGCTGTGTTTCGATGAAGGTTTCGCAGCGTCTCGTGGATATCCCGTGCTGCTGCTGGACCTGGTGCTTATGGGCCTGGTCGTGATTGTCACGATCATCGGACTACAGGCCGTCGGTCTGGTGCTGATGATTGCTCTTCTGGTGATCCCGGCCGCGGCCTCGCGCTTCTGGACGCGCTGCCTCAAACAGATGATTTTGATCTCAGCGGCCATCGGTGGCGCCGGCGGGTTTGTCGGAGCCGCGATGAGTGCGTTGTTCAGAAATCTTCCCGCCGGTGCGATGATTGTTCTGGTCTGCAGCTCACTGTTCTTTATCAGCATGATGTTTGGGACGGAACGTGGTCTCGTTGTGAGATCAATGCGTCGTCGGGATCTGAATCGCAGTGTTGATCACCAGCATCTTCTACGTGGGCTGTTTGAGCTTCAGGAATCACGCGGCCCCAAGGCTGGAATCCCCTTCTCCGAACTGCTGACACTGCGAAGCTGGTCGTCGCATCGGCTTTTGAAAGAAGTCGAACGATGTCGGCGAAGAGGTCTGGTCTTTCGTGACAGTGACCAGCATCTGTCACTCACCAGTTCCGGCGTCGTAGAAGCTTCGCGGCTGGTTCACGAACATCGGCTCTGGGAACTGTATCTGATCACTCATGCAGATGTCGCACCGGGACGAGTCGACCAGAGTGCGGATGCGATCGAGCATGTGCTCGAACCAGAACTGATCGCGCAGCTGGAAGAACTGCTGCTGCAGAAACGTCGAGTTCAGGGCATCGCTCCCAGCCCGCACCCCGTTGATGCGGAGCATGCCTCATGAGCGCGCTCAGCAGTTGGTCATGGGAGTACGATGGCTGGATTGTTCTGGCCGGAATTCTCTGTGCAGTCGCAGCGTCATTGCCCGGAAATTTTCTGCTTTTGCGGCGAATGAGTCTTCTTGGTGACGCGATCAGTCATGCCATTCTGCCCGGGTTGGCCGTCGCTTTCTTGGTGACCGGCAGCCGGTCGAGCCTGCCGATGTTTCTCGGGGCCGTCGTGGTTGGGCTGTTGACTGCCGTCTTCACGGAATGGATTCGCAACTTCGGAGAAGTCGACGAAGGCGCATCGATGGGCGTTGTGTTCACCACGCTCTTCGCGTTGGGACTGGTGATGATCGTGCAAGCGGCCGATCATGTTGATCTCGACCCGGGTTGTGTCCTTTATGGATCTCTGGAGACGACGACCTTCGACATGGTGGACGTTGCCGGGACCGAGATACCACGTGTTGTGCTGGTCCTGTCTGCTGTGACCGCGATGAATCTTCTGGTCGTCGTGCTCTTCTTCAAAGAGCTAAAACTCAGCGCGTTCGACCCTGCACTGGCCACGACCTGCGGCATCAGTGCCCGGCTAATGCATTATCTGTTGATGATCATCGTGGCCGTGACAGCCGTCGCCAGTTTTGAGTCCGTCGGCAATATCCTGGTTGTGGCTATGTTTGTAGTGCCACCAGCGACCGCGTTCCTTCTGACCGAACGATTGCGATCGATGATCATCGTCAGTGCACTGATCGCGGCCCTGTCAGCGACTTTGGGGCACGTTTCGGCATTGGTTGTCCCGAGCTGGTTTGGTTATCGCAGTACCAGCACATCCGGAATGATGGCCCTGTGTGCCGGAATTCTGTTCTTTCTCGTTTCATTGTTCTCACCACAGCACGGCGTTTTGATTCGCATTCTGCGTCGTCAGCGGTTGTCTCGTAGAATTCTTTCCGAGGACCTGATTGCTCTGCTGTACCGAATGGACGAAAGAAAATCGGGCGTCGTCGCGTCGATCGACCAACTACGAGCCGCCCTGCTCTCCAGCGGCTTTATGAGTTCTCTGCTGATGAAACAGCATGCCCGAAAAGGCCACGTCATCGCTACCGAGAACGGCTATCAGTTAACGGACTCAGGTCGCCGACTTGGAGCTGAACTGGTTCGTTCTCATCGGCTATGGGAACAGTATCTGGTTTCTGAAGGTGGCGTGGCCGTCGATCGAATCCACGGCCAGGCTGAGCAATTGGAACACTTCACCGGCCGTGAACTGCGAGACCGTCTGCAACAGGAAACCTCCGCCCCAGTTCTCGATCCTCACGGCAGCCCGATCCCGCCGGAGTAGCGTGGGGATCGCGATGTGCAGTCGCGGTTGATAGTCAAAGTAGGTCCTTTCTGCCGGATAGGACTTTCGCCGCAAGGCGAACTTTGTGTGCAATTGACTTCAAGGATAAAGGCCCGTTTTGTAGGTTCACGTGCGCACAAGTCGCGGCAAGCCGCGAAGTCCTGCCCGGCAGGCAGGACCTACCGAAGTCTGTCTCAGATCATTAAGCTGTTGAAAGGACAGGCTCCGCAATTTTAACGAGGTCAACCCATGTCTCGCGAAGATGATTTAAAACTGCTTCACCAGTACGTTCAAAACGAAAGCCTCATTCGTCACATGCTGGCGGTCGAGGCTGCAGTTCGAGCTTATGCCGTGAAGTTTGAAGAGGACGTCGACAAGTGGGCGACCGTCGGACTCCTGCATGACTTCGACTACGAACGCTGGCCGAATCCTCCTGATCACCCGCTGCAGGGAGCTGTGATCCTGCGACAGAATGGTTATCCGGACGATGTGATCTATGCGATCAAGTCGCACGCCGATTATCTCACGGACTGTCCGCGAATTTCACGGCTCGACAAAACCCTGTATGCGTGTGATGAACTCTGCGGATTCATTGTCGCCTGCGCATTGATGCGACCAGAAAGGCTCAATGGGATGGAACCCAAAAGCGTTCGCAAGAAAATGAAACAGGCGTCCTTTGCTGCGGCTGTGAATCGCGACGACATCGTTCGCGGCGCGGCAGATCTGGGGGTGGACCTCGATGAGCACATCGCATTCGTGATTGCCGCTCTGCAGCCGATGGCCGCAGAGTTGGGATTGCAGGTGTAGCAACACCGAACGTAGGGACTTCGTGCACCGAGACCAATTCGACGGGCAGGAATGCCCATCGTACAGGATCAAGACTCATCACGGACGATTTCAATTCTCCGACAACTTCTTCAGGATGTTGCGAGTGATCTGTTCGACCACGGCATCACCGCCACGAAGGCCGTGAGCCCAGTCGGTGGAGCCACAGGTGAAGACGGTGCCGCTGTCGGTGCGAATACCCAGGCACGCCGCGCCGACTCGACCCTGTTCCCACTGGTCGTACCACTCGCAGTCGTCCGGAGCCCATTGAGCCTGACACGTCGCCAGAACCTCAAACGATTTCGGCGTCCCGTCGCGATGGGTCGGGGAAGGAAGGCCGTCCTTCCATTGCAGCTCACAACCGTCACATTCGTAACCAACGATCGTATGCTGGCCGCCAAAGCTGTCGCCGGGCTTCAGATTTGTATCGGCAAACATCCAGTGATCGGGTCGATGAACCGTAAACGCTCCGCTGCCGTCCATGAACTGGCCGTGGCTTTTGTGATATCCGCCAAACAGAAAGCCGACACCCGTCAGGAGATTCTCCGGACGCTTCACCAGATGGTGGCTCCATGTGGTCGTCAGCAAACTATGATCATCGGTTTTGAACACAGGGTCGAGATTGAACGCCTGTTTGTAGCAGGTCAGAGCCTGCCCGTTCTCTTCGGGACGAACTTGCCAGCAGCACGTGTTCCCACTGAAGAACGCCACGTTCCCGCCCTTCGCGATCCATGCTTCCAGCCGATCACGCATCCCGGCCGACCAGTACTCGTCATGGCCAACGCTCAGAACCAGAGAATAGTGTTCGAGTAGTTCCGGCCGCTGCTCCAGATCGAGATTCGAGCAATAGTCGATCGCGAAGCCGTTTGATTCTGCCCACGCGACAAAAGGTTGTTCCCAGTTGGGAAACAGACTGCTTTGAGGTCGCTGAAAGGACACTCGATGCCCCTGGAGGTTGGCTCGACCATGGTAAGCGTACAAGCTGCTGCCGCCCCAGTTGTTGTATGCATTGTAGGTGTTCGTGGCGAGCTGAAGCAGGATCCTCACGTTTTTGTCGAAGCTTGATGGACGAACAATAAACCATGACTCCATTTCTGCCGTGCGGCGGTTACGAGCGACAAACTTGCCGCCTCCGTCGGTGACTTTAAATGTGGCGGTGTAATAGCCGGACTTCCATTCGGGCGGAACCGGCATCGAGAAGTTAATCGGCCAGCCACATCCATTGGCGCTGGCATGCTCGGGAATCGGATGAGCCCCGCCACCAGGAATGCCGGACTTCTGAAACACCACTTCACGTTTGGCACCGATGCGAGCGATCTCGAGGCTGTACTCAGCTGCTGTCGTGGAGGTGTGAAAGGCCAGATCTTCTTTGGCTGCGACGCTTGTTCGATCCGGATACGCTTCGATGAACAGGCTCGGAGGCAAATCGGATTGAGCAACCGCGGGGGATCCGGCCAGTAACAGCATCGCGAAGGTCAGGAATCTGAATGAGTGGAGCACAGGAATTCTCATGGCCGGACTTTCGATTTCAGAGCAAGGATTCCACAGCGAACAGCTCGAGTGAAAGCGACACCTTTCGTGCTTTTCCTTACGAGCAACGGTGATCCTCTTCGCTGGCACTGCTGGGGTCAAGTGCTCGGCCGTTATCAGATCTTTGGTGAAGAATCTGTCATCGCCGCGATCGCAATGAGCGGCGTGACGATGCAACCCAGCAGCGTCGCGAACGTGACTTTGGCAAATAGAAACCATGGCATGGAGACTGTCTCGGCGCCGAACAATGCCCAACCAGCTATCACAGGGCCGACTAGTGAAATCAGGCCAGTCAGACCAAACTTTGTCGCCCGCCAGATTAGTCCACCTCGGAACAATCGAACCCAGCCGCCGGCCATATCAACGGTGAGTGAAGCAGCCTGACCGCGAGCCACCTGACCTCGAACGATCGGCGTTGCAATCAGACACGTGATCGCTGGAAGCAAGTAGCAGGCTCCGAGAAAATCGGTGACCGCTCCCTTGTCGAGAACCCAAACCGTGACTGTGGCTTGATGGCGAAAAGTGATCCAGCCGATGCCAAACGTGATGGTAGCATTGATGAAGATCGGGATGACGACCTGCCCGATCAGCAAATAGCGAATAACGTCAGGTGGCAATTTCATCGGGATCCCGCAGAAAAGGGGCATTTCATATCGACGGCGACCGGCAACAATTGCCGAAAAGTTTCCGATTCAACCGACAGTCCTGGAAGATGAGTTTTCGGACTGCGTGGAATCGGACAAGTATGCCGAAAAGAGAAGACAGGAGAAAGCAGGAGCCCCTATCATGACAGAAGCTGAATTTGTCGAAGTCTTACGCACCAGCGTGAATGAGCTTCTGCGCTGGGTTGGGTTTGGTACGCTCACAGGTTTGGCGGCCAAAGCCATTATGCCCGGCCGCGATCCGGGCGGTGCCGTGGCGACGATGCTGACCGGCATCGGCGGCAGCGTGATCGGATGCGGAACCGTGCTGTTCTTCTGGCGGGATGCGACTGTCGACCCGATCAGCATGAAGGGCTTCTTCGCAGCTGTCTTCGGGGCCTTCACGCTGCTGTTCTTCTATCGCCTGCTGGCCGGATCGTTCTTCAAAGAAACAGACGATGCCGAAGATCGCTGGATGCACAAACTCCGCCGTCGCACGAAACGCCGCAAAGTCGTGGATGAAATCCTTCGCGACGCTGCGTGATGCCCTATTCCTTCGGGATATAGTGCAGCGTGTAATAGGCGGCAGAATGCAGCAGCGGCATTCCAGCCTTTGACTTCAGCGCGTCGGCATGAAGCTCATGCACATGACCGCGTTGCAGGCCGTCGACCTTCAGCCGAACCGACAGCCCGTCCCCGGCGACAGCGACTTCCTTGACGGTTGGCGTTGTGTGATCGACTTCCGGACTGCCATACGACGACTGAAAGATGTAGCAGTAGGTTTCCAGTTTCCACGTCTCCAGCTTGCTGGCAATCTCAGCATCAACAGGTTCCGTGAATCTCAGCTCGAAACCGTCCGGCTTCGCCCGCATCTCGTGAATCTCAAACGGCACCTTCCCGGTCCATCGCAGGCGTTCGAGTGAGAACGGTTTTGTCCCGCGAGAGCCCCAGCCGCGATTGGTTCCGCCTACGAACATCGAACCATCGTCCATCATTCGCAGTGCCAGTGTGCCTGAGCCGATGCCTTCACGAAACGGGAAACACGCCCCCTGATAGTGCCCATCGACTTTTTCAATAAAGCATCGCATCACCGTGCTGTGAGTCACGTCGCCCACGAACATCTGATTCTGGAACGGACCGAACTTTCCACCGCTTACGTCACACGCAATCCCACTGGCGCTTTGGCCCATCTTTTGATAGGGGAACAGGATGACAGGTGGCTCGTATTCCGGAATCTTGTCCGCTTCCACGACGATTCGGCTGCCGCTTTCGGATTCCTTCGGAGCCGACTTCGCTCCGCCTTCGGTCTTCGAGAACCAGCGATTGCCTCCTGGATGGCCCTGAAACGAACCGGGGCGCAGCCATTTCAGGCTACAAGTGCCGTTCCACGGGCCCTGGTTGTCGGTGTAGAAGACGTCGCCTTCGGCGTTGAAAGCGATGCCACCTGGAGACCGAATTCCGCTGCAGGTTGGAATCATCTTTCCGTTTGGATCAATCCGGACTGCCCAGCCTCGCCACGGGCAGTCGCTGCCAAATGATCCCGTCAGACACAGCACAACCCACATGTTACCGTCCTTGTCGAACGGTGAACCAAAGGCATACTCGTGATAGTCACCGTTGATGCCCCAGTTGTCGCTGAAGGTTTCGATTTCATCGGCCAGGCCGTCATCATCCGTATCGCGGAGCCGAGTCACCTCACCACGCTGAGTCGCATAGAGCCAGCCATCTTTGAACGTCAGCCCCAGCACTTCATGAAGGCCCTGAGCAAACAATTCGTAGGTGGCTTTGGTCGGATCTTCGTCCAAAGGATTCGTGACGCGGTAGATGTCACCGCGGCGAGTTGAAACAGCCAGCGTTCCATCGGGAAGAGGTTCAATCGCACCGGCTTCCAAAACGATCCCTTTTGGAATCGTAAAGCGAGCGAGAGGATAATAGTCGTCCTCGGTCGGAACCGTTGTCTGAGCAACAACAATGGCCTGCAGAAAGACAGCAGCGAGGCAGGAGAAAAGGAGATGTTTCATGGTGATAACCTGGACGCAATGGGCGATGGCGAGATTTGTAGAAAACTGGAATACCAGAGCAGGAGAGTTACCAGGTCATAACGATTCGGACAGTCGCTGTTTCGCCAGCGTTGACCGTCATCGGGATTAACAGTTCCCGGCGATTATTAATCGTCCGCACGACCGGCTCTTGGCCCTCAATCTGAAAGCGAACGCCATCGACAATGACGGCGCCATCACTCTCCTCAGCGTTCTGGCCACTGGCGAGTCGCAGCCACGCATTTTCCAGCTTGCCGGCAGGCACCACCGTGACGGTTCTCTGCAGTCCGTTGTCCGGACTGGTTTCGAACGGAAGGATCGTGTCTGTCACCGTTGCTTCATTCCAGCGGTACTTGAAGGTCGGAACGCCCGCTTTGTCCAAAGAGTAGCCCTTGAAAGCGAAGCCGTTCTCTCGCGGATTTCCATCGGGCCAGGCACCATCCAGCGATTCCAGCGAAGCCAGAGGCGGCCCAGCGGGAAGCGTCATCACATGGTCGCCCAGCGGAACCTGATTTCCGGGACCACGATCAACCCAGTGCTTTGAAGCGTCAATAAAGGCGCCATGCCAGATTAGCCGTGGCGTCAGGTGTTCTGCGTCCCAGGCAAAATGAGCCTTCGCAGCGAATCCCACTGCGATGCCTCGAGGAGACAGACCTTCCAGAAAGTTTCGATAGATAATCGGACGATCGCCGGGCATGAGTTCGATCGCTTCCCGCTGCAGTCCACTGGGCGCCTTGGCATTCTTGCCATCCAGGAGATAGGTCCAGATGGCTTCGATCTGCACATCCGAATCACCATTCAGAATATGCGGTACGACCGAGCGTCCCTTAGGCCAGGCCGCTGGCATGCGAGTTCCGCTGCGATACTTCTGTGGATCCAGCAGATACCGATGAAACCACTCCCGACGCAGGCGGCGAGTCATGGTTGTCATATCCAAAGACTGAATGCCGGTCGCGGCGTACTTGTCGAACGTATGACACTTGATGCAGGACAGAGCCTGATCTCCGATCATCAGACGAGCATCAGCTTTGATGCGATGCTCGGGTTCTGGAAAAGTGACCGGCTTGTCTTCGCGGAGTGCATCCGTCGAAGCAAATAGGGCGACCAGTGATCCCGTTTGGCTGGCTCCGAATTTGGGCATACGAGTCGCCATGTAAGGCCGATCCTTGGCACCTTCGTTCAGAATGGTCTTCAGCCAGTTCTCATTCAGCTTATCCCCTGCGCCATCCAGTGACGGGGGAATTCGTCCTTCGTCACCCATCTCGGGAATGCTTCCCACGAACAGATGATTCATCGGTTCAGAAACTCCGCCCAGCGAACCTCGGGTGTGGCAGGCATAGCAATTCAATGTTAGCAAGGTTTCATGAATCGCTTTCGTGGCCAGAGCAGGATCGTTTGATGATTTGCCAGCGTCTGGTGATTGCCGAGCGGACTCCAGTGCGGCCGTGATATCGGTTCTTTGCTGTGCTGTCAGAGCAAAGGCCGGAATGTTGTCTGCTGGCTTCTCAGCGAGGCAACCTCCGGATGTTTTCATCGCTGTGAACACAGGAGCTTTCCCGGTCCACGCCAACTTCTTGTCTCCATCGCCATGCTGATGGCAGGCGGCACAGCCCAGAGACTGAAACGCCAGTCGACCTTTCTCAACCAGCTCTGGAGAAGTGGCTGGTACGGCTGTGGTTTCTGCGGCGCGAGGATCCTTAGTCAGAGTGACCAGTCCAGCAAGAGGCTGGCGAGGCAGCTCCGGGCCTTCAATCTCCACCGCCAGTTCTTCCTGCCCGTGGTATTCGAAATATTCCACGACGAGTTCATAGGCCCCCGCCTTGTATTCGGCCTGCCCGTCGTGAAATCCGCCAGGGTGGATTCCATCGTTATCAACAACGACCTTACCATTGATCAGCAGTCGAGCACCGTCGTCAGAACTCAGATGAAACCGATAACCTCCGTCTTTGGGCAGGTGCACAAAGCCGCTGAATCGCAGAGCGAACAGTTCGTCCTTCGGGGACACTCCCACGGAAAAGTCGGTGGTCTTGCCCGATGAGACGGCCTTCACTTGTGTGAAATCCGGAACCTTCTGCCAGTCACCTTCAAAGTACTCGAAGTTGATATTCGGTTCGACGTCGACATCCTTCAGCAGATAGCTGGCAATATCGCGAGCTTCCTCCGGAGTCAGATTAAGCGCCGGCATTCGACCCGATGGACGAACGGCATGGGGATCTCTGAGAAAATTGATCAGGCTTGAGAGGCTGTATTTCTGTTCCAGCTTTCCTAAAGGCATCGCGAAAGCGGGTCGAGTCCACTTCGTCTCGGGCTTTTCTTCAGCGTCTTCCCCGTCCTCTTCAGTGGCCTGCCCGGCTGAGATTCCCCGACGAATCTGGTCAATCACCGCGTTGTCTCGACGATCCGAATGGCATGCTGCACAACCCACTTTATGAAACAGCTCCTCACCTCGGCGGACAGCATCGACGCCGACCGCAGTCGCTCGCCACGCCGAACCTTGTGTCAGGAATGCCGTGATGGCATCAACGGTGGCCGGATCCATTTTCAAGTGCGTGAGACGCGGCATCGCAGAACCGGGCTTCTCCGCCTGAGGATCTGCCAGGAACTTCTTCAGATACTCCGCGCTGGACCGTTCGCCAACCTGTGTCAGGATGGGCGCTTGTCGAGGTGGCACAGGTCGATCAAGAATTTTTCCATGGCACGACTGACAGTTCAGCTCCGAGATCAGGAGTGATCCTGCTTCAACGCTTGTCAGCTTCTCGGCTCGAAAGCGTTCGTAGCCCGGGACAATGACATGTTGGTCTGCAGCCTGACTCAGCGTGGACAAAGAGGCGATAGCAGAGCACAGAGCTAATAGAAGCGAGAGATAGCGGGACATCATGGTCAGTGTCTCAAAGCAGTTCGGCAGAAAAGTGGAGGGAGGAATCTTGCAGAACCCGGCTCGGGAAAGCAACGCAGCGGGACGCCGCCATTCCGCATCCAGCGCGGTTCTGTTTACCGCCCAGCCAGAGGCGCCAGCCATCACAAAAGCCGGCGCCACCGGCTGGGCGGTAAACTGCTCAACCAACAGTCGGCCAAAGGAGTGTCGTCATTCTGACGCGTCACGAGCGAAAGTGACGACAGCGAAGGATTGGCCGTCTTGAGGGGAAGTCGCAAAATACGCCTGTTTTCCTCTGGAATCTGCCCAACGGGTGATTGGCACAAGAAATGAAATATCAGAGGAACGGCATCAATGAACTGACGCCAACATCCAAGTCACCCCTGCACAAGACGGAAGGACACTGCCATGAAGACATCCGTATTTCGCGGCCTGGGATTAATGGGCCTGCTGTTGTTAACCAACTCAACGACCAGAGCAAACGACCTCGTCGATTTTTTAAATGCTCTGAACGGAAACTCGAATCACCGCAACGCTCCACCCACGATTCAGCCAGTCGGGCACCATGGCCATGATGGGCGCGGCATGCATGGGTCAGGATATCGCGGCCCTGAGATGACGGGACGCGACGTCTACAAACGCAATATGCAGGTGGCTGACCGCGACATGCATTATTTAGGTTACTCACAGAATCAAGGAAGCTATGGTCGTCATGGGCATAGTGACATGGAACAGAATCGAGTGAATCTGAGAGACGAAAGTTTTGGCCGATCCGGTCGAAGTCATTACTCCAGTCGCTCCGGTGCTCGTATCGCCTTCAGCGTGAGTTCGAATCCAACACCGGTCTATGGACAACCGATCTACTTTCCGTCACAGGATACAGTTCAGCCTTTGCCTCCTGTTCAGGAACTTCCACCCGTTCAGTCGTATCCCGTGAATCCTGGCTATCAGGTTGTTCCCGGGCCTCAGGCCGCTCCAGTGTTCCCTCATCAGATTGGAGAGATCGTTGACTGCCAGGTACCTTTGGCAACTTGCGTCCGAGTAGAAGATGAGTGCAACATTGCTCCGAATGCAGTGCCTGTGGTCGTCGCCGTTCGAGACCCGAAAATGTGTGTGCATGATGTCGTGGAACGAGTCGTCTTCGTTCAGGTCTTTGTGCCACCCTGCCCTCCTCGTTGCATCCACATCTCACCATGCCATACTCGAGTGACGATGGATTTCGGGATGTATGAAGTCGACATCAAATCCAAAGATGGCATGATCGTAATTGATTACGACAACTAAGGTCGGGAGTCTGCGAGCTGCTGAACAAACCGCTCGCCACAACTATCCTTCGTAGTCAGTCGGGTGACCTGACTACGAAACCACTCGCGGGTGCCGAGGTCTCAGACTTCGGCACCCGTTTCGGTTTTGCAGCAGCCAGTGTTCTGAGCCTGAGACGCTAGCCGAATCTACCGAAGAATCGGCTAGCGCATCAGGCTCAAGTCCATGGGACGGGCGGTATGCTTGTTTCCGCCTGCCCGTTTAATCGCTACATCGGTCACCGTCGTTGCTGCATGGCTGACAGCACCGCGGATTCCTGACTCAATCTCAATCGGTCCTGGCCGCGTATGCCAGGCTTTTGGAAGTTCGCTCTTTCCGGAGTCAATCGAAGCTCAAGGCCCGCACCATGGATACGCTCAACCGAAACATCACAATTGGCGTTGGCGTCGTTCTCGCAGCGTTGTTTGTCCTTGCTGGCGGTGGCATACATCAGCCTGAGCCCATCAATGATGCCTGGTTTCGACAGGCGGTTCTGGAAAACAGTCATCCCGTGGTTGTGAAGTTCGGAGCCGATTGGTGTGGTCCCTGCCGTGGAATGGACGCCGCCATCGACGACCTTGAGCCCCGATTCTCTTCCCGCGCGAAGTTTCTGAAGATCGATATCGACAAACGCCCCGAGCTATTCACTCACTATCGATCGGGGAATGGGATTCCTCAGATCATGATCTTCAAGGACGGCCAGATCATCGCTCAGAAGCGAGGCTTCGGCGGTGAAGAAGGTCTAAAGCAGTGGCTGGAATCCAGCCTGTAATAGCAAGCGGACTTCGCCGTTTACCGCCCAGCCGGAGGCGCCGGCCATCATAAAAGCCGGCGCCTCCGGCTGGGCGGAATACATGAACGTAGAGCTCGACAAGCGAACAACGTGAGCGGCTCCTTTGGTATCGGGCCGTTAGGCCACCCGCGTCAAGGGCCGTGCCCTTGTTAGGCAATGATGTCGTGAATAGGGGTGCCGAAGTCAATCTCCAGACGCTTCTGTCCGGGGAACTCCAGACGATGACTGTTCAGACCGAGTTGGTGCAGCAACGTGGCGTGAATGTCGGTCACATAATGCCGATGCTCAACCGCGTGAAATCCAATCTCATCCGTCGCACCGTGCACGACACCTCGCTTTAATCCGCCACCAGCCATCCAGACTGAGAAGCCATAAGGATGATGGTCGCGCCCATCGGATCGCTCTGCTCCAGGAGTCCGCCCAAACTCGGTCGCCCAGACAACCAGAGTCTCCTCCAGCAAGCCTCGCTGCTTCAGATCCTTCAACAATCCTGCGATCGGTTTGTCGACGGCTTTACATCGCGTCGAATGGTTCTTCAACAGCTCACTGTGGGCATCCCAGCCGTCGTCGTAAATTTGCACAAACCGAACACCACGTTCAACCAGTCTCCTGGCCGCCAGGCTGAATCGTCCGACACGCTCCGTGGCAGGTTCATTCAGACCATACAGTTCCTGAGTGTGTTGTGTTTCATCGCTGAGCCGAACAACCTCGGGTACCGACATCTGCATCCGAAACGCCAGTTCATAGCTGCGAATTCGAGCCCGCATTGCCGGATCATCAGGATACTGCGCACTGGCAATCCCGTTGAGCTCATTCAGAAGATCCAGTTGATCGCGTCGCTCAGCTAATGACACGCTGGCTCCGGGAGTTCCAAACGGCAACGGGTTTGCCGGATCGAGCACCATATTGACGCCCGAATGTTCCGGGCCCAGATAACTTGCACTGTGGGCTCCGACACCACCGCAACAGTCCCCCGGGCCACCTCCCATCACGACAAACTGTGGCAAATTGTCATTCAAAGATCCCAGCCCATAATGAACCCACGATCCGATTGAAGGATGAAATCCGTCGAAGATATGCCGCCCCGTATGAAACTGCAGTTGAGCGGCATGGTCGTTGTCCGTGGTCCACATTGACCGGACGACAGCAATATCGTCGATGCAATCACCCACATGAGGCCACCAGTCACTGACTTCAATCCCGCTTTGACCTCGACGACGAAAGCCAATCTGCGTGGGGTAAAGCTGAGCCATCAGCGCGCGAGGTGTTCCGGCGAAGTCTCTGACGTTTTTGCGATAGTAAGGTGAGTCGAGCACGGACGATCGAAATGGCGACTCATCAATCGTCAGCCCGGAATACTTGTCGATGGCTGGCTTTGGATCAAAGCTCTCCAGATGGCTGGTACCGCCCAGCATAAAGAACCAGATCACGCTCTTTGTCTTCGGAGCAAATTGCTCACGAACGTTCTCGGCGATCGCTTGCGCTACGGCGTTGCGATGCTCGTCCGATTGTGTTGCACGTGTGATGCCATCGCGAGCCAGCATCGAGCCCAGCGCGAGGCCAGTAAAGCCCATGCCCATGTCGGAAAGAAAATGTCGCCGAGTATGTGGTCGATATTGCATGGAATGCCTCAGCGGATCGTGACAAAATCATTGTGACTGAACAGAACGTGAACCAGGTTCTCGCGGGCTCTCAACCACGCCTCCGTCGAAGCTGGTCGACTGGAAGTCTGCCCGCCTGCAGGGAACATTTTGAGATCTGAACGTGCGATCGTCGCCATTGCTCTATCAAGGAACGCGAGACAACTTTCCAGCTCGGTCGTCGTTGGTTCTCGAGTCAGCAAGTTCTCAAACGCTGTTTTAACGAAGGCCGTCCTGACGTCCCGGCTGTCGCCCTCCCCTGCTGCGGTGCTCCATTTCTCAGCCAGTTGACGTGCCAGATCAAGCGTCAGGCTGCTGTTCATCAGCGCCAGAGCCTGCTGAGGAACCACGCTTTCCTGACGACGATAGCACTCATTGGGATTTGCCGCATCGAATGTCTCAAGGAACCCGGACTTCTCATTCGGTGTGCTGCGAAAGTACAGGCTGCGACGAAAGTTGGATAACGATTCAGTCTCTGGAATTTCGGGTCCTCCCGAGGAGCAATCCAGTTTGCCGGAAGCGGCCAATACGGAGTCTCGGACCACTTCCGATTCCATGCGTCTGGAGTTCATTCGCCACAGAAATCTGTTCGTTGGATCGACCGCATTGTTGTTCGCGAGGGCGTCCGTTTCTGGTCCCGTCGCTGACGTCTGCCGATAGACCGAAGACAGCACAATCATCCGATGAACAGGTTTCATCCGCCATTCCTGGCGAACCAGTTCTGTCGCCAGCCAGTCCAGAAGTTCGGGATGCGAAGGACGTTGACCATTGAGCCCGAAGTTGGCCACAGACGGCACCAGGGCTTCGCCAAAATGTCGCAGCCAGATGTGATTGACGGCGATGCGTGATGCTCGCGGATTCTGCGGGCCAACGATCCAGCGTGCGAGCGCAAGACGTCGGCCGGTTGAAGTCGACGGATATACCGGCCCGAGCGCAGTGTAGGTGTCATCGGCCTTATCGATCGCACTAATCGCTTCCGCCAACTTTGCTTTCACTTCTGTCAGTTTCTTTTCAGCGTCGGTTAATGAAGGCTTCGAATCTGTGCCTGCTTTGTTCGGGCTGGAAGAAACGTGCGCCAGGTCCAGCAGATGTTCGGCCGCAAGCACTTCGGCCGCAACTTTGGCTGCCGCAACCTCGCGTTCGGCTCGGCTGGCAGCACGGTTCTTTTCGCGAATGTCTTCTGCGGGTTCACCAGAATACTTAGCTCGCTCCGCTGCCAGACGTGCCATTAGCGACCGCTTCTGCTTCTCAGCGATCAGAAGCTGCTGCTCGGCAACTTTGACATTGTGTAGTGCCGTTTGCTGAGCGAGCTGAAGTTCGGTCAGACTGGGGACCAGTTCCCGAATGTCGACCTCCAGAAACTCAGCCGACCCACTATGAACCCACAAAGCAAACTTACCCTCTCGTCTCGCTTCCGGGATCACGTAGTCCAGTTTGTGTTCGCCGTTGAGTTTTAGCTGGAGCAGTTGTTCTCGTACGGTGATCTCAACCACCGTCTCGTCGCCCACGGTCAGCTTTGTTCGAACGATCCCGGCCGCGGGATAAAACTGCTGGCCGTCTTTGCGATGAAAGGCCTGGACCGACTGCGACGAATCCCCGGTCGCGGTATACACGTCCTGAGAGTTTCCATTGTCGATATAGTCGAAGCTAAAACCCACCGAACGAATCGCTCCCGGTTGCAAAGTGCGGTATCGAGCGCGAGCGGCAAAATTCCTGGGATGAGTGACATCAGCCACAATCGTCGAAAAGTTTCCGACTGACGATTCAATGAGGCGGCCATCCTTCCAGGCCCACTTTCCCGAGACGACCTTCCACGTTTCTGAAGGAGTCGCGAAATGATCATTGAAGATAGATTTTGCGTCAGTGATGGCTTCGCCCGAGACCCCGGACAACTTTTGTTCGGCAAGGCGAGTTTCGAATGCCGCCATCGCTTGCAGAGCACTGCTCGCTTCCGCTTGAGTTGTGCGAATCTTCTCTGCCGCCAGAGTAATCTCCGATTCGGCATTCTTCACCAGGCCATCAGCCACCGCCGTGCGAAGGTGCGGCTGCCAGGCATCGGCGGGAAGTGCGACGGTCGGGATCTCTTCGGCCAGAGATCCAAGGGCTTTTGGGACGGCTGGTAGCATCAGTCGAGATTGATCTGGATAGCGGTTGTCGCCACGCTCAAAGACGTAGGTTTTGGCGTCGAGTTCCTTGTCATAGACCCTTGCGACGCCCTCGCGAAGTACCGGACCCAGAGTCGCATCTTTTTCGGCTTCCTGTGAGCCGCTGATCGGATCCGTGCGGACATCATGCGGTTCAAAGAACGCACGCAGGTGGTAATAGTCTTCCTGGGTAATCGGATCAAATTTGTGATCGTGGCAACGAGCACATTTCATGGTCAGGCCAAGGAACGCCTGACTGGTTTGTTCGACCGTATCGAACATCCATACGTTGCGGTCAAACTTGTACCAGTTCCGACCAAGGTAACCGGTGGCACGGAGAATATTCGGATCGGCCGGAGCCAGCTCATCCCCCGCCAGCATCTCCATGACCATGCGGTCATAAGGCTTGTCTTCGTTCAGTGATTCAACAATCCAGTCTCGCCAGCGCCAGATGTGCCGTTGGCTGTAACGAATCTCATTGATGCCGCGACTGCCATACCAATCGCTGTAACGCCAGACATCCATCCAATGCCGTCCCCAGCGCTGGCCGTATTCCGGCCGGGCAAGAAGTCTGTCGACAACTGCTTCATAAGCACTTTCGGAATGGTTGTTCACAAAGTCGTGGAGCTCAGTTTGTGTTGGAGGAATCCCGATCAGGTCGAGATAAACTCTGCGAAGCCAAACCTCGCGCGGCGCTTCTGACGATGGCTGGAGTCCTCGAGTCTCATGCTGGGCTGCGATAAACGCGTCGATAGGTGTTCGAATCCAATCGCCGTTTTTCACGCGAGGTACGTCGGGTGTAATGGGACTCTGATACGACCAATAATGAGCCGGGTCTTCCGGGATTTTTTCGTCCTGCGGAGAATGTGCACCTGCATTGATCCACTTCCTCAGCAGCTCAATCTGTTCGGTGGTCAGCTTCTCTCCCTGCCCTTCCGGTGGCATTCGCTGGCTGTTGTCGGTAGCAGTAACTCTCTGGATTAGCAGACTGGCGTCGCTTCGCCCAGGTTCGATCGCAGCACCGCTCTCGCCGCCTTTATGAACCAATGAGCCATGATCCAGCCGCAGGCCGGAGCTTTGTCGAATCGCCCCGTGACACGCCGCGCATTTGTTGAACAGCAATGGCTTGATGACTCGCTCATAGTCGACATCGGCGGCCGAAGTTAGTTCATCGCCACGCACAGAGCCCGTAACGCCCCATATGCTGATCAGCATGCAAACAGTCGCAATCAAACAGCGCAGCATGCCGGAGACTTTCTGTCTGGAGCGGAGGGAGCGAAACGGGGCAGGATTTTTCGGAGACGCGGGCTTACCAGCTTAACATCCGCGACAGCAAAGAAAACACCAGCTTCACTCAAGGCCGTTCAGAGAAAGCAAAATCAGATCGCTCGCAGCACCGCCGCTGCACTCTGGCCCATCGCGGTTCGGTTCACTGTAATGGCGGTACGGTTGCTCAGTCGAGTTGCCTCACCACGAGCCACATTCAGGCGGCAGCGGGGATCGGGAATCTCGTAGTTCAGCGTGGCCGGAATATAGCCATTCTTCAGAGACAGCAATGTGCCAGCCAATTCAACAGCCCCAGCACCGGCATCAAAGTGCCCTACATAGCTCTTCAATGCGGTGACAGGGATCTTCAGAGCGAGATCACCGAACACGCGGTGGTAGGCACGGGCTTCGACGATGTCGTCCGGCTGAGTGCTCTTGCCCTGAGCATTGATGTGACCAAGTTCTGCCGCCGAGATGCCAGCACCATCAATGGCCGACTGCATGGCTCGGACAAGACCCAGTCCGGCTG
Source organism: Planctomycetota bacterium (assembly GCA_052034165.1). Classification (GTDB taxonomy): domain Bacteria; phylum Planctomycetota; class Planctomycetia; order Planctomycetales; family Planctomycetaceae; genus SXXK01. The sequence goes on along the minus strand of JBPOIW010000142.1, from coordinate 6,621 downwards.
ATTCATTGGCCAGACCCTTGCCATCACACCCCGCGCCAACGCCGAGCACTTCAGCGTAGATGTTGGCTCCACGGCGGACTGCGTGTTCGTAGCTCTCAACAACGAACGATGCTGCACCTTCACCGACAACTGTACCATCTCGTTCGAAGTCGAATGGTCGACACGCACGTGATGGGTCGTCGTTGCGACGTGACAAGCCTTCGAAGCTATGGAACTTCGCGATGTCAACGGGATGGATGTTCGAGCTGCAGGCTCCGACGATCATCGCATCCGCTCGGCCCGCTTCGATAACTCGAACAGCCTCAGACAAAGCCAATATCGCAGATGCATCACGACAGGTAATTGTATTGTTCGGGCCACAGGCATTGTGGTCGATGGAAACGTGACTGGCCGGCATGTTCGGCAGCTGACGCAGCAGCCAGAGAGGAGCAATGCTGGCGAGGGCTTCTGGGCCCCACTTTTCAGGATCAAATCCACCTTCGGTTCGACAAACTTCAACAGCGGCCGCCAATTCTGACGGATGGCAGGTCATTCGACCGGCCCCAAAGACGACACCAAAGCGGTCCGGATCAATCCAGCCGGAGGAAACCTGAGCATCTTTAACGGCGAGACCGGATGAGGCCACACCCAGTTGGATGTCTCGGCACATGACCTTCACGAACTTTTTATCGCGAAGAAAGTTGACGGGGTTAAAATCACGGACTTCGGCACCAAAAGCGGAAGGCAGGCCGTCTGACGGCATAGACTGCAGAAAGTCGATGCCAGTCCGGTTGTTCACCAAACTGTCCCAGAAGCGATCGTTGCCAATACCGATTGGAGAAACAACCCCAACGCCCGTTACAACGACGCGAGTCCCATTGCGCCCAGCCATGGAAACGCCTCAATCTAAAGCCATCCGCACGACTCAATCGCACAGAAAGCCCGACCCATCTTGGTACACCGAGACTTCCGTTTCGGTGAAAGACTGCCCTGTATTCCCCACGAATTTCAGGCAATCCAGTCGTCAAATGGTCCGCTTCATCCCTCCGTTATCGGCGCTTTGCCCCCGCAAAAAGCCAATTCAGGATGTCACACACCATTCACATAAGAGTGTTTTCGGACGCAAAGCCTCCCCGCTCCAGCATCCTGCACTCTTCCTCAACGTTGATTACACGCCGATTCGGACATTCTGTCAAGTCGTTCATTGCTCCGATATCGAGACCGAGACAAAGAGGTACTGAACAGATGAGCACTTTTCGGCGCGCAAAAATCCGGTCATGAGCGACGAATCACTTATGACCGGATCGTAGTGTTCAGGCGACTATCATTAGCAATTAGCCGGTAAAGCCACTCATTGCGAACTCGGACATAAACTCATCAATGGAGCGACCATGACTCGCTCGGGCCGCAATCACGACAGGCTGCTGGAACTCAACGGCGCCAAGTGATTCTTCCGTCTCAACGGGCGATTCCTCTGCGGCTGGGACCTGAGCAGGCTCTTCCGCGTCCTGCTCGTCTTCAAAAATTGGAGTCAGCTCGCCCACCGCCGCGTCTGAATTATCGGCGGCGGATCGAATCAATTCGCCAAACCCGAAATCAAGTCCAGATGAAATCGCATCTTCAACCTCAGAAGCCAGCGGTTCAGTCTCAGCAACCACCGGAGCCAATGCTGTCACCAGCGGTTCTTCCTCTGTGGCAAACAAAGTTGTGAAGGTGCTATGCTGGACAGGGATGGATAGACTTGGCGAGGCGGTGGGGATTACGAACGGCTGGTTGATCACCACCGGAATGTCAGCAGGAGGTGCCACTATTGGGGATGAGATCGCAATTGGTCCCATCACAGACGGAGAACTATTTGGCGCCGGAACTCCAGAAGACATCGCCAGCACTTCAACAGGAATATCACCACCCACTGGACCGCGATAGTTCATGCCGAAGTAGTATCGGATTGGAACTTCACCTTCTTCACCCGTTGCATCATCGCCTGCGTTATCGAATTCTTTCTCGACGATTTCTCCATCAACAGCGATCTCTTCGTCTTCAACAACGGGGTCTTCTGATCCATCGTCGGTTGGTTCCCCATCGTCAGCGATGCCGCCGCGATAAGCCCATGATGGGTCGTAGTCCTCAAGCGTGGTGACGTCGACAGTACCATCAGTTTCGTCAACGACAACACCGTCATTGTCTACTGGGATGAGATCGTGCCAGACCTGGACTTTGATCCCGCCGTCAGTCAAGTCCTGAGGAACTTCACCGTCGACAACATCACCCGTGACGTTCTCATCATTAACGACTTCTTCATCGTTACCAGCAAACGAGCGGTAGAGCCATGAAGGATCAAAGTCGTCAAAGGTCACTTCAGCAGGCTCTTCTCCATCGACAACGACATCCTCAACCACTTCGCCTTTGAAGACAGGCTGTTCGTCGATCACGGAGCCATCATCAGCAACAAGGTCACAGGTTGCGACCACTTCGCCATCAACGACGTCCACGTCGCTGTCACCAACTGACATAAAGCTGTAGAACATCAGGTTCGGATCAACGACTTCGTCCGTTATCACAACGTCGTTGACATCATCGCCACCCAGATCTTCAATGACTTCGCCCTCGAACACCGGCAACATCGTGCAGATTGCAAGTTCAGGAATGAACTCGCCTTCTTCTACGGTGGCTTCGACGTCGACAACTTCTTCAGAGTCAGTGGCTTCGACATCTTCTAACACGACCGCGTCAGCATCTACGGCTGGCAGGCAAATGCCATCAGCACTCAGCAGAGCACGAGTTTCGCAGACTTCAGCCGCACCGGAAAAAACGGGGGCGTCGAGTTTGCGTCGATCGACTTTTCGCTTCTTGAAGGCCATCACATTGTCCCTTGAATTCAATCACGTCTATTTCGCTCGTGGGAGCGAAGTTGTCTATTCAGCCAAGACGATTAACGCCTCAGAGGGACTCCGCTGACGACCTGCGCAAAGCCGGAATCGGCAGCATCATGGCATCCCTGGGGGTACTGAATCAATCACGAAACCAGGACTTCACGGCATTGTCAGCGGTGTGTAGGAGGTTCGATTCGAGAGATTCAGGCAGAATTTTCTGAAAATCAGGTCCCGGGGAGCCGGTTTCAGAGTTTTCTGCTTCAGTCATCGTTAGGTAGGGACATGGCCGAGCTGGATTTCCGACGAATCAGCCGTTTTCCGAGTCAGGATGAGGTGGAGTTGGTCAGTCGGGACGATTCTATCGAGCGAACGGCTGGATTCGCTGAAGCCGGTGTGCCAAAGCGGAAAATGCGGTTCCTTGACGCATAAGCGGATTCAACGAAGCTCCTTTTGCATCTGACTCACCCGATGTTTTGGTTTCGCCAGGTTGTTAAGGAAATCCGCAATCGAAGGCTGAGGGGCTTGCAAAGGAGCTGATCCATTGAATAATCCGCCCCTGCGTTTTCCGCCGCGTCAAACGGGGGCGAAACGCTGTCTCCAATCGCGGCGGGTCCAGCCTAACCGGGTCAGGTCCGAGAGGAAGCAGCCCTGCGGTCACGGTACTCGGGTGCGTGCGGAGACAGCGTTTCGCCCCTTTGCGTTGGTGCCGCGATCTTGCTGCACGGATTTCTTCACGTGTGAATCGCCTGATCTCGCCCGAGTCTCCGCACTGGTGATTGCGACCCTCAATTTTTCTTGTTAGAGTCACACCTACTCGGGAATTAGCGCAGCCTGGCTAGCGCGCTTGGCTGGGGGCCAAGAGGTCGCAGGTTCAAATCCTGTATTCCCGACTTTGTTCAAAAACAGCATTCCGAATCGTGTTTAACGATACCTGACGACGTTCGTCAGTGCGGCGAAAACCCTGCTTCAATCGTGGAAGAACTTCCACGAAATGAAAAGGAATCCCGCACATGGCACGAAAACCGAATGTTTTACCGTCGTATCTTCTCCATAAGCAGAGTGGACAGGCCAGAGTCAGAATAGAGGGAAAAGAATATCTTCTCGGTAAATATGGTTCTGAAGAGTCCCGCGTTCTTTACGGTGAACTGGTCGCGAAACACGCCGGAGGCGTTCGGATTGATCCGTTTGCGAAGCCCAAACGCGGTAGGTCTACCACGATTGAACCTGAAGCAGGCCTGACAATCAATGAACTAGTTCTGGCGTTCATGCGTCATGCCGATGGGCACTATGTCAAGAACGGGAAGCCGACATCAGAGATTCATTGTCTCAAGGCTGCTACACGCCCCCTAGTCGATCTGTACGGATTCACCTTCGTCGATGAATTTGGGCCGTTAATGCTAAAGGCCGTCCGTCAGACGTTTGTAGATCAGGGCTGGGTTCGCGAATCCTGTAACAAGGGGGTGAACCGTATTCGCCTTGTCTTCAAGTGGGGCGTTGAAAATGAAATGGTCGCCCCTGCTACTCTTCAGAAACTGCAGGCAGTCGCCGCCCTTCTTAAAGGAAGGACAGAGGCACACGACAACGCCCCCAGGACTGCTGTAGACGATATTCGTATCGAAACGGTTAAGAAACTAGTCAGGCCACTCGTGCGAGATCTTATCCAACTGCAACGCCTTTGCGGTGCTCGCAGCGGCGAGCTGCTAAAACTCACGAGTAGAATGATTGATCGCACTGGCGACGTCTGGAACGCCGCTATCAGCGACCACAAGACGGTACACCATGACCAAAGCCGGACGCTGTATTTCGGACCACACGCACAGTTGATCCTGACGAAGTATCTTTCCGCTGATCCGGACGCAAAGCTGTTTGGGATCACACGCAGTGCTTTCTGTAGAGCGATCACCAGAGCTTGTGAGAAAGCAGGCATTGAGCGATGGGTTCCTCACCAGATGCGACACACGAACGCGAATATCGTCCGCGATGAGTTCGGGTTGGAACACACTCAGGCCGTCCTCGGACATGCACACGCCGACATGACGCAGCATTACGCGAGGGCAAGCAGCACCAAGGCGGCTGAAGTCGCACGCAAGATCGGTTAATTGGTTGGACTTCGTTGAATGCGGGATAGTCCGGCCGCGGCAAGGGAGACGCCTCAACTCGCCTACCGCTTTTCTTTTCTCTCTCAGGGTCAACTTTCACTGGTAGTCCGATGAATGAACAAACAGGACATAAAGTTGTTCTAGACTTAGGACAAAGCTTTGGCGGGCCCGTACCCCCCATTGGGGCGCCGACAAGGCTCCCAATTTCGGCATGGATGAAAATGTTCCTAGCGACGCTCACAGCCGCCAAGAATAAACCGGAAAATTCAACATGGATGGATGACTGGCGCAGCGAATGGTTATCCTCCACGGGGGAAATCCTTCCCGAATCGGTCGCTGAGTTTACGAAACAGGCCGTCTTGGCAGGAATCGATCCCAACGCATTTTTGGACGATCAGGGGTTTCGTTTGGAACAGTTGGACATGCTCCTCCCCTTGATTTTCGCCGGCTTGGAACGCCGGTATGGCCAAGTTCAGAAAACTGCCCTAGTCACCACTCCAGAGGCGGGAAAACCCCGTAACAAACGTAACAACTCAAAAAAACATTTGCTCGTGGATGACGAAAATACCCTGTGCCTCGCCGCCGCGAGAGACTTCGGTTCGAGCTTCTGCAGCGCAGCGGCATTTGTGCGAGATTATCGGGCGAAACGACCAGATTGTGAGGCCACACAAAAAGCTTTGGAACAGATGCTAAGTCGAGAATGCGACATCTGGAAAAAGAGCGATAGCGCGTAACGAATGCGCGTAACGTAACACACCACACGCCCTGTTGAGTTCAGTTCTCGACAGGGCTTTTTTTTGTGGTGGAATTGCCTCTGATCAGTTGATCTCAATTCCTATCGTCCAACCAAACTGAGGCAAACGTTCATGATCGACAGAGAAAAAGAAGAACTCCTTACCCCAAACCTAGCGTGCAACCGATTTCCAGGTCGAGTATCGCTGGCGACAGTCTGGCGATACATGGGACCGCATGGCGTCCGTGGCGTCACGCTCGAGTCATTTGTCTGCGGCGGAAAGCGATGGACATCCAAAGAAGCAATCGAACGATTCATTGCCGCACAAAACGTCGAAGAAGCTCCTCCCCCTTCGATCACTCCAGCACAACGCCGATGCCAGTCGGAGGCCGCTCGGCAGTCACTGAAGGAGTCCGGAATTTAAATCAGACCTGACATAACAGGGATTACCATCAACGAAGACCCGACTTGCGACATCAAGTGGAGTCAATGTAGCGTTGGCCTGCCGTATCAACATCGCAGCCGACACCCTAGCGATGTTGCCCCGGGGCCAAGCGCAAATTCATCGAACAACCGAAGGGAAAAGCAATGGGCCCATCACCTACCTATTCATCAGAGACTTATGGCAAACACAATCAAGAACGAAAATGAAATCGCAAAGATGACAACCCAAAAGCAAAGTATGAAACGGTCAACGTCCGGCTAACGGTAAACTGATATGGTAAACAGAGCATTAAAAAAACGAGCTACACGGAAAAGTTTGATTGACGAAGAATTCAAGTCACTCATTCCACCACATACATCTGAAAAGCGATCGCTGATTGAAGACAATCTGATACGAGAAGAGTGGAGAGATCATCCCCGCCCCGACCTGCCGCTCGAAGATGCCGGAAGCGGACGACGGGGCGGGCCATCCGCTGTCGCGTCTGCCCCGCCC
>JBPOIW010000112.1:0-23948 GCA_052034165.1 Planctomycetota bacterium | reverse complement strand
CCAACCGAATTCCGCTCCAACTCATGAATCCATGATGAAATGCGCAACTTCAAAACGAGCGCGCAGGCAGCGTGTTGATTTAGTCGCATTCTTCGGTCTTCTGTTTACCGCCCAGCCGGAGGCGCCGGCTTTTATGGTGGCCTGCGCCTCCGGCTGGGCGGTAAACGACTAAATCAACAGACCGCTAACTCAGCACGTCCTTCAGCACGACGCCATGGACATCCGTCAGACGCATATCGCGGCCACCAAAGCGGTAGGTCACTCGTTCGTGATCCATTCCCATCAGATGCAGCATTGTGGCGTGCAGGTCGTGAATCTCGGCCTTGTTCTCGACGACCTTGTAACCGAATTCATCAGTGGCTCCGTAAATCGTGCCACCCTTGATTCCGCCGCCAGCCATCCACATGGAGAAGCCGTATTGATTATGATCGCGTCCGTCGGAACCCTGAGCAAATGGTGTACGACCAAATTCTCCGGACCAGACGACCAGAGTTCTCTGCAGAAGACCTCGCTGCTTCAGGTCTGCCAAAAGGCCACTGATGGGTTTATCGACGGACTTTGCATTTTTGGTATGTCCGTCAACCAGATTGCTGTGCTGATCCCAGCGGTCTCCATTGCCACCTGGACAAGTCAGCTCAATAAAACGAACGCCGCGTTCGACAAGTCGTCGGGCCAGCAGGCATTCGCGGCCGAAGGACTGCGTATTCGGGAACTCATCGAACATGCCATACATCTCCTGAGTCTCGCGCGTTTCACCGCTGAGATCCATCAGGTCCGGCACGGCCAACTGCATTTTGGCGGCCAGTTCATAGTTCACAATCGCCGATTCAACCTGATCATCGTGGCCGTACTGTTCGGCTGTCGCCAGATCCAGCTTGCGAATCAACTCCAGTTTCCGTCGTTGCAGCTGAGCACTCGACTCACGGGGTTTAATGTCAGCTACAGGAGAATCGCCCAGCCCGAAGACAGAACCCTGATAACTGGCGGGAAGAAACCCGCTGCCAAAGTTGTCGAGACCTCCGGGAGGAATCAGGCCACCGTTGAGCACAACAAAATGTGGCAGATCTTCACACTCTGTTCCCAGTCCGTATCCGAACCATGCTCCCATGGATGGACGTCCCTGCAGGCCTGAACCTGTATGCAGGAAGTAGTTCGCATTGGTGTGTTCCGGGAATCCGCTGGTCATGGAACGGATCACGGCCATATCGTCGACATGTTTGGCTGTCTCGGGAAACAAATCGCTGACCGGGATTCCACTCTGACCGTACTGCTTAAACTTCCACGGACTGGCCAGAGTATTCCCGATGTTATTGAACTGAGTTGGCTCAATCTTTGTCGGGAATGGTTTGCCGTGCTCTTCGTTCAGGCGAGGTTTCGGGTCGAAGGAATCAACCTGTGAGACACCTCCATCCATGTACAGGAAGATGACGCTGGTTGCCTTAGGAGGAAAATGAGTAGGCTTGGAGCCGAGTTCTCCGTGCGGTGCTTTTTCCGCCTCGTTGCCGGCCTGCGTCTGGTTCATCAGAAAACTGGTTGCGACCGAGCCAAACCCGCAAGCCGCTGCCTGAAGGAGTTCTCGTCGAGATCCGTTCAGGGGGCGAAAGCGTCGGCAGTGAGATCGTGTCATTTTTGCGGCTCCTTTTGAGGAGTTAGTTTGTATGCTCGGGATTCTTCTCACGGATTCTCCCCGCTTCGCGCTCCGAACTCAATCGTTGTCAATGCCCTTAACAGATTTTGGTACTTTCCTTGGATGCTGCTGGACCAGTATCTCGGAGAACCCACGAACTCGGAGGAACTGCAGGCTCTTCGCGCAACAAAAAACCCTCGTCGGTTGAATGACGAGGGCTTGAGAATAGCAGTTGTGTTGACGGCTGCCGTGAGGGCTAGCCGAATTCCGGTCGACGACGATCCAGTTGTTCTTTCAGGCGGGCCACGATGCTGGAATGCATCTGGCTGACGCGTGATTCTGAAAGCCCGAGTGTGTTGCCGATTTCTTTCATCGTCAGTTCTTCATAGTAATAAAGAATGATGATGAGTCGTTCGTTACGATTCAGGCCCTTGGTGACCAGTTTCATGACATCCATTTTCTGGATGCCTTCGGTCGGGTCTTCGCAACGGACATCTTCAACAACGTCCACTTCGCGAACGTCTTTGTAGCTGTCGGTTTCGTACCATTTCTTTTCGAGGCTCACGAGGTTAATCGCACTGGCCTCTGCCTTGAGTCGTTCGAATTCCTGAATCGAAAGACTCATCTGCTCCGCGATCTCTGCTTCGGTCGGTGGACGACCCACTCGAGCTTCGACCACTTTGCGGGCGGCTTCAACCTTGCTCGCTTTGCTGCGAACCAGTCGAGGAACCCAGTCCATGGTACGAAGTTCGTCGAGCATCGCTCCGCGAATTCGAGGTACACAGTAGGTTTCGAACTTGACCCCGCGGTCCATGTCGAAAGCCTCGATTGCATCCATCAGCCCGAAAACTCCGGCTGACATTAAATCGTTCAGGTCAACACCTTCGGGGAGTTTGGCCCACACCCGTTCAGCGTTGTATCTGACCAGCGGCAGATACCGCTCCATGAGACGGTTCCGCAGTTCCTGATTTGTCTGGTCCTGTTTGTAGGTAACCCAAACTTCAGAAACATCTTCACTGACCTTGGTAGCCATTCAATCCTCCATGACGAACAGCAGGTGCATCTGCAGCAATATTGACTCGTATCAGTCAGTATCGACCACAACAGCCCCGAAGATCACCCGATCCTGTGCAACAGTCAGATTCGAACCATGAACAAAGAATTGTTTGCTCCCTTAGGGAGAATTCTTCAATGTCATGTTTCGGCATAGACTGCCGTTGTTTTCGAGTGAACCTCAGTCTGCAGAAGCAGCATCGTTCGGTTCTTCCATTTTGTTTGGACAACCACTTTGTTCTGAGTCGCGTCAGTTCGTTCTCATTCACTTCGGCAGCTTGTGCCGAATCCCGCAGAATGAAGAACCCACTGTCTGCCGAATTTTTTGTCGCGGAACAAAGCACACTTCCCGTGACAGTAGCTGCCGTCCATGGCGACCACTGCCGGGTTGCTCGATGAAGCGAAACCGAACCTCGATGGTTCGACGTTTCGGCCTCGCTTCACAGGGCGGGCGGGTTGATATCGCAGGCTATTCCGCGCTGTCCAGAGCGATGGAAGAAGGATTTCGAAGGTTTCGTATGACTCTGCCTGCCTTCGGCATTTTCAACCGGACACACAATCATGAGTCGGCAGAAAGAATCACTCGACCAGTTTTGTGATCGCCGAATGCATGAGTGAAATGCAGTTTCTGCAGAAGTGAAGCTTTTGGATCTGCGAAGGAGGCTTGCCGATCGGAGTCGCCGATGCTTGATGAGTCGGCTGCTGCTGGCGAAGTCAAGAACCAGAGGTCTGAAGGGCGGACATGCTCGCGTCTGTCTCGGCCCTTCAGGCTTGTATCTCTGTATTCTTATTATTCCGGTGGCTCACTGGACAGTTTGTTTAGTTTAGTCGCATCTTCCGTGCTTCCGTTTACCGCCCAGCCGGAGGCACCGGCTTTTGTGCTGGCCGGGGCCTCTGGCTGGGCGGTAAACGATTCAATCTACACACTCTCTCGCCACTGGCTGGCGATGCGCCGGGCTTCCAGCCCTAATGAAATACCTGTCCCTTATTGGGGTTTTGCTGCTTCCGGAGTGGCGGGCGGCTTGGGGCTGGTCGGCTGTGTTTCCGGAGCAGCTGCCTGGCGAGACATCCATTCCTTGCCAATTTCCGAAGCGGCAAATTCTGCGTATTCGGGGATTGTGGCCAGGTTGTTGAAGGCCATCCCGAATTTCTCTCCGATCTCGTCCAGCAATGCAGCGGTCGCCGCATGGTCTTTGGCCTTGAGCTGCATAGAGACCTCAACCCAATAGACATCTATCCGATCCGGAGCTGCCGTTCGGGCTTCCGCGATGGCTTTGCGGGCTTCGTCCATGCGATTCAGAGACAGGAGGCTGTCGACTTTGAGCGTATTCAGGTACGGATCCTGAATCATCTGCAGTAACCGATCCACGGCCTTCAGCAGCTCTTCGTGCTTGCCCTGCATGATCAGGAGATCGAGGGCTCGGAAGTCACGCGACGTATCATTGGGGAAGTATCGTTCCAGATCCTGAATGACCTTCGAATACTCCGTATCATCCACGTTCTGAGCCACCACCAGCTTTGACAAAAGAACGGTCTTGTCTTTTTGCATGGCTTCCGGAAGAGAAGCGAACAGGGCCATGGCTTCCTGGTATTTTTTCGCCTCCGACAGATTATTGATTTCCTTCATCTTTTCGATGTGATTCATGTACTCCGATTCCGCTCCGGACAATCGAGCGAGGATCCCGGCGTTCTCTGCCGCTACAGCTGGCAGCACGAGTCGTCGGATGCTCTGCGATAGCATTTCTCCGCTCAGATGAACATGAATGTCGGCAATTCGCGGCTGCTTGTTGGCATCAACGCTGACAACCAGTTCGTGATAATTGATACCGGCTGATTCCGCGAGGACAAGGCGGAACAGCGGACGCACTTCTTCTTCATGCCTAACCATTCTCACGAACGTATAGTCGCCGCCACTCTGAACGGTGCCAATGATTTCATTCGAGAGGCTGGAGAGACCGCCCCCTTCCTTCATGCTCTGCATGAAGCTGCTGCGGAAGCCCTGCTTCAGATCAAGCCCCGCCAGAATTCGGTCAACCATGCGGTTCTCGTCGATAATTGCATTAAACGCATTGACGTCCTGATGAGCGACCGCCTTCTCGACCGCCTTCACAAGTGCCTCTGCATCGGCCGGAGACGCTGCGACAAACTGAGTCGCCTGATTCAGATCCTGAGTCGACATTTCTCCAACAGGAGCCGGCGGAGTGCTGGAACCTCCACAGCCGACAAGAGCGGCAGCCATAAGTGACAGAGCCAGGCCTTTGATGTTGCGGGCAGAATGGCAATGCATAGTTCCGTTTCCAGATTTCAGGCTGAGGAGACCGTTCGTTCCATGTGCCGGAACGCGTTAGCGTCCGGTTGTCGTTGCAAAACACGATCAAAAAACGGGGGCTAACGCCCTGTGGCTGATGGTCCCACAAAATCAACAGACTGTTAGGCTCAGGAATTCCCCGAGTCTTCGCGATGAACGGTGTCCGGAGAAAATGCCGGTAGACACACGGCGATATATTCTGCTCCACCTTCGGCAGGTGAGCTATAACGCACCCATTCACCGCGCGGGATGATGATCGCCTGGCCTGCAGCCACGTCGTACACGGTCTCACGTGTTTCCACACGCAGTTGGCCTTTCAGGACCACGGTGTATTCGTCGAACTCCGGAGTCTGCGCGGGTTCGCTCCAGCCACACGGACTGACCATGCGAGCGATGCTGACGTCTTTTGTCCCGGTGTTTACTCGACCGATGTATTCTTCGATCGTCTTTGGCGGATAACCGGGAGCTTCGATCCGAGTCGGCGATGGAACAAGAATGGCCATGGAAATCTCCCTACAGGCGATTGTCGTGCAGGTCTGCGTAATGAGTTTCAAATCAACAGGGCCGCGACAAACTTGAGTTGTCACGGCCCTGGAGGAATCGGTCTGATTCTTTGTGGCTGCATTAACAGGACAACCACAGTGAGTCAGCAGTCAGGTCTATCAGGCCCAGTTTCGAGCTGGTCGTGATCGCAGGCCGTTGGCTTCGTCGTCGCCAATGAATTCCTGCTTCACAGGATCGAATGTCAGCTTGCGTTTCAGGATCCAGGACAACGCGGCGGCGTGACAGGCGATATGAGAATTTCTCATGACTTCTGCATTCGCCACGGTCGGCTTACGAGTCTTGATCGAGTCAAAGAAGTTGCGTGCATGCGCGGTGACGTCCAGGCCCTTGACCTTGCCTGCAGACTCCTGCAATTCTTTGCGGAGTGCTGCAGAAGAGACTTCCGTTTCGCCGCTGTCACCGGTTTCAATCGAACCTTCGTCGCCCACAAACTTCACCGGGCATGTGCCAAGTTTCGTGATCCAGTTTGGTCCGCGATCCCCGAACGGAGTGGCGAGGAAGTCCAGAAACAGAGTCACGCCGTTTTCATACTTGCAGGTAATCCCTGAGTCCGACGGCTCATAAGAGATCGGAGCGGTCTCATCGGCCTGGTTGGCCCACTGGCAAAGGTCGACCGTATGCGCGCCCCAGTCGAGGATTCGAGCACCGGAGTCGAAGTCATAGTAACCACGCCATTTGCCGACGACATACTGGCTGTTATAAGGACGCCAGACGGCCGGGCCCAGCCACATGTTCCAGTCACAAACGCTCTTGGCCGGAGTTGGTTCGCCAGGCAGCCAGCTGATGTCCAGAGTTGGCACATAGACGGACGCATACAACGTTTGCAACTTGCCAAGTTTTCCGGTCTGTGCGAGCTGCACAGCCTGCTGGAAGTTTGGCACGCTGCGGCGTTGAGTACCTGCCTGGAAGATTCGACCGGTGGCTTTCATCGTGTCGGCCAGTTGCTGGCACAGTTCGATCGTCAGACCGCATGGCTTTTCGCTGTACACGTCTTTGCCAGCCTGGGCGGCCAGCATCGAGGCCGTAGCATGCCAGCGGTCGCCGGTGGCAATCAGGACGGCGTCGATATCTTTGCGATCCAGCAGTTCACGGAAGTCGCCGTAAAGTCGGCAGTCAGAGGTTCCATAATGCTTGTCGACGAGTGCCTTTCCCGCATCACGACGGCTGGCTTGGACGTCGGCGATCGCGACGCACTGGACATCAGGAAGTCCCAACATGGCCTGAAGGTCGTAGGTACATCGTGGCCCAATGCCGATAACGCCCAGTGTGATTTTTTCGCTGGGGGCTACAGCGCCGTCTCGACCGAGCACATGGGCTGGAAGAATCCAAGGCGCGGAAAGGGCGGCGGCTGAACGTCCCAGGAATTGTCTGCGAGACTGAGAATTTCTATTGCTCATGGCTACACCAGATCTGTGGAGAAGAGGTCATTGATTCAGGATTTCGAGTGAGGCGTTAACGTTCCACGCCATGTCGAAAATTGTACCGATCACGATCAGAGGAAAACACTCTGGCGGGTTGCCGTGACAATAATGTGGGTCGAAAAAGGTATCCCTCAATTTTTTGCTCGTGGACGATTTCTGCTTCCTGTTTAGACGCTGGTTTCAGGAGCCTCACGTCTCTTGAGCCTTTTGCGAGAATGATCCGGTGTTAAAAGCTATGGTAATTCCGCCTCAAAAAGTTCGCCCCGCGATTGGATTTCAGTGAGGGAAATCCCAAGAATGCTTCTCGAATCGTGGGCGTTGCGACGTACGACATTGCATCCGATTGATCGTTCCGGGTCTCTCCTATTCTTCAGGCCGCAGATTCTTATGGCGATGTCAGGCAGCGAACGGCAAGCAGACGCTGTCATTGACGTGCGAGATCTCGTTAAAAGATTTCCCACAGCGGCTGGAGATGTCTTGGCGGTCAATGGCGTGACGCTGCAGGTGAGTGCTGGCGAGGTCTACGGACTTCTCGGCGCCAACGGGGCAGGCAAGACAACGACGCTCCGAATGATGCTGGGATTGCTCAAGCCGACATCAGGGACCGCTCGCATTGCTGGCTTTGATGTTGCGAAGTTTCCGGAAGACGTCAAACGCAACATGGCGCTGGTTTCGGCCAGTGCCGGGCTGTATCAATGGCTTACGCCGCGAGAGTTGATGCACTACTTTGCGGACTTGTACGATGTCCCGGCGGCGGCCGCTGCAGCTCGCGTTGAGCAATTGGCGGATCTGTTCGAGCTGCGGAAGTTCATGGATCGCCAATGTGCAGGGATGAGTACTGGACAGCAGCAGCGAGTCAATCTGGCTCGATCACTGATGCATGATCCTCCAGTTGTCTTGATGGACGAACCGACGCGCGGGCTTGATATCGTCGGCAGCAAGCGCATCTTTGATTTTACGTCGCATCTGAAAGAGATCGGCAAAGCTGTCATCTTTTGTACTCATCGACTGGATGAAGCTCAGCGTCTGTGCGACCGCTTTGGGCTGATGTTTCGTGGCCGACTCCAGCTTGAAGGAACACTCGATGAACTGCGAAGCGTTACGAAACGCGAATCGTTGACCGACATGTTCCTCGACCTGATGGCGCGAGAACAACAAATCGACCGTGATGCATCGGCGTTACTGATTTCTGAAACCTCTGGCGGAAAGCGATAATCGCGTGAAAGAGGAATCAGAAGATGCTCCAACGATGCAGTCTCCCTCGGCTTCGATCGTTGCTCCCGCGTCAGGTTTTTCGAATACGATGCGGAAGATCTCCAGGCTTGCGCGAAAAGAACTGCGCGAATCTCTTCGAGATCGCAGAACGCTCGCAACGCTGATTGTGATGCCTCTGATTGTTTATCCGTTGTTGGGTTCTGTCGTTCAGAAGTTCGCGGTTTCTCGAATCGATTTGAATGCCCCGGCGGCCGCGATCGTTGTGGAACAAACGCTGTCTCCCGGGCTGCAGTCGTTGTTTGCAGTTCCGGAAAATGAGCAGAATGCGGATTCGGAATCAGCGAAGACAGTCAATGATAATGCGACAAAGCCAGCCGCGTCAGAAGAGCCGGGGAAGAATCAGTCACGAGGTGGCTCGCAGGATCGTCTTGAAGATCTGACGAAGCAATTGTTGGAAGGGAAGATTCCTGACGGTCGAAATCCAATCGAAGGGGCGGAGTCCACAATTCGGCTGGAAAAGTACATTCAGCCGCCGGGAACAGACCTGGAACCTTTCGTCAGGGACGGGATCGCCGACGTCGCCATTCTTGAAACATTACCACATCAGGACCCTGCAACTGGTGTTATCACGCAGAGTGAGATCCGAGTCATTTCTCGTCAGGGAGATGCGTTCAGCACAAAGGCGGCCATCGAGGCCGTTCGTCGCATTTCTGCGTTTCGAGATGAATACGTTCGTGTAGTGCTGGATCAGACTCGCTTTGGCCGACAGGTGATGCCTGCGATATCGCGAGTTGCATTGCAGTCGACTGGCCCGAAAGAGTCTCCTCTCAGCGCCTTTGTGCCATTGATGCTGGTGTTGATGACAATGACTGGTGCCGTCTATCCGGCGATTGACTTAACGGCTGGCGAGCGCGAACGTGGAACTCTGGAGATGTTGATTGCCGCGCCAGTTTCGCGTCGGAACTTGCTGACGGGTAAATTCATCGCCGTGTTTACGGTGGCGGTGCTGACAGCCATCATCAATCTGACGGCCATGATTCTGACTCTGTATGGGACCGGCTTTGATCGAGTCATCCTGGGAGAAGGCGCATCGATCGGGATGTTCCTGCAGGTCTTGTCTTTGCTGATTGTCTTCGCTTCGTTTTTTTCTGCTGTGCTGTTGAGCATTACCAGCTTTGCCAGAAGTTTTCGGGAAGCGCAGGCGTGGCTGATTCCGTTGATGCTGGTTTCCTTGGCACCGGGCATCCTGAGTTTAATGCCGGGTGTGCGTCTGACGATTGGGCTGGCGCTGCTTCCTCTGGTGAACATTGTTCTGCTGGGAAAAGAACTCTTTCAGGGAATCGCGGCACCGCATCTGTTCGTCATCACACTGGCGGCGACTTTGACTTACACGGTTCTGGCTCTGCGACTTGCGGCGAATGTGTTCGGAAGTGACTCTGTTCTGTTTGCCAACAACAGCGGTGGAGGAAGTCTGAGCAAACGCCCGGCTGAGTTGACGGATGAGGTATCGAAGTCACTGGGGATTGGTTATCTGCTGGCCTTGCTTCCGGCCTTTATTGTGCTTGCTGGCATTCGTGGTCGCTTGGTTGACCCTGCGAATCTTTCTGGTCAACTGGTGCTTTCCGGGCTGACGACTCTGCTGCTTTTCACAATCTTTCCGGCGTTGCTGACAACCTGGAATCGTGTTCGTGCCACATCGGCCTATGGCATCCGCAGCTTTCCGCCTCTCGCGTTGTTAGGAGCAATTCTGCTGGGCGCGACTTTATGGACGTTGAGCTACGAAGCGCTGCTGTTCGGGAAGGGCACCGCTGCATGGACCAAATTGTTGAGCAATCCCAAGCTGCAGGAGTTAGCACAACGGTTAACTCAGGAGACACCTCTTCTGTTGCGATTGCTCACGCTGGCGGTGATTCCTGCGATTTGTGAAGAGTTGTTCTTTCGCGGGTTTCTGATGAGTGCTCTGATCGGTCGCTCCGAGCGACGGAAGTCCGCGTTATTCACCAGCACATTTCTGTTTGCGGCGTTTCATGTGGTTGTCGATCAGTCGCTGACGCTGGAACGATTTCCGGCGACCTTTATGCTGGGGTTTGTGCTGGGCTGGATCAGACTTTCCACGGGCAGCATTTTCCCAGGCATCGTGATGCATGCAGTCAGCAACGGTCTGCTCCTATCTTTGACGGAGTTGCAGCCGTTGCTGGCGAGATTGGGCCTCGATCTGGCGGTTAAGAACGAGACTCATCTGCCTGCCTGGTTTCTGGCCACGTCGGTTGGACTATCGCTCATCGGGGCGATACTGATTTATCGTTCATCGCGACAAGCAAAAGTGAGTTGAGCTTTCTGTTTATGAAATCGTTTGCCGCCCAGCCGGAGGCGCCGGCTTTGACGTAGGCCGGCGCCTCCGGCTGGGCGGTAAACAAGAACACTTAACACATGAATGAGTCCACCGCTGACTCGACCTTGCCACACTTGTATACCAACACAAGTTATCGTTCGCATTCGATCAAAGAGGAGGCCACCGTACCATGAAAACCCCGATTCGAAAGCCGAACACGCGTGGAGAAGATTCCGGATCTCTGCTCAGCGACGAGCAGAATGAATGGCTGATGCGACAGTTGACTCGAGAACGCAAGCGTCGATGTCGAATCGTGCTGACCGGTGGTCCCGGCGGAGGCAAGACAACGGCGGCCGATTTGTTTCGACGAGAAATCGGTGAGAAGGTCGTCGTTGTTCCGGAGTCGGCCACGCTGCTGTTTTCCGGTGGCTTTCCTCGCAGTACTCAACCTGAAGCCGCCGCGGCGGCGCAGCAGGCCATCTACCATGTGCAACGTCAACTGGAAGATGTCCAGTCGTTTCTTTACCCGGATCGAATTCTGCTTTGTGATCGCGGTACAGTGGATGGTGCCGCTTATTGTCCGGAACCGCCGGAGGAATTTTTTGCTTCCCTGAATACGACTTTTGAAGCAGAGCTGGCGCGATACGATGGAGTCATCTTCTTCGAAAGTGCTGCTGTCGGCGGATTGACGATCGAAGGTGGAAATCCGATTCGCAACGAATCACTGGAGCAGGCGATTGAGGTTGATCGCCGCCTGAGAGAACTCTGGATTCATCATCCGCGTTTTATTCTCGTGCGACACGATGCTTCCTTCTTCAAGAAGATCGCACTGGGGCTTGCTGAGCTGGACAATATGGTGAATGAGCATTCCAAAGATCGAGCCAAGTCACAAAAGTCCGCGACAAAGAAGAAACGTTGAACGTTTCTCGTCGGACTATATTTTCATCAGCCGTAGGGCGCTAGCCCCGGTTGTTTCCCCGGGAAATGTACTGAATTTCAACCGGGGCTAGCGCCCATCGGCTGATAGCCCCAATTAAATCAACGACCCGCTGGCGCGTTCTCTATCAATGCAATCCATTGAAGATCTGCAAAGCAGGGCTGTTGTGGGGGACAAGGCCGATGGCCTGAGCTCTTCGGGAAAGTTCCTGCAGAGCATTTGCTCCCACGGAACCCAGCTCAACCGTCCAGTCGTTGACGTAGAGATCGACATGCTTCATGAGGACATCATCGTCGAACTCCTGAGCATACTTTCGCATCGTCGGCAGAGCCACGCTGGGATTTGCGAGAGCCAGCTTCAGAGAATCGTGAATGACGGCCTGAACTGTGGCGATGGTCTCTGCACCAAGACGACGTCGAGCGACGATGCCTCCAAGGGGCAGGGGGCAGGAGGTTTCTTTTTCCCAGCGAGTGCCCAGATCTTCTACCAGCCCGAGCCCTTCGTTTTGCCAGGTGAAGCGGCCTTCATGAATACAAACTCCGAAGTCAGCCTTCTTGTTCTTCAGGTCCGGCATAATCTCAGAAAATACCACGTGTCGGATCTGTGTCGTTGCCGGGTAAAACAACTGAAACAACAGCGACGCCGTCGTGTCTTTTCCCGGACACAGCGTCACCTGATTCGAATTCGTTGGTTGGTCACCTTCATGAGCCGACAGCAACAGCGGCCCCACACCAAATCCGAGGGCAGATCCTGATGGCAGCACGACCGTCTCTTTGGCCAACATCAGAGCCGCGTGAAAGCTGGTTTTCGCGACATCAAATTCGCCCGCAAACAGTCGATCATTGAGTTGCTGAATATCGATGAGCTCAACTTCAAAGTTGAGGCCTCGCCAATCCACGCTGCGAGTCATCAGGCCGTGGAACGCAAATGTGTCGTTCGGGCACGTTGAGATGCCCAGATGAATTGTTGTCATGAAAGATTATCCGGTATGAACCATGTTGAGACCGCTTTGAGGGCTGCATCAACATCCCAGTGAGCTTTGTTACGATCGCCTGCGATATTCGAGATGCCTCGAATCACGGTCAGAGGAACATTCGCCATGCGGCAAGCCACAGCGACGGAATAGGCTTCCATATCCTCTGCAGCAGCCAGTGGAAACTTCTCGAGTCGATCGGCAACATCTGTCGAATTCGCCGACGCCGCACAGACGGTCAGCAGCAGAGGTTGGTCGATAGAGCTGTCGGAAGCGTCTCCGGAGTCTGCTGTTGAATTGCTGTGCCATGATCGAAACGAAGCCGGATCGCTGTGCAACGCAAGAGTATCCTGCGATTCCTGAGTTGCTGTTGCTTCGTTCCAGTGATTCCAGCCGAGTTCACTCGCCGTCTGAAATTCCGAACCGCTGCCCGCCCCGATTCCGTAACAGGCCACCTGAGAAAAACTGGCGGCTGTTCCGATTGAGAATCGCGGCCCGATTGCTCCGGCAATCCCCACCAGCACGACCTTGGTAGGGCTGTGGCGAGTCAGCAACTGAGTCGTCTTGATCCCTGAGACGATCGGCCCAAATCCACAAGTTGCGATGATGCCGTTTGCCGTGGCTATAGGCTCAGCAATCAAAGGCTGCAGTTTTCGCAGTTCAAACTCAGTTGGCACCAGCACTAATACCCGGGTCATCAGATTTCTCGGCAGAGGCAATTCGTCGGTCGGCGGAAGATTTTAGCAACATGCCGAAAGCTGTCCCCTGTTGATAGGACGCTGGCGTTTCGCCCCGTATTTCACCAAGCGGAATCCACCTGTTTTCTCCTCTGAGCCAGCTCAAAAGGCATTGCATGTAAGCGAGGTGCCGCAATGGGTCATTGGTTGACTGAATTCTTCATGGAGATCAGGGGCCAATAGGTAGATGCCACAAAAACCCCTGCTATTTTACAAAAAAACGTTTGTAGCGTTAAATAAATTGACAATGTAAACACGTCGGCTACAATGCCGCCATGGAGCAGTGGCAACTGGAACCCGGAGTCTGAGTGATGGCAGAAAACGAAACGCTTGATATTGGTCACGCCCGCAGCGGGCGGTGGCGAAAATGGCGGGACTTAATCTTGAGCCAAGGCTCAGTGGATGAGATCGCAACGGAAGGTGTCCGCTGTCTTGCCCGCACGTTCAAGAATCTCCAGCAGATATTCAAGAACGAAAATCACGTCCCGTTGAAAGAGATACTCCAAGCGGCAACGGACCCCGATGGGGATTTTTCGGCTATCATTCGTCGCAGTCGCTACGGTCGCGACTACCTTGAGATGTTCGAGTCGCAGTCTAGCCAAGGTTTGGATGATCGGAGTATTCTGGAAAACGTTCTAGTCCTAACAACTGATCGGTTCCTTGATCAGATACGCGAAGATTCTAATGGAACGCGGTTCTCCAACGCAGGTGCCTACCGCGAATTCGCATCAGCAGTCAAAGAACGGATGATCGACAGAATTCAGCGGTTAGCAAGGCAAATGGCCGACGCGCCAGATCGAGCTTTGCGAATGCCACCGCAGTCTCTGGAACAAAAAGAGCGACACCAAGACGCATTGCTGGGAATTTCAATTGGCGCTCAGTTGGGAACGAGTTTATGAACATTGGCTTCAACTCATTTCACCTTGACGAAGATTTGTTAGGTCGGCAACTAGGCGTTCCATTATCGCCAAAGAGTCGTGACCTGTTGCGTATTGCAATGCATATTTATGCAGCTGATCGCCTGACGAAGCGGAATCGATCCATCGACGCTAATGGGCCTTCGCGGCTGATGCCTGTCTCGACGATTCCGGTCTCTGAGCCGGACTTTTGGAATGCGACTGAGATTTCTACTTTGCTCAGGCGAACCGTCGAATTCCTCACTGGTGATACGTGGGAGTTTAAATTCACGATTCATCGTTCGTTAATGCAACGCCGGTGGTGGAGTACCCGCGAGTCCAACCATGCGGTTGTATGCTTGGATAGTGGAGGCCTGGATTCTGCAGCTGGGCTGGCGAATCGGCTACTTGAATGGAAAGGGTCTGTTTTCGCAGTAACTGCAAGGCATCAAAGAGACCAAAGGCGACTCGTAAGAGACATTCAGCTACCGATTCTTCGCGAGCGTTTCGGCAACCGAATTTCCTCAATTATGGTGTCAACTAGGTTGCGAAATCCGCCACCGCTGAAGCAGCAGGAATTGACGCAAAGAAGTCGCTCGTTCTTGTTTGCCGCGCTGGGTGGAGTTGCAGCCTTTGAGTTGGGCATCGATTCGATTGAAGTTTACGAAAATGGTGTTGGAGTGATTAATCTCCCACCGATGACGGGAATGATGTTTGGAGCTCGCACGACGAGAAGTGCACATCCGGAGTTCTTTCGGCGAATGGGTGCACTGCTCACTGCAATCTCGGGGCAACCGATCGGGTTTGCTCTGCCATTTCGCGACAGGACAAAAGCTGAACTTATAAAGCGTGTCGCAAATGATGAATTGTTGGTTCGAATGGCACAGGAAAGTGTCTCGTGCGTCCACTATCCCAGACGGGTGCAGGGGCAGCAAAAGCAATGCGGCGTCTGCCCAGGATGTATCGGGCGGAGACAGGCGCTGATGATCGGCGGTATCTACGAGTCTCCCGAGAAGTATCGTTTTGATGTGTTCGGCAGAAGTGACGATGTTGCCAGAATTCCTGCATGCCATCTTGCACACTTAAAATCCATCGTTTCCCAAGTTGAGCTTCTAAGCTGCTTGCCTGAAGACCGATTTTTGCCGTTGGCTATGAAAATCCATTTGGCATGCGTCGTCGGGCGTGGTGAAGATCAGCAACCGGCAATTCAGCTATTGCAGAGATACCGCAACGAATGGCGATGCCTCATTGAATCAGGGCTTCAGGCAGATTGGTCTTGGGCACAATGGCATGGGCCAATTTCATCTTTATCACAAGGAAGTGTGATATGAGCGAATTCGATAAAATCGATCCACGAACGCTTGGAAAGCGCATAGCAGACTTCCGACGGGCTAGTGGAAAGACTCAGGAAGAGACGGCAAAGCACCTTGGAATGAGTCGACCGCCCTACATCGGGATCGAAAAAGGAACGAGGCCAGCCACGCGCGCTGAGGTTGTGTCGCTGGCCGCGTTTTTCGGACGGAGCGTCCACGAGTTGGTTCGTCCTGATGCTTCGAACATCGAACTGGAACCGCATCTGCGCGCGGCACTGGAGTCGAGCCTGAGTGAATCTGACGAGGTCTTTTCTGCGATCCATCAACTCCATGAGTTTGCGGTCGACTACTGCCAGCTGGAGAAGATCGCAGGAGCGAGACCATTCCAGAACTACCCGCAGGAAGTTCAAGTGCCCTCCAACAGACTGGCGGACTTCGCCGAGGATGTTGCGGCTCGCGAGCGGTCACGGCTTCATTTAGGTGATGGGCCAGTGCTTGAATTGAGACAAGTGCTTGAGAACAATGTTGGCGTGCGGATCTTCTCAGTGCCTACGGCATCCGGAATTGCTGGCATGTACGCATTCGTTCCGGATCTCGGCTATTGCATCCTCGTCAATGCTCGGCACCCTCAGGCTCGACAGCGCTGGACGCTTGCGCATGAGTATGGGCACTTTCTTGCAGATCGCCACAAACCCGGTGTCGACTATACGCATTCTACCGAGCGTGTCCCATCGAGTGAGCGATTTGCTGATGCTTTCGCGATGTGTTTTCTGATGCCGGCGACCGGCCTGCGGCGGCAATATTTTGATGTCACCAACAGTCGCAACGATTTTCAGGTGGCTGATCTGTGTGGACTGGCCAACTACTATGCAGTGTCGGTGCAGACGATGACTCTGCGATTGGAATCGTTGTCCCTGATTCGCAAAGGAACATGGGATCTGCTTTCGGAACAGGGTTTCAAGCCGGAGCACGCTCGAAAGAGTCTGGCTCTTGTGCCTCGAGAAGTTAGTCTGATGGAGCCATATCCAGCACGTTACAAGTATCTTGCCGTACTGGCCTATCGGGAAGAAAAAATCTCAGAGGGAGAACTCGCCAAATTTCTACGTACGGATCGTGTGTCGGCGAGAAAAATTGTGCTTGAGTGTGGAGAACGGTCGGATGATATTGGCAGCGACGGCAGCGATTCGGTTCTGACTGTCCCGCTCGAGCGCTCTTTGCTTTCGGCTTCTTGATGCAGGATGCAAATGGCCATGAATGATGTTGTGATCGATGCCTGCTGCCTCATTAATCTCTACGCGGCTGGCCATTCGCGTATCGGACTGCTGTTGCATGGCAAGACGTGGTACGTTCCCTCCGTTGTGATCCGTGAGTCGCTTTACATTCATCAGGCTCAGTCAGATGGGACGAGCCGGAAAATCGCTATCGAAATTCAGTCGCTGATTGATGACGGCTCCGTTCACTCCTGTGATGCAGCGGAAGGGGACGAGCTGGACTTGTTCGTAGACTTCGCTTCGAAGATCGACGACGGTGAGGCGATGGCTCTCGCAATCGCAAAATCGCGAGGCTGGACAGTTGCGACAGATGATCGAAAAGCGATCCGAATGGCCGCAGAGCACTCGATCTCTGTACTCACGACTCCTGACTTGATGAAAAGCTGGGCGGATGCTTTTAAACCTTCTCCTGAGGAGTTGGCGCAGTCCCTTGAGCAGATCGAAAAGCTGGCGACTTTCTCTCCATCATCCCGCCACCCATTGCACAAATGGTGGAATGACAGCATAGGACGCTGATCAACGTTTCAGACGGAGTTCTGTTTCGCCGCACTAATGTTGTTGAACTAAACAGTGTACGGTTGCTTCGAAAGATTGCTGAATGGCCTGGACGCTCTCTGCGTGACTTGCTCTGACCATGTCGGCATTACAAGATACCTCAGAGGCCGCGCTGGTTGCTTCGACGAATTTCGGTGAACCGACGAAGATAAAAGGGACACAAAAATGGTGACTCGACGAAACTTCCTGGAGGCTTCCGGTGCGGGATTGCTTTCGGCGATTTTGCTTCCCTCAACCGCGTCGGCCGTGACGTCGTCGCACAGCACTGCACGCAAGCGTTTGGCCGTTGTCACGACCGAGTGGCGATATCATTCGCATGCGTGGCATATGGCCGAACGTTTTCTGGTTGGATATCCGATTAACGGTGAATGGCATAAGCCTGAGCTGGATGTCGTTTCGGCCTATGTGGATCAGTTTCCGGAGAACGATCTCAGCCGTAAACGCTCCGAGGAGTTTGGGTTCCCAATCTACAAGACTGTCGCCGAGGCGCTTCGTTGCGGTGGGAGCGAGTTGGCTGTTGATGCTGTGTTGCTGATTGGTGAGCACGGCAAGTATGAACTCAGCGAGTATGGCCAGACGAAGTATCCTCGCTATGAGCTGTTCAAGCAGGTCACGGATGTCTTTCGTAAGGATGGCCGATCTGTTCCCGTCTTCAACGACAAGCACCTGTCATGGAAGTGGGACTGGGCGAAGGAAATGTACGATCTCTCGAAGGAGCTGAACTTTGCGTTTGCCGCAGGGTCTTCTCTGCCAGGCACTTGGCGGATGCCTTCGATCGAGATGCCTTATGGTGCCGAAGTTGAAGAACTGATGTGCGTCGCCATGGGAGGCATGGACAGTTATGACTTTCATGCGCTTGAGGTGATTCAATGCATGGCCGAGCGGCGAAAAGGCGGCGAGACCGGTGTGGCCGCAGTTCATGGACTGAAGGGCGATGAGTTCTGGCAGGCGATGGATTCCGGATCGTGGTCGGCCGGAGGCTGGGACTCGTCGTTGTTTCACGCCTGTTTGTCGCGATGCCAGACGCTGGCTCAGCCGGAATCGTTTAGTCATCGCTATCCGATTCGGCAGCAAATGCAGGAATGGGTCAAGGAACCCGTGGCCTATCGAATCGAATATATCGACGGCACAAAAGCGACGATGCTGCTGATGAACGGGCTCGTCGGTGACTTTACGTTTGCGGCGAAATTGAAGAATCAGTCCAAGCCGCTCTCGACGCTGTTCTATCTGCCGCCTGTACCGAACGTCATGTATTCCGCAGAACTCATGGCGAAGGCCGAAGCCACGTTTATCAAGGGAAAATCGCCATGTCCCCTTGAACGAACTCTCCTGACAACGGGACTTGTAGAAGCTGGGGTCCAATCAGTTGGCAAAGGGCAGGTACGATTGGAAACTCCGCATCTCGCGATTCGCTATACGGCTCCGAAGGAATCACTCTTCGCGCAGCAGTGATTTTGGCTGTGTGCGGCAGCGAGAGAGTTTTCGCCAAACCAACATCGGGATTCGGAGAAGGACACCGAATCTGTCGGATGAGACTACAAATTGGACAATGGGACAATCAGCATGACGAATAGCAATCCTGCACTACCATCAGACTATCTGCAGTGGCTGAGAAAGCTCCCGGAGTTGCACGTCGTCCGTTTCCAAAAGAATGAATGGCAGTTCTGGACTGAAGAAGAATTGCAGGAGACGACACGAGTCAACAAGATCACGTCGACTCATATTGGCATGATGGTTGGCTTTGTGGCCATGTATCGATCGATGGGCCTGGCCGCTGCGAAGGGACCGGCCGGTAAGCCGTTCCCGTATGAGAAGCTGGAACGATGTTTGGTCCTCGCTACAGACAACGAAGATTTTCTGATTGTGAATCCGGACGAAGGATATTCAGTCTGGAAGTTCTGTCCGGACTATTCGAAGTCCGGAGAAGTCAAAGTCGTTGCCGCGACCCTGACGGAATTCATGGAGAAGGCCGTCGTTGAAGACGCGGATGAGGATGATCTTGACTACTGAGAAGTCAGAATACTGACAGGGACCATGTTCTCTCGTGGCAACGTTATTTTGTTAACGTGCTCTTGAACGCCAGCATCGTTTCTGACTGACGCTGCACGACAAATTCGCGAGCTTTCTTAGTGCGTCCGCGGGCGGCAATCGGGTCCTTCGCCAGTGCCAGAACTGCGGCTGGAAGTTTTCTGCAGTCCTCTTCATTGTCGAAGTCAAACAGCCAGTCTCCCAGTCCAATATCACGCCACATGAAGCCTTTGCTGGTTTGTTCTTCGAACCGACACACGATCGCCGGGATACCGTTCCCGACGGCCATGATTGGCGAATGCATCTCACTCCCAAAGAGCCCTGCACTGCGAACGTAAACGCTGAGAGCCATGTCAGTGAGCCAGAATTTCTCTTTCCAGACGACACGTGATTTCACATCGTCCGGCAGTTTGTCAAAAAGCAGCTCCTTGCCGACAGACATTTGAGTCATGTCCTCCGGACACAACAGAATCTTCAGATCTGTTTCGCGGATCACGGAGATAATGGCTTCTCGTATCGGAGCGTGATCATGTTCCTTCATGGCCTCATTGCGGGTGTGTCGCTTTTCGTCATACGGACGGTTTTTGCCGGGAATGCTCCAGTAGGGCGTGTATCGCAGGCGAGACAGGCAGCAGAGAAATTTTCCGTCTTCAAGCTCATTGGCGTTAAGGAATGCTGTGGCCTTCGCGTCATCTCTTAAGTCACACGCGAATGCCCCGTCTGGTGCGAATTCCATGACTGGGCAGGACACTCCTTCGTCTTTTGCTCGCGCGAGCGATACCGAGTCCCGAAAGTAGACGAACTGAGCTTTGCTGAGCAGTGACTTGTCATCGCCTGACAAGAATGAGCCGTGCGTAATGCCATAGACACCGAAGGGCTTGCCGGTATGTTTGGCGTACGCGGCCACATCTTTTGCGGCAACAAGTGAAGGGCCGGAGCCATGCAGCAGAAAGTCCGACCATGCAACGGCGTGGGCAAGTTCAGGGTTAGACGCAGAACCGTCAGCCTTGATGGAGCCTTTCACGATCTTCAACTTTGGAAAACGGTGGTGCTCCATCGCCGCAACCTCAGCGCTGAGATCACCGGAGGCCCACAGGATCACTTCGGCTTCCGGGATATACTTTTCGATTAGTGCCAATACGCCCGGAGTATGTGCAATATCACCGATATTCACGACCTGCCACGAAGACCTCAGCAGGATATGAGGCGTTCGGGATTCCTGAGCAGACAGGAGCCGACTCCCGGTGATCGTGAAGAGTCCTGCGGCGGAAGAACGAAGGAATTGTCGGCGTTGCATGTTTCACTTCCGAAAGTGCAGAGCAGCGAATTGAATCAGTCAGCGTGTGACAGAAACTTTGGACTCGGACGACATGGAAACTCATCCTCTTGCGCCCGTGTTTATTAGAGTACGTAAGTGAAAGCGTGTCGACGAGTGTTACGGTCCGTGAAAAATTGAACAGAGCGTTTTTGCCGAGTTGCGTTCGACGTCATCGCTGTGGCGACTTCCACGAATTGATCTTTTGCCAATGAACTATTGGCAGCGAAAGAATTCTCATGCGTCGATTTCTGTTATTCGCGTTTCTTTCGTTGATTGTGTGCCAGCCCACGATTGCTCAACAGCCAGCGAGTGTTCAGGAGTTGTGGGCCGACTTTGATCCTCGACAGGATCCTCTTGAGACGGAGATTATTCGTGAATGGCAGGAAGACGACGGTATCTTTCGCCATGTCAGATTTCTGGTCGGAGTCTTCAAGGGCGAGCCGGCTCGAATGACGGCGATCTATGGGTTTCCAAAGACTTCCGGGCAGAGATTTCCCGGAGTGATGCATATTCATGGCGGCGGCCAGCGTGGATCGCTCAGCGAAGTTAAGCTCCTGGTTGCTCGCGGGTATGCAGGACTGTCCGTGAACTGGGGCGGCTCAGGAAATGGTCAAGCTCCCATCAACTCCGTCGAAGGGGCGGAAGAGAATGATTCAAATACAGATTGGGGAGCGGTCGATCCGACGCAGCTCAACGTTGGCGGTTACTTCAGTATGTTGCCCGGCCCAAAACAATACTTTGAAGACGTTGAGCATCCGAAGAACAACAACTGGTATTTGCTGACCATGGGATGCCGTCGAGGCCTGACGTTTCTGGAACAGCAGCCGGAAGTTGACGCAGAGCGACTGGGAGTGCATGGCTTTTCCATGGGAGGCAATCTCACCATGTATGTGGCTGGCACGGATCGTCGCGTCAAAGTTGCGGTCCCGGCCGTTGGTGGTCAGGGATGGCGTTGGGAGAAGCATGAGTTTCTCGATGGAGGTGTGGGGCAGCAGGAGCATGTTCGCGGAGATCTTGATGTCTTTCGTCGAACGCTTAGCTTTGAGAGTTACGCCCCGTTGATTCAGTGTCCCGTTTTGCATCGCAGTGCGACGAATGATTTTCATGGCTGGATGGACGATGTTTATCGAACCAAGGAGTTGATTCCGAATCAGCCGATCCGTTACGCATGGACACCACATCACAATCATCGACTGTCTCCGGAAGTCGCTGTGACCATGCTGTTGTGGCTGGACCATTATCTGAAAGATGCCCCTTCGCTGCCGGAGACTCCGGAAACCAAACTGACCCTGGGGGCTCAGAAGGTCCCTTCGATCCAGGTAACTCCGGATACCACATGGCCGGTCGAAAGATGCGAGATTTTCTACAGTGTGGATCCGGATCCTCGAGCACGGTTCTGGCGGAGTGCTGAGGTTGTTCGCAATGTCGACACCTTTGAAGCACAGTTGCCTTTACACTCGCTGGATCTTCCGCTGTTTGCCTTCAGTAATGTGTACTACAGATTACCAAAGGATGTGTTGATGAAGCAGATTCCGGGGATGAGTGAGCCGATTCGTCAATTCTGTCTGAGCAGCAAGTTTCACACGATCGCACCGCAGACTTTGCACCTTGAGATGCCTGTGATCACTGTCGCGGCTGAGGACGTCATCGACGATTTCTCAAACGGATTCAGAGATTGGTATGAGCTCAATGGTGGGCACGTGAGTCTGCGGGAACTTTGGACGCGCAAAGTCGGTGATCCGATCCGGCGAGGTGCTGACGGTGATAAGCTCTGTTTAACTTTAAAGATGCCAGAGACGAATCATTTTTCTATCGTGCTGGTCGAGAACGAGTGGAGAAATTACCGAGGTCCCCGGAGAACATTCGCGTGTACTCGAGAAATTCAGGGCAGTGCAGGGGAGCAGGAAATTGTTTTCGAGTTGAGTGACTTTCGAGGTTTGAAGGAAGGTGACGGTCCACTGAAGTCGTGGTCTCAACTGGATCTGCTTGGGATGTGTGCAGGCTTCAAAGATGGCCGTGGAAAGCAATCCTCGCAATGGCGCGGACCTGCTCCGGAGTTTGTGCGCCTGGAATGGCTTCGGCCTGAATGATGCAATGAATTTCACGGTGAAGAATCACGTTGGAGTACCGTCGGATACTTCACATAGAAGATCAATTGCGTCTGACTCTTGTGCCCCAATGGCATTCTGAGACCATCCCCGTTCGTTTGGCAGATGGTAGTGTCCATCTGTGACGATTCAGAATGGATCTTAACCCACACTGGACCACTCATGATTCGATCGATTGTTTTCGCCAGTCTTTTTCTGGCATCGTCCAATGTGCGCGCGGCCGGAGCGGATTTCGAAGGCGCGAAGGTCATCACCTACTTCGGATACGCGTCTGCCATTGAGCTGACAAACTCGTCGGTCAAGGTCGTGCTTTGTCCTGAGGTTGGTGGCCGAGTACTGGAGTATTCCTTGAAGGGTAAGAACAGTCTTTATCTTTCGGATGCCGAGAAATCGTGGAAGCCCGGCGATCCTCCACAAGGTTCTGCTGGTCGCTTTGACATTGGGCCGGAGCTGGTGATTCCGCAGAGAAAAATTCTGTGGAGTGGAGCATGGAAGGGCGAGATCATCGGACCTCGTCATGCACGTTTGACAAGTCCGGATGATTCGTCGACCGGGACAAGGCTCGTCCGAGACTTTGTGTTGGATGCGTTGACTACCAAGCTCTCGTGTACTCAGACGATTCACAACATTTCGAACAGCACAACCGAATGGTGTCATTGGAGTCGCACATTTGCTGTGGGAAAGGGAATCTGTTTGATTCCGCTGACGCAACCCAGTCGATTTCCCAACAGCTATGTGATGTACGAAGAAGGTTCGCTGATTAATATGAAACCCGAGGATCCAAACATTCGCGTGCGTGAAGGATTTCTTGAGATCCTGAAGGCTCCTCGAAAACCGAAGCTGGGCTTCGACAGTTATGCCGGGGCGATTGCGTATCTGGCTCCCAACGATCTGTTGTTCCTGAAGCGATTTGAGACGTTCCCGGATCGAGTTTACAACGAAGCCGCGGGACTGACTGTTTCCGTTTGGTATCCAGATGGCGACATGATTGAGCTGGAGCCGATCGGGCCACGTGAGCGATTGCAGCCCGGGGAGTCAGCGAGTTTCACCGAAGAATGGTGGCTGGCCGATATGAAGTATCCGGAAAACAGTGAGGCCGATCTGAATGCTCTGAAGGCGGCCATGGAGCAGTTGAAATAGGGGAATCAGCTGCCTTCGGTCGAAGTGGCAAACATCATGCCATTCGAGAATAACGGAGTTGGCAGCAATCTTCCTGTAGGAACGAATAGCGATCGCCGATTAAACTGCGTAAGGAAGCTTGGCCGTCGAAAGGCGACCCGGTCATTTCAGAC
>JBPOIW010000104.1:0-21998 GCA_052034165.1 Planctomycetota bacterium | reverse complement strand
GACGGTCCTGTTGTCGGACCAAGTTCAGCACACAATTGGAGACCACGCAGTCAACGGAGTCGCTCTCGACCAGCGGCTGCTCTGCTCGAAGCTGCTCCTCCAGATGTCGCCCGGCAAGCCATGCGGCCGAACTGTTGACGGGATTCTGGTTGAGGCGATCATTCAGCAGTTCGAGGTCCAGCTTCAGGTCCTGAATCATGCCGTATCGGAAGTCGACGTTGGAGTAGCCAATGTTGCGAGCCACTTCCTGTCGGTACTTTCGAGCCAGAGCCAGCATTTCTGTATTGCGGTCGACTCCAATCACTCGACCCTTCGGCCCAACAACCTGAGCCATGATGTAACACAGCTTGCCAGCACCGGATCCCAGATCCAGCACGGTATCGCCCTCGTTGACATAGACGCTGGGATCGCCGCAACCGTAGTCTTTATCGATCACCTCCTGAGGAATGGCCTTCAAATACTGGCCAACATACTGAACCGGGCAACACAACGCTGGCTCCACCTTTTGCGAGGCAGCCGCATAGCGTTCGTAAACCGATGCCTCAGGTGAACCAGTGGCGGTTGAATCGGTAAGAGTCGAGACGGAATCCTGCACGTTTGACTTCCTTGTGGAATCAGCTGACGTTGAATGAAAAAGCAGGCTGGATTGACCAAGCCTGACTGGACATGCCTGCATTCTTACCAGAACGCAGTTGCTTCTCTGTAATCGTGCTCACATTCCGGCAAAAACTCAGTCAATTTGAAGAGATTGCCTCGTTCCCTTCGCGTGTATGGGCCGCCACGCTATTGCGTCCCGGAACCAGCGGTTCCGCAAGAGCGGATGGCTTCCAGCCCCGCATCAGCCACGCATATTTCCCAATCGTCCAGAGAATTTTGTATCCGGCTCGAAACGTACCCGAGATCGTGCCACTGATCTTGCTGACGCCAACGCGTTTTCGATAGGGCACCGGCAACTCCAGAATGCGTAACTTCGCAATGGCGGCCTTAATCTGCATTTCAACGGTCCATCCAAAATTCTGGTCCTCCATCCGCAGCGATTCCAACGCCCGCCACGAGATCGCTCGAAATGGACCGAGATCCGTGTAACGCGTGCCCCAGAAAAGACGCATCAGTCCGCAGGCCAGCATGTTCCCGTAAATGCTCTGAGGCGGCATGGCCCCCGGCTCGCGTTCTCCCATTAGCCGTGACCCCAAAACAAAGTCCTGTGATCCGCTCACAATAGGTTCCACCAATTGAGTGAGATACTCAGGGAAGTCGCTGTAGTCGCCGTCGATGAAAACAATGATCTCAGGAGCCGTTTCTCCCGCATCGATTCGTCGCGATATCTCTGCCAGGCCAGCCAGACATGCTTTGCCGTACCCTAGCTGCGGCTCGTACACAACTTGCGCCCCGAAGTCTTCAGCCACAAGTCGCGAGCGATCTGTCGAACCATTGTCGGCCACGATGATTCGACTCACTGGGGGAAGCTCTCGCAGCACCAGCGGTAAGGAAGCCTCTTCATTGCGAACCGGGATGACAACCCAAATACTTTTGTCTGCCTTTTGCCTTGCATCGAGGTGATTCTTAGGAGTTGCCATAATCATCTGCTCGCCTCCAGTAAATCACGAGATGTTTGGAAGCCACTCCAGCGGCTTGCCTGGCAATGCCGAGATACCACAGGCATCTCTAACGTGAGCCGGAACCACCTCCGACCGGTGCAGAGCGACTCCCTGATCCCCCAGACGCTGCCGGAGCAGTTCCGCATCTCTCTTGCTGCCTGTAACGTGATCCCGCCCCGGTTGGTGCGTTCATGGTGTGATCGTTGTCCAGCGCGTCCCACGCTTGGCCCTCTGATGTGCTGATTGTTCTGGAGATATTTTCCGGTGATTCGTGTGCCGCGGATACTCCACTGTCGCATGATTTTGCAGATCCAGTTTTTGCCGCGCGATGATGAGCACATCCTGCCGCCAGTGAGACCACAGCAATCAAGATCACTCCCAAAGCCGACTGCATCCTTGCCATCGTTCTTCATCCTGATGTTGTCAGAACTATTGATTATCGTACCCCACATTCCGCTATCCTCATCATCGACAACTCCGAAGCGCTCGCAGTGTGAGTCAGTTCACAGTTCAGGATTTCACAACCGGCAGTTTGCGGCGAAGACATCAGCCCCCGCGAACTGCGGCCTGAACCGAAGGATACTCACTTCGGAGGTTCCGGACTGTGATATTGCTCACACATCAGCTCATACGCAGAAAACTGCATCTACAGCCCAATTGCGACGTCAATTTTCGGAGGCTCAAACCCACCACACTTGATTCACGCCTCAAAGACTCTTGTCATCAAAAACTCCTAACGGAAGCACGCTCCACTTTTCGCCGGATGCGTCAATTACAAACAAACGCCGGCGTTCGGTGTCGGACGACAATCGGTTAAGGTGAGAATGATGACTTCGGAGAACCCCAAATCGGGTATGAAAGCGGTCGCCACCCGACTTTACCCGAGAACTGTCGAACAACAGTCCTGAATTCGCTTCGACGCTTCGGTTGTCACGCCCGACGCGGGGAACCGGCATTCACTTCACTACTTCGGTCCGACACCCCGGAGTGACCTCGGTCGATGTGACCGGAGCAGTGAACGGCGAGGTATAGAGTCGTGCGGTTGGCCTGACGAAAGAGGGCTGGAGAATCACGCTTAGGTGGAGGCCGTCAGGGCAAGACGGCCGGAAAAATTCTGCGAGTCGGCAACGCAGATCGTCTGTAAGCAATCGAACTGCGTGGATGCTTGAAATCAGGGCTCGACCGTTTCGCAGGTGCTGACCGACGAATAGATGTTGCGAAGTTTTGATCGTAGCCTGGGGCGACTGCCCCCTCTCTGAGAACAATAATGGCCGCAAGCATCCGCATCAGTTGATCTGAGTGTTCGATAGTTAAATGCTTTCCGGAGATGTTCTGTGACCATTAACAGACACGATTCTCACATCGCCGTCAGAGTCGCTGTTCATACAATGTGTTCCCGGCCATCCTCAACGTAAACGACCTTATAAAGGTCACGGCGGCGATCATTCCAGTTCTGCACGCTCCCGGTTTGCTTATGTCGGCGAAGCTGTTCAACGTCAACATCGTGGATGATCATCGTCTCTATATTCGCACTGCATTCAGCAGCAATTGCATCTCGCGCGAATTCTGCGTCCGCGGGCGTAAAGATTGCTGACTGAGCGTAGTGGATATCAGAGTTTTCGACAAATGGCAGGTTTCCCACGCAACCGGCGACTGCGACGTAAACATGATTTTCAACACACCTTGCCAACGCACAATGCCGAACCCTCAGATACCCATGCCGCGTATCTGTGTTGAAAGGCACAAAAATAATTCCAGCGCCTTTCTGTGCAACAATACGAACGAGTTCCGGAAACTCAATGTCGTAGCAAATCAGAATCGAAATCGGCCCGCAGTCAGTATCGAAAACACCCACCTTGCGTCCTGGCGTCACACCCCACCATTTGCGTTCGCTGGGGGTAATGTGGATTTTCTCCTGTCGCTCCAGAGTGCCATCGCGGCGAAACAGGTAGGACACGTTGTAGAGATACTCGTTCTCAACAACAAAGAGTGACCCGCCAATAATGTTCACATCGTGCTTGACAGCCAACTCAGTGTAGAGATCAAGGTACTGTGGAGTAAACTCCGCCAGTCGTCTGGCGGCCTGTCCCGGACGATCCCGAGGCATGAATGATAACAGCTGAGTCGTGTGCAGCTCGGGAAACAGCACAAAATCACTTTTGTATTCGCTGGCGGTATCAATAAAAAATTCACTCTGCCTTGCGAACTCGCCGAAGTCGTTGATTGGTCTCATCTGATACTGAACAACAGCCAGACGAATGAGCTCCGCCGAATTCCAATATCGTCGCCTTGCGCCCTTCTTATAGTCCAGATTATTCCACTCCAGAAACGACGCATAGCCGCAACTGGCCGTATCGGATGGGAGATAGCCTGCAATCAGACCCTTCAATGCAAAGCCGTTGGACAATTGAGCTGTCAGTACCGGATCGTACAGCGTCTTATCCATAACGTTCTCGACATACTCTCGAGCCGTCATTTCGTTCGCAACCAGATGGTAACCCGGAATTCGGCCCGCGATCATGATGCGCGCCAGGTTGCGCTCAACGCAAATCTCTTTTCTGGCCTGATAAAGTCGACGTGAAAGCTTCATCCCGCGAAAATCGGGGTGAACCATGATTTCAATTCCGTACAGTGTATCGCCCCGATAGCTGTGATTTCGGATGTAGCCACTGTCAGCGACCTTCTTCCAGTCGTGCCACGCCATATTCGGATCGAACTCGAGAATAAGACTCGATGACGATGCCGCCAGTCGCCCCTCAATCTCGACGACCATCTGCCCTTCGGGAAAAATGTTGATCTGACTCTCAATCTGATCTCGTCCCCATGGTTTCATGCCCGGGAAACAAAGCAACTGCATTTCAACAAGCGCATCAAAGTCTTCAATCTTCAGTTGCCGAATCTGGACCTTCCATTCGAATGATTTAAGATCTATAGCGTCCATTTTGGTAACCTGCTTCTGTTGTCTCGGGGATTGTGTATCGCGCATTTTCAGCTGTGCCGGGGGCTTTAAGTGCTATCGATTGGCCAGTCCGTGAAAGAATGCACTGGCGTTTTTTCCAAGCGTTCGTGTTCGATATCCGCCTTCCTGGATGACCACTGTTGGGAGATCCATGCCTCGAATCATTTGGCCGTTCTCTTCAAGGTCTTTGGCCACAAGTGACCATGTACCAGTCGGATCACCCCTGGAGGGATCAAGGCCCAGGGCCAGAATCAGAAACAGCGGCTGAAATTCCTGTATTCGGGCGATGGCCACTGCCAATGCCTCTCGGTACTGTGTGCCATCCAGTTTTTCCAGGATAGCTCGAATGACCTCTTTGAGATAGCTCACGGACATGACTTCATCACCGGCAATGCAGTCCATCACAAAATGTGGCACATTATCATTGGAATGCCCGGGCAGCGGGGTTTCATAGGCGGTGCCGATGATCGGGCGAGCGCCGTACTGTTCATAGAAACGAAGTCGAGCGGGATTCTGAATTCTGATCACAGGATCGGCGCAGGCGGTCGGAGCATCGGGAAGACACTCAAAAAACAAACCGAGCGATTTGATTGCTGTCGACTCTTCGCGAACATGCTCATAAAGCGCCGCGCCAACACCTCGTCCGGTTGCTCGACCGGCTGAGGCAAGGTCGTCAGGATAGCTGAATCGCAATGTTGGCTCCTGCAGCACTATCGCAAAGCCGCAGACGTGCGTTTTCGCATTCTCCGCCACATAAAAGATCATGCGAAATCGATTCAGAAACGGATTACGCAGCTTGACCCCAGGATCATCCATGTCGGAAATCGGGGCACCGGAAAAGTGCTCGCTGAAGATCTCGCGAACCTCTGCAATCGCCTTCCGATTTACGGGCAGAATGTCATCGTAAATACGTCGAATTCGGAACATGCCCAGAACACTCCCCGATAGCCAGTAGTCGTTGTCCGATAATTGGTGAGACGGCATTCTGTATGGCCCGGCGAGGCTGTCTCGTGCCGTTTCCAGAATACACGTCGGACTTCCGACTCAGGAAGCTCGTTTCGAGTCGGGCCATTGTCTCTCGGCGATTGGACCAGGGGACGTCGACTGGGACACATCCAGATCTGTAACAAAACGGACGTTATCTCCGACAGACCGAACGTGCAGTTCGCGTTGCGGAAACGGTATCTCAATCCCGTGGTCAGAAAACTGCTGATGGATCATGGAATGCAGGTCAGAAATGACTTTCAGCCGATGGTCGAGATTCGGAAGATAGCATCGCAGCACGAGATTCAGACAACTGTCTCCGAATCCTTCAAAGCTGACAACGGGCGGCGGATCCTGCAGAATCACAGAATGATTATCCGCAATTGACTGCATGAGACGCAGCGCGGCTTCCGTATCTGTTCCATAAGCCACGCCCACATTGACGACAACTCGATTGACTTTATCGGACAGCGTCCAGTTCAGGACTTTCCCTGTTACAAATTCCTTGTTGGGAACGATGTATTCTTTGCGATCCCAGTCAGTGATCGTGGTGGCCCGCATCTGGATTCGAGAAACGGATCCGCTGACCCCATCAATCGTAATGATGTCACCAATTCTCACAGGGCGTTCAAAGAGGATAATAAGTCCGGAGATAAAGTTCGCAAAAATCTCCTGCAATCCGAATCCAAGTCCGACTGTTAAAGCCGCTGCAAGCCATTGCACGCTCCCCCACGTAATGCCGAGCGCGTTGCTGGCGACCACAATTCCTGCAAGAGTGATCACATAGCGTGAAACCGTGTTAATCGCATTTCTGCCTCCATGGTCCATGGGTAAACGCTGCAGCACGGCAAGTTCCAGAAGTCCGGGCAGGTTTCGACTGGCCAGCAAGGCGCCCGACAGAACCACGATCGCCAACATCAGACTTCCCAGCGTGATGGATTCCACAGTCATCACGCCTGGCAAAGATGCGCCCGGTAAAGCTGCGGCTGAAGCAGCACCCTCCTCGACCGGAATTGAGGCCATTTTAATCTGCCACAGTTCGATCCGGCTGACAACTCTCAGTGCAGGCAGAACCTGTCCCCAGATTCCCCACGCAGCTGTCAGGAACAGGAGACAGGCCGCACCTCGGACCAGTTGCAGCATTTGCTGATTAAGAAGCGAAAGATTAACCAGTGGAATTTCAACTGGCGGAATGGGACTTGTCGCGGCCCCTCCCTCGTCCGCTTCGCGCTGTGCGGCCGCGACAGCAGCACTCCGCCGCAGACGAGCCTGCTTCACAGCCAGGTTCCGTTTGGCGGCGAGCATCCACTGCATGACAAGGGTGTAACCGATGAGCAGAACAATCGACAGACAAAGTGTCCACTGAATTCGGATCATCAACTGCTCGGCAGTGTAGTGATATCCCATAAGTGCCAGTACTGCGAGACACAACGGAGAACCGACAGCGAGCGGGTACCAGATCCAGCGCAGTCGATACATCACGGAGTTTGGTGACGACCGCAGCAGATCTCTGATCGCAGGAATCGTGGGACGAATAACTCGGCGCAACGTGAAGGCCAGCAACAGGCACAGACCAAGGAACGCGAGTCGTCCGGCCGAGTCAGAGCCGGTGCCGCCGTCCAGTGTTCCGGTCGTAATCACAAGAATACTTAAAGGTACACCGCCGATCAGATAGATCAGCAGGTTTGAGTGAATACTTCGCACAATGCTCTGTGGCCATTCGAGAAATAGTTCTGCGACACCGTTTCGACGGCACATCAGGCGAAAAGCATTTACGATCCAGAACGCCCCGGCGGTGTAAGACATGGCGTGTCCGAAAGAAATGGCAAGATCAAGTTCGGAATAGGAAATTCGCCACGACACAAACCACATCAGGAACGGCAGGATTGCAGCCATTACAATGGCCAGCCCGGTTGCCAGCAGTGTCAGGCGAATCCCGGAATCCATCTGTTTCGAGGAAACTTCTGCAAGCCGCGAAATCAAGAGCCGTGCTTTCCTGCGAAGGGCAAGAAATGTCAGGAAACCGACAGTAAAGAAACCGTACAGGACAATATTCGCCTCGGCATCAGAGAACAGGAAACCGATTAATGGAGCCCAGTCTTTATGCTCCAGAATCGACTGCATCATGCGAAAGCTGCTGCCGAAGAATGCCGGCGTCACTGCCGGGGCACTGCGAATCCAGAAAATACGCTCGTCAATGTAACGTTCATAGTCCAGCACCATGACTTCAAGACGGCGACATGCGCTGTCCGTTTCACTCAGAGTCTGAATGCAGGACTCATAGTCCGCGATAAGATTGTCTAGGTATTTTCTTCGATCAGACAGGAGTTCCAGTGTCATGTTTCGCAACTCGGGCCCGGCAGAATTGTCCGGAGCGATCAGCTCGAGAGTTTCGTCAACCTGCAGCTGAATAACTCCAAGGTCATTTCTTTCATCTTCCATCTGCATCTGTTCTGTTTGCAGGCGGATAATATCCTGTTCTGCAGCCTGCCTCTTGAGACGGTATGTGCCGACTTCGGGAAGATGATTTCGCTGGTTTCGCAACAGGAGACCAATTGCTGTCGTAAGCCCCGTTCGACTTTCCTTGTCAGTAATACCTTTAAACTTCTTCTCGATGGCTGCCAGAGTGCTGTTGACTTCGGACAGGGATTTCGTGCTCGTTGCAATAAACTCCTGCAATTCATTTCTGCGACTCGTCAGCAAGGAATTTCTGGTCGCAAGATCGCGCAGTGTGGGATGCGCATTGCGAAGAGACTCTGTGGCTTCAATCGTCTGACGTTCGCTGTCCTGTCGACGTGCTTCCGCCAGAATGATCTTCCATGCCTCCGCTCTTTGTTCAGCAATATTTCTGGCACGCGCCAGGTAGTCCCGCTGCAGGGGAAACAACTCACTCAGAGATTCATAGCGAATTTGCTCCGTCCGCATCATTTCCAGTTGCGCTCTCAGGAATTCGACAAGGGCCTGCTGCTCGGTCTGACGTGCCTCCGTGACAACGGGCAGTTCACCTTCCGAAGGCGGAGCGGCCAGCGCGGCCAAAGCCTTCTCGAGCTGCTGATGAGTTGCATCAATCAGGGCTGGCATCTGAGGTTTACGTTCCGTTCGCAATTTTGCTTTGAGTTCCCAGGCCTCAAGGTTCCGCCGGGCCTCATTGGCTGTTTCTTCGTCAGCCAGTCGCAGAGCATCTAATTCTGCCACAGAAGCATGTTCAGGATAGACCGGCTCGGCTGCGGGTAACGGGGCTGCCAGCTTTGCTCGGTATTCTGCAATTTGAGCCGGACCAGTTTCCTTATCTGACTTCCACTCTGCCGTTTTCTTCCGGGCCTCCACGTTTTGGGCTAATAAGTCCGTTGCTCCCTGATAATGCTTTGCAATTTGTGCTTTCACTTCGCTGCTAAGGTCAGGCGTTTGCTCAGACCGCGATTTCCGAGCTGCTATGACTTCAGCCGTCAACGTGTCATCCGCAATTTCCTGATGTCCTGCCGGGACGATCTTTCTGTTCTCTTCAGCAAATTCGTTTTGCTCTGCGGACGCTCTGCCTGACTGAAATGGCGATTCGATTAGTGTGCGACTGAAACTGTCCGATTCTTCGGATCTGTCGACTCTATTTGTTTCATCACCGACTATTCGACCGGTGCTTGTAATGAGGAGCACTGCAAAGAAAAGAGTTCGTATCGACATATTAGAATTCCTGTTCGTTTCAGCGCTTTGCAAGTGAAGTTGATGAGTCTGCTCAAGTGGTGCTCTTTGAAGATTGCTCTGCTTGCCCACAGATGTTGTTGCGTTGGCCTCAATTCAAGGGTCAACGGCCCGGTGTTCACTTGAAGTTTTCACAGCAGTAACTGTGCCGGAACGCTGTTCAACC
The DNA here is from genome assembly GCA_052034165.1 of Planctomycetota bacterium. Classification (GTDB taxonomy): domain Bacteria; phylum Planctomycetota; class Planctomycetia; order Planctomycetales; family Planctomycetaceae; genus SXXK01. The sequence goes on along the minus strand of JBPOIW010000104.1, from coordinate 12,595 downwards.
AAACAAACCTGGCCTGTTATTTGAAGCAGATTGAGTTTCCACAGTGACTTGGGGAGGTCAGCAACAGTGATCAAATGCAGCGACTCACACTTCACGGCATCCGTACAGTACATGGCCGGATGCTTGGCGGAAACATTCTTTCCATGTGAGAGAACATCCTTGTAGTGCACGGGCACGTCGAAAATCCCGGCGTTTTCGTAAGTCTCTAAGAGGCAAGTGTTTGTGCGTTTATTGCGTAAACACTCGAGGCCTAAGGAACAGCAGTTGCATTAATGTTTGTGGACCACGGCGAAACAGAGCGACTACCTCATCAATTTTCTCAAGGAGTAACAGGAAAACACAAACGAGCAGACCAGAGTCATGTCTTATGCTTTGCACGGCCACGATTGAGGCGAACTCAAGCAAGGTCTCCCGGGAACACCCGGCCTCAATTCACACCGTGCGGAGAATAACGGACCCCTCTATCTGCCAGAATTGAACAATCAATCGAAAGGAAGATGTCATGATACAGTCGTCCGCAAATCAAGCAGACCCCAATTTGGAAGTACCGACATTTACAGTGTGCCGCAACGGCAGAAAGGTCAAACTCACGTTTCCGCAGCTATTTGCCACTGCCCATCGCATCTGGTTAAGGGGCGATTACCATACAGCGAAGGCAATCTTCAAACAGTTGCAGTCCGTTCATGACCGAGGTCCGCGAGCCCATATCTTTCTGGCACACTGTCTTGTGATGGAAGGCGATTACGCGGGCTGCAGTTCCGTTCTGCATCGTGCCCTGCCGAAAGATAACTTCAATGATGCTGCAAGTCGGCTTCATGACACTTTCGTACTTTGGAAAGTGGGTCTCTTTGTTGATGTGAAGGACGGCCTGAAGTCACTGGCATTGGACTTTGCCAACGTTCCCACTTTCAGCCTGATGCTGGCCGATCTGTTGCACAGCACAGGATCAGAATCTCTGTCTGCAAAATTCCTTCGGCGAGCAATTCACTACGACCGGCCAGATGGAGGAGTTGCGATTTCCGCGCGAGCAGCCCTGCAGGCCAACGCGAACAATTAACGATTCGAGATTATTTCGAATCGGTTCGTTTCATCAGCCAGAACGCTATCGCGTCCGGTGCAGAACCTGGCACTGACCGCGTGTTGATTTGATCCCGATTCACTAGCCGCCGCCCGATAGCGGCTTGTTGATTTGATGGGTTTCACGACCCGCGTCAGTAAGGGATCAAAGTGGCCGCGTTTTCAAGAATAGTCCCTTGCTGACGCTTCGGGTTATGATGAAACCAATACGCCGCTCAATCACCAGACCGCTAACACCCAGCGAGAGATTTGTCGCACCCCAAACATCTTCGGTGACAATGAGACTACTGATCTTAAAGGGAGAATGGAATGACGGATCACAAAGACTTTGACGCGAGTTCCTTGAACGGTCGAGTGCTGACGAGAAACGGAAAACTCCATCCAGGCGTCTATCCCATGGACGAGCCCGATTGTCTGCGGGCCGATTTGCTTCTTCCTCGAATTGCTATGACTCAACCCATGGCTATGCCGCGGCTCAGCCCCCTCCGGGAGCAACAGATACTGGCGGCCAGGCAGATTACGTCCTCGAGTTGTCAGGAGTACATCCTACCCCAAAAGTGAGCAACCCTTCGATGAGTTCATTGCCACACGGGTCTGCATGCTCAGGTTGTCACGACCGGAGTGAGCCAGAAGAATCTGGTTGCTTGAATGTGGTCGATCTCACCCGAAGCGGGGAGGAACGGATGATTGGTGAATAATTGTTGTGGTTTGAGGTGGACCCGAGAAGTGGGAGTTCAATCATTCAGCCAAAACGCTGTCCGGGCCAACTGGTAGACCAGCAACAATGCCCCGATTGCTAAATGCGACAATATGGAAGTACCATTCGACGTAATCTGACACCTCCGTGGCGAGCTTTACCAGTGCATCAACATGCAGTCCTTTGGCGTCGGCGTTTTCTTTGCATCGCATGTCCTCCGCGCCAAGGGATTGTGGTCCGGGAGAGGAATGAATGGCGAAAGCTTCACTCCAAACCATAATTACCCGCTTGCGGGGCGCCTTTCTTGCGACCAACCCTGCAGGTGAAGAAGGCAAGCTGTCCCGTGAACTGGACGCTTTGCCGCTAGCTACCGCAGAAGAACTCTGGTTTTTTATGCACCCAGACGGCCGATTGCTGGCATTTAATCTGTTTGTGGATGAGGTGACAGCGGAGTTCACGGAAGAGAGGGATGTCGCGTTCGGCTTGCGGTTAGGTTCGGACCGTTATCCGGAGTTGGAAGAATTATTACCAGAACGAGTTAACGGGGCCGTTGAGTGCAAGGGGTGTCTTATCGCGGCATCGAACCGTCCTTTCTTCATCAACAACTTCAGGGCGAAACGAATTGAACCAGCTTTCTCCGGGAAGCAACACCGGCGTTGATGATCGTCCTTGTATGATCATTCACCAGCCTGAACGGATTGGTCAAACCAGAAGACTCCCCAGCCGTGGCCATCGAGATCGTAAAGTCCGCACTGATACATGAAGCCGTGGTCTTCCGGTTCGTGAGCTTTCGAGCCACCGGCCGCGATGGCCTTCGAGACCATGGAATCCATCGCTTCGCGACTCTCACACAACAAGCTCAACAGCGAGTGGCATACCTTGCTCGGATCCGCAATCGGCTTCGGCGTCAATTCACTGAATTTGTCATGAGTTGCCAGCATCAGGTGGATCAGATCACTGATGTCAAAGCTTGCGACAGTTTCATCACTGAACTGCGGATTCTTTCGGAAGCCGAGTGATTCGTAGAATCGGATTGAGTCCCGCAGGTTACGAACCGGCAGACTGACAAAGATCTGAGTTGTCATGATTTCTCCAGCACGAGTCTCAAGGAACGAAGCGGGCAAGTCCTTGTTTTACAGGGTCGTCGTTCGGCATTCATCGAAATCGACAGCAGTCTGCGATTTTTTAATGGGATCAGCCCGGGCACCTTGATCGACCAGCACACTCCAGAATTGTCGGCGTCCCTGCCGTTACTCAGAAATCCGTATGTTTGTACCAGCGGTATGACGAGCCTGCGTTCCTCGGGGAAGGCGTCGAGCACACTCGAAAGAGCCTTTCAGCACCTCAGATCCCCTCCACGATCAATCCACGATATACGGCACCACGATGGCGATGTTGCGACGCGGCTTGATAGGCGGGGCTGTCGTACCAGGCCCGGGCGGCTTCGAGGGTTGGAAACTCGGCGATGACGACTCCCTCCACATCCGGCCCTTCCAGAGTGACATGTTTTCCGTAGGCGGCCAGCACTTTGAGTGGATGACCATCCATTGTTTCTTTGACGCTGGCCCAGTAGGCTTCCAGTTCGGATTGATTGAGTGTCTTTTCTCGCATGAATACGACATACGCAGACATAGATTTCTCCTGTGTGTGGTTTTGAAAGATTGAGATTAACGCAAACCGCCGGAGGCAAGGATCACTTCACCGGTCAACCATGCGGAATCATCTGAAGCAAGAAATGCGACCACTTTGGCGATGTCTTCCGGCGTGCCCATTCGTCCCAGCGGAGTCATCGCCACAAGGTGTTTCTCAACGTCGCTGCCGACGCCGTAGAGTCCTGCTGTCTTCGTGCCTTCGCTCAGCGTGGCGCCGGGATTGACGGAGTTCACTCGAATGCCGCTCGGAGCAAGCTCTTTCGACAGCACACCGGTAATCGCATCTAGTCCCGCCTTGCTGGCGGAATAGATTGAATAGCCGGGTGGATGCGAACGCGAGGCTCCCGAACCGATATTGATGATACTGCCGCCACCCGGACGGAAGTGCTTGAGCGATTCGCGGATAACGAGCAACGGGCCAAGCAGATTGACGTTGATTTCGCGATGGAACTCGTCTTCAGTGAGTTCGGAAACAGGCATCGCCTGAAAGACTCCAGCATTGTTGACCAGAATATCGAGCGATCCGAAGGCTTCCCTCGTTTGCTCGAACAGGCGAGTGACATCCGTGGCCTTCGCGACATCCGCCTGAACCGCGATCGCACGACCACCGGAGGCGACAAGCGCATCGACGACGGATTCCGCACCGGCCCTGTCACTCGCGTAGTTCACCACGACAGCTGCTCCCGCGGCAGCCAGCTCTTTTGCGATTCCTGCCCCAATCCCCTTCGATGCGCCGGTCACAACGGCGTTTTTCTCTCGTAGTTTCGACATGATTTGTCCTCCTTACCCCGTAGACCATTCGGGGACACGACTGTGACAACTCTTTTCGAGATTCTTCAGTTGAGATGCATGGACGTCCCGAACTTGCCGTTATCGAGGAGCTGTTTCAACCAGGTGACCTGATCTCTGGGTTCGAGAAAAGGTTGTTCGCGGAAGATCGCCGCGAACTGTTCATCGACAGTATTCTCGATTGCCCGTGTAACACCTTCAGCCGCTTCTGTGATGCGTCGTCGATGTGACGGCGTGAATTGCAGGTTATCGGGATCGACATGTCCCGCCTCAATAAAGCCTCGTGTCTTCTTCGCACAGCGACACGGGTTGGTCGGGTTGACCAGACCGCACTGCCCGTGCATGAACTGGTAAAGATCACGACGAGCACGGGATAGCCCCTGCCGGAAGTTGTCGGCAGACATCTCGAGGATTTCACTGGCGACGGCATCGCTGGCTCCGAAGATTTCACCAAGCGTAAAGATCAGCCGTTGCTTGCGGTCAAGGCAGAGCAGCATCCCGGCGGTGCAGGAGATCTTCGCTTCTTCGACCAGCAACGGCAGATCCACCGGCAAGCCTTTCGGATCGGGCAGTTCCAGGTCCGGGGTGTCATTGATAGCATCAGCGTAGCCGGAAAACGTTTGAGCTTCGGCTTCCCCACGGCGACGCTTCATGTTCAGCACATGGTTGGCTGTAATGCGATATAGCCATGTTCGAAACTGGCTTTCACCCTTGAAGGTGCTGAGTCGCGTGATGGCCTTCACCAGTACCTCCTGCGTAACCTCTTCAGCATCCTGCGTATGGAACACCATCCGCACGGCGATGTTGTAAATCCACGCCTGATGCCGCAAGATCAGTTTTTCCAGGGCCTCACGACTGCCAGTTGTCGCCTGCTCGATAAGCTCGGAATCCGTCGATTCATCGACAACCTCGATAAATGGATTGTGCATTGTCTCGTTCCTCAATGTTCACTCAGTAAACGCGATTCTACTCCATGGGGATCTGTTCCTTCGACACGCAGGGCAGAGGACAGTGACAGTTGCGACCGAAAATGCAGCCGTTTTTGTCCAGATACTTCGACGTCATTCAGAAGACAATGTCAGCCGGGTGCGTCGGGTATTTCGTTCAGATCACTGGCCGCCGAGTCATCTACTTCGGACGCAGCGGCGAATCGCATGTCGAATACTTTCCGCCAGGTCCGAGCACAACATAAATGTCATCTACTGCAATAGAAAACATGAGGAGGAGCCATGCGAATCAACGGCATTCTGGAGACAGCTCTGTATGTGGCAGATCCTGCGGTCACCTCCGCGTTCTATCGCAGGTTGTTCGGATTCACAACGCTGCTGGAATCCGAACGGCTTGTGGCGCTCGATGTGGCCGGAAAGAATGTGCTGCTCCTGTTTCGCATCGGTAGCACAGGGGAGGCGTTTGACACCGGCGGCGGAATCATCCCCGGTCACGTGGGCGACTCGCCAACCCATGTCGCATTTTCGATCTCCGCCGAGGACGTTGAGCCGTGGAGAGCGAAGCTGGAGTCAGAAGGCATCGCGGTCGAGAGCTTCGTGAACTGGTCGCAAGGTGCTCAGAGCATCTATTTCCGCGATCCGGACGGCAATCTCGCCGAACTCATAAGCCCTGGCTTCTGGAGTACATACTGACGGGGCGGCCAGGACGACGGAACCCTATTCAAACGCAATTCCTGGGCGTTGCGTTAAGAGGCAAGACCTCCGCGTGCTGCTTCCATTCGTATTGTGGACTATGCTCGTCGAGGCTTTCGGATTCAGGCAAGGTCGATGTTTGAGAGATGCAAGCCGGTAGCGGCAACTGGATTCGCCCCATCGAAAACTTAGCAACAGAGGAGATCCCGGCAAACCATCACACACTGCGACGATATTCTAAAAATCGATTGAATCACGTTTCCAGAACGGAGGTTCAACTCCGTTGTACCTGACTTCGGTGGTCACGACCGGAATGAGGAACCGCAGTTCACTTCGCTGCTCCGGGCCGACACCCCGACGCGGCTAACAGTCTGATTTGTTAGGGCTTAAACCGTCGCAATTTCTCTGAGTCGAGATGATGTCAATTACTCCTAACAAGCCGGAAGGCGTGATCGCAACTGCGGCGTGCTGCCCACGATGTACGTACTCACGAGAGAGAGCGAAACATTTGTTTCCAGCGAGTAACGATCATCGGACGGATTTGGTTCGTTGCGTTCATAGAAACGATTTAATCGCAAACCCAGTCATGGCAGCGGTCACACACGACACCTCGTGGTTCTTCACCGGAATCCTTCGCTGAAATCTCTCTAGGCGAATCAGACAGGTGTACTAAAGCGGAGGACATGGCTGCGTGCAACAGAGCACTAACGCAAGCGTCTGATTGCGAGCTTAGCAACTGTTGTATGTGTCGATTTTTTGCGATTCGCTCGCTGCCGGGTTCAGATATTGGACTTCATCTCCGTCAACTGCCGGGTGGCAATTCCAATCGGACGGTCTACCGGAATTCCAGCACAAGTAAGCAGCGTGGTGAGTAAGTCTCCTTGATTCCCCTTGGTGTCTGGCAGAAAACGCCCCGTGTTGATCGCCCCGCCGCCACGGCCTGCAAGAATGAACGGCAGGTTCTCACGGCTATGCTTGTTCCCGTCTTCAAGACCGGAGCCCCACATCATGATGCAGTTGTCCAGCAGCGTGCCGTCACCTTCCTTCAGATTGTGCATCTTCTGCACCATGTACGCGAACTGCGAGATATTGAAGGCAGTGATACTGGCGACTTTTCCAACCATCTCCGGCTCATCGTTGTGATGGGTTTGGGAGTGATGTTCATCGTTGAACCCAAGTTCTGGATACGATACACCGTTTGGAGTAGAACCAATGTATGTACTGACGCGGGTAATGTCCGTCTGAAACGCAAGCACGTTGAGGTCGCACATCACCTGCATGTACTCGCTGCGTTTGTCGCCTTCTGGAATCAAGATCTCAATGGGTGGAGAATCGGAATCGTTTCGCCGACTGGCACTGACGCCAGCTTTTTCCAAAGCGGCTTCTTTCTGGCGGAACTCGATGGCCGCAATCCGACGTTCCACAGAGCGGACGCTGTCCAGATACTCATCCAGTTTGTGCTGGTCGTTTCGGGGCAACGTGCGTCGCAGATCTCTCGCGCCGCCAATCACCAGATCCAGCATGTTTCGGTCCAGAGCATCCGTCTGAGCAGGTCTGCGGCCATCGCTGACTTCCCCCTGTTGACTGAAGAGTCGCTTCAGGACGCTGCGCGGATTAATCTCGGCGGGGACTGCCTGAGTCGGTGAGCGAAAGCTGCAGTGCGAATAGTATCCTTCGTTCAGCCCCTCCTGATTCTCTTTGTGCGTCTGAGGCATCGTCGCCAGTTCCAGAGACGGCAGCGACGTGTATGCGCCCACATAATTTGCTGCAATCTGGTCCGCAGAGATCGCGATATTGATCTGACTCCGCGTGTCCGCATCCGGCAACGTCGCGGTGAGCCAGGTTGATAATTCCAGCGCGTGAGGAGCGCCGTTGAAAGGTGCGATCGAAACTCCCGAAATTCCCTTCATCAGAAGACAATGGTCCAGCACGGGACGCAGCGACTCCAGCGCCGGGGGCGGTGACGACAGAAAGCTTTCTGGATCTTTGGGCCAGAATTGGTCCATGATGACTCCATGAGGCATGTACATGAACCCCAGGCGAACCGGCGGTTTGGATGGTGACGGTTTGTCAGATTCGGCCCAACCCATGGCGTCGAAAAGAGGCAGGGCCAGTGAAGCGCCAAGTCCCTTCAGGCAGAAGCGTCGATCGATCAGAAACTTCTTTTTCATTTGACGCGTTCCCCTTGTTCCTGAATCCGTCGATGAGTGAACGGGTAGCTGGTTACGATTTCTGTGATCAGAGTCTGCATTCGGTATCCGTCGCTGGCAATCTTCTGCATCAGACCATCCACGACAATTTCATCATAGCCTTCAAGCTGACGGCACAATGCGTAAGCCAATAGTTTTTCAGCGAGGTTGCGGGCCAGTGCATCAGTTCGTCCGGCGATGATGTGTTTCAACTCTGCGGGAGACGCAAAGTGCTTACCGTCAGGAAGTTCCCCGGAAGCATCAATCGCTCCTCCGGTGTCGTCCTGATCACGCCAGCGACCGATGGCATCAAAGTTCTCAAGGCCGAACCCGATGGGATCGAGCAGATTATGGCAATTGGCGCATGCGGCATCGGTGCGATGCAGTTCCGTGCGTTGACGGAGGGTCAGATTCGCAATCTGACTCTTATCCTGCTTTTCCAGCTCAGGAACATTCGCCGGTGGCGGAGGCACACGCTCCCCCAACACTTGTTCAAGCACCCAAACACCGCGTTTGACGGGACTGGTTCGATTGGGAAGCGATGTCGATGCCAGGATTCCGGGCATCCCCAAAACCCCACCCCGATTAGTATTGGTGAGATGGACCCTTTGCATTTCGGATCCGGTCACCGTTGCTTCCAGGCCGTAAATAGGTGCGAGAGTTCCGTTAAGAAACGTGTAGTCGCCCTCGACAAAGCTGGCAACGTTTCGGTTTTCACGCACAATGCTGTCGAAAAACAGACGGGCTTCGTCATACATCGCTGACCGCATTTCGCTGGTCATCTGCGGAAACTTTTCGGTATCGAAGGTTTTAGTTTGCAGCGATCCCACTCCCAGCCACTGCGTTCCAAAGCCATCAAACAACGCCCGGGAACGAGGGTCCTCAAGCAGCCGCTTCACCTGAGCTCTTAGAATCTCCGGCTCATGCAGTTTTCCACCATCCGCCAACGCCATCAACTCACCATCCGGCATTGTCGCCCAGAGCAGATATGACAAACGCGATGCCAGTTGATAGTCATCCAGGGGAACGATACATTGACCAGGCTCCTGTTCCCCAGCGGGCGTAATGAAGAGAAACTGCGGCGAAACAAGGACCGCTTTGAGCATCAATCGCACTGATGCCTGATATGTGAGTTGGTTTTTTCGACCGAGATCGAACACTGCCAGCAGGATATCGAGCTCCGATTCTGACGGAGGCCGACGATAGGCCATCCTGGCAATTGATCGGGCGATCTCTTTGGCCGCCGTTCGCTCGTCAGTCTCAAGTGCCGGCGGCTCGCTCAACAGTAGCCGTCGCATTTCCGTCGATGGTACGTTTTCAGGTTTGGAAATGAGTTCCAACACTTCATTCGCAATGGCCAGATACTGTTCCAGCTGGAGGGGTGAGAACGAATTGAGATACCCCTCACCGCTGACATCATCCGGCAATTCGCGGGCAACTGTGGAATCAACTCCAAAGAGATCGTGGAGCGTGTTGCCATACTCCACCTTAGTCAATCGACGGATGACAAACGGCCCGGGATCTTTCGGACTGAGGTATTTAACCTTCGGAAGCCATTCCATGAACCTCTGCCGCTCCTCTTCAGAGGGTTGCTTTTCGGCGTCATGGGGAGGCATGTCGTGTGCTTTGACATGTGCGAACGCTTGTTTCCACCGATTCACGAAGGCCGGATCACCAGCATTCTTGAGCGCTGGTTCAAAGTTGAGACCGCCCTCCGAGACACTGTTTCCGTGACACTTCTGGCAATAGGTCGTCACAAAGGGAGTCACTTGTTCCTGCAGGAAGGTTTTGGCATCAGCCTGTCGAGCAGCGAAGACCTCGTCGTCAGCCGACTGAGCCGCGCGGCTGACGGGGCTTGACCACACGCCAGCAAAAAACATCATGAGGATGACGGAAGTGCGAACGGCTTTTTCAGTGACTATCAGATTTCTCATCAACTCGGCGCTCGCTTTCTGGTGATCATGAGTTTTATCGCTCTTACAAACCTGAAACAAGCTCCTTTGATTTCGGGCGGAAGCCTTCCGCCGACTTGAAGTCGCCCATCGCGACACAACCACGTGATAGCAGCGATGCGTGCAGATCATGTCGAAACCGACTGAATCCCACATGTCGTCGGTATATTCCTATCCCATTTCTCGAAGACTGGTTCTTCAACACTGAATGATGTAATCCGCATTTCATTCAACTACGATCTGAATTGGCCAGAACACAGACGTGGATGCAGGGCAATCCGCTCAGGGTCAGGCTTCGGCTGGAAAGAATGGGTACCAATGGGAATCACTCCGCGTCTGATGGCATTCGTTTTGGCCGCGACTTCACTGACCACCAGTGTTTCGGCACTGCAGCCACCTGCGTCAAGGTTGGCAGTACCCGGCACAGATGAATTGACTCGCCACATGCCCGCGCAGCATTTGGCCGTGTCCCCGTCTGTCAAAATACCTTCTGACTTTCATGCTTCACCTCAGCTTGAGGTCTACGGCAACTTTAACACCGTCGGCCTGATTGCATCGCTATCAGAAGAACTCGCAGCCACCACAATCAGTACGATGCGGAGTTACCTGAATGTCGATGGACAATGGCGGCCTCAACACGACCTCGTTCAGGTCGGTGAATTCCCGTGGTATGCGACAAGTATTTTCTGGCTTCAGCCAAACAGCACATATCAGTTCAAGGTCGAAGTTCTCGGACTTAATGATGAAGTGGTCGCGGTCTGGTATGGAGAGGGACTCACACGGGCGGATCCGGTTCTCCATCAATCCTTAGAGAGCCTTTATGTTGCCGCAGATGGAGATGACAGTCACCCCGGGACAATGGAGCTGCCTTTCAAAACAGTCGTGAGGGGGTTCTCAGCCGTCACTGCTGGGCAAACATTGTTTATTCGCGAAGGTCAATACCGTGAGGGCGGTTTACGGCTGGCCCATGACGGACGGCAGGGGGCTCCTGTCGTCATTCGAGCTTTCCCTGGTGAGAAGGTCATCATCGACGGGACTGACACCAAACTGTCTGACTGGAACACCTGGGATTCCGACGGAGCAGGTGTTTTCAGTACCTCGTGTCAGGGCGATTATCGTGCCGTCACAATCGTCCGCAAAAGTGACAATAAAGCCACCCGTCTCTTTCCGGTCCGTGAGCTGAAACATCTTCAAAACCAAAGGATCCCTGAGGTCGGCACCTTTCGCGAGCTGGGCATAGAGGGTGCTGTTTATTGCGATGGAGAACGAATACATATCTCGTGTCCGGAACCACTGGAGGGCCACGTCATCCATGTGAGCGGTTTTGATCGCGGTATTGTCCTCGACGCCTGCAATCATGTGCAGATTGATGGCCTTGAACTCAATCATTACGGTCGAGATGAATCGTCCTGTGCGATCTATGTGCTCAATTCCTCTGATGTCCTGATACAGAACTGCACGTTCCGTTACGACGATTCTCACATCTATGCCAAGCTGAATTCGGACCGACTGACGGTCCAGAATTGTCTGTTCATGGATGCTATCCTGGAATGGCCCTTCGATTACATGAAAGGCGACAGCGGCATCAGCGGTCGCTTCGAGGGTGGAGCGATTAATGTCGATTCGAAATTCAATGGACGGGGTCTCGTGTTCAGGCGGAATCGGATCAGCAATATCTTTGACGGCGTCCATTTGACGCCATGGACAGTCAATGACGCCCGTACAAACGAAATCGATTTTTATGAGAACATCATCGACGGCTGTATTGATGATTTCGTTGAAGCGGACGGATATGCTCGAAATGTCCGGATCTTCGACAATTATATGAACCGCTCGCTATCGGGCATCTCGGTCGCACAGGCACTCGATGGTCCTACATTCATCATGTACAACGTCATTGGAAACTGCGGAATGGTGCCAGCGGCGCAACGACCGGGAAGTGATAACGCCGGGTACCCGTTCAAGACCAATGGAGGCACTGGCGCCGAAACAGGTTCAGGACCATTGTACTTCTATCACAATACCGCCTTTACGCTGGATCCGAACAGCAGGGCCATGCTGGTGAAGAACGCGAGGTGGAGGAAAATGACCCTAAGAAACAATATCTGGGTCGGCCAGAGGCTGGGGCTGGACCTTTGGATGGCAAATCCATCACCCATCGACTTTGACTACGACAATCTGTTTGTCCAAAAGCCTGCGGAGCCATTGGTACTGCAGGCTTACCGGAAGAAAGCGATGACACTCAAAGAAGTGCAGGAGCGATACGGTTGGCTGACACACGGAATCAGTGCAGATCCGTTGTTCGTGAATGCTGGCGGAGGTGATTTCTCACTAGGCGATGGCAGCCCCTGCATTAATGCCGGTATTCTCATCTTCGGCATTAATGACCTTCGAGTCAAAGGCTCGGCACCAGACATTGGTGCCTTCGAGAGCCGATGACTCGGACGTAAGGCATTCACCACCGCGAACCCCGCCGCCATGATTGAAAAACGTCCTCGTCAGGAGTTGAACCTGATCTACGACCTTCGCAGAGTCGCGTGCTGTCCCTCACACTCCAAGGACCGATTATGCTTCATTACCCCACCGAGGAATCGAACCT
>JBPOIW010000137.1:0-10416 GCA_052034165.1 Planctomycetota bacterium | reverse complement strand
GAGGTCAGAGCGTCCTTGCTCAGACATGTCGCGGCTCCTTGCGAGGGTGGTTGGTGGTTCAACCTAACTCTAATAGGAGCCGCGATTTATGAAAATATTGAACGGTATTGGCGGTAAACGACTAAATGAACACTTCGTCTCAATGACGGGATCACTTCTCCGGATCTGCAACCGTCTCCGCCCGTTTCAGCTCCAACAGCAGCATGTGCGCGTCACGGAATCTGGGGGCCTGCTCCAGGGCTAGGAGAACGTGGCGGCGAGACTTGGCAGTATCGCTCTCTTTCAGCATCCGGGCGATTCGATAATGCAGCCGCGGTGCGTCATCCGACTGCAATTCCAGCAGACTCGACAATTGAGCCACTGCGACTTCGTTCTGCTTCAGAGTTTCGGCCGCAGCCAGTGTCTTCTGAATTGCTGCGATCTGGAACGGATCAATCCCAAAGATCGTCTGCCCCTGCTCTATCACGCGTTCCAATTGCTTTGCTTCGTTACAGAGATCCTGCAATCGCATGGCGGCCTCCAAATCGTCGGCAGTCCGAGCCAGATGTTCAGCCAGTACCGCGGCCTCCTGCTCGTGGTCACCTCGTTTCCGATAAACATCCGCCAACAATCTGCGAGGACCATTGGTACTGACATCGCCGGGAACCTGTTCCACCAACTTCTTCAGGGCGACTTCTGCTTCGTCCAGCTTGTTGTCCTGCAGAAGCAATGAAGCCTGTGTCATCAATCCGGCAAAGCTCGTCGGATGCGTCTCCAAAAATGATTTCACGCTTTCCAGATCCGTTGGTTTGGCCTCAGCAAACGCCTCCTTTGAAAAGTCGACGCCCGCAGCCCAGCCTTTAGCCTGCTCCGTCAAAAAGCTCTTGAAGGAAGTTTCCAAAGCTTCGAGTCCACCCGTGTGACGATCGAGTGCGTCGTTGATTTGGACTCCCGTGCTGAGATCACTCAGTACCGCATTCAAAGCTGGCAGGCCGTGGGTCTGAACGATGTGCTCGACAACCATCGACGATTCGTAATAAGCGAAGTTCATGTCTTCGCCACTTTTTGCGGTCAGGAACGCACTGCTAAGCTGGCTGATAGGAGTAATCCTGTCGCCCAGAATACGATCGCGAAAATCGTGATTCATATGCTGGCCCCAGCGGATGTCTGCTCGACGCTCTTCAAAGACCGAAATGCCTTCGCTCAGCCATCGCGGGATTTTGTTGCCGGTCTTCTGCAGAGTAATCACGTGACAGAACTCATGCCACAAAACCGATTCCCAGCTCGTGGGATGATCACGTCGTGAAGCCGGACTGTTGGCCGTTACGACCTTGCCGAAGCAAACGCCCAGGAAACCGGAGACATCCGGAATTCCGAACGTACGAACTGCGAAGTCATCGGCTCGCGGATAGATCTCCACCATCACCGGCAGCTCTGGTTCGAACTCATAGCGTGGCGCTAATTCTGTCCATGATTCTTCCAGCAAAGACAGAACTCTATGCCCGTACACCGCGGCTTCCTGCTTCTCCATCCGCACCTGAAAATGCGGGCTGGTGAGTGTCGTGAAGCGGCCCAAGCTGTCCTTCAATTGCAGCAGATTGAAAAGCGTTGTGTCGTACCCATCCTTGTCATGAGCCTGCTCGGCCAGTTGCCAGCCTTCGGCTTCCTGCCCCAGTCGAAGCAGATCCTGAGCTAACTGAACTCGAGCCGCATTGAATTCCGGATCCAGCTCCAGAGCACGCCGCTGCGCGGCCGCGCCTTCGGTGAATCGGTACTTTTGCGACAACTTGCGACCGATCAAATGGTCGACCTTTGGATTGATCGCGGAGAACTTTAATGCCTCGGCCCGACTTTGTGCGGCCGCGTCGCCGTTGTTTCGTAGCTGATGAATTACGGTTTGCAAAGCGTGGGCTTCGGGCAGGTGAGGATTCACCGACAGCATCTGACGAATCGTTTCTTCGGCTCCTGAATAGTCTTCCGAATCGATCTGCCGCTCCGCCGCGCGTTGCATGGCTCCGACATGATGAGGATTCAGCTCGAGCGTTTTCTGGAGCAACTGAACCGATTGCTCTCGGTCTGCAGAACTGATTGCTTCAGAAAGCAGAAACTGAATCTCGGCATTCGTTTCGAACTCCTTTGCGGCGGGAGTCAGTAGTTCCGCGGCGAAGGCAAAATCGCCTTTGTCGAGTGCCAGCCGACCGGCCGCCAGAAACCCGTCCGGGCGATTGGAGTAGTTCTTTCGCGCGCGTTCGAAGAAGCCTTCCTGAACGGCTTTGGCGTCGGCTCCGAGTGCGATCGCCACCCATCCGATCGCAGCCAGATCGTCGGCGTCGGTGTATCTCCACGAAGCTGTTGCGACCTGCTTTTCGACTTCCATCAAGGCGGCGGCCGCTTGTTCCTTCTTTCCATTGGCCAGCGCACATTCGTACTCCAGATGCCGCAGGCGAGCGCTCCAGGCGTATCGTTCGATACCGGCCATGACCGTTGCGAGGGCTTCAGGATACTTGCCGAGAGCCAGTTCGCTTTGAGCTCTGAGGATTGGCCATTCCTCGCCGTAGCTTTTTTCTTCGATCGCCTTGGTCGTCGCGGCGAGGCATTCGGCATATTTTCCGGTGGCCATCATGGCCTGGCAATCCGCAACCGTGTCGGCGGCTGAGGCCTGAATGACGCCGGGGCCAACGCCGAAAATCATCAAGGCTGCAGCAAGAAAACCACGTACAGATCGTAAGCCCATGAGGCACCTTTGCGAGACCGACGGAGTATCTTCAAACCACGACTCCGAGAGAGCCATAATGACTGCCGTAGATCTCGGTAAGTCTTGCCTGCCGGGCAGGACTTCGCGGCAAGCCGCGACATCTGTGCAAGTCATTAAACGATCTCGGCCGACATCGTGCGCGAGGTGCACACGGGGTTCGCCTTGCGGCGAAACTCCTTTCCGGCAGAAAGGACCTACTCCTGAACTATCGTTCTACTTCCGATTGACACCTTCGCGTTTCTCGGGAGGCTGCTGAATGTAACGCAGGAAGCCGGTGATTTCTTTCGGAAGTGGCGAATTGAATCGCAACATTTCGCAGGAGGTCGGATGCACAAAAGCCAGCGTCGACGCATGCAAAGCCAGTCTTTTATGGGGCCACGGGATCTCTTTCCACAGGTGTGACCGGTAACGCGAATCTCCCAAAACCGGGTGGCCTTCCTCGGCAAAATGCACGCGGATCTGATTTCTTCGTCCGGTTTCCAGTTGAACCGTCACGTGAGTGACCGCCGGCGATTGAGCGGTCCGCGGATAGTTGCGGACGACCTGATAATGAGTAACGGCCAGCTCACCGTCTTCTTCATCCTCGGTTGAAAACCGATTCAAATTCTTTGAGGTGGCGAGATACGTTCGAAACTCGCCCTGCTGTTTTACGACATGACCGGTCACTACTGCGTCATACTGGCGTTCCGGTTTTCGCTGGGAAAACTGGGACTGCACCGCATCCGCCATTTCTTTCGTCTTGCCGAACACCAGCAGACCCGAAACGCCTCGATCCAGGCGATGCACGAGGAACGCGCCGCGACCTCGGCCTTCGTGACGAATGTGTTCGTTAACTCGATAGATCAGCGTATGCGGTTCGCGTCCATCGGTGGGAACGGTCAGCAGATCGGCCGATTTGTCGACGATGATGATTTCACGATCTTCATAGACAATTGTGAAACCTCGATGTCGTGTCACCTGAGGTCGACGCTTTGGTGAATAGCGTCGATTCTCTTCGAAGCGGACTCGCACCTGGTCACCGGCCGCCAACTTTCGACCAGGGTCGATCTCCAGAACCCCGTTGAGCATGACGCAGTCGTGATCGAAAAGCCCGGTCACGTGAGAACGAGATCCCCCGGCCAGTTCCTGCACACAACGATCGGCTCGCGCGTCAATAAACGGCGAATCAGCTTCCAGTTTAAGTTCACGAATCAAGAACGGCACGCAGAAACTTTCAGGGTAGTGTTTTCAGATCTATGGACAGCGTATCGTATGCGACGAATGTCCGAATCCTCCGGGTTTGCGGCCTGTTTGCCACTGTTTTTAGGGTCTTTTGTTGCTCTTCCGAAGAATGCTCGTCTTGACCCGGGGAGCCCGTTCCTTGCATGATCAAGCTTGGCCCGATCCGCGTGTCATCTGAGTGTTCAGAAAGCCAACAATCGACCATGAAGCCCAGACGACGACGATTTCTGGCCAGAACTCAACCTTGCTGGATTGCTTCAGCAGATGGGGCCTCTGCCGCTACGGAAACGCTTGAAGACCGATCGCTGCTTAGCAATCTGGCCATCTCAGACGCCTTCCTCGTGGATGGAAACAACAGCCGTATCAACACCCCGTTGCTGGGTGAACAGGTGGAAATCCGAAGTCTGTATTCCACCAACGGGATTTCTGCTTCCTCGTCCTACGCGATTCGTTTTATCGTTGATGGGATTGCGGTCGACAAAACCGACCTGACACTTGGAGCCGGAAGCGCTGCAGCCACCGAAAATTGGTTCGCCGATATGTTCCATGGCTACGCCGAAGCCGGCAGCCATTCCGTTCAGGTCATTCTCGATCCGTTTAATCAAATCATCGAAACCAACGAAAGCGACAACTCCCGGACGTTCACTTTCTCTCCGGCGCGAGCGACAAACCTGCCTCAGAAACTAAGTCCTGTGGTTGAGGGAACGGCCGGTGTCGACTGGCGAGTGATGAACTTCGCCGATCTGGATCCTCGACCCGGTTTCCTGCGAGATTACCGTGGCGGCAAGTTCACTTATGACACTCCGACATTTGGACACGATGCGATCGATATCGGGCTGGCCGACTTTTCAGAGGCTGATGAAGGGATGCCGGTTCTTGCTGCGGCTGACGGGATCGTTGAAGCGATCAACGACGGCGCCTTTGACCGCAACAAGGGGTTTGCCTATCCAGAACCACCCGCCAACTATGTGATCATTAATCTTGGAAACGGCTGGCGAGCTAAATACTGGCATCTGCGAAGAGATTCTGTGTCGGTGAAAGTCGGCGATTCGATTGGTGCAGGTGATTTTCTGGGCTGGACTGGCAGTTCTGGTTTCTCCACCGGACCTCATGTGCATTTTGAGCTGACGTACAAGAACCATCCGGTTGAAACGATGCTGGATCCTGCGACGTTCTGGATGACGCCGCCTCAGTATCCGGCCGATTATCGTCACGTGATTAAATCGGGCTTCTCCAGTAATGTCCCGACCGCTTCTGAGTGGGCCGAGCAGCCTCAGGACATTCGCACGTTTAAGCCGGGAAATCGCCTGTCGTTCTGGGTGATCGCCGGCGCGATGATGCCGGGTGATACTCGTACTGTTCGCCTCCAGCGGCCCAACGGCAGTCTGTTTCTGGATCAAACGAGTAACCCGGGAAGTACTTTCTTTCAGGTTTCTCAATGGGCTTACACGGTCACTCTTCCCACGACCGACGTCCTGGGAACCTGGACCGCGACATGGCTGCAGAACGGTGTCGAGCTGGCTCGACAGAACTTTACGGTTTCGAACACGGGTGTTCCGGAGCTCCGAGTCGAACTCAGCAGCGAACTCATTCCGAGCGGGCGATTTACCCCCATCGACTTCGGTGAAACTCTTCCGAGTTCTGTCGGAGAAGTTCGGACGTTTGATATTCGCAACTTCGGCTCTGCGTTGCTTTCATTGAGTTCTGTCACAGTACCAGCCGGCTTTGAAATAGTGAGTTATCCCACGACTGTCCTCCAGCCCGGACAGTCAACGACTTTGACCGTTCGCCTCAAGACTGCGGCGCAAGGGTATTTTGCTGGCGAGTTGCGTTTAGCGACCAATGATTCTGATGAGTCGCATTACCGAATCTGGCTGGAAGGAGTGGTGGCGCCGGTGGGGATTGGCGCCTTGATTCCAGGGCTGTCTGTTCGAAAGGCGGCTGAAGGGACTCGGCTTTTTGCCAATGTCCGTCGGACAGGAAATCTGACCTCGGCGCTTACGGTTTCGCTGTCGGCTGATAAGACGGAACTTCTTTTCCCTTCAACAGTTACGATTCCTGCCGGAGCTGCGTTTGTCAATTTTGAGGTCAAAGCCATTCAGGATCAGACGGCTGATGGTGATCAGCGAGTTTCCTTGAGGGCCTCTGCGACTGGTCTGCTCTCCGGACAGAATGAAATCCATATTCTGGATGTTCTTCCGGGCTTGCTGGTACCCGCTTCACCCAACATCACTGCTCCGGCGAAAAGCGTTCTGAATAGTCCTGTAACGCTTTCCTGGACGCCCGTTGCAAATGCCACAAGTTACGATGTCCGTGTTGATTTCCTGTCCGGCACAAAGCCCAACGTGGTCCGATCAACGGTGACACAGACTTCCTTTTCAGTCGGCGGATTTCGTGAACTGGGGCTCTATCGCGTGATGGTGCGAGCGAACCTTAGCACCGGTGGTTCGACCGCTTTCAGCACAGGTCATCTCATTCGAGTCGACGGTCCGATCGTACTGAACTCGTTGTCCGAGGTTCAGGTGACTCCCCAGCCTGTACTTTCCTGGAGCAAAATTGCGACAGCCGTGAGATATGAAATCCAGATTGAGGATATTCTTCGGCTGAAATACTTTGTTACCTCTTCCTCCGGCAACACTTCAACCAACCTGACGTTTCCAAAGCCTTTGCCGATGGGGATGTATGAAGCCCGCGTTCGTGCGATTGATGCGCTCAATGAAAAGACCACGTGGTCACCTGTCATGTCGTTTACAGTGGTCCCAGTTCCGTCAACGAGCCTGACGCCGCTGTCGACTTTCTACAGGACTCCTGCCCTGCGATGGTCGCCGGTGCTTGGGGCTCGCAGTTATGACGTTGTGCTTCGCGATCAGAAAACCGGCCAAACAATTTATCAGGCTTCTGAAGTGAGGTGGACCGTCTGGACAACTCCGGCAAGCCTGCCCGTAGGAAACTACACCTGGCAGGTCCGTGCTTCCGCTGAGTATGACGTTCACACCGCCTGGAGCACTGTTCGCAACTTAGCGATCGGTGGCCAGCCGCAAATGCTGACTCCCCTTATTGCCTCTGCAGGACGTGTCACATTTCGTTGGGATCCCGTGCAGTTCGCTGATCGTTATGAACTGCGAGTTGTCAGCGAATCCGCGTTGCAGACGGATTTCCTGCGTGTGAGCACGATCCAGGGAACTGCTAAAGACATCACTCGAACATTTCCTGTCGGAGCTTATCGTGTGTGGCTACGGGCTTTCAGTCCCTATGGAGAAGCAAGTGCCTGGAGCGTCGCCGTTCGTTTCGTCGTGACCTGACTTTGACAGGAGAATAGCTCGCCTTGGTCCGCGTTACTCAAACAGCAGGCTTTCCAGCAGCTTCCGATGGTTGGGATCCGGGAAGACGGCTGCGATTTCCAAAGCGAGAAACGAGCTTTCGGCCGGGATTTTGACCAGATCTTTGAGCGTGGTGACGACGCGATTGATGCCCCTGGATGCCGCTCGCTCGACGATTTCTGTCAGGTCCGCGTTCGTATAATGATGGTGGTCAGGAAACCACTGAGTCGCCTCAACATGTAGTCCGATTCTTCGACAGGTTTCGGCAAATGCTTCGGGATTCCCGATGCCGCTGACCAGCATCACGGGCTGATCGCTGAACTCTTCGACGGTGTATCGATGACCGCGGCCATCAATCAGGCCCGAAGGACGAAACTCGACTCGACCAATTCGATCGGCCAGTTTCGGTACAATCTTTCTAACTCGCTCTTCAATCGCTGCAAGCACTGATTCGGCGACCATATCCGATCGAGTTATCAAGACCATGTCCGCACGTTTCAAAGCAGTCAGCGGTTCTCGCAACAATCCTCGTGGCAGCAGATGGTCGTATCCAAACGGATTTGTGGCATCGATGAGCACGATGTTCAACTCTCGATGAAGCTGGCGATGCTGATAGCCATCATCCATCACGATGGTGTCGATGTCCGTGGTGCTGATCAGTTTGCGAGCCGCCTGGTATCGTGATGAGTTTTGTTCGTGGGGGACTCCTGGACAGAGCCGTTCCAGAACTCGCTTTTCGTCATTGGCCTGCCCGTCCACGGAGCGATAACCTCGGCTGATGATTCCCGGGATGCGATCTTGCTGTTGCAGGATTTGCACAACCAGAGCCACGACTGGTGTCTTTCCGGTTCCTCCAGTGGTGAGATTTCCAACACTGATCACGGGGGCGTTCACGCGTTGGGGTTTGCGAATTCCCCAATCGAATCCGGCGTTTCGCAGTCCGATGGCCCCGCGATAAACGGGCTCCAGAATCGTGAGTCCAAGCCGACCTATTCCTGCGAGAATGCCGTGCGTCTTTCCACTGATCAGATTGAGGAAGACTTGTTCGTTCAAGCGGCGGAACTCGATATTCTGAGCGTTTCTGGTGGGCTATTTGTTGGGGGATCTTAGTGCTGGCGAAGTACTTGAGCCAGTATCTGGTTGGCCGACTCTCGTTTTAGTCGCTTGAGCCTTCGCCTATGGCTTGGCGGTAAACGGCGGTATACGACAGACCGTTGGCTCGAGTAAGCTCACGATCTTGCAGCTTTTTCCGGGTGAAAGTCTGTGGCATCTGGACTACGATGATCGAGCCGCTGCTTTTTTGCTCCCGCTATTCCGCTCGGGTCTTCATGCCGTCTCCTTCCTCAACTTCCGAAAAACCGTCTCCCGCTTTTGCCCTGCGCGATCTTGAATTACGGTTTAAAGGTGCGGAACGAGCGATTCTCCAGAACCTCTGTTTGGATGTTGTTCAGGGAGAATTTCTTTCCATCGTCGGGCCGTCGGGTTGTGGCAAGTCCACTCTGCTGAAGATGTTGGCCGGTTTACTGGTGCCAACCAATGGAGAATTGATTCGACACTCCACTTCTGAGGAGTCCTCCCGTCGAATCGGTTTTGTTTTTCAGCACCCCACACTTCTTCCGTGGAGGACAGCCGCTGAGAACCTTAGGTTACCACTTGAACTCGGGCCAAACGCCGGCTCAAGACAATTGTCGCGAACTGAATGCGAAGATCTGCTGCTACAAGTGGGCCTGACCGCGGCTGATGCTG
The DNA here is from genome assembly GCA_052034165.1 of Planctomycetota bacterium. Lineage (GTDB taxonomy): Bacteria > Planctomycetota > Planctomycetia > Planctomycetales > Planctomycetaceae > SXXK01. Next base: position 1,395 of record JBPOIW010000137.1, on the reverse strand, counting down.
ACAAACGACCGTCACAGCTCTCTGGTGGCATGCAAATGCGATTATCTCTGGCCCGTGCTCTTGCCACTGGCCCGGATATTCTGCTTCTTGATGAACCCTTTGCCGCCGTTGATGACCTGCTGCGATTGCGACTTCAGGAAGATGTTCGACGGTTGTACGAGCAAAAAAGTCTGACCACGATTTTGGTCACTCATAATCTGCATGAGGCGGTTTTTATGAGCGATCGCGTCATCGTTCTGGGTGGTTCACCTTCTTGTGTTGTCGACACCATTCCGGTCTCCGGGCCAAGGTCACGTACCGCTGAGTTTCGCCAATCCTCAGCGTTTTTCGATGACTTGCGACTGGTCACTGCGGCTCTGTTCAGAACTCCTGTCAGCGGCAAGGAGCTCGAACATGCGTGAAATTCTTGTTTTCGTTTTGCTTGTCATCGTCTGGCAATTGACAGTCTGGCTGGGAAATATCCACCCGGTCCTTTTCCCCGGTCCCGGGGCTGTGGCGACTGCTGCGTGGAAACTTCGTATCGATTTGCTTGAAGCGACCTTCCGAACAGCGCTGGCGGCATTTACGGGGTTGTCGATCAGTGTGATCGTCGGAACTCTGTCTGCGTTTGTGTTTTCTCAGTCCACGATGATTCGACGTGCTCTGTATCCGTATGCGGTGCTGCTGCAAACGATCCCGATCATTGCGATTGCTCCAATTGTGATTGTCTCGTTCGGGCGAGGATTCTTTAGCATTGCCTTGGTATCGTCGGTGATCAGTCTCTTTCCGATCATCACGAATACGACGACCGGTTTGCTCCAGATTGACCCGAACCTGTTGGATCTCTTTCGCCTGAACGGTGCTACGCGTTTGCAGACTTTGCTGAAGCTGCGAGTGCCCTGCTCTTTGCCGTTTCTTTTCTCCGGCATCCGCATCGCCAGCGGCTCGGCGATCGTCGGCGCGATAGTCGGGGAGTTCTTTGTCGGCTCCGGACAGCCGGGACTTGGATCGATGATTCAGCGAAAATCGGCGTCGTTGGATATGGCTGAACTCTACGCCACCGTATTGACCTCCACGGCGTTGGGAACCCTGGCTTTTGCGGCAGTGAGTCTTCTGGGTGAAACACTACTGCGACGACGCTTTGGTATGAGTCTCGGGGGACGATAGTGTCGCTTGTTTTCATCAGCCGGTACGCGTTAGCGTCCGGTTTCCCTATTGGTACATAGAAAAAATAACCGGGGGCTAACAGTCTGTTGATTTACTCTTAACCGGCGGGTTCCTGTTTACCGCCAATACCGTTCAATATTTTCATAAATCGCGGCTCCTATTAGAGTTAGGTTGAACCACCAACCACCCTCGCAAGGAGCCGCGACATGTCTGAGCAAGGACGCTCTGACCTCTCTTCAGAGGTCAACG
>JBPOIW010000090.1:0-5755 GCA_052034165.1 Planctomycetota bacterium | reverse complement strand
ATCACAACCCGAAACGTCAGTGAGGGATTGAGCTGTAGCGTTTTACCAGTGTTTCCGTAAATCCCTCGCTGACGCGTCGGGTTATGATAATCCCCAGTATTTTCGCCCTATTGATCTCCCTGATTGTTGAATAGCGCAACTTCAAAACTTTGGCCTCAGGGCGATGGGCAGGGAGCCCTGAACTCATTAGGCATCCACAGGTGAGGCGCCCACGGGCGAGTCCGTCAGAGAATTTATTGAGCTTCCACACATGGGATCGCGCGAATCTGACCGATGAATTGTCCCGCGGCTTTTGGAGCTGTTGTGGGGATTGCACCTGGCCGTGCGGCATTCTTTCGCAGATTCCAGCCGGTTGCGGTATACTCCCACAACGCATAACCCATTGGTGCACCGCGGCCGATTGAGCTGCGAGTGCCCATCGTAAGATCTCTGACTTCATTCACCATGGTGTGAATCCAACCTAAGGAACCTCGGGAGAGCGACCGACTGCTCATTGATCTTATGGGAACATTCCCCTATACGCAATTGGCGAACATCTTTATCTGCCACTGTTACGAAACTTTGACGTGCACAACCTCAGCGTTTTTTGAATGCGTCTACGGATGTGCAGTTTGCCGGGCAGTGAATACCGCCTCACAAGTAAATACGGAAACTTTGCATGCGTCCGCACTTTGATCAGGATTCAACAAATGCCGCCCTCACTTTGGTTCGCATGTCCCTCAACGAAGATCTCCGTGACGTCGGCGACGTAACCTGTCTCGCCACAATTCCTCCGGACCTTCAGGCCACCGTCCAAATCGTCTCTCGCGAATCGGGCATCGTCAGCGGATTACCTCTGATCCCGATTGTCTTCCGGGAACTCTCCGAGGATGTCAGTGCGAAAATCCTTGTCCATGATGGAGACCGGATTAATCGTGGCACAGTACTGGCGTCATTGACGGGATCAGTTCGTACGCTTCTAACCGGGGAGCGAACAGTTCTGAACTTCATGACACATCTCAGCGGGATCGCCTCCAGAACGGCCCAGTTTGTCGAAGCGATCGCCAACACAAAGGCCTGCATCCTTGACACTCGAAAAACTTTACCCGGTTACAGAGCCTTGCAAAAATACGCGGTCAGATGTGGTGGCGGCACCAATCACCGTATGGGACTGTACGATGGCGTTCTGATCAAGGACAACCATCTGGCTGCTCGCGGAGACTCCGCATGTGCCTCGGCCGTCGCCGACGCGCGACGATACATGATTGCATCAGGGCGGAATACATCGATTGAGATCGAAGTCGATACGCTCGAGCAGCTTGTGGATGCGCTGCGAGAAAAGCCAGAAATCGTACTGCTCGACAACATGTCGCCCGAGCAACTTCGACAGGCCGTCGAACTGCGGGGTCGATACTGTTCCACCGCATTGCTGGAAGCCTCCGGAGGAATCACTCTGCAGACCGTCCGAAGCGTGGCGGAAACAGGCGTGGATCGGATCAGTATCGGGGGCCTGACGCATTCTTCTCCTGCTCTGGATCTGGGATTTGACTGGCCATGGTAGAACCGATTCCAGGGTTGGAAACGGGATTCAATAACTGGCGAGCTTCCTTGATTTCAATCGGTTCGGCAAAGCTGCGTTTGCCAAGAGTAATGCTGAGGATTGTCAGGATCGTCCGGACGATGATGCGGACGTCTGCCATCATCGATCTGTTGCGGACGTAAACAACTTCCAACGCCAGTTTGATCGGAAGCAGCTGATTGGCGTACGACATCTCCGGCGCTGCGTCATCAAGGAGCAAATGTCCGTGAGTATAGTTGTAAAGACTTCCGTAACTGGCCAGCCCCGGGCGAACCAGCAACGTTTCATGGCCCAGTGGTCCGTAGTGCTTTGCGACGACGGCCGGATCTTCAGGACGAGGACCCACGATGGACATCTGACCTAGCAGAACATTGATTAGTTGAGGAAGCTCGTCGATCTTTGTTGCTCGCAGAATTCGCCCGATGGGAAAAATTCTCGCGTCGTGAGTTCCCGTAATCACGCTGTGCGAATGTTGAATCACATGCATTGTGCGAAACTTGTACATCACAAATTCAATGCCGCCACGCCCTGTTCTTCGAGCCCGATACAGCACCGGCCCGGGACTCGTAAGACGGATTGAAATGGCCGCCAGCAGGAACAGCGGCGTGAGCAGTACAAGTGCCAGCGAAGCGAAGACGATATCAAAGAGGCGTTTGACCATTTCGCAATGTCCGTCGAACGGTCATGAAAATCTCCGCGGCTTCCATGCAGCACATGCTGCCAAACGCCGCCGCTCGATGACGCAGAGCTTCACACGATCGAGGATGCGGAAACGGTCGCAGCTCGGGCTCATAACACGCCATCGCCGCGATCTTGCGTTCGAGCCCTTTGCTGATATCCAGCCATGTGTCCGGAATAAACGTCCGAGGATACGCCCACTCCGTGCTGCTGGCGGTCTCGAAGGTCAGCACCGTTTGCAGATACGGCTCCTGAGGTCTCAAGGCCACCAGTGCCGCGCGGAAGAGCACATTGTGGTCGTGATTGATATCGCCACCATATTGACAGTAGACAACTCGCGGACGAACCTCCCGAACGATGGCTTCTAACGGAGTAATAATGTCGGTCAGGCCAAACGTGTCCATCTTCTGATCCGGGAACCCCAGAAATCGATAGTCCGCCACATCCAGCACTTTCATCGCCGCGCTGGTGTAGGAAAACTGAGGCTGACCGTTGGAGCTGTCTTCGGCGGTGCGACCTTTGGTGGCGACCACAACCGTGACAGGATCTCCGGCATCTCGATGCAACGCAATCGCTCCGCCGCAGCCCAGAACTTCGTCGTCCGGATGAGCCGCGATGACCAGGACAGGAGTGTTACTCATGAGCCCAGACCTTTCCTGTCCAGTCGCAATCGCTCAAGTCAGTGCCTTTCAAAATGGTGCCATCATCGGCTTCAATTTCCAGAACAACCACACATCCCGAACCGCACGCCACGAGCTGCCCGCAAGCGTCGGCAACCGGGCTGACCACCGCTCCCAGCACGGTGCCCGGAACGTGGCAATCGTCCGACACAGCCGGAAGCAATACCGCCGACTGAATGGTCCAGCGTCGCCCATCCAGAAAACTAAACGCACCAGGATAAGGTCGCGTCAACGCGCGGATGAAGTTATAGACGTTAACGGCCGATTGATGCCAGTCCAGCAGTCCGTCAGCCGGACGCCGGCGAGGCAACAATGGCTCATCGGTTTGCGGCTGTGGACGCCCGGGACGTTCGCCCGCCAGCAGCTTCGGGAGAACTCGTTGAATCATCACATGATTCGACTCGGCCACCTTCCGATACAACGTTTCGCAGGTGTCGTAAGGAGTGATTGGGAACTCAGTCTGATTGATCAGGTGCCCTTCGTCGACATTGTCGGCCAGCCAGATCAGAGTATTCCCGGTTGTCTGTTCGCCGCGAATAATCGCCCAGTTAATCGGCGCACTGCCGCGATTGTGAGGCAATAGCGACGCATGAGCGCCAATGGCTCCAACCCGCGCCGTAGCCAGTGCGGCGGAGCTGAGTATCTGACTCCAGCCGATGACCAGCAGCAGGTCGAGATGCATCTCTTTCAGAAGCTGAATGGTCTGTTCATCGTTAATGTTGCGAACGCGATGCAGCGGCACGTTCCAGCCATCGAGCACGTCCGAGTACTCCGCCGTCGCACAACGTTTCGCCGCCGCGGGTTCATCCAGGGTAATCACTGCGACCAAAGGAACTCCTGCGTCGCGCAAACCCTGAAGCGCGGGTATGCCTTCCTGATGAAAACCAATCCAGGCAATGCGGATTGAGGTTGTTGAAAAGTCGCTGGAGGTTAACATCGCTTGGGACTACGCAAGTTTTGGTCCGTTGTTTCGGGTTGTGTTTCGCAGCGTAGCTGCGGCAGCATTTAGCCCCAGGCTTCAGCTTGGGGTGGGAGGCGAAAGCACGATCCATCAGCCGTGAAACGGCGACAGCGATGTTTTTCTAACGAAATCAACATATTGCTCTCGCCGCTCCACGGCTTAATGTTCTTTTTCAAACGTCTTCCCCAGGCTAAAGCCTGGGGCTACTTGCTGCCGCCTCTACGAGACGAAATCAGAACGATAGTTGCCCGAGTGAATCTCGTCGCAATACCCAATCTTTTGACACCTCGGGACAAGCCACATTGTGGCAAGTCAAGGTTAAGTCCACGTCGCTGGGATAAACCCGGTAGCGTCGCCTGGTTGAGTTTGGGACAGGTGCTTTGTGAATTTCGTGTGAACGATAGCCCAATCACAGCCTGCTGAGAACCTGGTGTTTGCGTTGGTCGATGGGAAACGCTTTCTTTGATACTTTGGTGGCGCAAAAAGAGAATCCCGTCGCTCCGACGACGGGACTCTTTATGAGCCACCAGAGCCACCAAAACGCTTTCGCCAAGGCCATTTCCAGCCCCGAAGTCGTATCAACGCTGAGAACTTCCGGGAATTGTGGGCTCAGATCTGCCTCAAATCACTGCCACAAAAACCACCGATCCTGCTACACTTCCGCGCGTCGGGCATGCTGAATTGACGTTGAGATCCGGCAAGGACCGCGATCCGACGGAAGAATAAAGACATTACAGAAGCCAGGTAACAAGTTCAAAACCAGTTGACGGAGATTATGTTTTATGAGTCCTGTGATTACCGCCGTTCATGCCCGTGAAATTCTGGACAGCCGAGGCAATCCGACGGTTGAAGTTGATATCCTGCTGGAAGACGGCACTATCGGCCGAGCAGCAGTACCAAGCGGCGCCAGCACTGGTGCTCACGAAGCTTGTGAGCTGCGTGACGTAGAAAACAAGTCTCGATTCCTCGGCAAGGGTGTTCTGCAGGCCGTTGAAAACGTCAACGATGAGATCGCTGATATCCTGATCGACATGGACTGCACTGATCAGGCTGGTATCGACCAGGCCATGATTGACGCCGACGGCACTCCAAACAAGTCACGTCTCGGTGCAAACGCAATTCTTGCTTGCTCCCTGGCATCTGCTCATGCAGCCGCTTCTTTGTCCGGCCTGCCACTCTTCCGTTATCTCGGCGGCGTTGGAGCCAACTGCCTGCCAGCCCCGATGATGAACATCATTAACGGGGGTGCTCATGCCAACAACGGCATCGACATCCAGGAATTCATGGTCATGCCTCTCGGCTTCGACTCATTCAGCGAAGCGTTGCGAGCAGGCACCGAGATTTTCCACAACCTGAAGAAGGTACTCGCCAGCAAAGGTCTCAGCACGGCCGTCGGTGACGAAGGCGGTTTCGCTCCGGACCTGAAGACCAACGAAGAAGCTCTGCAGGTCATCATGACTGCAATCGAGAACGCCGGATACACACCGGGCGAACAAATCCAGATTGCTCTGGACTGTGCCGCGACAGAATTCTTCGATTCCAAGACTGGCTTGTACAAAATCGACGGCAAGACGATTGATGCTGACGGCATGGTCGGGCTGCTCGAATCATGGGCTGACAAATATCCCGTCTGCTCAATTGAAGACGGATGTTCTGAAGATGACTGGGACGGATGGAAGAAACTGACCGATAAGTTGGGTGATCGGCTGCAGCTTGTGGGCGATGATTTGTTCGTGACCAACGTGTCTCGTCTGACACAGGGGATCGACAAAGGCATCGCAAACAGCATTCTCGTCAAGGTCAACCAGATCGGCACACTCACTGAAACGATTCAGGCTGTGCAGATGGCTTACCGCAACGGCTACACCGCGGTCATGA
>JBPOIW010000013.1:0-67319 GCA_052034165.1 Planctomycetota bacterium | reverse complement strand
GTCGCGTCTGCCCCGCCCCGTCGTCCGCCCCCAACACCCCCCAGCGGCTCCCATCGCAGTTTTGGCAACTCCATCGGTACCAGAAAAGCAATCTATGACAGCGTCCTGAACGCGGCCCGTGCGTTTGCACCCGCCACAAACAACCAGTACACACTGGGCCTGCAAAACGTAGACTACGACGGGCGCGACAACTTCACAAAAGCCGAGCAGAAGAAGGCCATCCTGTCTGGGGCTACGCTTGGCAGATCTCTACGCGGCGACTGGGTCCTGACCGACCCAACCGGTGCGGAGGTCTCCAGGAAGCGAGCCCTGCTGGCCCGCGTACCGCACATGACGGAGCGCGGGACCTTCATTGTCAATGGCTCGGAATACAGCCTGGCAAACCAGATGCGACTCCGACCGGGCATCTACACCCGGCAACAGGAGAACGGTGAGATCGAGGCTCACGTCAATGTGAAGTCCGGCCGAGCCCACAAGCTGTTCCTTGACCCAGCCACCGGGATCTTCCGCATCAAGATCGGCCAAGCGCGTATCCCGCTGGTTCCGCTGCTGAAGACCATGGGTGTCACAGACAAGCAGCTCCGCGAAAGCTGGGGCGACCTGGCGGCTGTGAATCAGCAGAAGTCCGACCCGCAGGCACTCAAGAAGCTGTACGAGCGAGTCAGGTCCACAGGAACCGACACAGACCCTGAAGCCCAGGCGAAGTCAGTTGCAGAAGCGTTCCTGCAGATGGAGCTGGATCCAGACGTCACGAAACGCACTCTCGGTCAGCCGTTTACCCGTGTAGGTCCGGATTCCATCCTGGCCACAACCCGCAAGCTGCTGGCCGTATCGCGAGGCGAGCAGGAACCAGACGACCGTGACTCCATGGCCTATCAGAGTCTGATGGGGCCGGAAGACTTGTTTGCAGAGAGAATCACGAAGGCGAAGAACATTGCCCGCAACCTGCTGTGGAAATCCACCGGACGCCGCGGCATTGATCATATCCCAGCGGGAGTACTCACCAATGCACTGCAAAGTACGCTCACCATGTCAGGTCTCGGACAGGCGTTGGAAGAAATCAACACAGCCGAAATCCTTGACCACCAGTCTCGCGTCACACGAAGAGGCGAAGGCGGTATTCAGGATGCTTCGGCCATTCCCATGTCATCAAGGTCCGTAAATCCATCGCAGCTGGGACTGATCGACTATCTCCGCACGCCCGAAAGTCTCTCGGCCGGGATCGACGTACGCTTGGCCCGAAACGCCATGAAGGGCAGTGACGGCCGACTTTATACCAAGGTCATCAACGCGAAGAGCGGCCTGACCGAAACCAAGTCGGCCAATGACATCGCAGACGCCACGCTGGCTTTCTCTGGCGAGCTGCAATCCGGCAAGCTCTATGTGAGCGCGATGCAGAACGGAAAGCTCCGCACTGTCCCCCGTGAAGCCGTTGACTATGAACTGCCAGACACCGAGTCGAGTTTCTCCCCACTCGGGAACATGATACCAGATACTCGATTGGCCATCGGTGAGCACTGGGCGATTACGACCACGTCAGGACAAGCCCATTCGGAGGAGCTTGACGCCTTTCACGGTACCCTGCGATCACCAAACCGCGGGTTCGAAGGAACAGTTGCTATCGAGAAACCACGAGCAAAATGCCACGGTAAAAGTGAGACGCGCGAGTTGAACGGGAATCTGCAATTCGTTGGAAAATCGATAGCAGGGGAATCACAGATTTGGATCAAGCGTGGCGATACCATATGGCCCACTGCCATAGCCAATTATCAATGGATGCGTGGCGACAAAACTGTATCTATTGATCCAAACACACGAGATTCCGCTTGGATGCCAGTGACCGGTCATATTCGGCATGCCAACGACAAGCAAATGCTCACGATAAAGCTGCGAAGCGGCAGATCAGTCACAGTCACCGACGACCATAGCTTGGTGGTTCTGAGCGAAACTGGGGACCTCGAACCTGCGCTGCCACACGAACTAGTTCCGGGCACCACACGCCTGCCAATTGCGTTTCCGTCTATCGACGTCGTTCAAGGGAATGAGTCAGTGGATTACGGGCACTTGATTGGATTGTATCTGGCCAGCGGAAATACACCGATTGCTAGTCCCAATCAAATCATCATTGGTGCCCAGGGCGAAGTGCGGATAAATACAGTTTCCCAGCTCTTCCGAATCCTCGGCGGAAGGCCAGTCAATGAATGCGGCGTCCGTGTCGTTTGCAAAATGTCCGAACTGGCGAGAACGTTCCGAAACGACTTCGGGCGATTGTCACATGAAAAACGTTTGCCCAACTGTGTGTATTCGAAGAATCGTGATTTTCGCGAAGCGATCATTGCTGGATATTTTGCAGGAGACGGTCAGCTTAGCATAACAGCTAAGGGCGTTATTCATCTTTCCGCGCAAAGCACGTCATGCGCACTACGCGACGGACTGGCGCTGTTACTTTCGACATTGGGTGTTTTTGTCTCAACACACAAGATCCCGGTGTCGCGCCTACACACTGGTGGGAGCGACACATTCGAGCTTCGCGTCATTGCACGCCATATCTGTCGAATACCACGCTGGTCTTTGTATGACGACCTTCAACAACAACTTGAAGATGCTGACCATGGTAATCACATGAGTGCCCGCGGCGAAAGCATACCAATTCCAACGGAGAACGCTCGCGAGTTGCTGAATTCAGAAGTTGATCGTCATACCGCAGCAGTCATAGGTAAGTCGCTATTGATACGCGGCGCAGTGTCAAAAAAACACATCCAAGATGCAACTGGCCCATACGGCGACTGGGCACGCGGCGATGTCCTGTGGGATAAAGTTGTGTCAATTGTTCCTGCGGAGCACCAGGAATTTGTCTACGACTTGTCTGTCGCCACATCCGAATGCTTCGCCGTGAACTGCGGTGTTGTCGTTCACAACAGTTCGAGCCACCAGTCTCCGCAGATCGAGCCGAACACGTAGTCAGACTGGGCATTCAATGACGACGTCAATCACCACTGATTCCACAGGTAAAAAAATGGAGGTCTCCATGACAACTTTCCGTTACGGGCAACAAGCCTCTAACCAAATCCCTATTTGGTTATATGTAACCACGATAGGCATGATACTGCTCAGAATGCTTTTCGCGACGCAACATCCCGTGCGGCCGTTATGCGATGCCCTTAACTTCACTGACACTAGCGTGAACTACACCTTCACTTCGCAGCTGTGATGCAATTCCAGATTTGATTCTTTTCTTCCAACGTCGAGCAATTTGTGAAGAACGGTAAAGCAAAATCAGCGATACAGATCCGGCCTGTCTCAGGTCATTGGATGCATATACCTGAAGCGTACTCTTCCGAGGTCGGCAACTTTGTGGTACCTCGCTATGAAGGCACAAGCGACGGTCAGGTTCGTGTAGTGCGCCAGTCTCTGCTCGACACCCGTTCGTTGAGTGCAAACTCCGCTGGGGTTACCTTTCCAGCCGCCAGCCTCGCGACTGCGATGCAATATGCCGCGAAACCCCTCCACGTGCAGATCAGGACGATCATGCCTGCGGTACTTGACTTACCCATGCCGGTACGATCAAGTTTTAGTCAGAATCCCGTGATCGGCGATTTTGTTCACGCATTCGATGCCGGCATCATCGAGTACGGTGGCAACCTCACCAAAGCCCAAGTCATTGCAGAAGTGTGCTTGGCATTCCCAGGTATCCCTGTCCTTGTTCTCTCATCCCACCGGCATGAGCTGCGGCGGGTCTTCGAGCAGTTGCCAAGATACGCGCCATTTGTAGGTGTGGACGACGTGTCTCGCGGGGAACTGCCAATTGACGTCGTAGACGTCGAAACCGCTGAAGATTCGAATGACATTAAATCGTTTCAACTTGCCCTGTCGACGCCCACCAACGCGGCAGTGCTTTGGGACACCACCGGCACAGATGTCCGTCACTATCCGATCGTCATTTGCCTGGACGCAGCCCGTGCGAAGGATCTGATGACTTCGGGATTTCTCATGGCCAGTCATTCACAATTTCGGATCTTTGGCCTCAAACACACCGGATCGCCTTTCCAGGGTGAGGCCGCAGACTTGGCTCACAATGTTTTCGGCCCTGTTTGCCTTAAGCTACCAGGGAGCGGATTTGAACAATCGGAGACCTCCTATACGTGGATCATCAATCATCGCAAGCTCAGAAACCTGCCTCTGCGTGCGAAACCGGTCGATGCCCTGCGACTGATTCCGCACTGCACAGAGCGCAACAACCTTGTTGCAGATGTCGCTCGGTCTCTGGCCGATGGGGGCCGGTTTCAAGATGACGAGCTTTGGCGGCATTGGCTGCAGACCAATCAAATCGAGCGGCCCACAGTCGCCATCATCGCTCGAACACTTACACAAGTTGCCCGTTTACTGAAGCGGCTGCCGGGCTGGCATGTCTATCGGCCAGACGCTGCGGCAGAACTGTTGGTTGGGCTGAAAACTCCAGACCGCAAAGTGATCCTCGATCGTAGTGTTGGGGAACTAGGCAACAATCGGCTCATTTGCCCGCTTGACTATCTCGCGCCATTTCTGCAGCACGTCGATCCGCAAATTGTCGTGCAAGCGTCCGGTGGATTGCAGGCTCCCAAGTTTCCACCGACCTGGTTCAGGCATTCAGCCGGAACAAAGCGCCAGCGATTGGTCATCGACGTCATTGACGATGCTTTGCCGATCACACGTCGAATCAGCGAACGTCGCTTTGCCGATTATGAGCCGCCGGATTTTCTGCCTGTTGACATGGAAGCATCACGACAAGATCTATCCATATCACTGCCACTCATGTCTTTCATCAATCGTACATTTGAGCCAGCAAGCAAGCGGAGGAGATGAAAATGAGCGGATCCCTCTGGTCGTCCGAGAGCAGCCGTGCAATGCACGAGAGACGACGAAACACAGAAAACATAATTAACCGCAACAATCCTCACAGTAGACATCCGGCACCCGGCGCGCGACGCAATCGCTATCGACGTGACCGTTTGTCAAATGTGTCCGATCAGCAGACCCGCACAAAACGACAACCATATCAGGTGAGTCGGACCGACCCTTCATCATTCGACTTGACGCCGATCGCCGACCACGAAAACCTGGCTGTGATCTGGCGGGAGCTACAAGCCAAAGGCGGACATGCTCCAGGCGTTGACGGGATGACGCCTGATCTGTCACCGCCAGAAAAATTTGAACACTCGCGGAATCTGTCTCGAGCATTAACGAATCGATGCTACGTGCCTGCGGCAACTCGCCCCGTGCGAATCAGAAAACCGACTGGTGGCTTCAGGACATTGGAAATCCCAACATTCCTCGATCGCGTCACAGGTGCTGCATTGACGACAGCGCTGCGACCTGTGTTGAAGGATCACCTGCCACGGCACTACGGTGCCGGAGCCAACTGCCATTCGATCCTGGGCAGGATGACGGTCCAGGCTGAGGATCATGGCTGGTACTGCATCGCAATCGACGACATCAGAAACTGTTTCCCGTCGATTCCATGTGAACTCGCGATGGACTGCTTTATGCGACAGGCAGCCCTGTGGAATGTTCCAGAACTGACACTCATCCAGCTGGGCATTCCGTGGCTGGCACGGCAATTGATTTTTGGAAACGAAGGTGAAACACGTACAGTCGGACTCAGCCAAGGGAGCACATTCAGCCCCGTGGTGGCTTCGACTGTACTTACGGAAGTTCTCGATATCCCGACGGAACGGAGTATCGGAAACAGAATGATCCTGCACCGGTATGCAGACAATGTCTACGTACAGGGACCGGATCGCTCTGATGTCAGGTCAGTCATGGAAGATACTCAGTCAATCTTAAACCGGCATGGCATGCATTTGAAAGGAACAGGCGTGCAACCCATAGACGTGCGTCGACCTACAGACCAGACCATACTGGGCGTCACACCGAGATGGAGGAAAGGAAAACTGTCCTTCACCATCCCAGGAGAAGCATGGACAAAACTGAGAGAAAAGTTATGTGAGGCGACAGATGGATCAGGACATGGAAAGACCCAGTCCATCCTCAAAGGCTTCATAGCAGCTTACAGGCCAACCACCAGAGTAGAGACAGACGGGATAGTAAATCGAATCCACAGGATGTTAAGGGAGGAGGGAAATTACAGCATCTCCAAAGAGGAGATCATCAGGTGGATCATGGCGGCAAGGATGAAGTGGGAAGCGGAACTCAACAATATCCGTAACCCACAACAATCACCGCCACCAGAACAGATAGACTTGCCAGAACTGGATACCAGTCCATGGGATGGGTTTAGCTCACCCTTCTGATTCAGCATGTTTCTGATATGGGTTTAGCTGTCAGCTGACGCGCAATTGCGTCTGCCGTCGCTTGCGCAACCGCGATTCCTGACTCAGGAATTCGTTCGTAGTTTTGGTTTTAAACTGCGAGAACTCACATTGATTCCTTGTCTTTTGCACCCGGATGGCCCAATGGCATCCGGGTCTTTTTATTTGGGCTGCAGCCTACGTGACCGCTTCCCGCAGCCTGAGCTTTCGTCGCTTCGTGAACACTGGCACTTTTGCTTTTGTTGAGCAGCATCGCAAGAATCCCGCCATGACTTGATCGAGACAGTTTTTTAAATGCGTCTCAATTTCTGCGGCATTCTTGTAGTAGACGGCAATGACCACAAAGCAGGTTCGACGTGGTGTAAAGCTCCCCAGGAAACAACGCATCACGTCCGATTCGAGGACTCCGAAAGATGTGAAACACGCGACCTCTCCATTGGTCGAAGTGCGAATCAGAAGGATTCAGAAGTGTCACAGCATTGGTCTGCAAATTCTGAAACGATGCCCCGACCACGCGGCGCGAAACGAAATGCAAAAGCTGGCAAAGAAATATGGAATCCCCAAAGGGGCAACCCGACGATATCGTCAGATCGCCAAGATGTTCACTCCGTCAAAACTGAAGGACTTGTACAGTCAGTTTCGTAAGCAGAACTTTGCCTTTGCTGTCACCCATCTTTTCGTTTTGATCGGGGTAGATGACGAGAACATCAGAGAGAAATTGACTGAGGCTGCGGTTCAACAGAAGCTTAACATCACCCAACTACGAAAGCTGACGCTAGGAACCAAGCGATCGACAGGACCCGGCGGCCGCAGACCGGATATTGTCAGGCTGCAGACCCCGGAGGATCTGCATGCGGCAATCAGTTTTGAAGCAGGCAAATGGAATCGCTGGTTGGAGCATCTTCTGGGAGTGGAACCGGAGATTAAGCCGGCACTCAAGAAACGACTCACTGAACTTCATTGTCTGGTGAAAAAAGTGCAGTCGCTGAGCCATCGATGAGCCTCCTGAACGAGGGGCGTTAGCAGCACCTTTTGATGGTGTACTCTCGACTTGGCGAGTCAATTCGATGTCGCGTCGGCGTGTCGGACCGGAGTAACGAAGCGAAATCCGGTTTCTCACTCCGGTCGTGGCCACCGGGGTATGTTGATGACGATCCGCACTCGGTGCCGGGAATCGAAGATTTTTTTGGTAAAACTGCGTTTGTGTGCAGACTGACCGGAGCAGTGTGAATGCTTGATTAAGAGCGGAAATCGGGATGTGCACCCACGACCGTGAAGTGGATCCGCTTTGCCACGCCGCCGAGATGGAGATCCGCGAGCCTGCGATGATTCAGCAGCTCATTGAAAGACGGCGAGTATGGCAGTGGCCGCGTCACCTCTGGCACCTTCCGCCGTGGCTCAACGATCGTGGGCGCAGCCGCAAACTGGCGGCCCGAAACATCTTCCGACTTCTGCATAATTTCTGTTTTGGCCACGCTCAAGTCTCAGTGTCAGAATCATTGGATAGAGCGTCGAACGACGTCCTGCCGACTCACAGATTGACCGGCATCGCATTCTCCATGATTTGAACCGTTGCGAATATAGCGAACAACTCCAATCAGCAGCGTGATTGCTGTGAGAGGTATGATACCTCCCAGCATGATGACGGAAAACGATTCCGTAAAAGCTGGATGAGTTTCTGCAAACACCATGAAAGCGGTGTACGTGCAGTAATAAGCAAGGAACAAGGCTCCTTCCCACCGCGCGATGAGATGGCCGGTGAAGAAGACGGGAAGACATGCGACCGCGGTGGCGATCATCACGGGGATATCGAGTCTGAAAGCATCTGGCGACACGGTGATCCCATCTGTCGACAAAAGGCTGGAGAGACCAAGCACCGCCAGGATATTGAAGATGTTGCTGCCGACGACATTTCCCACCGCAATATCTCGCTCTCCACGAATAGCGGCAACCACGGACGTAGCGACCTCGGGAAGTGACGTACCGGCAGCGACAATTGTCAGACCAATAATCAGTTCGGAAACGCCAAGCCTTCGCGCGATCTGTACAGCGGACTCGACAAACCAGTGGGAACCCAGAATTAACAGGCCCAGCCCCAGGAGCAGCAAGGTGGCATTCAGTGCGAATCTGCGCACGGATGGTCTCGGATCGTCGATTCCAAACTCCGCCTGATACTCCGCCTTAATCAGGGCTTGCTCTTTACGACTGGTCCCAATTGCCCAGACCGTATAACAAATCAGGCCGGATGTAAGCAGGAGTCCGTCGCTTCGTCCTATGCGTCCATCGCAGGCAACCCCGAAGACGATCAATGACAGTGCAATCATTAACGGCACATCAAAACGCACCAGTTGCTGAGAGACCCGAAGAGGGATAATCAATGCCGAGATCCCCAGAATGAAAAGTACATTGAAGATGTTGCTGCCGACGACATTTCCAATCGCCAGATCTGGCTGCCCTTTCAGTGTCGATTGGACACTGACAACCAACTCCGGTGCACTGGTTCCAAATGCCACAACAGTCAGTCCGATGACCAGCGGCGAGATTCCCGCTGCCGTAGCCAGCGTGGAGGCCCCTCGCACCAGCAGGTCAGCGCCAATGGTCAGGAAGATTAGCCCCAGAAACAGCATCAGAATAATCATTGGACTTTCCTCTATGGTGGCGGGCTTCGGGTCAGGACTTTTCGTAACTCGCGCATTTGCCGTGCTTCCCTGTCAAAGATGCATGGCGCCTTCGCGTTCCGGCTGATAGACAAGCTCCATCAGCCGCAATTTGCGAGTCCCGCTGGAATTTCTCCATGTGACGACGTCGCCCACACGGTAACCGAGGATCGCTGTCCCCATTGGAGTGAGAACGGAAACCTTGTTCTCCAGGATGTCGGCTTCTTGAGGAAATACAAGCGTGTAGGTGTCGGTGACGTCGTAGTCGATATCGTAGAGGCCTATTGTCGAATTCATGGTAATGACACTGTCCGGGATTTCCTCAGACCCGATGATTTCTGCATTTCGCAACGCAGAACGTAATGCTTCTAAATGAGGTCGTATTTCAATCGCGTGGGTAAACGCACTGGCCAGCAGATGTTCGAGCCTTTGTCGGTCGGTGCGTGTGATGATGATCTTCGGTTCTGGCATGACAACTTCCGGAAGATTAAGAATGATGGCAATGCTTAAGGCAGCAACGCAAGAATCCTCTCAAGCGATCGAGCAACCATTGTGCCAAACCAAATTGATCGAGGTTCGGATAATCGTTAACTGAACTTCCCATTCCGAGTCATCGCCCTCGCGCGATTTCAGCATCGGCCCCACGTATCGACAATTGCACGTGACAACATCCGTTGACACTGGCAACCGGGAACGACAGTCGCTGCTGCGGCTTCGTGTCTTCGTGGTCCAGCAACACTGTCTTCGCAGTGCGTTTTGACAGAGTGGAACCGGCAAAAATGCCTAACACAGATTCCTGTCCACCGATTGTTAAAGTTTGGCCCGGTTGTTGCCTTAATGAGACGCGTGGACTGAATCTCGTTTTGTTGCTGAGTTAGGGTCAGAGAATGCGTGTCCGGCTTGAACGTAGGCTTAGAAAGGCAGATTGCGATGGCCGTTTGCTTAATCACCAAGAAGTGCGTCGCAGACCGCGATTCCAAAAAGGTTTCACGGCGCTGCAGGACTAATTTTTTACAGTCATCAGAAAATGCAGTGGTGACTGACGACGACGAAGTTACCTACCTGAAGCGAGGTATATTCATCATGCTGCTGATTGGTTTACTTCCCCTATTTCTCTTCTCGTATTTCCACATTTTCTTTCCGCGCCTTTTGTTGGTTGATATCACGCCGGAAGAGGATTTCACTGCAAAACCTCAGGCGATCGACAGTTCTATTCATTATCAACCACGAATTGCGGCACACGAATGACGCTGATGCGCGAATAGGTTCAACAAATTGGGCATTTGTTGGGGAGGGATGCGGCTCCTATCGAAGCCACGGCAAAGGAAACGAGGTTCTCGCGGTGTCGCCAGAAGATGACACGGTCACCATAGCTGAACAAAAGGCGCGACAGAACACGACGGAATAGCTTTCAGCGAGAATCGCTTGTCGATAGCCATATTGTTCCTGAGTGATGTCACCCCGGTGCCTTTATCCTCGTCCCGGAGAAATGTATCATGTCAATATGTCACCCACGTTTCGACAATCACGATCAACAAGATGGCATTGATCGTAAATTGCTGAGTCCACGTGAACAGGTTCTCGGCCAGCTCATCGTCATTCTCTTGTGCCTGTTGGCGATCCTGCTTCGCTCACTTTAAGAACCGTTTGTGAGAGGACCAGAATGCCCAACGAATCTCAAGCTGTGCGATCCAACGAACGGCAAATCGACAATTACGTTTTCCGAGCGATCGCCGACTACACTTACGACTGGGAAAGCTGGCATTCACCGGAAGGCAGACTGCTGTGGGTCAACGCGGCCGTCGAACGGATGACCGGCTACCAGCCGGAAGAATGCCTGGAGATGGCCGACTATCCGCTCTCAATGGTTGCCAATGAAGACCGGCACAAAATTGTCAGCATGCTTCGCGACGCAAAGGCCGAAAGAAGTGGCAACGATGTCGAATTTCAGCTTGTCCATCGAGATGGATCGAGACGTTGGGCTGCCGTATCGTGGCAGCCGATGTATGACGAATCTCGACTCCATCTTGGCTATCGAGCAAGTGTTCGAGATATTACCGAACGCAATTGCCTGCGAGACGAACTGCGGCTACACAATCACCATCTTGAACAGCTTGTGCAGGAACGAACAGCGAAGATCGCTCAACTGGAAGAACATCGACTGAAGATGGAGAAGCTCGCCGCGCTGGGGCAAATGGCCGCGGGAGTCGCCCATGAAATCAATAATCCGCTGGCAGGAATTCGAAATGCATTCGCCCTGTTCAAGGGCAGTCTGTCTGATGATGATGAAAACTACGAGCTGCTGGAACTCATTGACAGCGAGATCGCGCGGATCAGTTCGATTACGCACCAGATGTATCAGCTCTATCGCCCCAATCAGCAGTCCCCGATGACGTTTGATTTGCTACGAACTGTTGACAATATTGTTGTGCTTTTGCAGCCGTTGGCTAGTAAAGCCAATGTGCGGTTGATCGTCAGTAAAATACCCGATACGAGCGACGGCCGACCGGACGCGACAAACGTATACCTGCGAGAAGGCGAGCTCCGGCAGATTCTGTTGAATATTATCCGAAATGCGATCCAGGCATCGCCACCATCTGGTGTGGTCGCCATAGATGTTTCCGCGTTCGTCAATGACATTTCGATCTCCGTGACCGATCACGGTGAAGGCATTTCGAAGGAAGCTGCCGGCAAGATATTCGAACCATTCTTCAGTACAAAATCTGACACCCGGCAGGGCATGGGCCTTGGCTTGTCTGTGTCGAGAAGTCTGGCCGAAGCCATGGGCGGCAGCATTGCCGTCGAAAGTAGTAGTGCAGAAGGTACGAAGTTTACGGTGACGCTGCCGCGCCGGATTTCCAACAATGAATGAACCACGAATACGCAAGCGAATTTTGATCGCCGATGACGAACCGCTTTATCTGCGGACGACAGGTCAACTACTGCAGAAAGCAGGCTATGAATGCGAATGCGTTCCGGATGCTGACGCGGCATTGGCGAAACTTCAAAGCGATAAATTCGACTTGATTTTGTCTGACCTGAATATGCCCGGCAATTTCAAGCTCGAACTACTGCGACGAGGCCGCTCGCAATGGCCGCATATTCCGTTGATCGTGATTACCGGTGTCCCTTCCCTGCCCACGGCGATAGAAAGTGTTCGCATGGGCATCGCGGACTATTTGCTCAAACCGGTGAAGTATGAAGAGCTGCTCGCGAGCGTTGATCGCGTGCTCGAACGTTCCCAGAATTTGCCGATCGGCCCTGTGGCAACTGCTTCGGATCTCGAAACGCTGTCACTGAAGTTTCCTCAAATCATCGGTCGTAGCGAGCCGATGCGGGAACTGCTGGAAATCATCGATCGAGTCGCACAGACCGACACCAACGTGTTGATTACCGGCGAAAGCGGTACAGGCAAAGAAGTAATCGCCAAGGCGATTCACCAGCATGGGAGTCGGCGAGATCACAATTTTCAAGTCATCGATTGTACGGCAATTCCCGAATCACTGTTTGAGTCCGTCCTGTTTGGGCACGCTAAAGGATCCTTTACCGGAGCGGTCAAGGATCAAGACGGTTTGTTGAGTCGCAGTCATCGCGGTACCGCGTTCTTTGACGAATTGGGCGAATTGCCTCTTGCGTCACAAGCCAAGCTGTTACGGGCGGTCCAGGAGCAGGCATTTACACCGGTGGGGCAGAGCGACCTCCGAAAAGTTGACACACGCTATCTGTGCGCAACGAATCGCAATTTACAGGAGGAAGTCGATGCCGGAAGGTTTCGGCAAGATCTCTTTTACCGTCTGGGTGTGATCCACATTGAACTGCCTCCATTGCGCAATCGTGGTGACGACGTCCTGAAGCTAGCTGACACTTTCCTACTGCAGCTCCAATCAGACAGTCGCCGAATCACGGGCTTCGCAGACGAAGTGATTGAATGTTTTCTCCGCTACGAATGGCCGGGCAATATTCGGGAGTTGCGAAACGTCATTGAGCGCGCTGTCGCATTGTCACGCACAGAAACAGTTGTCCTATCGGATTTGCCAAAAGCAATCCGGGCATCGACGCTCGCAACGCCTCGACTTGTTTCTGCGTTGACCGAAATCTCGCGTGAGGAAGCGCTCGACCATGCAGACCACAATTACCTGTCAGCCCTACTAAAAAAGCACGAAGGCAACATCTCACAAGCCGCTCGCGAGGCCGGACTTTCCAGACAGGGAATGCATAAACTGATGAGTCGACATGGGCTGGATGCGGCTGAATTTCGTCGGTAATCGACGCGGGAAATGCCTCGCATTTCAGACACGCGCTGAGGTTTTCTCGTCACCCCATGAAATGGCTTGCCCGCGCAACACTTCACACTTGAGTTCGCCAATCAGCGATGCCACATGGTGAAGATCCTGGCGATCTTTTGTCAACTCGACATTTCGACCGTCGCCCGCCGTTGACGATCGATGTTTCCACAGAATGAAGTGCTGAGACAGGTCCTTGATTGCGCGAGCGATTTCAGTGGCGATTTCGCGTATCTGAATCTCACCAGCACATACTCTCCGCCTTTGGATTCATTGGTCCGCTTATTGCTTAGCAGTCTGGTATGGTCAGCAATCAGAACTTGAAAGCATGTCGGCCTCTGTCATTGAGCAACAAGAAACAGTCCTGTCGATTCTGACTTCCGATGTCTCGATGCCAGACCTGATTCCCGTTCTGCATTTTTTCCCATCCGGAATGCTTTTGATTCCGATTTCCCCATTGAAGGCTGGAGTATCGCTATGGTCACCAAACGCAAACTTATCATGAGCACTGAGGATCACGACCAACTGAATATTCTCCTCTGCAGCAGACTCGCATTGGCATTTGCTGACAGAGTTCATCTGCAGTCACTGCGCGATGAATTGAACATTGCGACACTCGTTCCATCTGAAGACGTTCCGCCTGACGTCGTGACCATGAACTCGACTGTGCGAATACGAGATGTGCACAGCAAAGAGATCGATACATATACCCTTGTCTATCCACAGGACGCAGACATCGCCGAAGGCAAACTTTCAATCCTGGCTCCGATCGGAACAGCCATCCTTGGATACCGAGTGGGAGACCTCGTTCGATGGCAGGTACCTAGCGGGCAGGTCCGATTTCGAATCGAAGAACTGGTCTTTCAACCGGAGCGAGATCGAGTGACATCATAGTCTGAATTGAGCGATTGTCGTGCAGTGATCAAACTGAACTTGACGCTGCATTTTCTGAAACCTCGTTTAATGCAGGAGAACATTCCATGAGAATCACAATCAACGCACCCTCGGATGCTATGCGTCTTCAGTTTCAGGATTCTATCCTCGAACAGATGACGAAAACGCTGGCACGCTTTTCAAAGCGAATAACACGTGTGAATGTCACACTAAATGACGAGAATGGCCCGCGCGGGGGCGTCGACAAGCTATGCCGCGTGAGCATTGTAATGCCGCGTTTGGGTCAACTGTCCGCGTCAGCAACACAAGAGAGTCTCCCAGTGGCTGTCGCAGAAGCAGCAGTCCGGGTGCGGCGTCTCGTACTGACGAAACTCAAACGACCTAAATCAGTGCAAAGGCGAAAACGCGTTCGTGCATTGAGGTTGTCTCGCCCATCGTCTGCAGATGATTCACACACGATCAAGACGTTACATGGGAAAACGTGCTATGCATGCGCTGAAAGTGAATGCTCTTGAAAGTTGTCCGTCAGGAGCCATACTGATTTCCTCGCTCAATCAATGAGGAATTAGGCTGGACTTGCTGGCTTGAACTAAGCCTGCAAGTTCGGTGCTAGGATCCCGTGAACGCGACATATCAGGGATTGTCTCTGGTATGACAATGTTTCAGAAAATCGTGGCCGGGATCAACTTGTCGTCAGAAGCTGAATTGGTCCGGTCAGAACTCAGCGAACCAAATCGAGAGGTGGCTAGGCAGGCGATGAATTTGGCTGCGGCCAGCGGTGCCGAGCTTTGCTCTTACTGCCCACTCTGTGTCAGAGGAAGACGAGCGATTCATTGACGCGAAATCCGGAACAGTGGGCCAACTCCCGAATTGACACTTCCATGCTACCCTGCAGAACTTCGGATAAACTATTCCGCAGTATTGCGGGCGAATCTTTGTTGGGCTTCTATAAGGAGCATTGGTCGATGATTCATCACATTTCCATACCCGCGACAAATCCCCTGCATGTTGCGAATGTGTTGGTTGAGTTACTCGGTGGTGTCATGACGAGATTCGGTCCCTACCGAGATTCATACATTGCCTGGGCTGGAGACGACTACGGTACCGCTATTGAAGTTTACCCCGTTGGCACAGAGATTTTTCCCGACGTTGAGGGTGGTCAAGCCAACTTTCGACACAATGTGAACGCCTCACTATTTGTCGCAACACACGCCACTGTTTCTGTTGATAGAAGTAAGGAAGAGATATTGTCTCTTGCAAAACGAGAAGGGTGGCAAGCTATCGAATTGTCCAGGGGATCTTTTCGGGTCATTGAATTCTGGATCGAGAATCATGTCATGCTCGAAATCGCTACTGAGGAAATGGCACAAGAATATTTGCAGGCAACGGCCGTTTTTCGGCGCAACAGGGCACTCCAGCCGACGCCAATAAGCGGCGTGGCTAAACTTTAACGTTCGCCTTGAGTTTATTTGACACCACGCCCCATTTCATACCCGGCTCACCGCACCAGTCTGCCCCGGTGAGACCGACCGCCGTTACCCGATAGGACTTTTCTTGCTCACTCCGGTCGTGACCACCGCAGCGTGAAATGGGATGTGAAAATCCAGCCGACCGGATCTTGAAGGGACGAGTTGTTACACGTAACGTTCTGGCATTCTTCGGCGAAGTTCGCACTGACGCTCGCAACAACAAACTACGATTGCGATCTGGTGCGTCGCTTTCCTTCGCTGGAAATGGCCATGTCTTTACTTCTGGTCAGTGACTTAATGTGTTCCGTTCTTCTGAAACGAAGCGCAGACCAGTCCTCGTCAATTGCAACTTGACGAACAGGTTCAAAGTCAGCGTCGCCAAGAACCTCCCATCCGTTGTCGCGATTGAATTCGCAGCGAAACATTTTTGAAGTCCCCTTGGGATAGGCCACCCAGACAATCGCGTCACCTGAGGTGATCTGTGCAAACCTTGCCGACAGACGATTCAGCTCCTCCTGAGTGATCGCAAACCCGATTGCGAATTGCACCGCAGATTTCTTCGATGCGGAGCGAATGATCTCTATTGCTTCTGTTCGCAATTGGCTGGTTCAAAGTTTCACCACTGAGGAAACACAAAGAGGACCCGCACGATCTGCGCCGCGTCGAGATCAAAGCCGACGTCGGGAACGATAGAGTCTTGCCATTTCCACGCGGTGCTGTCTGCCGCGAAGGTGGATGCAGAGACAAGGACAATGGCCATAAGGGAAGAGACGATTACTGTCATACAGTTTGCTCTTGTCGCAAGAGAATGGACACTGCCGAATGACTGGACTGACCGGGCCGCAGCCAATCAAACTTGACTTCAGAGACCACGCGATCGGCGGCTCGGCGTCTAACGCTTTGTTCTCGCTTACCTGCGCTTCAGCCCCTCCGGCAATTCGTTGAGTCGTTCCAGTTCGATGATCTCGCTGAAGTACCAGGGTTTCCCTGTGGCTTTCTTATACCCGGCGCACTTCGCTGGATACTTCACTCCGTCCTGTTCTTTCCAATCGCTGAATCGGAGAATGTCACTTCGCCAGTCGATTCGCACGAGGCGACTATCGGCTTTGTCGAAATACAAATCCATTGGCGGGGTGACCGACCCGCTGACTCGCAGCCCGACAGCCGGTTTGTCCGACTCAACGATATCCGGAATCACCTCCAATTTGGATGCCGGGTCAGTCAACACGCCCAGCGTCCAACCCCAGACCAGAAACGTGGCCGGTTCATCTGGTTGATTTTCGTTCTTGACCCGCTCATTTTTTCCGGTCCACCAATATTTGGGTGGCTCGTAAACAGAGACCCGCTCGGGTGCCTTTTTCTCAGGATCAGAGCTGACGTTGACCGTCTCTCGTGTACGAAAGAGTTTGAGCAATTTTTCTTCGCCGCCAGCGGCCGCGATAACCTGTTTGACGAGCGACTCAAGGTCAGATTCGGCTGCGGATGCGGAAACGGACACGAACGACATGAAACACACAGCCACCAAACAAATAGCACGCATCGGCGTTCTCCAGATGATTGATTTCGCTGCCGAACGACGGCGGCAAAGGTAAGACGTGATCACAAAGCTCGCATCATCGGCGGCTGCCGTTCGCCGCCTTGATAATCACCATGGCCCCGGCATTTTGGTTGAGGCGTGTCCAAAATCAGATCTCAGACATTGTAGTTCTCTCAAATTTTACGGGCTCACTTGACAACTTCACACAGTAGAACACGATGAGATCCTGAAGGAACCACCGGTCATTCTATGCAGGCATTGACGTAACTGTCCATTCTGCGAAATGTGTCGGCGAAGCCCCGTGCCGCTCCATTCAGCATACCTGCAATACAAAGACAAACAATGGTTTCAACCGACCTGATTCCTCACGCCGGTCGTGACAACCGGAACAGCGAAGAACGAAAGAACCTATCTTCGTGACTGATTTACAGAAACGTGCGATGGAATTGCAATCTTGAGGGGGAATGGACAGGTTTAGGCCCAGCGGGCCACCCCGCCTCCGGAGCAGGCCAACCAACTTCTGCAAGCTTCCGAACAACCAAAGCACGATGCTCTTTGCATAGCGTTGCGAGGGTATCAGAAAAACATTCTTGGCCTAAGTCACTTCAACAACCGAGAATCGCGCTCGAGTCAAGAGTGATTACATCGGACACAGCAGCTGGCGGCAGATGACTCGTCAGTAAGCGTCTCATTGAATGCGATTGACATAACTACAAATCTCATTCAATGAAAATTCAGGCACAAAAAAAGGGCGGATGACTGCATGCCAACCGCCCATAACATTCGATCACTCTTCCGATTACGGCAGGATCACACTGTCAATGACGTGGATCACACCGTTGGATGCCTCGATGTCAACTGCAACAACTTTAGCGGCGTCGACCATAACGCCTTTGTCACTCACTTTGACAGTCGCTTCTTTGCCGTTCACCGTCTTGGCGGATTTCAATTTCACGACATCACTGGCCAGAACTTTGCCTGCAACCACGTGGTACGTCAGGACAGCCACCAGCTTTTCCTTGTTCTCTGGGAGTAACAGGCTTTCGACTGTTCCCGCAGGCAATTTGGCGAATGCTTCGTCGGTAGGTGCGAAGACTGTGAATGGCCCTTCTCCTTTCAGAGTGTCAACGAGACCGGCAGCGGTCAATGCTGCAGCCAGTGTCTTAAACGAACCGGCCGCAACTGCTGTGTCTACGATGTCTTTATCAGCTGGCAGAAGGACGCTGTCAATCACATGGATGACGCCGTTGGAGCAGCCGATGTCCGTCTTCACGACATTCGCACCGTCTACCTTCACTTTGCCGTCTTTCGCGACGACGTCGATCTGCTGACCCTGAACCGAAACAGCTCCCTTAATCTTTACGACGTCAGCCGCCATTACTTTCCCTGAAACCACGTGGTAGGTCAGGATCGCTTGAGTTACTGTCGAAAGTTGTGTTTGAGTGAGGGTTGAAAGAGGCGGCGTTTTTCGAGATGAGTTGGTTACCTAACAAAGACCAATTCTCCCCGAAAGGAACGCCACCCATGAAGAACAGTAATCAGAAATCCGTCTGTGAAACAGTCTGCAACATCGACAATTCGGAGGTTGCCTCCGAGAACTCTGCCACCAGTGAAGTCCGTGATGTGCTGAGTCAGATTCTGCGAGAAGGAGCTCAGAAGATGTTGCAGACCGCCATTCAGCAGGAGGTGGATGAGTATCTTCAGGATCGAGCCGGCATTGTCGGCGAAGATGGACGTCGACTCGTCATTCGGAATGGATCACTTCCCGAGCGAGATCTCGTCACTGGTGTTGGGGCCGTTCAGCTTCGACAACCTCGAGTTCGTGATAAGCGACCTCCAGAGGAGCGTGAAGTCTTCCACTCTTCGATCCTGCCGAAGTATCTGCGCAAGACAAAGTCGATTGAGGAGTTGGTGCCATGGCTGTACCTCAAAGGCATCAGCACCAACGACTTTCCGGAGGCGTTGCAGTCACTTCTCGGCAAAGATGCGAAGGGCTTTTCACCAACGACGATCACCCGACTGAAGTCCGTCTGGGAAGAGGAATACGACGAATGGTCAAAACGCTCTTTGAAGGACAAGCGATACGTCTACATGTGGGCGGATGGTATTCACAGCAACATTCGCTTCAATGACAACGAAGGTCGCGACTCTGATGAAAAACGCCAGTGTTTACTGGTTTTAATGGGCGCCACAGCAGATGGCACGAAGGAACTGATTGCCGTTGTTGATGGCTTTCGTGAAAGCGAATTATCATGGAAGGAGTTGCTGCTGAACCTCAAAGCTCGCGGCCTGCGATACGATCCACTGCTTGCTGTTGGTGATGGTGCATTGGGATTCTGGAAGGCTCTCGAAAAGGTCTTCCCGACAACACGAGTCCAGCGTTGTACGGTTCATAAGACAGCGAACGTGCTCGACAAGATGCCGAAGTCGGTTCAGCCTCAGGCGAAGCGAATGTTGCATTCGATCTGGGATGCACCGAAGAAAGAAGAAGCTCTCAAAGCGTTTGACTTGTTCCTCAACACGTTCGAAGCCAAGCATTCGGCCGCCGTGGAGTGTCTTCGCAAAGATCGTGATGTGCTTCTGACGTTCTATGACTTTCCCGCTGAGAACTGGTGTCACATCCGCACGACGAATCCGATTGAAAGCACCTTTGCCACGATCCGTCTTCGTCATCGAAAGACAAAGAACAACGGCAGCGCCAAAGCCTCACTGGTGATGATCTTCAAGTTGGCTCAGAGCGCTTCCAAAGGCTGGCGAAAACTGCGAGGTCATCAGCACATTCCGGAGTTGCTCAAAGGCGTCCGTTTTATCGACGGTGTCAGCGAACAGTCAGCGGATGAACTCCGCTCAACAACCACCAAATCCCCTACAACTCATACCGAAATCGTCGCCTGAAAAATTCTCCCTGAACACAACATTTGAAAGTAACTCCGGACTGATTTGTGCAGGTGTTTTGCAAACGTGCCGTCCAACTTTCGAGTCGCAATCAGTTCCACCACGTCAGCGAAACCCTTGTGCATGCGGCGAACGTTCTCGGCACCACAGGCTATTTTTATTTCGATCAGCCGCGACAGGCTAAGAACAGGAAGACCTTCAATCGTCTCGATGTTCAGTTCGCCCGTTGGAGATGGCAGCCGAACTTCTGAGTCCTTCCCGGCTCGATCACCTGTCATCAGAAATTACACAGCGATACCGCCAGCGGTACGAAACTCCTTGTTCACGGCATCCCATTGAAGACCAGCGGACTCAAGGATCTGCCGAACGTCATTCGTACGTTCGCGTTCGATAATCAAATCCACGTCGGTTGTGTTTCGCGGGTATCCATGCAGACAAACAGCGACATCGCCGCACACCGAATGAGGAATCGCCGCATCAACCAGCGCCTGATGACAATAGGTCGCTGCCTGCCAAAGATTCTCGTTTCCCAACATGGTGTAGACAACACTGGCAGACATCATGACTCTACCTCACTCCAACGAAAGCCTAATCGCATCGTGAGTCGTCGAGAAGTAACCTCACGCGGATTGCAACTTGGTCTGACTTCCGAGTGGCAACGATCAGGAAAGGAGCCCGAAGTTCTGTTTCTAGTGCAAGAAGCGACCTTAACGTCGCGATGGTAAACGACGGGTCAATGTGGCCCGGGCGAACAAAGAGAATTCCAAACACTGGCTGGTTCTGATAAATACAAAGTGTTCCAAAGTCACTATCGTGTGAAAAGACAACTCTTTGCTCGGCAGTTGCGACTCGCAGAACATTAACGTCAGGACAACCTTGCAGTCCCATTTCGACTACTGAGGTAACATCGTAACCCTCGCTACGAAGCCACAAAATAGTCGCTGGGTCTACGTTTTCGTCTGCGAAGAACTTGCAGTCACAAAGCTTCATCCGGCAATCTCAGCGTGTAACAGGACTTCATTTCGAACGGACGCTGCTGCATACTGCAGTGCCTGTTGAACGTCACAGATGGTCAATTGCGGATGCTTCCTGATCACCTGATCGCCAGTGGCACCGGAGGCCAGAAGATCGAGAATGAACTCGATGCTGATACGAGTTCCTCGAATAATGGGTTTACCTCCCAGTATCGCAGGATTCGATGTGATTCGATCAAACATCTTCAGCCCTTTCCATTAAGAATACTCATTGCCGCTACGGATTATACCCCAGATTCGGAGCCAGCCACCGCTCGATGTCTTTGACAGTCATCTTCATGCGAGAGGCATAATTCTCAACCTGGTCTTTGCTGATGCGATCAACAGCAAAATACTTCGAGCCCTGGATCATCCGATCCGGCAGGCTGAAGTACATACCGCTCACCGATGCAGCTGGCCACATGGCGAAGCTGCTGGTGAGACTCATGCCAGTGGCTTTCTCAGCGTCCAGCAATTTCCAGAGCGGTCCCTTTGGCAAGTGATCAGGACATGACGGGTAACCAAACGCCGGACGAATGCCGTCATACTGCTCATCAATGAGCTGATCGTTGGTTAGTGTCTCTGACTTGCCATAGCTCCATTCTCGCCGCACCTTCGCATGCAGATACTCGGCGAACGCTTCCGCACATCGATCGGCCAGAGCTTTGATCATGATGGCTCGATAATCGTCGCCTGCGGCTTCGATTTTCTTCGCGAGTTCATCGCAGCCGTGACCGGCCGTGACCGCGAACGCGCCGACATAATCCTGGTAAAGCGGGGAATCAACGGCTTTCCCGTTTCCGCTTTCCGCTTTCCCCTGCTTCGCCACCGGCGCTACATAATCGGCCAGCGACCGAAACGTCGTCTGCCCGACTCGTTCCCACTGCTGACGCAGCATTGGGAAACGCATCAGTTCTTTCGTGCGAGTCTCATCAGTCCAGAGCACGATGTCATCACCGTCGGAGTTGGCTGGCCAGAAGCCGTAGACACCACGAGCTTTGATGCTCTTGTCCTTCAGCATCAAAGTCAGCTCTTTCTGAGCATCCTCGAACAGCTTGCGAGCTTCCTCACCAACAACCGCGTCGTTCAGGATCTTCGGATACTTGCCGATCAACTGCCACGAACTGAAGAATGGCGACCAGTCGATGTAAGGAACCAATTCCTCAAGCGGCAGGTCTTCGATAATCCGTGCTCCGAGGAACTCCGGCTTTGGCGGCGTATAGTTCGCCCAGTCGATTGTCATTCGCTTCGCCAGAGCATCCGCATACGGAATCAAAGTGACCTGCTGACGCTGATCGAAGGAGGCTCGAGCCTTGGCCTGAGCTTCCAGATTCTTCGCCGCATAGTCGGCCTTCCGTGTCGGATCCAGAAGAGCTTCGACAACGCCAACCGACAGTGAGGCATCGCCAACATGTACGACGGGCTGGTCGTACACCGGAGCAATCTTCACGGCCGTATGCTTGGCACTGGTGGTCGCTCCGCCGATGAGCAGTGGAACGGTGAAACCCTGCTCCTTCATCGTGCGAGCGACAATGATCATTTCCTCCAGAGACGGAGTGATTAGTCCGCTGAGTCCGATGATGTCGGCCTTGTGCTTGATCGCCTCTTCCAGAATCTTTTCGCACGGCACCATGACCCCGAGGTCGATCACTTTGAAGTTATTGCAGCGAAGCACGACCGCGACGATGTTCTTGCCGATGTCATGGACGTCGCCCTTGACCGTGGCGATCAGAAACGTGCCGCGATTGCTGCTGGCCATGGCGTTTGGATCGGCCAGCTTTTCAGCGGCTTCCGCGAGTGCAACGGCTTCTTCACGCTGCCCCAGAAACAAACCAACTTCGTTGAATCGTTCCAGTTTCCCGCTGATCTTTGCTGCCTTTTCCGCCTCCATGAACGGTTCCAGCCACGCGACTGATTTCTTCATGACTCGCGCGGATTTAACGACCTGAGGCAGAAACATTTTCCCAGCACCGAACAGTTCGCCGACGACATTCATGCCGTCCATCAGCGGCCCCTGAATGATATCCAAAGGACGTCCATACTTCAGACGAGCTTCTTCGGTATCGCCGTCGATGTAATCCGTAATGCCTTTCAGAAGAGCATGCTGCAAACGCTGTTCAACGGTCCCATCGCGCCATTCCTCGGCTTTCCGCTTTCCGCTATCCGCTTTGTTCCTGACCTTTTCGGCATAGTCAATCAGCCGCTCCGTTGCATCCGGGCGTCGATTGAGAACTACGTCTTCAATATAGACCAGCAGTTCCTTATCAATTTCGTCATACACTTCCAATTGCTGGGGATTGACGATGCCCATGTCGAGCCCCGCCTGAATCGCGTGATACAGGAAGATCGCGTTCATCGCTTCACGAACAACATCGTTGCCTCGGAAGGAGAACGACACATTGCTCACGCCACCGGACGTCTTTGCTCCCGGACATTCCTTCTTGATTTGCCGTACGGCTTCGATGAATTCGACCGCGTAGTTCGCGTGCTCTTCCATCCCGGTGCCGACGGTCAGAATGTTGGCATCGAAGATAATATCGGTCGGCGGGAAGCCAATCTTCTCAGTCAGCAGCTTGAAGGCTCGCTTGCAGATGCGAACTTTTTCCTCGCATGTTGCCGCCTGTCCGACTTCATCGAACGCCATCACAATGACGGCCGCTCCGTAACGGCGAACCAGCTTCGCCTTGCGGAGAAATTCTTCTTCGCCTTCTTTCAGGCTGATGCTGTTGACGATGCTCTTGCCGTGAACACACTTCAGGCCGGCTTCCAGAACCTTCCAGTCCGAGCTGTCGATCATGATCGGCACGCGAATATTGTCATCGTGCAGCAGCCACAGGAATTTCTCCATGCAGCGCGGGCCGTCGAGCAGACCTTCGTCCATATTGACGTCGATCACCTGCGCGCCGCCTTCGACCTGATCACGAGCGATGCTGATCGCTTCGTCGAACTTATCTTCTCGAACGAGTCGCAGGAACTTACGTGAACCGGCAACGTTGGTACGCTCACCGACGTTCATAAAGTTCGATTCAGGACGCAGTGCCAGATAGTCAAACCCTGAGTATGTCGACCAACCATTGCCCTGTGGAATCTTTCGCGGCGGGATGTCTTTGAGGACTTCTGCAACAGCTCGAATGTAGGCCGGAGTCGTTCCGCAACAACCACCGACGATGTTCAGCAAACCGGCGGTTGCCAGAGAGCGCACAATCTCCGCGAAGTCTTCAGCACTCGTGTCGAAGCCGCCCATTCCGTCCGGCATACCGGCGTTGGGATAGCAGCTGACGTACTTCGTTGCCATGTTTGACAGCGTTTCGAGATACGGCTTGATCTGCTTCGGCCCCAGCGCGCAGTTGAAGCCGATGCTAAGTGCCGGAAAATGTTCGACGGCTGCGTAGAACGCTTCAACAGACTGGCCCAGCAGAGTGACCCCGCCGGTGAACACAGTGCCGGAGATCATCACGGGAATCTCCCGGCCTTTCTCTTCGAACACTTGCCCAATTGCGAACAGACACGCCTTCATGTTGAGCGTGTCGAAGCTGGTTTCCGGCAACAGCAGATCGCAGCCACCGTCCATCAGTCCCCGAATTTGTTCAGCGTACGATTCGACCATCGCATCAAACTGAAACGGCCGGCTTCCCGGTTTGTCGGCATTCATCGAGAGCTGAACCTTGGTCGGCCCGATACTGCCGGCCACGTATCGCGGCTTGTTTGGATTTCGCAGCGTCTCCTTGTCCGCCACCGCACGAGCGAGTTCTGCTCCGGTCTTGTTGATTTCGTAGGTCAGATCCGCCAGACCGAATTCTTCCATCGACACTATGTTCGCATTGAACGTGTCAGTCTCGATGATATCAGCACCAGCATCAAGATATTGCTGATGAATGCCGGAGATCAGGGCTGGCTGAGTCAGGACGAGCAGGTCCGTGGCGTTGCGAAGATCGATCGGATGATTCTTGAATCGTTCGCCTCGATACCCCTCTTCGGTCGGATTATTCGACATAATCAACGCACCCATCGAGCCATCGATGACGAGGATGCGTTGTTCCAGAAGTTCACGGATATCGGGGCGATTGAGAGTCATTGAGTGGGATTTGAAATCTGAGATTTGAAATTTGAAATTTAGTATGCAGCTGGCGTGACCGATTCATCAAGAATGACCGTCGCCACTCGATCGACAACCTGAAAGCTGTGTTCTCCAGTGAGCGACTCATTTTCAAAGCCAGCGAGCAGTGCGATCCAAATCTGGATCGGCGCGCATTCTAAGGGCGTTCCCACTCGACACAAAGCCGGGGTGTACGGTTCAACCGATATTCAGGCAGCCGGGAGCAAAAATGCGGGCAATTGCCCGCGAATTGCCTCAAACAAGCTCGGAGATGGGCTTTCCGGCTTCCACCAGCGGCGTCGGGCGACCTGACGGATTGATCCAGTGATCGCTCGGATCGATCCCCAGATGGCTAAACACCGTCGCGGCCAGGTCGCCAGGTCCCAGAGGCCGCTCTTGAATCGAGCCACCTCTCCGATCGGTCGCACCAATCACCTGACCGCCCTTGATACCGCCACCGGCCATCAGGAATGACATGACACCCGGCCAGTGATCTCGACCGGCGGTTTTCGTCATGACCGGGCTGCGGCCGAACTCACCAATGACGATCACAAGAGTCGTCTCCAGGAGTCCTCGCTGATCCAGATCGCTGATCAGAGCTGTGATGCCACGGTCCAGAACCGGGAGCATCGGAGTGAGCCCTTTGGCAATTCCTCCCCACTGCACTTCATCGCCGTGATGATCCCAATGTCCCCATGCATCACTCATCGTGACAAAGGTGACTCCAGATTCAACAAGGCGGCGAGCCAACAGAGCCTTGTCACCGAATGAATCGCGTCCATAGCGATTGCGAACCTCATCCGATTCCTCGGTCAGGTTGAACGCCTTCTGAGCCGCTCCGCCCAGGACGAGATCATAGGCTTCCTGAGTGTACCGATCCTGTTGCTGGAAGCTGACAGAGGAATCCAGATTACGACGGAACCGATCCAGTTCACGTCGCAATAAATCACGATCCTGCAATCGAGGCACCTCAACGCCCTTCGGCATCGAAAACTTGCCATCGACGCGCATGCCGTCCAGCGGTTCGTATTGCTGGCCGAGATCACCGGCTCCGTAGACATCCGCCACCATGCTGTTCGCCAGCGCGACGAACGGAGGCATACCGGGGCGATTCGGGCCTTTGAACTTTGCCGCCACGGAACCCATCGAAGGATAACCACCGCCTTGACGACCGATCTCGGTGCGTTGAGCCTTGGGGTTGGCGGCCTGAAATGTAATCGGAGTATGGTTGCTGGCACCGGCATCCATCGAGCGAATGATGGCGAACTTGTCCATCATGGCGGCCTGCAACGGCATGTGTTCGCAGATGTCGATTCCGGGCACACAGGTGGAAATCGGCTTGAATGGCCCGCGAATTTCGGGGCTCATTTCCGGCTTCATGTCCCACATGTCGATCTGACTGGGGCCACCCGAAAGCCAGATCTGAATGACCGAGGTGGCTCGCTTCGTGTTCTCTGCCAGTCCCCCCTGAGCCTTCGCCTGCAACAGTGAAGGCAGCGATAATCCGGCCGCTCCTGTTAAGCCAGCTTGCAGCATCCAGCGGCGACGACCTATCTGGATTAAAGGATTCGACTCGGGCCCGAAGAGCTGCCCCATGGCGTTGGTTGAATGCGAGACGAACCGGCTCGAGGCAAGTGAACCTGCCGAGCTGGGGATTGGGCTGGAACTGGACATTTGAGCCTCCAAGTTACGAAATCCATGCCTCGCCTGTTGCCTGTGGTATCAGGATCTATCGTCAACTTCAAGCCGGAAATGCGGTTTGGGTTGAATGATGCCGGGTTCGCACGTTCAATAATCGCGAATTTTCCCCCGAGTACAGTGGTTTGAGCGTACTGTGCGGCAAGCTGCGGTAACCTGTTCACCGGCCGTTTCTGAACCAGACGTCTCGAGAAGTCATGATCGTGTCCCATTTTCCCACCTCCATGTTTCCCGGATTCGTGATGCGATTCGCAGCAATTCTTCTCGTTTTGTCGATCTGCTGTCGCCCGGTCGCGGCGGAGGATGTCGCCGGTGGGCCAGTGTCAGTTGACGGATTGTCCATGGGCTTCAATGGGGTGGGGCGAGTCGGCAATTGGCTTCCCGTTCGCTTGCAGGTGCACGGATTGGCAGCAACGCACGAATGTATCCTGACGGTCGTGGCCAGCGATGCACGTGGGGACCAATGTGAAAGTAAAGTGGCGGCCTCTGTTTCCGATGCGTCCGGAGCTCTGGATATTCAAGGAGTGTTCATGACGGGCCGTCTGGATGGTCCAGTGCGGCTTCGCCTTGAAGATGGCGAGGGGAAGATTCTTTGGCAACATTCAGTGCCTTGCCGAGAAGTCGGAAAACATGGTGGTGCCCGTCGATCCGAATCTGAATCAAAGGATCCTGTTGTTGCCGAGTTGAAACTTCTTCGCCATCACTCGCAAACCGTTCTCGTGGCGGGAACGCCGGCAGGGTTGAGCGAACTTGAGGATGAGTTCGCCACGAATGAAGCGACTCGCGATGAGCTATCATTGCTGAAGGTGGGCGCGCTGAGCGATTTTCCGGAGACTCGTCGTGGTCTTGATTCCGTCGACACAATATTGCTGGTGACGGAATATGGCTTATCAGAAAAGCAGACCGAAGCAATTCGGGAATGGGTGTTGACCGGAGGAGATCTTCTGGTCAGCTGTGGACAAAATCTGCCACAATTTCTAACAAGTCCGATTGGTCAGTGGCTGCAGCCTGTATTTGGGATCGATCCGAATCTCCTCGCCAGCCAGGACCTGACAGCTCTGCAAAACTATGTTTCAGGAGCCAGTCAACTTCAGACAAATCGCTATGACGTACCCATCGTGAGGCTTGGCGGTGATCAGCCGCGAATCATTGTCAACTCCATCAACGGTCCTTTGATTTCTCGACTTAGTTCGGGGGCTGGCGTGATCACCATGGTGGCCGTCGATCTGAATCTCAGGCCGCTGGATCGATGGCTATCACTCTCTGACCTTTATGAGACTCTGCTGTTTGGCAGAATCCTTGAAATCGGCACGGAGCAGGCTCGGCGAGGCGGCAGGATCTCCAGTAGCGGAGTCACTGATATTGCAACTCAGCTGGCCAATGCTGCTGACGCCATTCCGGCGAATGAACGTTGGTCGAGCTGGCATGCGATGTTAATGATGCTGGTTTATCTGGCAGTGATTGGCCCGCTTGACTACCTTCTTGTCGTTCGTTTCCTGCAACGTCCTCGACTGACGTGGTTAACATTTCCGTCGATGTTGGTGCTCGCCTGTGGGCTGACCCTATGGTGGTCCGGAAGTCAGCGCGGGGAAGCCACTGTTCGTCAGATTCACCTGCTGGATGTGTCTCAGGGAGAATCAAAGCAATATGTGCGAACGCGTTCGTGGAGCAGTTTATCAACCTCACAGTCTCGCTATGGAAGCGTGTCAGTCACTGACTTTCTACCGGCAGTGCCTTCGGCCAGCGTGAGTGAAAAAACTTTAATTTGGCATGGCCGCAGCGAGGATGTTTACGGTGGATTGTACCGTCCGGGCGGGGCCGGCCTGGGGCAACAGTCCAGCCGACGAACAGAACTGGGAGACGCGAAATTTACGTCCGTGCCTTTAATGGCTGATGGTTCTCGGGCGTTCCTGGCGGAATCGTTTTCGGGCTCAGGCGAGTCACCTCTGTTTGAGTCACAACTGATAATGCCGGGGACTGGATTGCTGGAAGGTAGTTTTGAACATCATCTTCCCGGTGCAATTCGTGACTGGGTAATCGTGTTTGGTAATCGCGCTTACCTTCCGGCAGAAAAGGCAGACGATGATTTCAGAAGGATCGAACCGGGCAAAAAGTGGGCTCGCGAATCGGGCCAGACCCGCATCTCCGAGATTCGTGATTTTCTCAGAGGCACTCGAATTGTTGCTGGTGGGCCAAAGAAGAAGAACTCGGAAGGCTCAACAGCAACTCAGATTCAGGCAGAGTATAATGTCAATGGAGCAAATCCGTTCGACATCTGGCTGATGACCTCGCTCTATCAGTCGGCAGGCGCTGAAAACTATGTGAAGCTGAAGAACGAATATCTTCGCCGCGACGAAGTCGGCACCGCTCTGCAACTGAACACTGCACTTCTAATCGGCGTCATCGATACACCGTTGAGTCAGCTCGGTCTGGATGATCAGACTGTCGAGCCGACGTCATCGGGAACAGTGGTGCGATTGTTTCTTCCAGTGAAACGTTCCAGTGCTTCAAACATGCTGGATCTGGCGGATCCGAATGCAGACAAGAATGCGGTCGCCGCTCCGGAAGCCGCCGAGCAGAAAAAGCCGGAGTAGCTTTGACGATCCTGATAAAGTCGGAATTGCGATGAATAGCTTTGGTTGTCGGTGAGGCTGTCGCTTTCATCACAATTTGCGGTCAGCCGCAGAAGACGTCAGAGTTGCGAGGAAAGGTCGATCTGTTCAATCGCCTGTAGCAGTTCGTCCAGCTTTGTCTGCGAAGTGCGACCGTGATGGAAGTCGTCGCAGCCTGGCAGGCCAAGTCCCATTGATGTTGACCTGGAGGTGATTTCAGAGGCGATCTCCCGGGCCGCCGAATGAACCCGGAGGATGCCGGTTGCGCGAATCAGCGACGCGACATTGTCAGCACGAACTCCTCCGCCAGGCAGGATCTCAATTTGGTCACCTGCCAACTGCTGCAGGTTTGAAAGCTCAGCTGCACCTTCGCTGGCGGACTTTGCACCGCCGCTGGTCAGAATGCGATTGAAGCCGCAATCGACGAGCTGCTGCAGGGCAGTTTTTCGATCCGACACAAAGTCGAAAGCCTTGTGAAAGACGAGAGGCGGATTGGGAAACGCTCGACGAAATTCCGCACATCGAGCCACGTCGATTTGATTGCTCTGAGTTAAAAAGCCTGACGCCAGTCCATCGATCTCGTTCTCAAGTAAGCGTTCACCCTCCCGCAGCATCATGCGGAATTCGGCGTCCGAGTAAACAAAGCCGCCTTCTCGCGGACGCACCATGGCGATGATCGGTCCGGGGAAGATTTCTCGAGCTGTCGTGCTCAATGCTGATGTGGGAGTCAGACCTCCAACTGCCATTCCGCAGTTTAGTTCGATGCGATCAACCGACCGGCTGGCCGCCAGGGCAACGTCATCGATTCCCCCAACGCAGAGCTCGACGGTGATGTTTCGATGTGAGCGAGTCGCATTGGTCATCATACGCCCTTTTTCTGGACTGCGGCAGCCTGCTGCCGCTTTCTGGCAGGCAGCCTGCTGCCTGGCCACTCTTTATTAAATGTCTTAATGTCTCATAGCGCGAGCGGAGTTCTCCACAGCAGGCTGTTGATCGGAAAGCGGCAGCGGGTTGCAGCGGCCCAAACAGTGGTGACTTCGAAATAGACAGCGGCGAGAATACAATGCACACAACTCGGCGACAATTTTGGCGTCGGCAGTAATTTGCAACAGTCCTTGTTTCGGCGATCGGCCTATGTCTCTTCCGACTGGTCCTGCAAATCCCTACGCCCCGCCGGCTGTTGATCTCTCTCCCGTGTCGTTGGCGGACGACACTGAGTTTCTTTTCAACGACAAGGTTGTTGCCGGGGTCGGCAGAATTTCATTGCCTGACATTTGTGTGGTTACTGGTGAGCGGGACAACTTGATTCGCAGGAACACAACTCTTCGCTGGTCCGGCCGTTGGCTGACCATCCCGAGAAGCATACTGATTGGTCTTGCGATTATTTCCCTTGCCCAATTGATACCCATTGGCCCTGCTCCCCCGGGAGGCAGAGGCGTTTTCTACCGTCTGCCCGTTATCGTGGGGACTGGTTCGGTGATCGGGGTGGCGTGCTGCAGCGTGCTTGGTCGTCTTTTGGGGCAAACGATCACGGTTGCCTGGTCTATTTCCGGCCGCGTTATGCGAAAAGTTCGATGGATCTGGATTGCCGGAGTGGCTGCCATCCCCGGCATTATCATTCTGACGGAACTTCTGTTACCGCTGGGGCAGGAATATCGGGTTTTCTACGCGCCGATGGCTGTTTTTGTCGGCGTTAACACATTGTCGTTCGCTAGCGCAGCGGGATATCGACCGCTCAAAATTATGGGCAAGTATGATGGTCTGTTCCTGATCGGCGGCTTCCGGGAGCCGTTTTTGAAGGAGGTTCAGATGCTCGCCGCCCTGCGTTCTTCGAGAGAATCGGGGACCGTGACTAAGCCGGATTGAATGGAGGGGACTGGAAACCTACAATCCGCCGCTTTGGTAAATTTGGGCAGGTTGCCCCTCAAGGTGCATTTCCTGCCGGACGGCATTTAATCGCCGTCAAGAATCTGCGAAAACTCCGTGCCTGCCACGGTTTGCGAACAGATTGACGATTTGTGAGTACAGAACCAGCGCCCGGATATTCGACATAATCGTCAATGTCGAAACTGGCATGGGTTTCCCCCATGCGCGCGGTGGTCTGACGTGACTGAAGCCATCGCGACGGTCCCGGCTCAAAACCTATCATTGCTCCTGTTGGCTGAATTCATCTCTGGGGAAACGAATGTCGGATCAGGCATTTCAAGGTCAGGTTTCGGGGATTGCTCCGGAAGAACTCGATGAATGGTACGAGTCTCTGGAAGACATCCTTCATCGATACGGTGAAGATCATCTGAAAGCCCTGCTGGTTTGTCTTCAGGAACGCGCCTACGCTCGCGGTGTGAAACTGCCATTCACGGCGAACACTCCGTATATCAATACAATTCACCATACCGATCAGGTGAAATTCCCGGGTAATCGGGAGATGGAGCGTCGCATCAAGAACATCGTCCGCTGGAATGCGATGGCGATGGTGGTGCGAGCCAACAAGTATTACGACGGCGTTGGCGGTCATATTTCAACGTTCGCCTCGTCTGCGACTTTGTATGAAGTGGCTCAGAATCACTTCTTCCATGCTCGCACTGCAGATCACACCGGCGACATGGTGTATTTCCAGGGTCATGCGTCGCCCGGGATGTATTCTCGCGCATTTCTGGAAGGCCGCATCAGCGAAGATCAGCTGATGAACTTCCGACGTGAATTGCCGGCGGGCATCGGTCTTTCCAGCTATCCGCATCCCTGGTTGATGCCGACATTCTGGCAATTCCCGACCGTCTCGATGGGACTCGGTCCGATCTGCTCAATCTATCACGCGCGCTTCCTGCGATACATGGAACATCGCGGTTTGCTGGACACGTCCAAATCCCGCGTCTGGGCTTATCTTGGCGACGGCGAATGCGATGAACCAGAATCACTGGGCGCGCTGACTTTGGCGTCTCGAGAAAATCTGGACAACCTCACCTGGGTTATCAACTGCAATCTGCAGCGACTTGACGGTCCCGTGCGAGGCAACGGCAAGATTATTCAGGAACTGGAAGCGGCCTTCCGAGGTGCTGGCTGGAACGTAATCAAAGTTGTCTGGGGCTCAGATTGGGATCCGCTGCTGGACAATGATGTCGACGGGAAGCTCGTGAAACGCATGGGCGAAGTGGTCGACGGTCAGTATCAGAAGTATACGGTGTCAGATGGAGCCTACATCCGTCAGCATTTCTTCGGTGCCGATCCTGACGTCCTGAAGATGGTTGAGCACTTGTCGGATGACGTGATGGAGAACATTCGCCGCGGTGGTCATGATCCCGTGAAGGTTTATGCCGCTTATCACGCGGCCGTAAATCACAAGGGTGCTCCGACGGTCATTCTGGCCAAGACGGTGAAGGGTTACGGACTGGGAGAAGCGGGCGAAGGCAAGAACGTTGCTCACAATCAGAAGAAGATTGCTGAAGACGAGTTGAAGGCGTTCCGAACACGTTTCAGTATTCCGGTGGGTGACGCAGACATCGGCAAACTGCCGTTCTACAAGCCAGAACCCGATAGCCCTGAAATGAAGTATCTGACGCAGCGACGCGCGGCGTTGGGAGGCTTTGTTCCTGAACGACAACCTTGTGCTGAGAAGCTGGAAATTCCATCGCTGCAGGACAAGATCTTCGAAGCGAAACCTCTGCTTCCAGGAAGCGACGGAGCGGAAGGCTCAACGACTTTCGCACTGGGAACAATTGTACGCGGTCTGATTCGCCACAAATCGATCGGGCAGCGAATTGTTCCGATCATTCCGGACGAAGCTCGAACATTCGGCATGGAAGGCCTGTTTGCTTTGTGCGGGATCTACTCCAGCAAAGGCCAGTTGTACGAGCCGGTCGATGCCAACAGCACGATGTATTACAAGGAAGCACGCAACGGTCAGCTGCTGGAAGAAGGCATCAACGAAGCTGGTGCCATGAGTTCCTTCATTGCAGCTGGTTCTGCGTATGCCAACCTTGGCATGAACATGGTGCCGTTCTACGTTTACTATTCGATGTTCGGCTTCCAGCGAGTGGGCGACCTCATCTGGTGTGCGGCTGATACTCGTTGTAAGGGCTTCCTTTGCGGCGGAACGTCTGGACGCACGACTCTGAACGGCGAAGGTTTGCAACACGAAGACGGTCACAGCCAGCTGATGGCAACGACTGTCCCCACAATTCGTGCTTACGATCCTGCCTGGGGTTATGAGCTCGCGGTCATTGTTCAGGACGGCCTGCGCCGCATGTATGTGGAAGGCGAAGAAATCTTCTACTACCTGTCCGTCTACAACGAAGCGTATCCTCATCCTGCGATGCCTGATCGGGGAGACATCGTTGATGGCATCATCAAGGGAATGTACCGATACAGCTCAACAGACAGCGGAGAAGGCCAGCGTCACCGTCCTCAGTTGTTCGGCAGCGGGACGATCCTTCGCGAAGCCATTCGGGCTCAGCAAATCCTGAAGGACAAGTACAACATCGGCTGCGATGTGTGGAGCGTGACCAGCTACAACGAGTTGCGACGTGACGCCATGGACTGTCAGCACTGGAACGACCTGCATCCAGGGCAAGCGCCAAAACGCAGCTACCTGGAGCAGATTCTGGACGGTGTTACTGGTCCGTTCATTTCCACCAGTGACAACGTGCGACTTGTGGCCGACCAGATTCGCGAATGGATTCCGGGCGAGTACATCGTGCTGGGAACTGACGGATTCGGCCGCAGCGAAACGCGGCCGGAACTACGACGTCACTTCCAGATCGATGCGGAAAGCACAGCTTACGCAACACTGCGAGGACTCGCTCGCATGGGCGCGTTTGACGCGACGAAGCTTCCGGAAGTTCTGAAGCAACTGGAGATCGACGCGGAGAAGGTTAATCCGTTGAATGCTTAATTAGGTTTTCGGTTTTCAGTGTTCGGTTTTCGGACAATCGCCATAGGATCAGATCGGATCATCTGGCGAGCCCGGGAGCCTGAACACTGAGTGCCGAATACTGCGAAAAGTGCCCTTCCGAAAACCGAAAACCGAAAACCGAAAACCCTGATCTATGTCTCTCGAATTCAAACTGCCGGAAGTGTCTGAAGGAATTACCTCAGTTGACGTTGCCGAAGTGCGCGTTAAAGAAGGTGACGTCATCGCAGCAGGGGCTTTGATCTGTGAAGTCGAAACGGACAAGGCTGTTGCGGAAATCACATGTCCTCACGCGGGACGGATTTCAAAAATCCTGATCAAGACCGGGGATAAAATTTCGGTCGGTCAGCCAATGCTTCTGATTGAAACCAGCGAAGCCGGTGCTCCTGCGGCACCAGCGGCGAAGCCGGCTCCAGTGACGGCTGCGGCTCCAGTTGCACCGGCAGCGGCTCCACCAGCGCCAGCGGCGGTTGTGGTCTCTTCGGGGCCAGTCGATTTCCGGTTGCCGGAAGTTTCTGAAGGAGTCACCAAGGTTGACGTGGCTTCGGTTGCAGTCAAAGTTGGCGACACAATTGCCAGCGGTGCTGTGGTTCTGGAAGTTGAAACAGACAAGGCGGTTGCTGAGATCACCTGTCCGCATGCCGGAACGATTACAGCGGTCCACGTGAAGCCGGGAACTTCGATTCCAATCGGCGAATTGCTACTCACAATCAACGCAACGTCGAGTGCTGCGGCTCCTGCGACAAAGCCGGCGGCTCCCGCACCATCGGCATCCACGCCTGCTGCTGCACCGTCTTCCAGTGCTGCCGCGTCGACAGCAGCTCCAGTTGCAACAGCCAGTGCCGTGCCCTCAGGAGCAAAGAACGACGGGCCACCGGCACCAGCCGGTCCAGCAACACGTCGCCTTGCTCGCAAGCTGGGTGTCAATCTGAAACTCGTGAAAGGCTCTGCCGCTGGCGGACGCATCACAATTGAAGATGTCGAAGCCTTTGTTCGAGACCGGATGGCTCAACCAGCAGCGACATCGGCTGCGGGGGCTCCTGGATTTGGAGTCGTGCAGGCTCAACCGCTTCCGGACTTCAGCAAGTTCGGTCCGGTTGAGAAGGTCGCGATGAGCAAGATCTTCCGCGTCTCTGCAGCCAATCTCAGCAACGCGTGGGTCACTATTCCTCATGTGACTCAGCACGACCTTGCAGATATCACCGAACTCGAGTCTGCTCGCAAGCGTTACGTGAAGGCGAATCCAAACTCACCCAAGATCACGATGACTGCCATCATGATCAAGGCTGTCGTGGGAGCTTTGAAAGCTTACCCGAACTTCAATTCCAGCGTCGACATGGTGACCGGTGAACTGGTTCTGAAACAGTACTATCACATCGGCGTCGCGGTCGACACGCCAAACGGCCTTGTCGTTCCGGTGATTCGAAATTGTGACCAGAAGAACGTGCTCCAGGTCGCCGCGGAATTGACCGACATCGCTGGTCGAGCCCGCGATCGGAAACTGAAGACGGAAGAAATGCAGGGTGGCTCTTTCACAATCACCAATCTTGGCGGCATCGGCGGGACTGCGTTTACTCCGATTGTGAATTATCCCGAAGTGGCGATCCTTGGTATGTCTCGCGGGATCAATCAACTGGTCCTGGAAGAAGGTCAGGTGGTGGAGCGCCTGATGCTTCCGCTCTCTCTGTCCTATGACCACCGTGCGGTTAACGGGGCGGATGCCGCGCGATTTATCGTCAAACTGTCTGGCAGCCTGACGAACTTCTTTGAACTGTTCTGATCGGACGAAAAGATTGTGTCCCGGATTTGCTCCGGTGCGATTTCTGAAAAGAACTCCGGGATTTCGAATAGTCTGCAGGATGTCGGCGACCGCTCTGGTGAGCCAGAGAGGTCGGGATGGCTCCAATTTTCTCGTTTCCGGCCCCATGAGTGCCAGACCGAAAGTCAGCTTCAAAACAGTCACTTGTTGACGTGCATCGTCGTTCGAGTGGCTGATTCCGAGAGCTCAAGCGGTTTCAGGTCCCTGGTGGATGGTTTTTTCGGCAGGATACGCGGTCTATTCTCTGAAATTCGCGGGAATTCAGACGTCCGACCGTCGTTCGCTCGAATGCAGCCGTGTCTGAGTTTTATCATGTGACTTCCAACGTCCCGGTTCGATGTACGCGCATCCCGCTGTCTGCCGTGCAGGCTATGATCGGGTCCGGATTCCTGAAGAACGATATTGCACCGAAAGTAATGAGTCATGGGTAAGCCGACCGGCTTCAAGGAGTTTGCTCGCCAGGTTCCCGCAGACCGAGATCCGTTGCTGCGAATTCTGGACTGGAATGAGTTTCACGAACACATGCCAGAGTCTGCTCTGAAAACGCAGGGCGCTCGCTGCATGGACTGTGGCGTTCCGTTTTGTCATACCGGTGACATGATGGCCAACATGGCCTCAGGCTGCCCGGTCAACAATCTGATTCCGGAATGGAATGATCTGGTTTATCAGGGACGCTGGCGCGATGCACTCGACCGCCTGCACAAGACAAACAACTTCCCGGAGTTCACCG
Organism: Planctomycetota bacterium; assembly: GCA_052034165.1. GTDB lineage: Bacteria > Planctomycetota > Planctomycetia > Planctomycetales > Planctomycetaceae > SXXK01. The sequence continues at coordinate 30,402 of JBPOIW010000013.1, read as the reverse complement.
GTCGGGTCTGTCCCGCGCCGTGTGAAGGGTCCTGCTGTCTGAGCGTGATCGAACCGGCAGTTACAATTAAGAACATTGAATGTTCGATCATCGATCATGCCTTCGAGAAAGGCTGGGTGATTCCGGAGCCACCTCAGGTCCGCACTGGTAAGAAGATTGCAGTTGTGGGGTCGGGTCCTGCCGGACTGGCCGCTGCCGCTCAGCTTAACAAAGCGGGCCACTGGGTTACGGTCTACGAACGTGATGATCGTGTCGGCGGTCTGCTGATGTACGGCATTCCGAACATGAAACTCGACAAGCAGGAAGTGGTTGCTCGTCGAGTTCGCATCATGGAACAGGAAGGGATTACCTTCTTCACCAACACTTCGGTTGGCAAGGACGTGCCTGCATCACAACTGCTGGAAGATTTCGATGCGATCGTCCTGGCTACAGGATCGACTCGCCCCCGAGATTTGCCGATTCCCGGCCGCAATCTGAAGGGAGTGCATTATGCAATGGACTTCCTCCGTCCGAATACTCGTAGTCTGCTGGACAGCCAGCTGACGGACGGAAATTTCATCAATGCGAAGGACAAGAACGTCGTTGTGATCGGTGGCGGTGATACCGGGAATGACTGCCTTGGGACGTCGTTGCGTCATGGTTGCAAGTCGATCGTGAACTTTGAAATCGTGGAAAGACCACCACTGCAGCGATCTTCCAACAATCCCTGGCCACAATGGCCGCGAGTCTTCCGCGTGGACTACGGACACGAAGAAGCCGCTGCCAAGTTCGGCGAAGATCCTCGTCAGTTCTGTATTCAGACGGCTGAGTTCGTTGATGACGGCCATGGCAACGTAAAGGCTGTGAAGACAATCGAAGTTGACTGGCAGGTCATGACTGAAGGTGGTCCTCCGTTCGTGCCGATTCCAGGCACGGAGAAAGAGTACCCAGCCGATCTTGTCTTCCTGGCTCTGGGGTTCCTTGGCCCTGAGCATCCGGTTGCTGATCAACTTGGTGTTAAGATCAAGGAAGGGCGAGGCGGTATGAGCTGGCTGGATGCCGAGCATGAAAAGTACACCACCAGCAACGCCAAGGTCTTCGTGGCGGGTGACTGTCGTCGAGGTCAGAGCCTTGTTGTCTGGGCGATCAACGAAGGTCGCGGAGCAGCTCGCGAAGTCGATCGCTTCCTGATGGGGACGACTGATCTTCCATAGGCTGTCGCGATGTTGTTGCGATGCCGTTCAAAGTGAAGCCCGGTTGATTTGATCACCGGGCTTTCTTTTTTGGAATCCCGAACAACTGAAATCAGGTTGACCGGGCGCGTTTCGCTTTTGAACAGAGTGCGCGACTCTGTCCTGAGCTCCGGCGCACTGGGCAGTGGCCTGAGCTCACTTCGTGTGGCCCGGCCGCCATTAAATTCATTCTTCATGTCAGTGATTAAATCGAAACTCGGGTCCGGCGAGTAATGCCCAAAGCAGCTGAGTTCGGGCTTCGTTCTTCTTTTCCGGGACTCGATCCAGCCAGTTGTTCGCAGAGGTGACTTCTTCAGGCTGTGGAGCGCGCCCGAGCACCGTGAGCCATAGTAATTCAATGGCCTGATCCTGGTTCTCGTTCTTCCTGAGTGCTCCCAGCAATCTGTCGTCTGAGTCTCGAAGCATCTCGTTCTGGATCCGCTGGCTGTTGCTGAAGAACAGAGCTTCATCGACAGCCACCTGAAAGTTATCGCCAGGCTGCTCAAATTCTCGAACCCAGCCGTTAGCCTGATTCTCCAGATCCGTGCGACGCTTGATCCATTCTTCTGTGGCATCGATCGGTGGCCACTGCTGCGGATCTCTGACGGCTACGTGAAGCGACGCCGCAAGCTGTCTCGGAGTCAGGGGGCGTGTTTTTGCGACGGCAAACAAACTGGATGCAGGCATTTCTGACGGCTGCGACCACTCACTCGACCGAGCATACGCTTCACTGAGTGCAATCCCCTGAATCAGTCGCCGCAGATCATAGCCGTGATTCACCAGATCGTTGGCGAGCCATTCCAGTAGTTCCGGATGGCTCGGCGGATTCCCGCTGTGCATCTGATCGAGCGGATCAACAAGTCCCGTCCCCAGCAGCCGCGCCCACACGCGGTTTACAATGTTCCTGGCAAAGAATTGATCTTTGCTGTCGCGAAGAGCTATCTCCACCAATTCGTCTCGAGGTCGAAACTCGGGAACCAGGATCTCTGCTTCCACGTCTTCCTGCTCGAGCTTTCGAATACGTTCTTCCAGCGACTTACGTTCCTCGGCTGCAAACTCCGGGGTGCGGTCGGTCACCTGATCGCCCGTCAGAAACATGAACGCGGCTTTTTTCTCTTCGCCACTGGTCGTTGTGAATTTGACTTCTCCGAAGGGGCGTTCTGCCAGAGCATTCACTTTGCGAGTCTGATAGGTTCTCTGGAAAAAGGCCTGCATGCCGTAGAAGTGATCCTGTTTCCAGTCAGTGACAAGCGGGTGATCGTGGCACTTCGCACAACTGATGTTAACGCCGAAGAACAGGATGGCGGTATCGTTGGTCAGGTCATCCAGTTCACGCACACGACTCTTCAGAAACTGTGCGGCGCCTTTCTCCGGGCCATCAGCGACGTCAGCTTTCATCAGCTCACGAAAGATCGTGTCCCACGAACGGCGTCCCTGAACGGCCGTCAGAAGGTAGTTGCGAAACTCGTCATTGTAGGGCTGATTGGGTAGCAGCGATTCATCAAGCCAGTTTCGGTGGTGAAAGTCAAAATCCGGAGATTGCATCAGTCGTTCCACCAGCATTCGCCTGCGATCGACTTCAGGCAATGACAGGAACCAATCTCGCTCTAACATCGAGGGAATTCGCCCGGCCAGATCGAGCGTTGTTCTTCTGAGTAACGTCGTGACCTCCGCAGGAACAACAGGGTTCACTCCATTTTCTACGAGGTGGGCTGACACGTAATGATTGATAGCGTCAGTGATCTCTGTTTCCGGCGGCAGCAAGTCTTCGGCCGCGCTGGCTGTCTCATGCACTAAATAAACAGCGAGTGAGAGGAACACAACGGCCAGAATGTTGTAAGTTCTGAAGCTGCGAGCAGAGCCATCGGTGACGGGCATGAGCAGAATCCGGTGCATGGCGGCGGGCATGAAGTGAGGAGGGCTCCCGATTGTAAGCAAATCTACTCTCGGGGCGAAACAGTTTCCCCGGCGACTCTCCGAGAAAGCGGTCTCAACATGCCATATTGGTCTGATGACCTGATCGTGTGATGCCAAGCTGCAGTAGTCGTCGCCAGGTTCGGTTGCGCCTGCGGCTCGCCGTTACAGAAGTGCGATCGCTGCCTGACTAAATCAATAGCCTTCTGGCGGAAGACACTGAGCGGGATCCTCGCGCGATGAACTCTGAAGACGTTCAATTTTCGCGTGTCGCTGGACCGTTCTTATTGGTAAAGTCATCATTCTGCGGAAGCAGGTTTATGAACGCTCGAAGCGGTGCAGCGAGCCAGCCATCCTGAGCGGCCTTCGGAAAATCTGACAGAGCTTCAAAGGGGATTTTGTGAAGCACAAGTTTGAACAACAATTGCACACTGTCAGTCAGCGTCAGCAGCAACAGTGGCTGTGGCAATGTGCTTCCACAGGATTGTTGTGCGGAGCCGGGGCAGGCTGTGTCGTGGCGCTTCTGCGAATCGTAAGCCATGGCGCGTTTTCATGGATGTGGATTCTCGTTGCAATTGCCCTGCCGATGACTGTGGCCATCGGATTTGCGTACATTCGGTCACGTACATTGGTCATGGCTGCGAGGTTCATCGACAGCAATTGCCAGCTGAAGGATCGCATTCAAACCGCACTGCAGTTCCTGGATGCTCCTGATGATAATGCTGCTCGCAGACTTCAGATTGAAGATGCTGCCGCGCATCTTGCATCGGTGGACCTGCAGACGATTGTGCCTGTCAAGGCTCCTGCGTCATGGAACGTTGCAGTCGTCGGGGCGGTCTCTGTACTTTTGCTTGGATTCCTGGCTGCTCCGCGGGAGACTCTGCAGGGCTCAATGATTCCCAATGAAGTTGTAGCGGAGCAGGCGGTTCAGGCTTCAGAAAGTCTGGAGGAACTGAAAGAGTTTCAGAAGCAGCATCAGGATGCAGAACTCGACAAGATGCTGAATGCGATGAACCAGCAACTTAAGGTGCTGGCTTCTCCAGGCACAACGCCCAAAGAGGCGCTGGCAAAACTATCAGAGATGGAAGCGTCTCTGCAGGAAATGCAGAAGCAGTTGAGTAATCCGGCTGTCGAATCACAGCTCAAGGAGATAGGCGAAGCGTTGTCGTTGGCCGAACCCACTGCGGCCGCAGGTGCTGCGTTATCAAAAGGTGACATGCAGAAGGCGGCGGAAGAGCTTTCTCAAATGACAAAGCCGGAGCTTGACCGCAAAACAGAAAAAGCTGTTCGGGAGAAGCTCGAGCAGGCTCAGCAGAAAGCCGGCGAACATAATCAGACAAAGGATATCCAGAAGAGTCTCGACAAGATGACAAAGGGCCTCTCCAATGCTGACAAAGATCAGTTTGCAGAGGGCGCTAAGGCATTGGCGGAAGAATGTGAACAGCAGGGAAAGAAACAGGAGCTATCCGACCTGTTAAAAAAGCAAAGCCAGTTCCTTGGCGAATGCAAAGCTCAGTGTGAAAGCGAAAGTCGCAATCTCGCTCAGGGCAGCCGGAAGGGCGGGAACAAAGCAGGCAAAGGCTCAACCGGTATGGCAGGAAGCAAGACAGCTCTCCAGAAAACCGGGAATGAATTGAAGTTGACCGGGCAGGATTCGGGGCAGGGCGACGTGGACAAAGAGACGATCACAGGCGAGATGGAAGAACAGGAGTCGGTTCGACAGTATCGAGAGAAGGCTGGCGAGTATGAAGCACTAAGCGAATCGGCTTTGGAATCGGAGTCGATCCCGCTGGGTCATCGTCAGACTATTCGAAGATACTTTGAATTGATTAGACCTCAGGGCAACGAAGCTGATGCTGCGCGGGAAGAAATGCGTGGGGGCCCGGCAGACGGCAATAATGCGAAGTAACAACAGGCAGTTGGCTCAGGAAACTGTAGTCGATTCATCGAGTTTCGTTTCGGGCGGACCAAGAGGCAGCGTAAACCAGAAACAGCATCCCTTATCGGGATTATTGCGAGCGTGAATGCTGCCATGCTGGCGTTCGATCACGTCGCGACAGATGGCCAGCCCGATGCCGAAGCCTTCTGATTTTGTGGTGAAGAAGCGATCAAACACGCCATCAGGATTCTTCAGCAGAATCCCCGGCCCATTGTCAGACACCTCCACAATCGCATTCTTTCGGGACGATTCCAGTCTGGCCGTGATGGTAATTTCCGGGTTCAGGATTTCTGCATCTGAGCATGCTTCCATCGCGTTCATCAGCAAATTAATCAGGACATGAGTCGTCTGGACCTCATCGACAAAAACGCTCTGGCCATGTCTTGGGTGCAGGATTTCCTCGGGATCGCGAACATGGATGATTGTTCCGAATCGATCCATCTGAACTTCGACCATCGCGACGGCGTGTGAGATCATTTTGGCCAGTCGAACCGGAGCGATCGGAACGGTGCGGTTCGTCAGAAAATCTCGAAGGCTCCGAATGATATCACCAGCGTGGTTGGCGCTGGTTTCCACGGCTTCAACGCATTTCAGAAATGATTCCGCAGGTTCGTTCTTCCTGATTCGCGACATGATCGTGAACACATGGTTGGAGATGGCCTGAAGTGGCTGGGCCAGTTGGTGAGCAAACTCGGTCGCGATGTTACCAAGGATGCTCAGGCGTGCCGCGCGTCCCAGTTGGGAGCGAAGATCAGACAGTTCGGCTTCGTGTGCACGCTCAAGATCGTTGTTTGTCAGATACAAGGTCACGATGCGAGATCGTGATTTGTAAGCCGGCGGTTCGATACGGACGGCGTAGGAGCAGGGTCGTCCGTTGGCGTTGATGCCAAAGATCTGCAGCGATCGTGGCTCGGTGGTTTCTGAAACATCACGAATCATATCGCGAACAGCTTCAGCAGACCCCGGTGAAACAAATTCCGAAAGCAGCAGTCCCCTCACATTCGGAGGACTGGTTAGTCGGAAGGGAAGTGCGCGGATGATTTCTCCCTGCATGTTGACGCGCAATGCGAAATCACATGCTCCGTTGGCGACGCGCTTCCACTGTCTGTGACTGCGACGTCGTTTTCGTTCGCGACGTGCAAAGAGTACCGACTGCATCAGGACGCCCCCGGTCAATTGAATCAGGCGTCGGGATTGATCGCAGAGGAATTCACTGTTGCCGTTATGAGCGAGGCCAATAATCGCCACCAGCTGCCCCGCTGCGATCACGGGAATCATTTCGTAACTGCTTAAACTGAGTTCTCTCAATAGCCCGGAAACCAGCTTGCTGCAGGCATTGCTTCGCTCATCAAAAGTCGTAAAAAATGAACTGCCCTGCTGCAGGCATTTCAACGCGCATTCCCCGAAGAATGGAACGGGCACCTCCTGCAGTGATGGTCCCACTGGCAGGCCTTCAGCGGACGACCATTCTGCTCGCAGCGAGGCGACCGGTTTTGAACGATGGCGAGATTTGATAATCAGCAGGTGTGCATGGGCAACATGAGACAATTCGCCGATAACGCGAATGGCTTCACTGGCCAGAAGTCCAAGAGCTCCGCGGCTGCTGTCGGGCATTGTGCTGCTCAACTGCAGAGAGTAATCGAGCATGGCCTGCTGATTGACTTCAGATACTGGCATATTGGATTCCGCCACAATCATTCAGAAACGAAAAGAGCCCGCACCAAGCTGATCGGTGAGGGCTCTGAAAGTTACGTCAGGTGATGAATCAAAGGAATGATCCCCGTTCAGGACTCTACTCAAGGCCGAGTCATCTCCACAGCATCATCTATCAGTCGTCGTTCAGCTTCAACAGGATGTAAAGAATCTGACGAAAGAGAACGGCAATGGATCCAAAGATCATCAGCGCTCCCGCAACGTGGGCGGTTGTAGGCAGATGATGCATGATCAAAGATGTCTCATAAAGAATGTAGCCGCACATCAGCACGACGACACCGACTGAAAATCCCAGCCCCAGACTAAACCCAAAGAGTGCGGATGCGATGCTGATCGCAAACAGCCCCAGCCCGGCAAGAAACAACGCATTTCGCATAAACGAAAAGTCTGATTTGGACAGCACGACAAACAGAGTCAGCGATCCGGTGATCAGCAGTGTCACGAAAGCCGCCTGCCCAATCAGGTTCGGGTTCGTCATCGTGGCAAGGGTGAGGACCGGAGCGGTAATCAACGACTGCACGCCGACAAACAGGCCCAGCCCTGTATATTGCGCTGCTGCTGACGCTCCACTGTAGGCCAAACGTTCAGCGAACCACGAAACCGCCATGAAGACCAGAAGACTGATCCACCACGATTGGCCCATCAGCATCAGCAGTCGAATGTTCATACCAGTCGTGAACAGTAACGTCTCGATACCGATCATCAGCACAATCGCGCCGAAGACGTGACCGTAAACCCGTCGAAGAAATCCCAGACGTTCACTCAACTGCGCGTCCACGACGAACATGTCTCGCGGAGCGGCGTACGGATCATAGTTCTGATACGGCGAACTCATGGGAATTCTTCTCCTGAGAAAGCAACTCTGACTTTTCAAGCCCTGCGTTCGCTCAAGCAAAACCATTTGCCAGGCGAATACACTCGACACAAGTATAGTCACCCCTCGGGCGAATGCAAAAGGCCGGTCAGAGATTTGGCTTCCAGCCAAGGATCAGCAGTCAAAATACAGCGAAAATTCATACGGATGTGGCCGTTGATTGATCGCCTTCACTTCGTTATCTCGTTTGTGCTGAATCCAGCGTTCGATGACATCCGGGGTAAACACGTCGCCTCGCAACAGGAAATCCGGGCTCTTTTCCAGAGCATCGAGGGCCGCTTCGAGAGACGACGGAGTGCAAACTAATCCAGCTCGCTCTTCCGGAGCCAGATCGTAGAGATCCTTATCCTGAGGTCGACCGGGGGAAACTCGATTCTGGATTCCGTCAATCATGGCCATCAGAATGGCTGACATCGCGAGATAGGGATTGCACGCAGAATCCGGACAGCGGAATTCAAAGCGGCGGCGGGATTCCTGGCCGGAGTTTGCCGGGATTCGAATCGCGGCGGAACGATTCCGATAGCTATAAGACAAATTCACCGGAGCTTCGAAGCCCGGTGTCAGTCGCTTATAGCTGTTCGTTGTCGGGCAGCAGAACGCCAGCAGCGCCGGAGCATGTTTCAGAAGTCCGCCGATCGCGAACATGGCCGTTTCACTGAGCCCGCCATATCCACTGCCGGCAAACAAAGCGTGATCGTCCTTCCACAAGGACAGCGTCATATGCAGGCCGGAACCGTTGTCGTTCCAGATCGGCTTCGGCATAAATGTGGCCGTCTTGCCGTGACGATGTGCCACATTGCGAACAATGTACTTCAGTCGAACGAGCTTATCAGACAGGCGAACCAGCGTGTCGCTTCTCAAATCCACTTCACACTGCCCGCCCGTAGCGACTTCGTGATGCTGTCCATCGGTTCGAATGCCGCTGTCTTCCAGCATCATCATGATTTCGGTACGCAGGTCCTGCAGCGTGTCAAACGGAGGCATCGGCAGATAACCTTCGCGATGGCGAATCTGATTGCCCCGACCACTTTGAGCAACCCCGCGGTTCCATTGCCCTTCGATACTGTCGATATGGTAGTAGCCTTCATGCTCACGCTGATCAAAGCGGACGTTGTCAAACACGAAGAACTCAGCCTCCGCACCAAACAACGCCTTATCTGCAATGCCGGTTGACAGCATGTAGTTTTCAGCCTTGCGAGCGATGTTGCGAGGATCGCGAGGATACGTCTGATGCGTAACCGGATCCTTGACATTGCACAGCATCGCCAGAGTCGACTTCATGAACGGGTCGACAAAGCACGTCTGAGATTCGGGGACGACCAGCATGTCGCTTTCATGAATCGCCTGCCAGCCTCGCATCGACGAGCCATCAAAGGAGAATCCCTGCTCAAAACTTTCCTCAGTCAGTTGATCGGCAGGAATCGTGAAGTGTCGCTGAGACCCACAGAAGTCTGTGAAGCGAAGATCGATCGCTCGGATCTCGCACTGACGACACAGGGCAAGAACTTCACGAGGAGAGAGTTGAGTTTCGGACATTTGCGGTAGAGGCTCGTGGGTTAAAACGTCGCGATAAATTCCAGGTGGTTGTTTTTACAAACAATCTTCTCTGTCCGGACGGGTGGATCGGAGCGATTGACCCGCAGGGCGTGAACCATACCGCAAAACGCAGGCCGTTTCATGCTCCGAAACGTCAGTTTAAATGGTTCCGGAGGACTCGCGGCAGCAGTCTGCCCAACTAATCCAATCCGCACAGCGAAAACCCGGGATTCAGATTTCCTGACTTCCTTCAAAATCGAGCGGCTCGCTGTCGCCCCCTTGTGCACCAGTGCACGAATTTCCATCAGTGATTGAACAAAAACTCGCGACTGCTGACAATTCCCCAAACGACGTCTTCGAGCACAATTCGGCGGTCCTCCGCACTGGCCGACGCCAGCAACGCAGAAATCTCATCCAGCTCATTTTGTTTGGGTAATCGGGACAATGATGTCAGGAAGACCTCTTCGATCAATTCCTTGTCCGTCTTTTTCTCAGTCAGCCAGCGAGCCAGTCGGTTCTCGGGAACGGCCAGTTTATCGTTCACCGTCTTACCATTGGAAATGTGCAACACCTGAACCATGCTGGGTTCGTCTGAGCGTTCGCATTCACAAGTGATTCGTCGCTGGTTACGACCGAACGTCTGCAGAAAGTACGACTCCACAGCAGAATCATGCAGTTGAATGGCTCGAGTTCCCTTCGCATAAACGTCTGTGGGTTTAATGTCAGCTCCCGGATAGACAATCCTGTTAAACTCGGTGGGAACATCAGTGACCTGTGAGACCCCATCGAGCAGAACTTCGGCCAGAAGACGGCGTGGAAAGTAGCGAGAATAGTGGCGAGAATCCCCTGCATTCTCGGGAAGCGTCTGGCTGCTTCGCTGGTAGGCTTCCGATTGCAGAATCGTGCGAATCAACGACTTCAGATTGTACTTCTCGTCGACCAGATACTTCGCCGTGGCAGCCAGAAGCTCTTCATTGCTGGCAGGATTTGAGGCTCGCATATCGTCGACCTGTTCAACGAGACCGACGCCGAAGAAATTTTTCCAGACACGATTCGTGACCGACCGTGAAAACATCTGGTTATCGGGCGATGTCAGCCATTGAGCAGCGACTTCGCGACGATCGATCTGACTGTCCAGCGGAATCGACTCGCCATCGAGCGGTGTTGGAGGTTGCGGCTTGCCGGTGCGAGGTTGTACCAAATCTCCCGAGGTGGCAGTGACAAGCGTTCGCAACCCATCTCCATTGCGAGGATCACCGCCCCAGCCCTTGGCCCGAACGCGAGAAAACAAGTTTGCAAAAGAGTAGTATTGGTCGTTGGTCCATTTCTCCAGTGGATGGTTGTGGCATTTCGCACAGCCGATGGATAGGCCCAAAAAGGCCTGACTGATGTTTTCAGCCATGTCTTCGGGAGCTTGATGCAACGCATAGAAGTTGGTCGCTCCGTTCTCAAAACTTGACCCCTTCGACGTAATCAGTTCACGCACTAACTGATCCCACGGCGTGTTGGATCTGACCTTGTCATGGACCCACTGATAATACGCTTTGATAGCATCGGGACGCAGTTCCGTTCCGTTCAGCAACAGAAGATCGGACCAGCGATACGCCCAATAATCCACATACTCGGGTCGCTCCAGAAGGGATTCGATCAACTTGTCTCGCTTGCCCGGATCCGCGTCCGCCAGAAAGCCGCGCACCTCATCAGCCGTTGGTAGAGTTCCAATCGTGTCCACGTAAACTCGCCTCACAAACACCTCGTCGGTCGAACGAGGCGATGGCTTGAGATTCAGGCGTCGTAACTGTTGCAGCACCAGTTCATCAATAAAGTTTCGACGACCTGCCGCGGTAAATTCTGTCGGATCAATTGTCTGCTCGAACGGCACAGTGACGCGAGCAATCACGATCTTGCTGGAGAACCATGCTGTTATTGCTCCTTCGCCAGGACCGATCACGTTGACGTTGCCATTTTCATCGACAGAAGAAACGGCTTCATTGGAGGACGTAAACTTGGCTAAACGTGTCACGTCTTCTATTCGACCGTCTGTGTACAAGGCTCGAACCAGCAAGGGCTGAACGAGCCCGGCTTTCAGAGTCGTGCGTTCCGGAAGGATTTCCAGCTTTTCGATGCGAGCATCATTTTCCGCCGGAGCCGGAGCTCCCGCAGCAATCCATTCAGAGACGACTCGATAATGCCAGGACTCCGGCTGAAGCTTTAAGCCGCCCTTGTGAGGAATCGCCATCGTCGGCTTCGTCAGCAGCAGACTGGAGGCGGGTTCGGCCATCTCAACGCGACGACCCAGTTGTTGTTCAACGATGGTGAAGTAGTCACGATCCGGGTCGTATCCTCGCAACGAAAGTCGAAAACCACCTTTGCCCGCCAGCGCGCCGTGACAGGCGCCGGAGTTACAACCCTGGCGAGCCAACACCGGCTCGACATGATTTCGAAAGGACCACGCGAACGGCTCAGTCATTCCGGTGACCGTAACTTTCTGCGTCGCCGAGTCGCCGGTCGTTCCCTCAAGGCGAACAACTGCGGCCCCATCGCTGACCGGAATCAGCTTCAGGCCATCGACTCTGACGACTCCCGGATTATCGCTGACAAGCTTGATGGAACCATCGACTGGTCCGACGGCTTCATTGCCAGCAAAGCGTTCGGCAATCACGCCATGGACGGCTTCGACACCACTGAGTGTTACCTCAGTGGGCAGAAGTCGCACGCTCTCTTCGGCCCATGACTTCGTGTTCGGAGCGAAGACTGTCAGAATACAACTGACAGCGAAGGCAGGAAAATTTTTCATGGATTCACTCGGCGAGACGCGAAAACGGCGGAGGGGCAGCAACGACCGTTCGGGTGGTTTCGCATCAGGAAAAGCAAAATCAACCAGAATACGGTCAACACAGGATACCGAACCATTTTTTCCCAGGGAATCGAAATGCCTCGGATAGTCACGATCCTGTGTCAGAGTCAGACATTGAACATGAGCCCGCCAATGAGAGTCAAGGAGTCGAAATGCGAGTTTCGGCGGGCCACTGACGTCGGGCGTCAAATGACGCAGTACCGAAGTCCACTTCAAAAGCAACGTGCCAGTGATCGATTGCGTGAATCTCTGTGATTAAATGCTTAGAGTACAGTTGTGGCATGAGGAACCGGCGAGACTCTATTGCCGAGAATCTCCAACTCAGGTGGATCAGGAGTGATCAAATGACGTCGTCGAATAACCATGGTACGCGGGACACATCACTGGATCGAAGACAGTTGCTGGCTTACGCCGGATTCGGGGCAACGATGCTGGCCGGAACTGCGGGGACAGCTTCCGCTGCGATTGCGGGCCAACAAGCAGATGCCGATGCAAAGACACCGAATTTTACGATGAAAAAGTCGATCAATCTTTGGGCGTTTCCGTATCCCGGCAAGATGACTTTGCAACAATGCTTGCAGCTTGCGAAGGACGCGGGATTCGATGGGATTGAACTCAATTATGATCTGGACAGCGATCTGTCCCCGAAGTCCGGGACGAAAGAATTCACCCAAATCCGCAAAATGGCGGAAGAGATCGGAATTGCGATCAGCGGGTTGTGCTCATTCCTCTTCTGGCCATACCCACTGACGAGCAATGATCCGGCCGAGAGAGCTCGGGGCCTTGAACTGGCCGCATTGATGACTCAGGCGGCGCATGACCTTGGCACGAAGAATCTGCTGGTGGTTCCCGGAGCTGTGCATATGCCGTGGCGAGCTGACCATGATCCTACGCCGAACGACGTGTGCGACAAACGAGCCAGGGAAGCAATCAAAAAGCTGCTGCCCCTCGCCGAGAAACTGGATATCTCGATGAACATCGAGAACATCTTCTTCAACGGTTATCTGCTGTCACCGTTTGAGATGATTGCCTTCGTGGATCACTTCAGCAGCCCGCACGTCAACGTTCACTTCGATACGGGCAATATTATGGAGTATCAGTTTCCGGAGCACTGGATTCCGATGCTGGGCAAACGCATTCGCAATGTGCATTTGAAAGAGTACTCAAAGAAGAGCACTGATCATTCGCTCGAAGCCTTTCGCCCGCTATTGGATGGAACCACAAACTGGCCCGCCGTGATGCAGGCGTTCAGTGATGTTGGTTACGAGGGATATCTGACGTTCGAATACTTCCATCCGTATCTGCACCATCCGGAAGCCTTGATCTATCAGACCTCTGATTCGCTTGACCGTCTGCTGGGCAAGAAATGAGATGCCCTGAAATCGCACCTGCGCAAACGGTCCGGTGAATGCATTTGTCGGGAATGATTTTCAAACCGCGAATACACGCGAAGACGCAGCATTGCGAACGATGGTTTGTGCGACTTTTCTTCGGGACGCAATGATCCTGCATTCAAGTGGCATCACTGCTCGGCATCACTGCTGGGCATCACACAAGGGACGCGACTGATTCGTGTTCCGTCGCGTCTCTTCGTGGTTCAAAATTGCGTTGAAATTCAAGAGCCGGATTAGCGAAAAACTATCGCAGCACGTTCAGCAGGTTATTTCGGTCGTCGGTCCACAGCACAGTTCGAGAATTAACTGAAGCACTATCCGGGCCCAATGCTTTCGTGAGCACTGCCGGTTCGCGGCAGAGCAGCATCCAGACGGATTCAAGAGCGACGCCGCCATCAGCCCCTTTGCTGCAGGCCTGAACGCGGGCACTGAGCCCGAATTCATCGCCGAGTGCTCGGACGACAGGTTCAAGGTCAAAGTACGAATTCGAAATGTGAACCGCGAGGACTCCATCATGACTGAGATGGCGTGCATAAATCTGCATGGCTTCTGTGGTCAGCAAATGGACCGGAATCGCGTCACCAGAGAACGCATCCAGAACCAGTACGTCGAACTGCTGATCAGCTTCCTGCTCCAGCACAAGTCGTGCGTCGCCGGGCAGAACTTTGACGTCCGCTTCGCAGTCGTCGAGAAACGTGAAGTGTTCCCAGGCCATGCTAATCACGTCCGGATTGATCTCATAAAACCGCATGTGATCGCCGGGACGGCCATAAACAGCCAGCGTTCCCGCTCCCAGACCAACGATCCCTATTCGGCGACCCTCCGAAGGATTTGCAGGCACCCCCGACTGTGCAAGAACGCGCCCTGCACCGGAGCTGAGTGAGTAATAAGTGGCTGGCTGGCGTCGTCCCGCTTCATCCAGAAACTGGCGGCCATGCACAACTCGCCCGTGAACCATGTCTCGGGAGGGGCGATGTGTCTCTGCCTCCAAATCATCTTCGACACGCAGTACACCGTAGAAATTGCGTTCGATAGCCTTCGTCGATTCGCCATGCTGCGTGAAGAACACGAGATACAGAGTCAGTGCGAGGATCGTTCCGGAACCAAACTTCAGAGATGTCGCAGGTGGTACAAGCCGCTGAAACTGCGCATCATTTCGTAGCCAGGTTCCGGCACAAATCAGCAGGCAACACACGATTCCCAACGGAAGTTCGCAGTAGCCATCAAAGATGATCGGAGCCAGCAGCCCCACGAACAGGCCCCCAGCAGCGCCGCCGGCAGAAATCGTCAGATAGAACGAAGTCAGTCGGCGTGGATGCGGCTTAAGCTGAACCAGTTCACCGTGACACAACATGCAGACAAAAAACAAGTTCAGAAAAAACACGACGATCTGCAGCACGACACCAAACGAAGCACCGACAGCCATCATTACGATTGTGCCAACGAGGCTGGTCGTCGTAATCAGAGTCATGATCCTGCGGTTATAGAAGCGATCAGACTCAAACGTCAGAATAAAGCTGAGCAGATACAAGGTCAGCGGAATAATCCACAGGAACGGGACCACAGCGATGTCCATACAGACTTCGTTGGTCGTCGCGAGCAGCAATACTGACGGCAGCATGGCGAGAATGAACCAGCGAGCATAAGACGGAAGATTCTCTGTTGCACCTGAATCTATCACGGTATGTGAATCTGGCTCTGCCTCATTCGGCGACGGCGACTTGCTCTGAATCGCGGCCGTCCAGCCACACAGCAGGCATGACAAAGCAAACACAACGAACAAGGCCGACCAAAGTCCCGCCTGCATCGTCGATGAGAAGACTGGTTCAAACAAAAACGGGTACGAAATCAGTGCCAGCAGCGAGCCAATGTTGGAAAGTGCGTAAAGCCGATACGGCGAAACTCCGGTACAGGCGCGACTAAACCACTGCTGCAACAATGGACCAGTTGCGGACAGCAGAAAGTAAGGCATTCCCACGGTTGCCAGCAGCAGCAGCGTGATCCTCAGAGCCGGGCCCTCATCTCCTGCGGGTTTCCACGCGACATCGGGAATGATGGGCAACGACAACGCGGCGACGGCCAGCAGAGTGGCATGAATACACGCTTGACGAGAGACACTTTTCAATGATGACAACAGGTGAGCATAAGCGTACCCACCGAACAGCAGCAGCTGAAAGACCAGCATGCACATCGTCCACACGGCGGGCGTGCCGCCGAACCATGGCAGAATGAATTTTGCTAACAGTGGTTGGACCTGAAACAACAGGAACGCACTGGTAAATACCGTAACGGCAAACAGCACGGATCGATTGCCGGAAACAGGTGCGGGCAACATGCTGGGAAAACCTTGGTCTGTCATGCCGAACGCGCGCATGGGAAGTCTGATCAGAAACACTGGTGATTGAGACTAGCTCTGAAAAATCACCCGAGCGGAAAAAACTGCGCAAGCGGAATCTGAAGAGATACTCCCTGGGGAGGCTTCATTGTGGATTATGAGGTCTATTCACCCCTCCATGGCCAGTGAAGGAACAGTTGAATCGGTCCTGTCGATTATGACTTTTTCATAAGCTCCGAAAGCACGGGAAACTCTATCGTGTTGCAAAATGGCAACGCCTGCGGCGACTTTATGTGGCAGAGTTCCTGCAGAAGCTAGTCAGGTGAAATTGCGTCTGCACTTTTCCTGTGAGTCCGTTTTGAGTTTCGTCGCCTGGGGTATGCTGCCATGTCCAATCTGCTTCAACGCCATTGCGTTTGGTGGCAGAGCAGTGTGTTGGTGTTGCTGGGACTGTCGGTCTTCTGGCCATCCGTCAGTTTTGATTTCGTCAACTGGGATGACCCGGCTTATCTCGAGCACAACGATCTCATCAAGAGCTGGTCGTGGCAGAATTTGAAGGGGATTGCAACAGAGGTTGTGACTCGCAACTACGCCCCGTTGACAATCTTCTCGTTCCTTGTTGAACACACGCTCTGGGGACTGGACCCCGCGGGCTATCACCTCACAAACATTGTGTTGCACGCGGTGAACGGGATTCTTGTCTTTTTGCTGATTCGTCGACTTTCGGGAAGCACCTTTGTCGGCTGGATCACGGCAGCGTTGTTTCTGGTGCATCCCGTGCAGATCGAGAGTGTCGTCTGGATCTCGTCGCGGAAGGGACTGTTGTGTTCGATGTTTATGCTGGCAGCGATGCTGGCCAGAATGAAGCCAGCGCCAACTTCACGCGATGAGGGTCACTACGTTTTCTTTCTTGCCCTCGCGTTGTTCTCGAAAGCTCATGCCGTTGTATTGCCTCCGGTCATGCTGCTTTATGATCTGTTGGTCCGCCGAAAGTCAGTTGCTGAAGCACTTCCACGGCAAGTAATCCCGGGCTTCATGTCACTGCTTCTGTTGATGTTGACCACGGGTGCTCAAAATTCCGTGCTGGGTGGTGTCCGAGGACACATGAGTCTGGGACTGCTGCATATCATAGCTGTCGATGTCACCATTCTGTGGCAGTACATTGCGATGCTGCTTTGTCCGAGAGATCTCTGCGTCATGTACGATCCGCCGACCTCCGGGATTTGGCCGCAGGTGCTGATCGGAATCACAGGCTGGGGCGTTGTTGGGCTCGGACTTTGGAAAATTCGCCGGACCCACCCGCTGTGGATACTGGGAGCCTGTAGCTTTTTTCTGCTGCTGTTTCCGATGCTGAATTTCTTTCGCATCACCACGTTGATGAACGATCGATATCTCTACCTGCCCTGCATCATTGTGTTCGCGATGGCGGCGTCTGCTGTCGAACGATCGCTGCAGGTTGCGGATTCTCCTTTGCGATATCTCCTGGACCTTATTTCCAATTCCACGAAAGGCGCACTTGGGTTCGTCGTCATCGCAGGCTGTGTGTTTCTGACTCAACAGCATCAGACCGTCTGGGCTGGTCCGGAGTCGCTCTGGACGCATGCGCTTTCGAAGTATCCCAACATGCCGCTCCTGAGAATTCAGCACGCGGTCACTCTCTACGATCAGGGCCGTCTGGCAGACGCTCTGGATGTGATGAATCGTGCCTTGAAGGAATGCCGGCCCGATGAACTGGACCTTGAACGAATGCAGCAGTTTGCAGTGGATTGGGAGAGAGAACTGACAACAAAGCAGGCTACCGCCGACAACTCCGTGAAACATGGTGCGTGAGCAGAGCAACGTTTCGGCTGTCGGCACATTCAGCCGATGAAAAACAGGGACCGCGGGAAATGGTCGTCTGCCGGAAGCGGAGCCACAGAAGACGCATGGGAGGCGGAGGCGGGTTTTCACCCGGCGCCTATTCTGGATCGGAGAACTCATCATGCCACAGTCAGAAGCAGCCTTTCAGGAAGCGGAACAGTACAAAGCCCGACTGCGGGGCATGGGGCTGCTGGTGATTCTCCTGATTGCAACGGCCGCATTGAGTAATGGCACACTGTTGATGACTCGTAAACTCTGGATGGACGAAATCCATTCCTGGTTAATAGTTACGGACAATAGTACCACACACGCCATGATGGCGTTGGCTGACGGAGCCGATTTTAATCCACCCTCATGGTTCCTGGTGACTCGTGCGATCAGCAGTGTTGCCGGCCCGCAAAGCGAAAGGTTTCTGAGAATCCTCTCGGCGCTGTGGATGCTGTCAGCGATGGCAGGACTGTATCTCATCCTCGCGCGTTTGTTCGACTGGAAGGTCAGCCTTGCGGCGGTGGTATTGACAGCGTCACACCCGCTGATTGTCCACCAATCGACGGAGATCCGTTTCTACGGATTCTGGTGCACCTGCGTCGTCTGGCTCTGTTGCGTGATCCAGTGGAACCCGGAATCCGGCACAAAGCGTCGTCTGCAATGGCTGTTGATTGTTGGACTTTCGTTGCTCACCGCAACAAGTCATTGGTTTGGAATCCTGTCTTTGGGCCTCGTCGCACTTCCGCTGGTGATTCGTCAGTATGTTGATGAACGAGGTTACGCAAGGGCTCTCGTCATGCTGGCCAGCGGAATCACAGGTGTCTGTGCCTGCCTGCCGTTTCTTTATGGACAAAAATCAGCGATCAGCCGTCCGACATGGATTTCACCGGCCACGGTTTCAGACAGTCTGCAGTTCCTGAATTATCTGTTTCCGGCCTGGCAGATCCTGCTTTGTTCGGCAGCCGCTGTGGGCGGAGTAATGCTGACTCGCAAGACGATAGCGGAGAAGATATTTCGATCGCTGCCGGAGAACTCAACGGAGCTTTTGCCCTGCACGAGTCTTGCCTTGATGCCACTTGTTATCGTGTTCGTTGCATGGGTGCTCCAGCCATCGCTCGTCGCGAGATATGCTATTGTCGGAGTCCTCGGGATGGCTCCCGTCTTTGCCGCATTGCTGCATCAGACGCATCGAAAGATACAGTATGTCATGATGGTGCTGAGCCTTGCAGGATTCAGCTACGCGGTCTTTGGTTACGGCCAGCAGTGGAATGATGAACAACGTTACCAGGTGAGCTTGCTGCAGCATCTTCGCAACTGTCCCGCAAACGCAACCATCATCTTCGAAGATCGAATTGTGTGGATGCCACTGAAGCATCACTATCCCGAACTTGCCACAGGTTATCGGCTGGCCGACTTTACTGACGCCGACCTGTCCCATGATTCCGCATTGCGAATTGTTCAGCGAGATGCCGGCCGACGGATCGAGAAATGGTATCCTGAATACGGAATGCAGCCATTGGAGACGCTCAAAGACAGGTCGGAATTCTACGTAGTTTCTTATGCCGATCAGAAGCAGGCTGGACTCAGGTATCCGACCAATTTCTCGGTCAGCAAAATCGCCGAAACCATTATGCAGTATCGGCTTCCGAATGCTGTTCACAATGATGACGACCGCATCTCAAGCAATGCTTCTGTGTCGGCAGAGAAAGTTCGGCCAGGCAAGCGAAGCCCAATCGCGCGGAAAAAATTTTGACACGCAATATTCATGACCTAGGTTTTGCGTGTCGTGAGTGATTCATCACTGCAACGACTCAGCGGACAATCATCTGCTGATCACCTTGAGTGTTAACTCTGCGTGGCAGAGTACTTATGTGTTGGCGGGTAGCACTCCGCCGTGACGTCACTTGCCCGGTTCAGGGCTCCAACGTGAGGGGTTTTACAATGACGAAGTTTGCAAACAGCGTAAAGAAGTTCCTGGTATCTGAAGACGGCCCAACCGCAGTTGAATACGCGGTTATGCTGGCCTTGATCGTTGTCGTGTGTCTGGCTGCTGTATCAGCAGTCGGCAGCAACGCCAACGCCAAGTTCAACAAGGTATCAAGCTACCTGTCATAAGCTGAATCAGCCGGAGCGTTGGATGCCGCAATGTGGCGTTCGGATACGCTTCGCTTAAGACGAACAGCGAAGGGATGCGAGTCAGTGATTCGCATCCCTTTTTTTTGTTGTGCGGCAAATCGTCCTCATGCTTCCTCAGAGCAACAGACGCTGCCAAAAACAATCGACACAGACGAATCCTGCAAATTCCTCAAGTCGTTCTTGACGTCCTTGGGGTGTGACCTAGGTTTCATTGAAGAAGCGGGTATTCCCCGCCTGCAACATCCAACTCGCTGTACCATCTTTGCCCTGAGGACATTTGAAATGAAGAGCTCATTCCTGAGAAGCGTTCGCAACTTCCTGGTTTCTGAAGACGGCCCAACCGCGGTTGAATACGCGGTGATGCTGGCCCTGATCGTGGTTGTATGCCTGGCATCAGTCACTGCCCTGGGCAGCAATGCAAACGCAAAGTTCAACAAGGTGAAGACCGCCTTGTCATAGTCGCTGTTCGATAACCGGTGTCCTGATTCGCACCTTGTTGATACTGAAAGTCGTTCCATGATTCCTTATTGGATCGAATTAAATCCCGAAGATCTGATTCAGGGCACCGCCGTTGTCGTGATGGCTGTTTACTTTTTGTTGTTCACGCTGACTTCGTCAGCTCGTGCTTAGTCCGAACCTCCCGGGCTGGCCACCAGAGTGATCCTCTTCGCTCTGCCTCAACTCATAACCGCAATTTGCTCCGGAGTAATTGAAATGGAACTTTCTGAATACCTTCTGCAGAACTGGCATATCAAGGCCGTCTCCGCAATCCTGATTCTTGCCGCATGGATCGATGGTCGTGAACTGAAAGTTCCGAACTGGATCACCTTCCCGATGATTCTCGCCGGGCTGGTTTATTCGACCTGCGTCGGTGGACTCGGCGGGCTGGGCGCCGGCATACTGGGAATGTGCTGCGGACTTTTGACTCTGATGCCGCTGTACGCTGTAGGCGGCATGGGCGCTGGGGATGTCAAGCTGATGGCCGGCATCGGTGCATGGCTGGGCTGGGAGATTACTCTCGCCGCCTTTGCGGTCTCTGTAGTTGTGGGAGCAGTGATGGCTGTCATCATGGTCCTGTGGGACAAGAGTATGAAGCATCACTATGAGAACTTCCTGCTGATCCTGAGCGAGTGGATGGTGATCAAGAATCCCTACGAACTTTCAAAAATTGCCGCTGAACGTAAACCTCGCATGATGCTGTTGCCTTATGGCATTCCAATCTGCATCGGCACAATTGGCTACTTCGTCTACAGCGGCATGATGTAGAGATATTTGCCGATTCACGATGTGCTTCGGCTTTGTGTTTACCGTGAAAAATGATGGCTGCCAGGAAATACCTGAAGTCATCGCCGAAGGCGAGTGTTTCGTCGTCGGAGACTCGCAGCTCCGTGATTTGGAGAACTGCGGGACATCGCAGAGATTAGCAATCCCGTCAGCATTAGGTGAAGCAGAGTTTTCCTGTCTGCCGATGATGATGCTGGTGGGGTGTGGATTGACTGCGCCGCATTTGAACTGTCTGCAGATTCTGCAGGCCGCAACTGAAAAGAAGTGGCTTCTGCTGAATGACTCGGGTTCGATGCTGAAGATGTCAACCAGGAGACGGACTCCATCATGAAGAATCAATCGTTAGTTCTGCTCGTTGTTGCGGTCGGCTGTGGTCTTGTCGCCATGTTAGGCGTCAAGAAGGTGATCAGTCAGAAGCCGGTCGAAACTGTGGAGACCATTCAGGTCCTGAGCGCGATCAGTGCCATCAGTCCAGGGGCTCCTCTGGATGAGATGAACACGAAGTTCGTGGACATGGCCGTGACATCAGTCCCGGAAGGGGCCATTACTGATATCAAGGACATTCAGGAACGGTACCTTAAAGTTCCTGTGATGCCCGGTGACTGGATTCTGAAGGAGAAGTTGACGGAAAGCCGCGGGGCTGAAGCCAGCATTCCGGAAGGTATGGCAGCGGTGCCAATTCCCGTGGATGCAACCACCTCTTTCAGTGGAATGTTATTGCCGGGGAATAAGATCGATCTGCTGCTCACGTTTACGGAGCAGTCGGAAAGTGGTCTAAGTATTCAGAAGACGATCACAGTGCTGGAATTTGTGGAAGTCTTCGCCGTTGATAATCGAGTTTACGGAGTCGACAAGGAGGGAGAAGGTCAGGCCAAGAACATCAGTCTGCTGGTAACCCCCGATCAGGGAAAAGCCGTTATTCTGGCAGCAAAGATTGGTACATTGTCCACGATGATGAGGGCACGAGGCGGAGCCGAAGTGAAAGGTAAAGCAGAGATCTCTGAGGAGTTTCTGACCAGCTCTTTTCTTGGTTCCAACCTGAATGCTCCATCGGTGATGGATGCTCGCAAAGGGCAGAAATCTGAAGATGCAGGAGACATCCTGCCTGTTCCGGAGACTGCTTCTGCTCCAGCAAAGACAGCACCCGTGGAGGAACCAGCATCAATCAACGAGCTTCTTGATCTGGAGATGGGGACGAAACAGTCAACGGATCCAGGGGGGTCTGTTCGACTTGCAGAGGCAGAGGCTGTCCGCAGCGAGAATATCTGGACCATTGAGATTTATGAGGGTGATAAGCGGCGTCTGGAAACCATTCGATTGGCAGATGCTGATGACAATAAGTCTGGCTCGTCTTCGGGCGGCTGGAACATCTGGGATATGTTGAAGTCAAACTGATCGGCTCAAACGGAATTGAGGCATCCACGTGTTTAGACGCCTGGATGTGGAACGATCAGGATGCGATCGCGCGGAGCGCGTTATGAGTTGGGGATGCGACGTTTCGCTTTGCTGCGGAACGTCGCTCTTCAGCGTTTAAGGGGTGCAGGGATGCTTTCGATTCGACTTTTTGCGGCCAAATTGACTGTTCTGAGCTGTCTGCTGACCTGCCTGCCACAGAGCATGGGTCAGTCCGAAGGGACGGCTCCGGTCTATATTATTCGAGAAACCCGCAACGAGATTTCGCTGTTTGAACAGTTCTCAACGTTCATCCAGCACTCGGCTCGAATCAAGAAAGTGATGGACTTCGATGAAGAAATCATTACTGTCCAGACCGTCGACGGGAACCCACACCAGTTCCGCATCTTTGCGTTGAAGGCCGGTGTGACGACAATCACGATTGTTGATGAGAATGATCAGCATTACTCTGTCGAAGTCCTTGTTCGCGGTGACGTCCGACACCTCGAATCCTTCATTCGCCGACTCTATCCGAATGACTCGATTGCTGTCGAAGAAATCAGCGACACGGCCGTTCGTCTGGATGGATGGGTTTCCAAGCCTGAAAACATCAGCGAAATACAGGCGATCGCGGAACAGTTCTATGCTGACGTTCTGAACCACATGAAAACCGGTGGCGTTCAGCAGGTTCTGTTGAAGTGCACCGTGCTGGAAGTTCAGCGTACCAAGTTCCGTCAGCTCGGAATGAACTTCGCGCTGATTCGTCCAGATGGCTTCGTGACCAGCACTCCCGGCCCGATCACACCGATCAGCACGCTGACGTCCACAGGCGCGGGAACGAACATGACGTTCAGTGGATTTCAAAACACCAGTGTCTCTTACGGCCTCACTCGCCCCAACAGTGTCTTCAACGGCTTCGTTCAGGCGATGCTGGAAGAAGGCCTGCTGAAGTCACACGTAACGCCGATGATTGTGACGCACAACGGTCGCCCGGCTAACTTTTTGAGTGGTGGTGAAATGCCGGTCCCTGTGTCGGCTGGTTTGGGTGCAACCGGTATCGAGTTTCGTGAGTTCGGGATTCAGATGAATGCCGTGCCTTATATTCTGGGCAATGGTCGAGTACGGCTCGAAGTCGAAACGATCATTCGTGACCGCGACTTTGCCAACTCCATTACGATCGCCGGAACGACAACAACAGCTTTCAAGACGAATAGTGCTAATACTCAGGTCGAAATGAATTTCGGCGAGGCACTGGTGATCGCAGGCCTGGTTTCACGTCGTGAAACCGGGGCCAGTCAAAAAGTCCCGTTCCTCGGAGAACTGCCGTATATCGGGGCCGCGTTTAGTCGCAAGAACAATACGGAGTCCGAGACCGAACTCGTAATTCTGGTGACGCCCGAATACGTGGCTCCGATGCAGGCCGGTGAACTTCCAACCGATGGCCCTGGTACTTTCACAGATACGCCGGTTGACCGGGAGCTCTTCTTCCATGGATTGCTGGAAGTGCCTAAGGTGGGCGATTCATGCCAGCATTGTCAGGATGGTGTCATTGGTTACGGTGGACATTGCCAGAATCCAAACTGTCCGAACTGCCAGTCGGGTGCGAATTGCGTCCCGGGGAATGCGAAGGTGAGCCCGTCCGGTTCTCCCAATGTGAGCCCGTCGGAAAAGCAGACTCGGGCGATCCCGGCCAGTTCTTCACGACCTCCCTCTGGTGGAAACGCGACTCCGCCTGCCGCCAAAAAGAATCCTGCTCGGTCTGCCGGATCAGGTCTGATCTCGCCGACTATGCGTTAATCCTCGTTGCTCTGATTTGTGAGTCAGGAGCTGGCTTCCTGACTGGTTCCCCAGGTTCACCTGTTCAAAGCTGAGAAGTCCTATGAAAAGCGTATTGCGATTGGCGACGGTCGACCCGGATGAACGCTCCCGCAACTCGCTCAAGACGATGCTGCTGGGTGTCGACACGGTTTGGCTTGAAGCCGAATGTTCGCGTTATGAATTCTTTATGGACGTTGTTCGCCAGACACAGCCCGATATCGCGCTGGTGAATATCGATTCGAATCACGCGCGAGCCATTCAGCTGGTCGGTGAAGTTTCTCGCGCGGTGACCAACTGCGCAGTACTTGTCGTGAGCAGCTCCACTGAAGGCAGTCTGATTCTGCAGGCGATGCGAAACGGGGCTCGCGAATTTCTGAACATGCCGTTGTTGCTGGATGACTTCATCGCAGCGCTCGACAGAATTCGCGTTTCCATGGGCGGTGCGACCGGTGAGGGGGCCGGGCGAGTCGGCAAGATTATTTCCATCGCGGGCGTCGGTGGTGGTGTTGGCAGCACAGCTTTGGTCGTCAATGCCGCAGCCTCGTTGGCTCAGGATCCCGGGAATTCGCCCGTCATCATTGACCTGGATCTGACATTGGGTGATGCCGACGTCTGGCTGGATATTATTCCCGAGTATACGATTCGCGACGTCGCAGACAACATTTCCCGTCTGGACTACGGCTTGCTGAAACGCTCGCTGACTCGACACGATTGCGGCGCATATCTGCTGCCCCGTCCGGTCGAGCTGGAAACCGGCGATGCTATGAAGCCGGACGACCTGCGACGAATTCTCGCCCTGCTGAAAGCGACGTTTTCACATCTGATTATTGACGTCAGCAAATCGTTCGGCAAACTTGATCTGTCGGCGATGGAGGTGTCAGACAAAGTTCTGCTGGTGACTCAACTGGACCTGTCCTGCCTCAGAAACGTTGTCCGCATTACTCAGTTTCTGGATAACTTCCCGGCGATCAAAGAGAAGGTTGAAATCGTCGTCAACCGCATGGGTCTCGAAGACGCTGACATCAGTTTGACGAAAGCATTGGAAACCATCGGACGCAGCGTGTTCTGGCAGCTTCCCAATGACTACGCCACCATGGTCGGTGCGCGAAACAACGGAGCGCCGCTGTGTCAGTTTGCTCCGAAAGCTCGCTTGACTCGCAGTATCAATGATATGGTGCGACAATTGAGCTCCGGTGAACCCGGACCAAAGAAAGACGACGAAGCTCCGAAAAAGAAGAGTGGTCTCTTTGGGTTGTTCGCTGGCCGCGGGAATTGATGCCTACAATCGCTCTCATTCTTTGATGAGTCGCAGGACTTCCGGAATCTCATGAAGACACCTATCCGCAAGATGACGGTTCCTGCATTTCGCGAAGCGGCTGAACGAGGCCAGAAGCTGACAATGCTGACGGCCTATGATTATCTCTGGGCCGGTATCATGGACGAAGCCGGAGTCGACAGCATTCTTGTTGGCGACAGCCTGGCGATGGTGGTACAGGGCAAATCAACGACGCTCCCGGTGACTCTCGATCAGATGATCTATCACGGTGAACTGGTCGCTCGCGCCGTTCAAAGGGCCCTGGTGATTGTGGACATGCCTTTCATGTCTTACCAGGTGAGTCCTCAACAGGCCGTCGAAAACGCCGGTCGCATCATGAAAGAAACCGGGGCTGATGCAATCAAACTGGAGGGTGGAGCGATCCAGTCGGAAACGATCCGAGGAATCGGTCGCGCTGAGATCCCGGTGATGGCGCATATCGGCATGCGACCGCAGGCCGTTCGCCAGCTTGGTGGCATGGGCAAGATCCAGCGCGACGAACAACGGCTGCTCGATGACGCCCGCGCCGCTGAAGATGCCGGTGCCTTCTCCATTGTGCTTGAGCTTGTGCCCGAAGACATCGCCGGGCGCATTACGGAAGCTCTGAGCATTCCAACGATTGGAATCGGCGCCGGTGCTCGCTGCAGTGGCCAGGTTTTGGTCGGTCCCGACATGCTGGGGCTCAATCCCGGCTTTAAGCCTCGCTTCCTGAAACAATTCGGCGACCTTCGCAACAATGCCCTAAGCGCCGTGCGAGGCTACGTTCAGGAAGTGCAGAACGGACAATTTCCGGACGAGCAACACGCGCATCATTGATGCGGAGCTGTTGGTGTCTGCCCGGCCTGAGGTCATCTTGTTTAGCGTGCAGCCACGGCTTTAAAGAAAACTCCACTACGGTGTCACTGGCGCGGCGGTTTCGGTCACTGTCTTGAGCTGACTCAGCAGATAGCTTGTTGCATGCTCCAACTGCGCGTCCGCATAGGGCGGTGTTGTCGAATCGGCGGCTCGGCCATAATGAATGTCAACCATCTCCCGAGCTTTCACCCACTCCTGCCATTGCTCCTTGTTGAGTTCCACAAGATGCCCTTCATCGGGCTTCACGCCCCAATCGTCTTCCTTCTTTGAATCCGGGAAGCGATGAATGTTGACTCCACTGGGACGAAAATAACTGGCTGTCGTCAACTTCAAGGCACTGCGACCGGACTCCATCGGCACGACGTTCTGCACACTGCCCTTGCCCCACGACCTTTCGCCAACGATTGTCGCTCGCTTGTTATCCTGCAGACACGCGCTCAGAACTTCGCTGGCCGATGCACTCAGGCGATTCACGAGCACTATCAATGGAACACTCGTCAGAGTATTCCCGGGGCGCGCTTTCCATTTCTTCTCCGGCACAACTCGGCCTTTCATGCTGACGATCGAGCCGCTGTCCAGGAACATGTCGGCCATTTCGATCGATGCTTCCATCAATCCGCCCGGATTGGAACGCAGGTCCAGCACCAGAGCCTTCATCTGCTGCGAGTTAAGCGTCTCCAATGCCGCCTTCAGTTCGCTCGCCGTATTTCGGGCGAAATGAGTGATCCGAACGTAACCGATCTTTTCATCTTCGTTCAGCATGAATTTCCATTGCTGATCTTCTCCACGAGACATCCCGACCACAGTCGGAAGCTGAATCAGCTCACGAATAATTGTAACCTGCTCGGTCATTTCGGAACCGAGCTTGCGAACACCGACGACAACCGGTCTCCCGGTGGGTCCAGCCAGCATCTTGCCAATCTCGACCGGTGTCAGCCCGTTTGTGGACTTACTGTCGATCTCCACAATCGCGTCGCCGGACCGAAGGCCTGCACGAAATGCTGGCGAACCAGGCAAAGGGCTGACAATTTCCAGCCGACCACCAATCGCGTTGACATGAATTCCGATGCCGACAAATTCCTGTTCCAGATGCTGCTCAAACTTCGCCATATCTTCCGGAGCAACATAGGTAGAATACTGATCGAGATGGCTGGCCATCCCCTGAATCGCCGCATTCACCAGGTCTCTTCGATCGACTTCACGAACATAATTGCCGTCGATCTGCTCATAGGCATCGGCGAACAATCGCATCAATTCAAAGTCCTGCCGAGCACGCTCCGCAGCACTCTTCTTGTTGTCCTCAACAGCACTCCATGTCTTCGCGCCAGCAAAGCCGGCCACGGTTGCAACAAGGCACAGAAGGGCAACAAATATTCGATTCATGGAATGCACCCGAAAGCAATTAACACGCAGGCAGGAGTCGGACTGCAGGAACAGCGAGGTGGGAGTTTAACAGGCAGCAACAGCAGTCGTCAGGGCGTCGGTCCCGGAGGACAGTATTCTTTGATCCACCGGAAAATCTCATTATGCCAATAGCGACTATTCGCAGGCTTCGTAACCCAATGTCCTTCATCCGGAAAGTTGATGAACTTGCTGGGTATTCCCTGACGCTGCAACGCCGTAAACGCCTGCTGACCTTCACTCACAGGAACTCGAAAATCGAGATCATTGTGAATGATCAGCATTGGTGTCTTGAAGTTGGCCGCCAGTCGATGAGGCGAATGTTTCTCGTAAGATTCGCGGTTCGAACCCCACGGAGGACCACCGTGTTCGTATTCATCGAACCATAGCTCTTCCGTCGTGGTATACATGCTGTCGAAGTTGTAAACGCCACAGTGATTGACCAGCGTCTTGAATTTCGTCGTGTTGCCTTCAAACCAATTCATCATATAACCGCCGAATGAAGCTCCGGCGGCGAACATGCGGTCCGTGTCGATGTAGGTTTGCTGCTCCATAAAGGCCAACCCAGCCATCAGATCCACATAACACCGACCACCCCAGTCGCCGCTGATCTGGTCCGTGTACTTCTGCCCAAACCCTGTGCTTCCTCTCGGATTCGGCGCAGCGACGACGTAGCCCTGAGCCGCCCAGATTTGTGGATTCCAGCGGAAGCTCCAGCTATCCGACCAGGCTCCCTGAGGCCCCCCATGAACAAGAAATGCCAGCGGCCACTTTTTCGAATCATCAAAGCCCGGTGGTGTTAGAATCCACATCTGCATCGGATCATTCTCAGCTCCGCTCACTGTGGTGCTGTTGGCCGTAGGAAGGGCCAGCTCCGCTAGAAGCTTCTCATTCATCTTTGACAAATTCACGCCCGGAGCTTTGGATCGCAGGAACTGCTCATTGAGCTGCACTGCAAAGACTTCGGCCGGATGCGTCAAACGACTGTTGTTACAGACCAGCACTGCTCCATCAGCGGAGAGGCTGAGATTCATCGAAGTCCCGACCGACTGAGCTCGCTCCGCGACATTCGGACGACTGACGCTTAACGCATAGATTGGCTTCGAGCCATTCGATTCCGCCGATGTGATGATCTGATCATTATTGCGCCAGACGATTTCATCGAACGAAAGATCAATGTCCGGAGTGAGCGAAGCGGGGTCACTCGCGAGAGATCCATCCAGATTGCATGCGGCGACGACGATCTCCCACTTGTCGGCTTCGTAACCGGGCTTTCGCTGAGCACGCCACGCCAGTTTTGTTCCATCCGGAGAAAACATCGGATGCCCATCGGCTGCGGGATTTCCGGCCGTCAGCGTCTGCCATTCCGTTGTACCACCTTCGATGGGGACTCGGCACAGATCGTAGTTGGTGCTCCAGGCTTCATCAGTCGCTGGCACAGCCGTGAAGACCAGGTGAGTGCTATCGGGGGAGAACGAAAAGTCCTGTGTCGATGAAAATGTCGACGATGTTGGATAGGAGTCACGATCCCCCGGCGTTACGTCCCGAGGTTCACTGGCCACCACATCGCCAGGCACCTCTTCGGTCAAGTCAATCACAAACAGATGCTGACGCTTGTCTTCCACATAGCTGTCCCAGTGGCGATAGAACAGGCGTTTGAAGACTCGCACTTTGACCGGAGAAGCGGCAATCGCCTCGGCCTTGTCTTTGTTGGCCTTATCGCTTTCTAAAAATGGCTGTGTGGAGAACTCCGGATACACGGCCGAGACAAATGCGATATGTCGCCCGTCCGGGGACCAGATCGCCGTTGATGCGTCCGTGCTGATTTTTGTGAGCTGCTTCGCTTCGCCACCATAGGGATTGATGACCCACAGCTGGCTGCTGCCTGATCGAGTTGATTCGAATAAAATCCAGCGACCGTCCGGAGACCATTTCGGATTGTTGTCTTTTGCGGTCGAATTGGTGAGTTGCCGAGGCGCCGCGGAACCATCGGTGGGAACGAGCCACAATCGAGACTCCGACTTATTGTTCCTGGAGTCTGTAATGACCGACGATGCAAAGACCGCCCACTTCCCGTCCGGACTCACGTTTGGCGCGCCAACTCGCTGAAATGCAAATAAGTCTTCCACGTTCATCGGACGTTTCGTCATAGCTTCCAGCGCCGGAGCGGCTTCCTGAGAAAAAAGGAGCGAAGTGCTCAGCAGAATGAAGGCCGCTGAGAAGGTTCGAAGAGTTATCATTATGCCATCCTGCAAGAAGTGTCAGAGTTGTGTTCCCTGCACAGCTATCCGTTGTCCCGGCGATACGTCTTGAGATTAAGACTGCGGGGGTCATTGTCGCTTAAAGCACAGCGTAGGATGTCAGGAACACAGGCAGGTTGTCCAGCAAGCAGGGCACTGAGTTCGCGCCGGGTGCAGTCGCGGAATTCGTCGATCCTCCTTGCAGGGGAGGATTTCGCGGCTTGCCGCGACTGTGCGTGCAAGGGATTTCATCACTTCGGCCTTACTTCATTCGACTTGCATCGCTGAGTTTGCCTGCACTGTGTGGGCTGAAGCCCACGCTACAGAGAATCACTCGTAG
>JBPOIW010000322.1:0-22663 GCA_052034165.1 Planctomycetota bacterium | reverse complement strand
GTTTCCAGACCAGTACGGACCAGCCTGGGTAGGTTTCGGCCATCATCTCTGACGACCTCTCCGTTTATTGCCATCCACCTTTCAGCAGATGACGACTCAGTTCGCAAGCCCTGCGGCTCGCGCACGCGTTGGGTTGTGATAATTCCCTGTGTTTTCGCCCTGTTGACCTCCCCGATTGTCGAATAGCGCAACTTCAAAACTTACGCGTCGGGTTGGGACCAGGGAACCTATTGCCCGCTCACTGCTTATCGGTTCACTCGATACCGCGTCACATCCAAGTGAGGTTTCTGGCCGCTGACCATTTCGGCAATCAGCTTTCCAGTGCCGGTGCCCATGGAGATTCCCAGCATGCTGTGCCCGGCCGCGATCCAGACGTTATTGAATCGAGGTGATCGATCGATGAAGGGGATTCCGTCCGCCGTCATTGGCCGCCAGCCGCACCATTCTTCCTCAACAGGCTCTGCGGTTGGTTCGTGCAGATACTGAGCAGCGCCAGATCGCAGGTAGTTCAGCCGATGTCGGTTCAGAGTGGAGTCGTAGCCGGTGAATTCCATCGTGCTGCCGACGCGATAACCCGTGTCGAATGGTGTGATGGCCACGTGACACTCTTCGAGAATCATCGGATACTTCGGGCAGATTTTTGGTCGTGCCATCGTAATCGAATAACCCTTGCCCGGCTGAATCGGCAACTTGACGCCGACAGCTTCGTTCAGCAGCGGAGTCCACGCACCGGTCGCCACGACGAATTCATCTGCTGAAATCGTCTCACCGTTCGTCGTCACGGCCGTCGCGCGATCACCGGTGGCGGCGAAACCCTTCATTGCGGTGTTTTCGCGAACGGTCACGCCCTGCTCTGTAATGATGCGACGGACTTCGCTCATGAGTTTGCTGGGGCGCAGATGAGCATCGCAGCGATAAAGCCAGGCACCGGCGAGTCCTGGTTTCAAAGCAGGTTCCAGTTCGGTCAGAGCTTTTCCCGCGAGCGGCTCTGCGGCCATGTCGAAATGTTGCTTCAGCCAGGCATCGATTGCAGCGTACTCATCGAACTCGTGCTGATCGCGAAAGACAAACAGCAGACCGTCTGTTTTCCATTCGACCTGCATGTTCTGCTGTTCGAAAACTTCACGATATAGAGTCGCAGAAGACTGCAGCAGCGGGTGGCAGGCCTGTCCTGCTTCCATCATGTTTTTGGAATTGCAGCGAAGAGCAAACTTCAGCAGCCATGGGGCCAGACTGAACAGCTTTGTCGGTTCAATCCGAAGCGCGGTTTGACGGCTCAGCATTCCCTTGATGGCTTTGGAAAGTTGTCCCGGTCGAGCCAGCGGAATCACATGGCTGGGGCTGACATATCCGCAGTTCCCGTGAGAAGCAGCTTTGCCAAACTGTCCCTGTTCGATCAGCGTCACTTTTCGACCTGTTTGAGCCAGATACCAGGCCGCGAATCCTCCGATGATACCTCCGCCAATGATCACCGTATGTTTTTGAGAAGTCATATTCGAATTCCCGCTCGAAACGGGTCCGTTGGTTGAAGGATCAGATTGCATTCGCCGGTCACCCAGGCGGAGCCGGTAATGGTGGGAATGATAACGGGGTCGGCTCCGGTCGGAACTGTCGAATCATCCGGTTGCCAGCTCCCCTCGAAAATGCTGCCGACGATACTTTCCTGGAACCAGGTGGCATCCGCCAGAAGTTTTCCATCAGCTGCCAGGCAAGCCAGTTTTGCACTCGTCCCGGTCCCGCACGGCGAACGATCATAGGCGCCGCCCGGGCACATGACGAAGTTCCGGCTGTTGGATTCTGAAGTTGAAGGAGGACCAAAGAGTTCGATATGGTCAATCAGCCCGCCGTTGGCTCCCGTGATACCGTCTCGTTCAAGAGCCGCTCGGATCTGGAGCGTAAAATCGGACAGCTCCTTCCAGCGAGAAAGACTGAGATCCTGTCCGTGGTCACTGACCAGAAAGAACCAGTTTCCGCCCCACGCGATGTCGCCGATGACCGTGCCATGTCCGGGAACGTTCACAGGAACAGCCTTGCGATATCGCCATGACGGCACGTTACGCACAGAGACTCGGTTGTCGTATTTGAGAGTTGCGGTCACGATCCCAACGGGCGTTTCAATACGATGCGAACCCGGCCCCAGTTTCTTCATCCACGCCAGCGTCACCATGAGCCCGATCGTCCCATGGCCACACATGTTCAGGTAGCCGGTGTTATTGAAGAAGATGATGCCTGCAGCACAGGTTGGATCGGAAGGCTCACAGAGGAGGCCGCCGACGAGGACATCGGATCCTCGCGGCTCATTAATAACTGCCGAACGAAGCTCATCGAAACGATCGCGAAAAGTCAGGAGCCGTTCTGAAAGTGGGCCGCGACCAAGATCCGGGCCACCGTCGATGATAATCCGAGTCGGCTCGCCGCCGGTATGGGAGTCGATGACACGAACTGTCTGCACGGGGGTATCTCAGGCAAGCAAGAACAGATGGATTGGAAGATGCTGAACAGCGGCGGGGACCGAAAAACCTCGGCCCAGATTGGTCATTGTGCGAGCGGATCGCAACATCGTCGAGGGCTGAAGAGCGAATTCGCATCTTTGCGTGATGACATGCTGCTCAGGCTCCATGGACGAAACCCCGACTTTTTTGACTTTTAACTATTAATTCCGGTCTGGAAGACGATGAAAGATATTGTTCGATTCACAGAAAACTCGCACAATCTTCATGCAGAATTCACAAATGGCAATCTGACCGGTTGGCCCCACATGAGGTGAGGTCGGCCTTTTCGTTCTCGAAAACTGATTCGGAGAACAGCCGTATGCTTGACCTTGTACTGAGCGTGCTCGGGATGTTGATCCTGTGTTTCGCGTTCTGCATGGCAGGAGCCTGGCTGCAGAAACGGGGCGGTCGAATTCTGATGGTCCTCGCACTGGCCCTGGTAACCGCCGGCGGTGCTGCTTACATGCTGTGGATCTGGGACCGTCCCATTCTCGCCAGAATTCTGCCCTATTCCAACGCGATTGTATTGGGCAACTGGTTGCCCGTTGCCGCTGCGTTCTTCGTCGGAGTCTGCATTCAGACTCAGACGATCGCGTTCTTCCGACGGTTGGTGTTAGCGACTGCTTTAGGCTGTCTGTGCGGCTTTTCTCTGATCCGTCCGTTGCTGGGCGATGCTCCGGAATGCGGGATGCTTGATCATTCTGGCCGCATCTTTGAGTTCCAGACGACCAGGCAAACTTGCTCTGCAGCGTGTGCCGCCGGGCTGTTGAGGCTTCATGGAATTGATGCCACCGAGGAAGAACTCGCGGCGTTGTGTTTAACTCGCAGTGGCACACACTGGCTG
Source organism: Planctomycetota bacterium (assembly GCA_052034165.1). GTDB lineage: Bacteria > Planctomycetota > Planctomycetia > Planctomycetales > Planctomycetaceae > SXXK01. The sequence goes on along the minus strand of JBPOIW010000322.1, from coordinate 19,327 downwards.
GGAGTTTTTCGAGGTCTGAAGATCAAGACGGCCGGAACAGAGTGGGATGTCGTTGTCGAAGAAGTGACTCCAAAGCAATTGACCGGCAGGGAGAATCCTCCCGGAGTCCTGGCCCTGACATTCAAGCCGGAAGCTGCCGAGAACACCGTCGAGTCGGGGTTTGGGACAGCAGTGGGTCACACTGTGGTCTGTCTGGGGACTCGTCGAAAGTCCAGAATTCTGGAAGTCTTTGATCCTTCACCGGACTACGGGTTTGAGTCGTGGAACGATCGAATCCTGGCAGATGTTCAGACCGGAATCCTGTTGAGGCTGGTGTCTCGAGAGGGGACACCATCTCCACTGCATGGGATTGATACGAATCGTCCATCAACATGGAATGAGCGACGGATGGCCAGTCGATAAGCCACCTGTTGCTTCAGCCTATTGCCCGATGCAGTACAACATTTCCTGACGCTTGCCGTCTTTGTCTACAGCAATGCGTTGATACATGCGATTGCCGCAGAAGACGGGTGTGGAGAAAACGCTCGAGCCCAGCTGATTGGTGCCGACGATCTCCAGTTTTTCTGTAGACGCTTTAAAGACAAACGTCTGCCCCTCTTCGTTACTCGCGTAGATGAGATCTCCGACCATCACGGGCGAACTGCTGAAGGTTCCGTTCAATCGGCCCTTCCAGACTTCCTCACCCGTATCGCTCTTCCAGCACATGGCGATCCCGGCATCCATCACCGCGTACAGATAACCATTACGAGTCAACAGCGAAGGAACATAGGATCGAGTTGGATTTTCCCAGACCAGCTTGCCGGAACCATCTGCGGCCACAGCCGAAACGTGATTCTTCGGATAGCCTCCGCTCGTATAGATATGCTTTCCATCGGTGACTGTGGTTGTCACGCACTCAGTTGTGGCTCCTTCAACTTCCCAGATCGTTTCGCCCGTTAGCGGATTGAGGCTGGTTACCAGATCGCAGCCGATCAGAAACATCTGATCCTTGCCAGCCACGTTGAAGATGACGGGTGAGGAGTAGTTCGGTTTCGCCGGGCGATCTCGCTTCCATACGATCTCGCCGGTTGCTCGATTCATCGCCACGACGGCTCCGCCACCCTTGTTGTCCGAGACACCAATCACAAGATCCTTGTAAAGAAGCGGAGATGATCCGAAACCCTGATGATTGATGTAATTGGTCAGCTTCGTCTGCCAGATCTTATTGCCGTTGCGATCGAGAGCCGTCATAAAGACGGAGTCACCATTCAGGAAGTTGACAAAGATGCGTTTGCCATCGCAGGCGGCCGAAGCAGAAGCCATGGACGATTTTTCGTTGTTCTTAATATCCAGGCCACCTTCGTGCACGACGGTTTCCCAGATTTGCTTGCCAGTCTTGCGATCAAAGCAGAGCACTGACTGCAACTTACGATCATGATCGGCGGCCGTCAGCACAACCTGATCGCCCACAACGATGGGCGATCCATGACTACGACCAGGAACGGGTACGCTCCAGACGACGTTTTCGGAATCGCTCCATTTGACCGGAGGATTCTGATCCGCGCTGGCGATCCCATCATGCTGAAGCCCTCGCCACCACGGCCAGTCGGTCGGAGCCGTCTGGATCGGTTCGACTTCGGCTGCTGTTCCGGCAATGTTCAAAGGCTCATAGGAAAGCCCCAACGTACCACACATCAAAAATGCGCCGAAAGAAGACAGTCCGGCAAGAGCTTTTTGAAAAGTTGAATGCAGCACAGCAAAAGCCTCGTGAGGTAATGGAAGCAGAGAGTCCAAAACCGCCAGTCTAAGCTGTCGCCCGCATTTTCCAACTCTGAGTGCGGTTGGCATCAGGCTTAATCGCAAGGGGCATGAAGTCGTGGCATGGCCTTACTGATCGCAGACAAGAGTGCTACGGGGTGTCGTTTCGGTTCTACGCCGATGGGTTTCAGTTCTGTGCGCCGTTCTTGTTGCTTTTCGAGACGAATCAGTTCATTCTCAGGTAATGGCGCGTTGAAGCTGTGCCACTAAACGGCCATCATGCACCTCCCGCCGTTTTTCCTGCCTATTCTGAGATCTCTGAAAGTGCCGCATGTCGACTGCTCAAAATCCCTTCGAGTCTCCCGAGGTGCCGTCACAGGAACAGTCTTCCGCCCCACGATCATCGACGTGGGTTTGGTGGATCAGCGGATTACTGCTGCTGGCGACGATGATCAATTACATGGATCGTCAGACCCTGGCGAATCTGAAAGTCCGCATCACTCGAGAGCTGTCGCTCAGCAACGAACTTTATGGGAATCTGGAATGGGGCTTCGGCTGGTCGTTTGCGGCCGGCTCATTGTTCTTTGGATTTCTGTCCGATCGCATTTCCGTTCGATTTCTCTATCCGGCCGTTTTGCTGGCATGGTCGACAATTGGAGTGCTCACCGGGTTCTGCAATGACTACAAATCGATGCTGGTCTGCCGAATCCTGCTGGGCTTCTTTGAAGCCGGCCATTGGCCATGTGCACTGCGGACGACAAAGATCGTGCTCGACAGCAGCAAACGCACAATGGGAAACAGTATCCTGCAGAGCGGCGGAGCGATTGGTGCCATCTTGACGCCACCTGTTATCCTGATGATTGTCGGCAACAACGAAACGGCTGGGGCCTGGCGATCGCCGTTTATCATCATCGGATCACTCGGAGTTGTCTGGGCGCTGGCATGGCTGTTCTCAACTCGCGCCGACGATTTGCCGGCGCCAAAAGTTGAAGAAACTCATGACATGCCACAGGACTCCGGCTTCCTGTGGGAGTGCTTAACGAATCGCAAGTTCTGGACGTTGGTTCCTGTTGTGATCTGCATCAATCTGACATGGCAATTAATTCGGGCATGGTTGCCGGCGTTTCTGCAGGAAGGACGTGGCGCCACTGAGAAAACTGCACTGCTGTTTAACTCGGCGTACTACATCGCGGCCGATGCTGGGTGTATTGCGGCAGGAGCCATGACTCTTTGGATGGCGAAGAATGGCATGAGTCCTCATCGATCACGGATGCTGGTCTTCGGCTTCTGCGCGGCATTGACGGCGTTGACGACGGTCGCTTCGGTTCTGCCACTTGGGCCCGGACTTTATGTTGTGTTACTGATTATCGCAGCGGGCTCGTTGGGATTGTTTCCGTGCTATTACTCGATGTCACAGGAAACCAGTGAGCGACACATGGGAAAGACGGCTGGTCTTCTGGGAGCATTGGCGTGGCTGGTTTCTTCACCCATGCAATCGGTGTTTGGAAAGATCGTGGACCGCACTCATTCATACGATGCCGGGCTTGCCGTCGCCGGCATTGCCCCAGTCGTCGCGCTGGTCGCCCTGCTCTTTTTGTGGCCAAGCGAGACTTCTCGCGACGATGCAAAGCACACGCCAGGCTAACGCCCCGATGCAAAGTCGCCGACAGGGCATCCACTGAGGTTTAACGATTCGATCGTTTTCGCAGCAAAACAAGCCACGAAAACACGGACCGAGCCGCCTCAATGGAAGTGCTACGCCAGAATTCCGCTGGGTGTAATTCGCAACTTCGGCGTGTCGGCCGGACGCGTTGAAATACACGTCTGCTTCTCTCCCCGGCCGGTAATACCGGAGAGGGTTTGCGGCAGTCGATCTGTTCATGCGACTAAGGTCGCTGACTCAGTTTTTCAGATACTTGATCGTGGTTGTGCCGATCGCTCCGTTGAATTCAAACGGTGCAAGATCGTAGTAGTCGAGTGAGACGGGTGAATCCTGATCGCTGCCGATATCGAATGTCGCATTGCTGGTGAAGTGCAGTGACATGGCGGCCGGTACTTGTCCCTTTGCCACTGCTGCGTCATTCACTTTGAGAGTGATATCCATCGGGCCGCCGATTTTTGCAGTGAGTTTCGATTCAACCTCGACCTTCACTTTGCCCATGGGAAGCTTTTCTTTGGACCGAATCTTCGTTCGAGTAATCTCAAACAGATTGAATTCATAGCAAAGGAAACCGTCCTGCACGTAGCACGTGACTCCGCCCGAAAAGCCTGCCAGCGCGTAGAGCACGCCGTTGGCATTTTCGGGGACGTCCAGATTCATCGTCACCAAGCTGTTATTCTTCCCCAGTTTGGGTGCCGCAGATTCCGGCATTCCGGCCATGGCTCCTTCAAATGTCCATTCGGTGAGCGATGTCGACGGTGCATCTTCCGGATGAAACAGAGCCGTCGACCACAGACCTCCGCCGATCGGCAGGTTCTTGTTCTTAGTCGATTCGATCAGGAACAAGTCTTTCATCATCGCCACCTTCTCGGGATTCTGAGCGGCGAGATCGTGAGCCTGACTCCAGTCCTCTTCCAGGTTGTATAGCTCCCAGACATCCTTTTCCGGTGACCATTCCCTTGCACCTTTGGGAACTCCGCCCACCCACGGTTCGCGAGGACCAAACGCACTGGCAAACCAGCCATCGTGATAGACTCCCCGACTGGCCATAATGTCGAAGAACTGAGTCTTGCGCTGTCCCGGCGCTTTTGCGTCAGCGAAGGTATAGGTCAGGCTGATCCCGTCAATGGAGTCCTGCGGGAACCCGTTGACCATCTGCGGAGGCTTGATCTGCGTGGCTTCATAAATCGTGGGCACAATATCGATCACATGATGAAACTGAGGTCGCGGAGTTGCATCGGCCTTGATCCCCTTTGGCCATGACACCGCCATCGGCTGACGTGTGCCGCCGAAGTGAGCGCCGACAAGTTTTGTGGATCGGTACGGAGTGCTGCCGGCCCAGGCCCAGGCAGCGTGGTACATGTTGTCGGTCTTCGGACCGCCCAGGGCATCCAGACCGCCGAGTTCTTCCAGAGCCGTCAGGTGCTGTGAGATCTTTGTCGGAATTCCGTTCTGCGCGAGCTGTTCGCTGATCGTGCCGTTCAGGCCTTCCGCTGACGAACCATTGTCACCCCAGATATAGAAGATCAAAGTGTTATCGAGTTTCCCCTGACGTTCGATCTCGTCGATCACACGACCGGCGTTGTAGTCAGCATGTTCAGTGAAACCTGCGAACACTTCCATTAATCGTCGCTGGAAGGGCTTTTCCTCTTCAGGGATTGAATCCCATGCAGCCATCGATGCCGGGCGCGGTGTCAGTTCTGCATTCTGTGGAATCCAGCCAAGTTGCTTCTGACGGGCAAAAGCTCGTTCGCGATATTTGTCCCAGCCGTCGTCAAATTTGCCTTTGTACTTGTCCGCCCATTGCTTCATCACCTGGTGCGGCCCGTGCGAGGCACCCGGAGCCCAATACATGAAAAAGGGTTTGTCGGGTGCGTAGGCTTTCTGTTCGCGAAGCCACTTGACGGCGTCCGTCGCGATGTCATCGGTCAGGTGGTAGCCTTCTTTGTGATGCTCCGACAACTGGGTTGTGTTGCGAACCATCGTCGGTTCATATTGCGAAGCTTCCCCGGCGAGGAAGCCGTAGAAGTATTCAAAACCGTATCCAGTCGGCCAATAATCAAAGGGTCCTTTGTTGGTGATCTGTTCCTCGGGCGTATTATGCCACTTGCCCCACGCTGCTGTGTTGTAACCGTAGTTCTTCAGGACCTCGGCCACGGTCGCGGAAGACTTCGGAATGGTCCCGCTGAAACCATCGAAATCGTTAGCTATGGCCGCAATTTGTCCGTTTCCAACTCGCGTATGATTCCGCCCGGTCAACAACGCAGCTCGGGTGGGAGAACACATGGCCGTCGAATGAAAACGGTTGTAGGAAATTCCTGCTTTGGACACTCGGTCAAGAGTCGGCGTATGAATTTCTCCGCCATAGGTTGAAGGCGTCGCGGGCCCCACATCGTCCATCAGGATAATGAGGATGTTCGGTGCGCCTTCGGCCAGTCGCTTTGGCTCAACACGTTTCTTGTAGGTCGAGTCCTTCATCGTCAGACCCGCTGTAGATGCGGATGGCGTCGGAGGAAACGGAAGAACATCCTGTGCCCAGGTTCTTGTCGCGAAGAGCAAACAAATCGCAAGGGAGCGGAACCAGAAACTGAATGTTGATTGCATGTGTCGAATTTCTTTCAGCATGATCGTGTCTTCACGGAAGCCGGTTCCCAATGGCGTGGAATTAGTGAGCGGAATGGCGATAGTGTCGTGTCTCTCAAGTCCTTTCGTTTAAACCGTGGCCGACAGGCCAGGCGTTTTCTCCTCCTGGCCTGTCGGCCACGGGTTAAACAAGACGAAACGTCTGTTCTATAAGATCCCCTCTGAGTCAGACATTACGCTAGTCAATGGTGATGCACGTCCAAAACCGCAGGGCAACACCGGCGGCTAGCGCCGTACCGCTCACAAAAGAATCCCTGAGAAGTAACAAGCCTGAATCAGGGAGATGCTTTCACCCTGATTGTGACCTTCGAAAGTTGTCCTGTGAACGCGAACGGCGGCTCATATTGATGACTGACAGGCGTGCCTGTGTTTCGGCCGAAAAGGAGTCCGTAGCCAGTGACTGCACTATACTGGCCCGCCACCTTAATTCCCTTTTGCTCGGCGACGGACTTACCGTCCACGGCCAACACAAGGTCACCAAGGAAGTAGTCTGGTTTCAGATGCTTTTCCGTGGGCGTGAAATGCGCGCTCAGTGTATGCGATCCCGAACCAATCGCATTCGGTGAGACGACATCCACTTCGCCGAGTTTGAGATAGTTGTGGACATAGTGCAGCCTGCCGTCCTTCAGGAACAGACTCCATCCGCCAAATTCGCCGCCAGTACAGGCCAGCACGCCCTCAGCGCCGTTTTCCGGAATCGTGACATGAGCGGTAATCGTATGCTCCACCCCCAGCAGTTGCGGTGCAGCGAGCGGATGTACGATTGAGGTGCCAGGATAGTAGGTATAAACATCGCGAGCCAAAGCAGCGACAGGACGAGTCGGATCCGCCACACGTTCGTAGCGGCGATCGTCGAGAGGCAGGACGCCATTCGCTTCCGCTTCCTTCCGCCACAAGTCCTGCAACTCTTTGAGTTTGGCAGGATTGTCGGCCGCGACATCCTTGAACTCTGTCGGATCGGAGTCCGTGTGATAAAGCTCCCATCGATCTTCAGTGTACTGCGCATCTTTTTTGTGCCAGACAACAGCCTTCCAGCCATTCGCCCAGATGGCTCGACTTCCAAGCATTTCGTAGTACTGTGACTTCTTCCGAGTCGCAGCTGCGCCGTCAGTGAACGTGTAAGCCATGCTGATGCCTGGCATGGGCTGCTGGCGGACTCCATTCACAGAAGTCGGTGCGGGTAAACCGGTCACTTCCAGAATGGTCGGAACAACATCCACGAGGTGATGATACTGGTTCCTAATGACACCATGCTCTTTGATCGCAGCTGGCCATGACACAATCAAAGGATCAGTATTGCCACCGGCGTGCGTATCCTGTTTCCATCGCTTGAAAGGTGCATTACCTGCCATAGCCCAACCCATCGGATAATGCGGATCAGTAGAAGCGCTGCCGGCCGCATCCAGGTTCTTGATCATCTCCTCGACGGTATCAGGAAAATAGTTTCGATACCGGTCCGTGTTCAACGTTCCGTCGCGAAGGCCTTCCTGCGAAGCACCATTGTCGGAGGCCAGAATGATGAGCGTATTCTCCGTAATTCCCAATTCGTCGAGAGCCGAATAGAGTCGACCAATCTCGTGGTCTGCGTGATCCAGAAAGCCGGCGAAGACTTCCTGCAGTTTTGCATAGACCTTGCGCTGATCTGCGTTTAGCTCGTCCCAGGGCTGCACACCAGGATTCGCCGGAGGCAGCATGGCATTTGCAGGCATGATGCCGAGCTTCTTTTGTCGCTCGAATGTCTGTTCGCGTACTTTGTCCCAACCCTGATCGAACCGTCCTCGATACTTGTCAATGTACTCCTTCGGCGCGTGCAGAGGAGCGTGGCAGGCTCCGAGAGCAAGGTAGGCAAAGAATGGACGCCCCGTGCTCGTTTGCTGAAGATTGCGAATCGAGGCGATGGTGTGATCGACCAAATCAGTGGTGAGGTGATAACCGTGCCGCTTCGGCGTTTCGATCATCGTATTGTCCTGAATCAGAAGCGGAGCCCACTGATCGGTTTCGCCACCGAGGAAGCCGTAGTAACGTTCAAACCCCATTCCGAGTGGCCAGCGATCGAAGGGTCCGGCTGCTGTGTAGGCGGTATAGGGCGTGAGGTGCCACTTGCCGAAGGCCATGGTGTTGTAACCATTTTGCTTCAGAGTCTCCGCGATCGTTGCAGCACTCTTCGGGATCGATCCGTAGTTTCCGGGAAACCCAGTCGCCGCTTCCGTGATTGCAGCCATGCTGACAGCGTGGTGATTGCGTCCCGTCAACAGTGCTGCACGCGAAGGCGAACAGAGCGCTGTCGTGTGGAAGTTGTTATAGCGCAGTCCTTTCGACGCGAGCTTATCAATGTTCGGCGTTTCAATCGGTCCGCCATAGCAACCGATCTGGCCGAAGCCAACGTCATCCAGCAGGACGATCAGAATATTGGGCGCGCCCTGAGGTGCCGTCAGTGGAAGTGCGGGCGAAAAATCCGGAGTCGAATCTTTATAGGTCTCACCGATGCTGCCTTTAAACTCCGGTTCAGGCGGCGGGAGAATCGTGCGATCCTGTCCGTGGACTGAGCCGACAACCACGAACAACACCCCGATGAGAACGAGCGAACGGATTTTCACAGCGGCGCTTTCTATGGCTTCAGGGTGACGGAGATCTGTTGGATATTGCCGACAAACGCGAACGGGCGGAGGTCGTTGTAGAATGATGAAACAGGGGAACCCAGGTCAGTGCCGACATCAAACGTCTCACTGGCCGTGAAAGCCCCCGGCACCGTGATCTTTGCGACAGTACGTGCCACTTCGCTTCCGTCGACGCTCAGCACGATGTCTGCGGGCGAACCGGGACGCGGAGCTTTGAGAGTCGTATCCACCACGATGGTGTGCCTGCCGGGTCCGATCTTCTCTGCAGACTTCGCCCGATAGCGTTCGATAATCATCATGTTGTATTCGAAACAGAGATGCCCCTGATCCATGTAACATGTGAGCCCGCCACTGGCGCCACCGAGGGCATAAAGGACGCCACTCGCGTTCTCGCCCACTTCGAGATCAATGGTGACCGTGTTATTCTTCTTACCAAGCCCCGGCGCAATGAACTCCGGCATACGCGTTGTGGTTGAGTCGAACGTCCAGGACTTGTAAGGACTGGCAATTACGGTCGTCGGATCGATCCGAGTGAGCAGGCTGCCCCCAATCGGGAAGACTTTGTTCTTTTCAGCTTCCTCAAGAAACACCTTCTGGAGTTCCGCGAGCTTTCCGGGATTCGCGGCGGCCAGGTCTCGTGCCTGGGAGAAGTCCTTTGTGAGATCATACAGTTGCCAGACGTCGTTCGCAGAATCCCAGTCCGCGAGTCCAGTCTGCGCATTGACCCACGGGATGAGCGGGCCAAACGTCCCCGCGTACCAACCGTCGTGGTAGATTCCGCGGCTGCCGAAGCACTCGAAATATTGCGTGTGCTTGACTTCCGGGGCGTCCGATTTTGCAAACGAGTCCGCCATGCTCACACCGTCGATTGCATCCTGTGTCTCACCGTTGACAACTTTGGGCGGCGTGATCCCCAGCAGCTGGTAAAGCGTCGGTGCAATGTCGTTCACGTGGTGAAACTGAGAACGCGGCTTCGTGTCGGGCCTGATGCCTTTGGGCCAGGAAACAACCAGCGGATTGCGGGTGCCGCCGAAATGAGCCGCGACGATCTTTGTCGAACGAAATGGAGTGCTGCCAGCCCAGGCCCATCCCGCGTGATACATGTTGTCTGTCTTTGGGCTGCCCAATGCATTTAGTCCGCCAAGTTCCTCCAGAGCTGCGATCTGCTGCGCAATGGTGTTGGGAATCTGATTCTGAGCAAGCAGTTCGCTAATGGAACCTTTCTGGCCTTCAGCGGATGAACCGTTGTCGCCCCAGACATACAGAATGATCGTGTTGTCTCGCTGCCCGGTCTGATCGAGGTAATCCACCACCCTCCCAACCTGCACATCGGTGTGTTCAGCGAAACCAGCGAAAACTTCCATGAGGCGTGTCTGGAAGGCGTGTTCGGATTCCGGAATGCTGTCCCACGCGGGCATCGTGGCATCGCGGGGAGTGAGTTCTGTGTTGGCAGGAATCCAGCCGAGTTCTTTCTGGCGTTTGAACGTCCTCTCGCGAAGAGCATCCCAGCCGTCGTTGAATTGCCCCTTGTATTTGTCAGCCCATGAGGAGGCCACATGATGCGGGCCGTGAGCCGCACCAGGAGCCCAGTACATCAGAAACGGTTTATCCGGCGAAAACGCTCGATGCTTTTTCATCCACCCGATCGCCTTGTCGGCCATATCTTCGGTCAAGTGATACGTTTCGCTGTGAGGTGGCTCGACAGGATTGGTGTTCTCATACAGACGAGGTTCGTACTGCGACGTTTCGCCTGCGATGAAGCCATAAAAATATTCAAAGCCATAGCCGTTGGGCCACTTGTCGAACGGGCCCATCGCGGTCGTCTGGTCGGCGGGCGTATTGTGCCATTTTCCGAACGCAGAAGTTTTGTAGCCGTAGTTCTTCAGCACCTCGGCAATGGTCGCGGAAGACTTTGGAATCGTTCCCGTGTAACCATCCCAGTCCACAGCACGCTCCGCGATTGTACCGCTGCCCACATGATGCATGTTGCGACCAGTGAGCAGCGCGGCACGGGTTGGAGAACAGATCGCTGTTGTGTGAAAGCGATTGAAACAAATGCCCTCGTCGCGGAGTTTCGAAAGTGTTGGCGTATGGGCGAAGCCTCCAAAGGTATCAGGCGTACCAAAACCCACGTCGTCAACAAGCACGATCAGGATGTTAGGCGCATCGGCCGGCAGATGACTCTGTTCTACTCGCCGCTTGTGAATGGAGTCCTGAAGTCTAGGTTTCGCCACACTTGCTGACGGCGTGGACGGAAACGGCAAAACGGAACCGTCGTCCTGCAGACCGGCCAACACCGTTTGCGAGCACCCAACAAACAGAAATAGAAGAATCGTTTTCATGGCTGAGCCTGCTTTAGCTGAATGTTGACATCTCTGATCTTACCGGTGAACGCAAAGGGCGATTGTGCGCGGTAGGCAGCGGAGACTGCCGCGCCGAGATCCATGCCGATGTCGAGTGTTTCTGTGGCGGAGAAACGCCCGACGACGGCATTTTCGATCAGCCCGGTTCCGACAACCTTGCCATTGACTCGGAGCGTGGCTGGTCCACCGGTTGATTCAACAAAACGTTTGAACGGCTTTTGATCGTAATCCAGCACAATCTCCACTTCTCCAGCGGGCAACGGTTCGGCGGAACTGACACGGTAAACGGCTTTTCCGAAGAAGTTGTATTCGTAGTGGACCCTGCCGTCCTGAACGAACAGTGTGTAGCCACCCGAGCTGCCGCCCTCTGCGACAAGTACTCCGTCTGCCCCTGATTCTGGAACGGTGACTCGCGCCGTAATGGTGTGTCCGCGCTGGTAGATGGGCGGTGCACTGCCTTCAGGGATTCGAGTCGTACCCGCGCTGTAGCGAAAGCTGGTGCGACCTTTGACGACCGAAGGTCGGTCGGGAATCATTCCGCGTTCAGCAAATCGGTCGTCGAGCGGATAAACGTCGAATTTAGTAGCTTCGTTATCGAACGCGGCCTGCAGTTGCTTCAGCTTCTCCGGGAACTGAGCCGCCAGATCCACCGCCTGCGAAAAATCCTCATCGATGTTGTAAAGCTCCCACTTGTTGTTTTCAAAGCCGATGGAGCCGGTCAGAGCCCAGGGGACGCCGTGGAATGATGCGGCAACCCAGCCGTCCTGATAGATCGCGCGATGCCCGCCCGTTTCGAAGTACTGCGTCGTGCGAGTCCCTTCTGCTTTGGCATCAGCAAAGGTGTAATTCATATCCACGCCAGCCAGAGGAATCTGAGTGATTCCGTTCACCGTGTCCGGCATGGTCACGCCTGCGGCAGAGTAAATGGTAGGAGCAATATCGATCACGTGATGGAACTGTGTCCGCAGACCTCCGCGTTCGGCAATCTTCTTCGGCCAGGAGACAACCATGCCATTGCGTGTGCCGCCAAAATGAGACGGAACACGTTTCATCCACTGGAAAGGCGATGACCCGGCCCAGGCCCATCCAACCGGATAGTGGTTTTCATGCAGAGGCCCACCAAGTTCGTCAATCTTTGCCAGCTGCGACTCAACGGTATCCGGGACTCCGTTTTGCGTCATCATGTTATTCAGAGTGCCCGTAACGCTGCCCTCAGCACTGGGGCCATTGTCACCGGCAATAAAGATGATCAGCGTGTTGTCGGCATCCGGAAGAGCGGCAATGCCGTCAAGCAATCGTCCGAGATGATGGTCCGTATGAGCAACAAAGCCCGCGAAGACTTCCTGATGCCGCGCGTACAGCTTTCTGGCGTCGGCAGAAAGTGAATCCCAGGCTTGTAGTTCCGCAGGGCGAGGCGTGAGCTTGGTGTCTGGCGGAACCAGCCCGAGCGTCTTTTGCCGTGCAAGTGTCTCCTCACGGACTTTGTCCCAGCCCTGATCAAACTGGCCCTTAAATCTGTCACTCCATTCTTTCGGTACATGCAGCGGTGCGTGCGCAGCGCCGGTGGCGAAGTAAGCGAAGTAAGGCTTTGTCGGGGCGATCGATTCCTGACGATTCATCCACGCAATTGCGTCGTCGACGATGTCCTCCGTAAGGTGATAACCCTGCTCGGGCTTTCGTGACGGCTCCACCGGGATCTCATTGCGGAACAGTTGAGGTTCCCATTGGCTGGTTTCACCGCCGTGAAAGCCGTACCAGTATTCGAAGCCAAGACCTGTGGGCCAATGCTGGAACGGTCCAATGGGCGATGTTTCCCAGTCAGGGGTATTGTGCCACTTTCCCCACGCTGCGGTGCTGTATCCGTTTCCAGCGAGCACTCGGGCGATACTGGCGGTGGCCTGTGGCCAAACACTGTTATAGCCGGGGAATCCGGTTGAAAGCTCTGTGATCGTGCCAGTGGCCACCTGGTGATGATTGCGGCCGGTCAACAACGCCGCCCGAGTTGGCGAACAAATCCCCGTCGTGTGGAAACGACTGAAGCGCAATCCCTGGCCAGCGAGTCGGTCCAGATTCGGCGTGGGAATTGGACCGCCGAATGTTCCCGGCTGGCCAAAGCCGAGATCATCCAGCAGGATCAGGACCACATTGGGAGCACCCTCAGGAGTTGATATGGGCTGAGGAAAGTCCTGTTGTGAATCCGCAAACGATTTTCCGATCTTGCCCTGAAACGGCTGATCAGGACGCGGCAACACAGATTGCCCCAATGCCGCGGGAGAATTCATGAAGCCAAGGGCAAGACTGAGCAGCAATGTCACAACAGATGGTTTCAAGGCTGGCCTCTCGAAAATTCAGGATTGTATTCGACACTGAAACTGAACGCTGGAATGGAATCTTCATTAAATCAGGCTGTTGATTTGATCCCAACTCGCTGCGTCAGCGAGGGATTGTTGCTGAGAACTCGGCAACTTTTATCCCTCACTGACGTTTCGGGTTGTGAGATCGCATTAACTCAACAGCCGTTAAATCGCACTACGGCTGTTGTTTGATCTTCAGGATCTGCGACTGAATTCCTTCGATGGTCTTTCCCATTTGTGCACTCAGGCCCAACTGGCGGACGGGAAAATCACGAAACGTCATCAGATGCTTTTCAGCGATACCGACAATCGGCGTGAGTACCCAGGTCTTGTGTTCTGCATACTGACGATTTACATCGCCCGTCTGACGTTCAAAGGGATCCATTCGCAGGTTGGTAATCATGGGCCGTCCAAGCCCGATGAGTGGATCGTCCCAGTGGCCGCCTTCTTTTATCGAGAAGCTGACTTTGAAGGAGTCGTAGCGGATGGCCGTGAGCACCGTTTCGTCGTAGTAGAACACAAACTTCCTCGCAGATTTGTCGCTCGCGCCACTAAAGAGGGCCGTCTGATCGTAGCCGTCGAGATGCACTTTGTAGCTCTTTCCGCCGTAGTCAGCACCCGCCTTGAGCTTCTCAACGGTATCAGGTTCGCCAGCGGCCGATGCCAGCGTCGGCAAAAGATCCGTCATGTCCACGATTTCGCTGCTGACTCGGCCACCAGATGCACCCGGCCAGCGGATCATGCAGGGAACACGAACGCCGCCTTCCCATGTTGTGCCCTTGTCGCCTCGGAAAGGACTCGTGCCACCTTCGGGCCACATATATTGATAGGCACCGTTGTCAGTGACGTAAACGACGATAGTGTTTTTATCGAGGCCGGTTTCCTCCAACTTCGTCAGGAGCTGGCCAACGTGCCCGTCGTGTTCAGCAAGGGCATCACCGTAAACATCTTCTCGTCCGGATCGGGATTTTCCGCGAACGCCCTCTTTGAAGTGGAAGAAGACATGCAGGCGAGCGGCACAGTGCCAAAGGAAGAATGGCTTCTGATCCTTCGCTTTGCGGTCAAGAAAGTCGAGTGACTTCGAGACGATCTCATCGTCGAAGGTTTCCATTCTCTTCGTCGTCAGCGGCCCTTCGTCTTTCGTCGGTCCGTCAGCAGTGCCTGAGATCACGCCACGCGGATCAAACTTCCTGCGGAATTCCGGATCCGTCGGGCGATCCGGATCTTCGAGGTCTTCATTGCCGTTGAGATGGTAGAGGTTACCGAAGTACTCGTCGAAGCCATGCCGGTGTGGCAGATGCTCTTCAAGATCACCCAGATGGTTCTTGCCGAACTGAGCCGTCGAATATCCCTTTGTCTTCAGGATCTCGGCCAGAGTGATGTCCTCTTTTTGCAGTCCAGCAGGCGAACCCGGCGTACCAACTGTTGTTAATCCGGTCCGAACCGGAAGCTGGCCCGTCAGAAACGCCGCACGGCCTGCAGTGCAGCTGGGTTGGGCGTAGAAGGAAGTCAGTCGAATCCCTTCCCTGCCAATGCGATCGATGTTCGGCGTTTTCACTCCCATGATGTCACCACCGTAGGAAGCGACATTCATCCAGCCGACATCGTCTCCCATGATGACGAGAATGTTTGGTTTCGTTTGGGCCTGAACTGATTGCGGATCACTCAACGCGATGACAAACAGAACCAATGACAGACTGATCAAGCACGTTCGATTCACGACTTTGTTCCCCGACTACGAACTGAGGGTTGATTGTCTCAGTCTAAAGTCGAACACACAGACAGGCATGAGTAGAAATACTCAATTGGCAGTGAGTTAGGGGTCGCGCGGAACCGAGTTGTCCAGTTAGCGGAACGGTGCGAGCCGTCCGGTGCGGCAAAAACCGGAGGGCTCGCGTCCTTCCGCTACATGTCTTTGCGGACTGTTGATTGAATCAGCCGGAACGCGTTAGCGTCCGGTTTTCGTTGCTGAAACGCAGGAGCAACAACCGGGGGCTAACGCCCAGCGGCTGATGAAGCGACTAAATCAACAGCCTGCCAGGGTAGGCTCTCCCTCGTCGCTTTCCGACTGAGCCGGTCGTCGCACGTGATCAATCGGCGGCAATGATCCCGTGTCGCAGCGCATATTGCACAAGGTCAGCCGTGGTTTCGAGGCGGAGTTGAGCCATGATGCGAGCTTTGTGGTTCTCCGCGGTACGCGGTGAAATGTGCAGGCTTGCGGCAACTTCGCGAGCCGAGTTTCCTTCGGCAAATAGCTGCAGGATCTCACGCTGCCGGGACGTCAGCGATGGCGACGTGATCGACACGGTTCGTCGAGTCTTCAGTCCCTGGAGACCGGCTTCGATTTCGCTCGTCACGTAGACACCGCCGTTTCGAGCCGTCCGAATCGCCTCCAGTAACTCAGTGCTCGCTGCGTGTTTCAATACGAAACCGGATGCACCCAGCGCGAGGGCTCGGGCTGCGTAGGTCACGTCTTTATGCATCGTGAGAAAGACAACCTTGGCGGTACAGCCGAGATCCTTCAACTGTGCAATGGCATCGAGTCCATTCAGGTACGGCATACTGATATCGGCCACGATGATCTCGGGAGCCAAACGCATCGCCGCTTCGACCAGCTTGCGGCCGTCGTCCACAATTCCCACCAGATCGAACTCCGGTGTCAGGATCGCGCGCAGTCCTTCGACAACGATACGATGATCATCGGCCAGCAACAGTCGCGCAGGAGTCATGCCGCGTCCTCCGGCAGCGGTACTTGAACTTCAATGGTGACTCCGGATCCCGGGGCTGAATTGATCACAATGGTGCCTCGAACCAGGCGAGCCCGTTCCTTCATGCTGGACATCCCGAGACCCTGTCTCGTTGCGACTTCAAGTGGATCGAATCCACTTCCGAAGTCACGAACGCTCAGGTAGATGAACTCGGCATCGGAATTCAGTTCGACGATCAAGCGTTCGGTACCGGAATACTTAGCGGCATTCCAAAATGCTTCCTGAGCGATGCGGTACAGACAGATCGCAATGTCTCGTGAGAGCGCTGTTGGAAGCTCACCGCATCGATACTCGACCGAGATACCGTTGCGTTCCCCAAGGCGGTCACATTCCGCATGCAGAGCTTCTGCCAGTCCAAAGTCATCAAGGATTGCGGGGTGAATCTGTCGAGACAGACGATGCATGTCGTCACAGATTCCAATCAGATTGCTCCGGAGCTTCCCCAGTGAATCTCGGGTTTCAGCGGATTCGGACAGAGTCTTCTCCAGGTGCCCGGCGGTGATCGCGGACGCTGCCAGACGCTGAGACAGATCGTCGTGCATCTCGCGAGCAAGGTACCGGCGTTCGTCTTCCTGGGCCGTCAGGATCTTTCCGGCGAGGTCTCTTGCTTCTCGTTCAGCCGTGAACCGTCGAGACCGGTTAATGAGCAGGGCGACGATGATGCCGCTTTGCAGAAGGATGGCGATCGTCGCTGGAAGTACATAGTGTCCGAACTGCTCCCAGAACGTCGGTTCGCGATACAGTACACGAGAGCCAGCCGGAAGAACTGATTCGGGAATATTCCATCGCTCTAACTGTCGAGCATCAAATTGCATCTGCACAGTTTCAAGTCCAGTAATCGGAATGTCTTCAGGCCGCTCACCTTTCAGGACTCGAACAGCGATGCTGCCTGCAAGCTGACCCTGGGACTCCGGGGACGCGAGGCTACCGCCGACAATCCCGTGCCCCAGCAGCGTATCGTAAAGCCCATAGACAGGAGCAGGGCTTCTGTCGGAAAGCTCGTCCATGATTTCGACAGTGGAATAGTGATTGCCCTGAGTATCCTCATCGTAGTTCAGCATCAGAACAATTGTTTCCGCTTCGATTGCTTCAATGGTCGACAGCAGTTCTTTCCGCGGGAGCCCGGAGATCGCTTCGATTTGCAAGCCCGTGTTCATTCCATGAATCGCTTCTTCGATTGCTTTTCTGGAGGCCAACTCCTGACTGGAGCTGCCACTCAGAATCAGAATTCGGTTGTGCGATGGATGCAGACTCTTTGCTGCTGAAATCGTACCGGCAATATCCAGGCGGAAGGCGACACCTGTGATTCCCGGCTGTGCATGGGCAACCTCCGCGAGCTTTAGCGGAGCTGAGCAGAAGACGATGGGAATCTTCGGGAAGAGCACGTCGCGGTGTTCCAGCGTAAAGTCCAGCGCTGGCACGAAGACTGGAATGATCAGGTCTGGCGGTCGAGACGCATACTTGGTTCGCAGTAACTCAATCCAGCTCCGCAGATATTCAGGATCTTTGTGTCGTACCAGGTTCAGATATTCAATTTCGATATCAAGCGGTTCGTTGAAACCCGCCGCCAGTGCACTTCGAATTCCTCGATCCCAGTCTGCATTGATGGGTGTGAGCGTTCGATGCGTGTAGAGAATGACGATCTGTTTTGAATTGCGAGGAGTCAGCTCCTGCGCGTTTCCGACCGTTGATAGCCAGAACAGGGTAACGACAAGAAAAACCGCGAGTTTGCACCATTGATTCGCGACATCCTTTGTTTTTGACATTCTAACCCGGCACGAGCAACTGCCGCCCCAATTCCTTAGATTGCATAGAGCCTGACGCCGGAAGACTATTGGAAACAGACGTCGAAGGCGAATGCTGAGTCGAACGACGTTAGACGGTGGGACGTTGGGACCAAGCTTCGGGTTGCAAGAACCGGCTGCCAATGAACACCAATGAGACCGACCGACGCGAGTTTGCCCCCCAGTCGTTCGCTGCTCCGGTCACGTCGGCCGAGGCAATACCGGAAATGACATTGTGCGATGATCGGCCGCGCATGCTCGCTGCGAGTTACGGCGTTCGCGCAATTCTGCAGCGGAGTGGACTGTGATGCGAAGGTGACGAATCGGTGCTTCAGCTGCATACGACTGTCAAAAGATGAATCAAGGACTTCGCGAATTCAGCCATCAGATCGATGGCAATGAGTTTTAGCGGAACAGCGAGAACTGTCCGGTGATGGAACTCAAGGAACGAGCATTAACCAGACGGCTCGCGCCGCAACGCTTTAATGTGAAGACGAACGTGAATCGGGCTGACGCCTTGCCGCTCGCCTGCTCAGGAACTCATCGACGCATCATCGCTGCCAAGGAGTTCGCGGAGGCGGCGAATGGCGCGGAGGTAGCGCATTCCGGCGGCGGGTGGAGATAAGCCCAGAGCTTCCGCCACTTCGCTGTTGCCGAGATGTTCGAAGTGTCGCATCACGACAATCTCGCGGTCGTTCTCTTCCAGTTGATCCAGAGCCACAAGAAACCGTTGCTCCATTTCTCTGCGAAGAGCGGCGGCTGCTGGTGTGAGTTCTGCGTCTTTCAGCAAAGCGGCCAGATCGGCGGCAGACTGTTCATCGTTCCCGAGTCCGCTCATGTTCTGCTCCCGATCCACCGAGCGGCGCTGAGCAGCTCGATGGCGTCGGTGCATGTCGATGATGCGGTCTTTGGCTAATTGACGCAGCCAAAGGTGGAACGGCATGGCCGGGTTGGCCAGATAGTCCTTCAGACGCTGAGAAGCCTCCATCAGGACGTCCTGGACAACGTCGCTGGCGTCGACTCGTCGAGCAACCGCCTGATCAAGTCGCATCTGAATCATGCGACGCACAGCTTCCCGATGCCGATCCATCAGGCGATTGACTGCCTGCGAATCACCATCGGTGACTCCCTTGAGAAGCTCCTGAGTCTGCTCACCTTCCGGCCACATAGTTCTCTCCGGCGAACTGCGGGGAAACTGTTCTCCGCAGCTCGCTGCTGAATGACACTTCTGTCAACGATTTTGCCATTTGATTGATGCTCACGTTGTTTTCGTTTTGCAGAACGCAAACAACGTGAACGATTCGTTCGATATCTAGCCGGCAAGAGTGAGTGTTTCAACGTAGCAGGATTCGTGAGAATTCGGAACGACCACAGGGAATGCATCCGAATTCTCACGAATC
>JBPOIW010000127.1:0-17628 GCA_052034165.1 Planctomycetota bacterium | reverse complement strand
CGACGACGCAGTTTCGGTCAGCTACAGTTTCAAACTCTAATCTCCTGACAGGGACTCACACCCTGCTGATTTGATTCACTCACAAACGCACTAGTCGAGCCGCTCCGTCGGCTCGCATTGAACCCCATATCTTGTTCCTGAAAGAACACTCATGGCTCGTCAAGTTTTGATTTGGGGGTTACCGGTGGATCCCTTTTTCGCCGACGGAGCGGCGAAGCTACGTAGTCGAGCCGCTCCGTCGGCTCGCATTGAACCCCAAATCCTGTTCCTGACAGAACACCAGCCTGCGACAGGTCAGGAAATCCCCCGGAAGGTCCCGGAGCATGTCAGGAGCAGGCCCGAGATAACTTCCCATTTGAATCAATTACCGAGTCACCCCGTGGGCCGCGGTTCACGTCGGCGAACTTTTCACGCCCTGCTGGAAAACGCTGCGTCTGTGTGGCTGAGTTCGCTCCGGCAAACGCAGCCACACCATTCATCAGAGTTGCCTCAAACCAAATTCTGAGCTGTCCTCGGAACGGCGTTCCGACGCAGATACGGGCCAGCAGGATCCTGAATGATCACTAATTACTCGCCTTTTTCCTCAGTCTTCTTCTTGTCGAGGAAATAGTCAATATCCGCCTTCACTTGTTCAAGGCTGCCCTTCTTTGTCTTGCCGCCGACCTTGGCCGAGTATCGTTTTTGAACTCCGGTGCCGGCGCCAAATCCCTGAGTGAAGGAATGATCTTCCTTGATTTCGTGATCTCGATAAACGTTACCGCTAACTTTACCCTTGGCCATTGCTACGAATTCCAGAACAAAAAACGAGTGAAATGGTGAGCCGTTACAGACTCCCTTTTTAGCTTTCCTGACGAGAATCACAAACGCCAGTTCAAAAATAGGCCGCAGCAGGAAACTCTAAGGCCTGCGTGTCCTGAAAAAGTTCCCTGAACAACTTCCGGATGTTTCCAAGTCCTGAGGACTCTGCGGCACGATCATCCGCCTCGATTCAATCGACCTCAAACTCATTCACCAATTGCAGAGGATCGCCATCCTTCACTGATCCGTTGTATTTCTTCGTCATCCCTTTCACCTTAATCGTGATCTGATATCGAGTCGGATCGAGGCCTCCGTGTCTCGCGTAATGATGCACCAGAACTCGATAGCGGCCTGTCGGTGAACCACCCGCTGGCCAGAAAACATTCTCTACCGGAGTATTCGATTCGGCTCCTGCGGCGTTCATGTCCACATCCAGCTCGCCGCCACACGACGACTCACGCTGATTAAAAAAGATCTTTTCTCGACCCGGCGTCTCGACATGCAGATCAAGATCATTGCCGTTGTTCCAGGCGAGTGAAATCTGTACATCTCCTGTCTGAGCACCCGCTTTACGCAAGCGGTCTTCAAGATCCGAAAAGCCGTCTCCTCCACCAGCTCCGGCAGGTTCCAGATTTGCAGCCGGAGCTGGGAAATCGGGCATGACAAAAAACTTCTTTCGATTCTCTGCCTGCGCGGTCCGTGGATTTCCGGCGTTCTGGGGTGGAGTCCCCGGGTTCGCAGGAGGAGCGGACGCTGTTCGCTCGGATTCGGCCGCGTCAACAGGCTGAGCCACAGAGGCCGCATCACCGGCAGCGTTGATATTGGTCTGCGAGCCACTGCCGGTTGCCGCCACCGCGAATTCGCCCTGACCATTCTGGCCGGAACTTCCATTTCCACTGCCGCCGCCATCGTGACCGTCATCGCCCGACCGTGCAGAAATCATCAGCAACAGCATGATGAGGATTAACACGGACGTCATCTGAACCGCAATCGATGCAGCCGTCGGAACGAGAAACCTCGGACGCCATCTCGGAATCCCGGGCGGCTGTTTTGCCTCGAGTCGATTGCTCGATCGAGCCTTCGCGGTTGCGTCCCCAGCGTTCAAGTTGTTACTCCGCGCCGGCTTCGTAGACCATGATCCGCAGCTTATTGACGACATTCCGAGTACAGTATTCAGTACACTCGTCAAGAAATTCTTCTTCGCTCTTCTTCAGAAATGCCAGCCACAACTGAATCAGCAGAGCTGCTACAAGTGCCTCCAGAGTTGTCTCAAACGCAGTGGCCAGTCCGGCCGTAACTCCCTGCAGTGATTGCTTGATCGCATCCATTTCCCCAGCGCCCTGCAGTACTCCTCCGAACTGACTGATGGCCTGAGATAACCCGAGCACAGTGCCGATAAAACCGAGGACAGGGATCGCCCAGACGAAACTGTTCAAGACCGAGTAACTGGTTTCCATGGATGATTCATCGTGTCCGCCCTGAGCACGCAGGATATCCTCCACATCACCGACTCGCCCGAGATTGCGAAGATTGGACAGAGCGATCTGAATGCGATTAAAGAGCACAAAATGGCGTGGATCGTCAACCGTGCGATGGATGTTGTTCATTACGACGTCAACGGTCGTGGCTGCCAGAATAAAATTGGCCGCGGACGGGACGACTCGAAATTCCTCCAGCAGCGCCCTTCGCTGAAGATTCAACTTGCGCCATTTGATTAACAGCGCCACACTGGCCCAGGCCGACAGGAAAACAATCGCGTAAGGCGTTGACCCGCGTTCCAGAAACATCTGTGAGAACTTCAGTTTCGGAAACGCAATCAGGGGCAGATAGAACAGAACTGTCAGCAACATCCCGACGATGGACGTCCGCAGCATGTTGACCCGCGTAAACCGCCCACCACCACCATAAAGCCGCTGCTCGACATCCATGCGATTCCAGCAAAGGGGCGGTAATGGATCTGACGAACTCATGAGGTTATCCGAAGGAAATGACACTTAGCAAATTTACATCAACGCGCTGACCAGTAACACCAGCGAATACATTACAGACAGGATTACGATCGTATAGCCGCAACTCAGTCCAATCACAATCAGATTGCGTTCTTTTAATGAGCCGGGCAATCGCTGAAATTCACGAACGGAAAGGTGGCCAAGGATCAACGCGGCCGAGCCAAGCAGAAATGCGAAGGGCAGCAGAATCATCAGGCCAATATTCTGCGACGGTGCAAACTTTGACGTCCGCAATGTCAACACAACGAGAACAGTACAGGTCAGAAGCAACACAAAGCCCAACGGTCCGGTGACCATGGTCCACACGGTCAGAAGCGACATGGGGCGATTGGTCATTGAGAGGCCCGCCAACTGCGCACCTGAAGCCGAACCTCTCCGATGATCCTCCGGAACTGTTGGAACGCCGGCACGATCGGAACGCGGAATCTCACCGGCTGCAGGTAAGTCGTCGTCTGTAAAATCGGTTTCGCTTCGTGAGACTGTTTTTTCACTTCCCGCTCTTCGCGCGGTGGGGAACAAATCAGGAAAGCCGGTTGCCGATGACCACGACTTCTTGTCAGACGAAACTTCGTGAACCTTGCTGAATCCTCCGCGCGCAGCGAGTTCATGCAGGTCGCTGCGGCAATACGGCCCGCGAACTGTCAGCCCCAGTCGAATATAATACGAATCACTCAAATCCCGACCTGTACTCTCATCAAGGGAAGTTATGGTTCAAAAAAATAGATCGGCAGCCCCTCCACCATAAACGCGGCCGTTTCGGTCACGGGCGGCATTCCGCGAGTCGTCCCGATCTTATGAAACTGAGGTGTTTCAGTATTGCCCTTCGTGAATACGAACAGATCTCCGTCCGGCAGAACATTGATCGAGCGACTTGCCGCGCAGGTCCATCCTGTCGTTTCTCGATGTAACCAACCCACCCAGCGATACCGGCCGCTGATCGACAACTTACTGGCGGCCTCTCGGGCCTTGATCACATCCTCTGCAATCTCCCGGGGATCAGGGAACTTCAGCAGCAGTTCAATGGCATCCCGACGACGCATATTGGTCGCCGAATCTTTTGGATTAAAGGGGTTGATCGTTCCGAGTTGCAAATCACTCATGCGTTTGAGCGTGACAGCGTGCTTCTCCTGAATGGCCGGGCTTCCAGCAGCCAGAGTTCTCAACAGACCGTCCAGAAAAACATAGCGAAAGATCGGGTCCTGCCGCTGCTCTGTCGCCACTCGTTCCAGCATCTGAAGCAGAACTCGCTCCCATGTCTGATCATTAACGGTCAGCAGCGCGTCCTTCATTTCCTTCAGCAGGGTCCACTCGGGACTTTCCCAGTCATCTTCAGAATTGCTCAACTGGACATCGACGAGTGCCAAATCGAATCCAAGGGATGGATTCACAGGTTCACGCAGCCCGACAGCAACGGTCCAATCCGGCAGTGCCTTCATCGTGACGCGTTTCCCCTGCGTCGGCGTGATCACTTCCGGGCATACGTTTGTGTAGTATCGCGTCCCATCTTTCAGGCGAACCACATAAATTCCTTCCATCCTGGATCGATCCATCATGTCCTGAATGTTCGCAAGAATTGGTTCACCAGCGTCATCGATTCGAGCTCCCACAAACTCCAGATAATTGCGAATCTTCAGAAGTTGATCTTTCTTCGGGAACGATACATTGGATGCCAGAAACGCGTCGGCCTCCGCCACATACTTCTGTGCCTCCAGCGGTGTCAGAGTTGTACAATCCTCCGCATGAGTGGAAACAAATCGATTCTGGACGTCGACCTGAAGCCACAGGTCAGCATCAGATTGCAGCAAGCCCTCAAATCGAATCGCCACGGGATCTCTGGGCAGCGCTTTGGCAAAGGCATCAAGGGCGGCTCGAAAATCCGGGACCGAGCCCACAGCGTCACTAATCAGCCCAAACAACTGCTCGCGCCGAGTCTGTTCGGACATGCCCTGAATTCGCAGGTCGCAGCGAGCTGACAATTCTTTGGGCCCAGCCGTCCCTGACAGCAGTTCCGGGCTGACATCTTTTCTGGCGGCCAACGTTTCGAAGCGATTCTTAATGGCCACAAGGCGGGCGATGTCACTGACTCCGTTGTCTTCGTACGTCCTGAGTTCTTCTGCGGCCAGCTGTAACTCTGCAGCAAAGTCCGTGTCGATCTGAGCCTGAATCTCCTGCGTTCTTGTATCGACGGCCGCACGCAGCGATTCCACTTCGTTCAGCTCTTCCGGGCCCACAGCATTCAGAGCATCCAGATCCTTCATGAACTGGTTTGTTTCAGCCAGCGTTTTCACAAGCGGAGTTTGTTCCTGAATTCGCCGAACATCACCCTGAAACGTGGCAATTCGATCGTCTTCATCGCGTCGAGCCTGTTCGACATTCACCAGCAGCACCTGAATCTGCGGCACGGACAGCATATCAAGCTGCTCCGTCCGGAGTGACTCGACATAGGACTCGGCCGATTCAACATCGCCCTGTTCCAGCAGAGATGTTATCGCTGCCACGTGCTCCGAGACTCGCTGACTGAAGCTTCTGTTCTGCATGACGAAGAACGCCAGAGCCGCCACGCTGATCACTGAGAAGACCGTAATGACCAGACGCCGAACGTTCCGACGATGAGCCTCTGTTTCCAATTCGTCATACCGAGTCCGCAGACGTTTCCGCAGTGGTTCAGGAACACCATCTCCGTACATCTCGATGGAATGCTCCAGCAGTTCCAAAGCTTCCCGTGGCTGACGCTGATCCAGGGCTTCTCGCAGCGATGCGATCTGCTGCTCGTAATGTGCCTGAGCCTGTTCCTCTTTGTCGATGACCGACAACCAGTCAAAGGCGGCTCTTGTGTCGATCATCAATGGGTCCTGTTCGGTCAGCTGAGCTTTCGCCTGACACGCGTCCCACTGCTCACGGATTCTCCTGCCGGCTGCCACATCCTGAGCTGACCATACATTCTGCAGATCGGCTGCCAAAGACTGCATCCGCAACTGCGCGAGTCGCGATTCTTCCTGCTGGAGCACTCGTGAGGCATTGCGAAGCAGCGCGGCGTCCGGGGCTCTGAACCAGTCTTTGCTGCCGAGTTCTGAATGCAGCAAAGTCAGCCTGCGGAGATCGCGAGTCTCTGTGGCTTCGGCCAGCTCTTTACGAATGCCTTTGACTCGTTCCAGTTCAAAGAGTTCCACCTGTTTCGCGGAGGCTTCTTTCGCATTCGCCTCCTCCATTTTGTGGATCCGCCGCATCACCCCGAGACGAACTCGCAGGGGACTGTTAGCCAGTGCATGGCGTCGATTCAGGCGATACAACGGCTCCAACCGGCGAGCCGGCGCGTAGCAACTGTTGAGTTGGCGAGTGGCATATTGATCGATCCCAGGCGGAGTCGGAAATCCAAACTGAGCCAGATAATCGACCCACACAGGCTGCTCGGGAAAATCCAGAATCGAAACAGTCTCTAAAAGTCCCGCTTCGTCCGCTCGCATAATGGCCTCGGACTTCAGTCCTCGCTCAACCAACTCCAGACAGGTTCTCAACTGGCCGTTGACCTGTTGAATCGTTGTGATGTAACGTTGAGCGAGGCGTTTGAGTTCTGATTCCGGAGGATCGCCACGAAGTTCCAGCATATCACGGATGTCAGCAATGATTTCCTGAACTTCGTCTTTGCGAATAGAGGCCATCAGCGAATCTCCTCAACTGGAGCTGGGTCACTTATGACCGCGGGCTCAGTGTTGACCGCGGGCTCAGTGACTGTTTCGGCGATCACGATATCTCCGCCCGGCCCGGCAAATGGGCGGAACAAGCGATAATGAATCTGAGCTTCGCGACCGATGTCTTCACAGAACGATTCCACTTTCTCCATCGCCTTTGCAGAGGCGTTCAGTTCTTCCCGCAAGTTCTGGAGCGATGTTTCTTCGGCCTCTTTGTCCTGAATTTGTGCATCGACCTGCTGCAGAGCGATTCGCTGAGCGTTGCCGGCGCCGTTGGCAATCTGTTGCACCAGACCTGCCTGCTTGTCGTTCAGTACTGTCAGGAACTTCTGAATGCTGTCAAGCTCCTTCTCGACCTTTGCGGATGATGATTTCAGACTGTCCGATGTTCTCTTGAGTTGATCTTCGGTCAATTTTTCCTCGTCGTAGAGTACTTCTGTCTTCTTCCTCCGCGCTGATACAGCAGGAGCATTGAAAAGATATTCACTGCGCAGAGCGTAGTGGCCGTCCTTCTTATCCAGCGAAAACTTCAGGGTTATCAAATCCCGGTTCGACTCTTCGTCCGGGATTGTGACGGTGATGGTTTCGTTAAACGTGAGCTTGTCCCCGCTGACTTCGTGCTCCGGCCAGTTCTTCAGCTTCAAATCCAGCTCCAGAATTTCGAACGGTGGCAGCCGGATGCCCCGAGGAACGAATTCATCCATCATCTGCTCCGACTTTGCGAATCGCACTTTCGCCGCGCCGGATCGAGTCGCGGACCAGAGATCACAGATTTCAGAATCCGGGCCGACGGAAATTCTGAGCCGACAGAACGGCAGTTTGCCTGTATCCATATTTCTGAACCAGCGAAACCTGAGTTGCTGCTCCTTCAGGATGAACTCACCAATTTCCAGATTGCGTGCCAGCCCGCCTCGGGATTCCTGGGAGACCTTCCAGAGAAACGATTTCGCATCGACTGGAAACGGCTTCAATGTCAGCGTCATGTCCTCGGGAACACTGAACTCCCCGCCAATCAATTCCAGCGTGACTGTCGCAGGATCCGACGCGAAGATTTTGCAGAGTTCGATGTCGTCGGACAGACCTTCACCGGTCAGTGGAAGTTTTCTGTTCTTCTGCCGGACATCATCCAGAGCTCGCACATTGGTGGTCGGCGCTGATGATGCGATATCAGTCGCAGCATTGCCCGCCGGGGCATCGGAACGGACTTCGGTCATATCAGCCCCAGTGGCCGTATCCGGAGTCGTCGAGGTTATGTTCGCACGATTCGCCGCCGTTGTCTCGCCATTCGGATTGTCGGCATTCGCCATCTCTGCCGTCGGCTCTGTCGTAGTGACCGGACCACTGGCCTGCCTGGAATTTTCAGGTGTTGCCGAAACATTGCTTGCATGGGATGCTGCAGGAGCCCCGGTTTGCTCAGAGGAATCCTGACGACTTTGTTGTACGCCGGAAGCATCGTTCACGTTGACGTTTGATGCATCGCCGGAGGCCATCCGAGGATTACTCTGCGATGATGAAAGCGACATCGCCGCCGTAACCGCCATCACCAGCCCCGCGCAGAAAAGCTGCGCTAGAATTCCCACGCTGACGGGCGTGAAGAACTGCATGCCTTCTGAGGGTAAACCTTCAAGTTGTGAGTTTGGTTTGGTCATTAAAAACAACGAGTTCTAAAAAATCGCCCCTGAAAAACCGACGCCAAAGGCGAGGCGTTTCCCGGGAGTTTCGCATTTCCGCCTCGGAGGGTCCGACAGTTTCATTGCCCGTGGCGTGACGGAGTGCTGATTTAAAACCAGTCCCGTAATAACTTCCGTAGCTGAAGTCGTGAGACTTCAGTCCGAACTCTCACGAGTTCGGCTACCACGGGAACTTAATTCGGGACCGTTCCTTAATGGGCTTTCACTACCCGACACGTTAATGAGAGATCAATGTTGCCACGCTTTTTTCACCACAATCACTCGCTGACGCGTTTTGAAGTTGCGCATTTGCCGCCATCCCGACACGAAACGTGAGTGAGGGATAGAGCATTTGCGATTTGTCATTGTTTCCATAATTCCCTCGCTGACCAGCCTGTTGAATTAATCAGCCGGAACGCGTTAGCGTCCGGTTTTCGTTCCTGAAACCCAGGAAAAACAACCGGGGTCCTATTGCGTCTTATCCGGGCCTTCTGTGACCAACAGTTCGATGCCTCCCGGTTCAGAATCCGGGATCTTCAATCTTAATGAATATTTGAGTTGACCATGCTGAGCAATGTCGGCCATCAGTTTTTGCAGATCGGCAGAATGCGTTTTGAGTTCTGTGTGCAACTTTCCTTTCTCGTTGACGGCGTCCCGAAACGCATTCACAGCGGTATCAATAATTTTCTGTTTCTTTGCGTCGCGTTCAGATCTTCCAGACTCAGCGGCAAGCTCCTTCTCCGCGAGCTCTTCACGCATTTTATTGACTCTGTTTCCATACGCTTCAATATCCTCATCAACTTTGGCAGATAGTCCTGGCTTCCAGGTGAACGTCTCCAGAGCAACCTCGCCGCTCAACTTATTGATGACCGGAATTTCCACGAGCGCTTCAATTCTGACCTGAGCGTCCTGCTCTGTTTCGAAAAAATACACCACTAAAGTCACCTTGCGAATGAACTTACCTGTCGTTGGCGGCTGCACAACAAACTTCAATGAATCGCCCACCCTGATAAGGTCCGTCATCGGACGCGTCACGACCTCGGGAAGATTCGCATAAGTACAGTGCAGTTCGAGTGCCTTCATTTCGGTAATCGAGGAGCGGCTGACCAGACGCTCGGAACGATCTGTTTTGCTGATGTCAAAATGCAGTGGGCTGCGGTGCTCCACTTCCCGCAAAAAGCATTTTTCCGTTTCCGTCTTTTGATCCGGATCGCCCGCTTCAATCTCCAGCAGGCAGTTAATGATCTCATGGCTTTTGTTCGACCTGTCCCAACGAAATGACAGTTCGAACTTCTGGTTCAGGCGAAATGTTCCGACGACATCTTTTTTGTCATCAAGCCCCACACCGCCGGTTGGTTGTCGAATCACCACCCACTCACGAAACGGTTGGTTAGCCGGCGGCTGCGGAGCGATGACAAAGTCATATCCCGATTTCAGCACCGACTGACCTCCGATAATTCGCTTCAGAGAAACATGGTCGAGCGAATTCACATGGATCTTCGCCAGACGTATCGGGCCATCATGAGTGGCCTGAAGCCCCGACGAAGGCAATCGCAATTCCAGCTTCTTGCCGTTGTCCCGTATTTCCTGTAACGGCGACAACTGAGGACTTTCCGGCGCAGAAATTTCAGCCGACGGAGAAATTGGTGCCGAAACGTTCTCCGGATCGGGCGTGACCATCTCCCCCGGCGTCTGTGTCTCTGAGCTGTTCTGAACCACAGCGTTCTCTGCTCGCTGTTGCAGTTCCTCAGCCGCACGTTCTTCTTCCGCCTCGCGGCGGCGAGCTTCTCGCTGTTCTCTGTCCACGCGACGCCGTTCAGCTTTCTCTGCGGCGGCCGCAATCACCTGAGCAGCTTTGTCATCCGGTGTCGGCTGCTGCATTGCAGAGAAGACCGCCAGCACG
Source organism: Planctomycetota bacterium (assembly GCA_052034165.1). GTDB lineage: Bacteria > Planctomycetota > Planctomycetia > Planctomycetales > Planctomycetaceae > SXXK01. The sequence continues at coordinate 7,559 of JBPOIW010000127.1, read as the reverse complement.
ACGAGGATCCCAAGCACGCCAATCAGCAACAGACTGCTCGGACGCAGCAGCAGGGGAGTTTGTGCTTTTCGGGTTGACGCAGGTGCTTTGCGAGTCGCTGATCGTCGAGTCGGCAAACTCCAGGCCGGTGCGGATTTATCAGACGTCGGGCTGAGCAGATCTGAGTCAGCTTCGACGTCTGCATTCGAATCGGCCTGAATATCGGCCTCGGCAGCACGATCAGTGGTCCTCGCACCAAATGGCGATCGCTCGAGTTCTCGCTTTTTGCGACGAGCAACAAGAACAGCCTCTGCTTCCTGATTCCACGGGCGAGCGCCCGTCTGCGCAAAAACCGTCAGTTCATTCTTCTGACAAGGCAGTTTCTTTTCTTGAATCGCTGGTAGATCAATCGTTCTCGATCGTGGATCGAGTCGTGCTTTCTTCGCGAGATCCGTACCATCCAGAACGAACTGCCACTGACACGAGATACTGACCGGCAGATTACCAGTAAAAAATGTGCTGTAAGAGACGTCCCAACGCGACTCCGGCGGCAGCAGGGACAACGCTTCGTTCACAAGTCGCAGCGTCCAGTGTTCTGAACGAGTTCCCACATTGCGCGGCAAAATGATCTGCAGTGGCGATTGGCTGTCGGCTGCGTATGACGCAAGAACCGCGGCCCAGCCAGCATCCCCGGTCGCCTCTTTCCACGCTTCGCAAATTCCCGTTCGGACTTGCGCCGCCATCGGCAGCGTAAGCTGTTGATCGTCCGACAAAACGGAAGGTTCGCTGTCGCTGGACCACGTCGTGATCCAGGGAATCTGCAAAGACTCGGACGCCGGCCCTTCCGACAATTCCACGGCAAGTGCGGTGCTGTCGGTGGTGAGCAGATGGGCCAGTTTGTTCGAACGATTCGTATGATCCAGCGGTGCGTTGCTGATTCGCGACAGGATGTGAAAACGCTGCCCGCCGAGCCGTGCGATGTAGTGAGCATAACTTACCGGGTTCCACGCAGCCTCCGAGCCGTACGCATCAAAGACATGAGCATACCCGGTCAACCGTTCCAGCAACTGGGCGAGATTTCCCGGCATTCCGCGAGTACTTCGCACGGTGCAGAATCCGGTACTTCCCGAGCGTAATCCTCGTCGCGCGGACGTGAAGACAATCTCCTGCATCATGAGACCGGCTCCCGGATGGGGGTTGGAGGCTTCGCAGCATTTTCAGCCGGAATAAACGCCTCGTCGCCAGCCCGCACGCCCGCGTGGTGCAACGCATAAAGCACCGGAAGTTCGACCCAGCGAGGAAAAATCTGACTCGGATCGAACCGCAGATCGACTCGACCATTCGCATCCGCTCCGGCCACGATCGGACTACGCCCGGTCGCCGTCACCGGGATAAAGATGACCTCTTTCGCAAAGCCTCGCGCCGCGGTCACAATCGACGCGCCATACTCCATCAACAGGTCTTCGACGTTCTTTGAAACGTCCCGCAGGATGTCCAGTTGCAGCGTCGCTTCACCATCGGGCGAAAACTGAATGGCTTCATCAAGTCGCTTTGGTGATTTCTTCAGCAAGGGTCGCCAAGCATCAAACTTGTGAACGATCACGATCAGGGGACGATCAAATTTCTCAGTGGCCGACATTCCGGTCAGCTGTCGAACTCGTGACGCCGCTTCCGACAGCACATCAGCCTGAGGATACGAATTGATCACAGTTTCCAGTTGAGGATCCAGGCTGGCATCCTGGCAGGATCGACATGCTCGTCGAAACGCAGATTCCTGTGTCGGGTCATAGATAAACAACAAAGCCTCCGACCTGGCCATATGGTCAATCACAGGAGTCTGCGAAGTGACCGCTCCAGGCAGAAAGTGTTCGCCCGCGTTGTCGTACAAACAAATCATGCGAGACACTCTGCGGCGCTGAGCATACAGCGGATGCGATTCATCCGGCTGCACCGAATACAAATACGGACGCGACAGCAGCAGGTCCTGACCACCCACGTGAGACTCGACATACCACTTGCCAGTGCGGTCTGTTTTCTCCAGCTTAACGAGTTTTTCGTGGTCTTCGTAATCAAACAGGGTCTTGACGTACTCGGTCATCAACTGATTGGCCCGCGGTGCTGCGTTTTCAAATCTGAGGCGGAATTGTTTACTAAGAATCGCTCCCACAGAATGAATCATGGTCGCCAGGTAGAATGACTTTCCGGACGACGGTGCCCCCAGAATCGACAAAAACAGGGGCTCCATTTCCAGCAGTCCACGATTCACCACCGCGTGGCATCGCGGACACGCGAGCTCATGGCACGGCTCATTTTTCTCGTCGAGTGCTCGTCCGTCGACGGTGAACAACGTTGGCAGAAATCGACGATACTCCGCATCGCCCGCACGGGAATCGCCCAGCAGGCTGCTATGAGTGGCCACCCACAGAATGTCCTCGGGCGGAAACTTGAACCAGCAGGTGGGGCAAGTGACCAGCGGCAGCAACGAAATAGACCGGTCGGAGGATGACATGTTTCTCGAGCTACCTGTCGCAGCAGAGTCTTCTCGTTTTCGACGAACCAGGACGAACAAACAGTAGCTTACGCCTGCACCCCGGCCACGGTCTACCATTGGCCAGCCATTTACCCATCGGTTCGTACTGAATGCCGTGACTGATGCCGTGCGACTGCCGCGACAACATTCGGGCGTTGTTTGGTCAAATCGCGTCGCGATGCGGGACAATCATGGATCCATTCTTTCCCGCCACAAACAACCCGATGATCTTTCCATCCTGCAGCGAAATCACCGGTGCCCCGTGCCATGGAGAAAGATCCTCGCCCTCCATGTTGACCATCCAGGCTGTTCCTTCAATCTTGAGCTGGTTCAGGCTGATACTCTGAATGACAGTCGACGCATCGTCGTCCGTTTTTACACTGCGGCACAGGCAGCATTCTTCTGGTTCCTTCGGTGCTCGAAAATTCCGGTAATCCACGGCTGGCAGTTCCGTGGTCGTGTCGGCAAAAGGAAACATCACGGAGCCGGATCGCTTGTTTGTATCCTTCGCGTCAGCGTTGGTTGCTGGTGAAGCCGGAGGCACCATCACGATTGACTGGCTGACCGTGCTTTGCGGTGAGCTGATAACGTATTCGAGTCCACTCTTTTCGGAAGCAACGGTCGATTCTGCGATTGTTTCGGGCAACGCGTCAGTTGCGGTCAGGATGAATGTCTGATCGCCTCGCTTGACCAGCACCCCATTGACGGTGAATTTCTGAGTTCGCGAAATTCCGAGCAGGCTGGAGGGACGAGAACCCTGGATGATCAACGTCGGAGGCAGCTCAAAATCGATAAGCGGCAACGAGGACGCGGTACTGAGCCATGCTGCTTCTGGTTTATCATGCAGCTGAAACATTTGCCCCGCGGTCACCGGCGTCTTTTCTTTGCTCACGGCCAGCGTCGCAAACGAAACACCTCCTCGAACAATCGTGCTCAATGAATCGGCATTCAGTCGAACACCGCTCAGGCCCACGTCGATCCCAAGACCGCTCGTCACCCAGAACTTGGACGACGAACGCAGCAGACGCATATATTCCGAATTGATCCTCGCATGGATGTCGACAAACCTCGCATCCGGGGAAAGATTGATGGAAAGGATCTGTCCGACATCAACCCCGCGCCATGTGACCGGAGCCCCGACCGTCACGCCGTGTTTGGAGTCACTGCGGAGAACAACATCAATCCCTTCGCCGCTGTTCTCATCCGGCGGTGCCGCGCCCAGTCCTTCAAAGCGGCTTTGCTGCGACGCATCGGGATCACCGGGGCTGACCCCGATATATTTTGCCCCCACGGCCGTGTCGAGCCCACTGACTCCGGCCAGGCTTAGCTGAGGTCGCACGATCCAGAATCGAGCACCCTCGCGAGCCAATCCCGCCGCGCCGGGGGTCAGTGTGACTGTGGCGGTGATCTGAGAAAGATCGTCACTCAATGCGACGCTTTCGACGATACCCGCTTCGATTCCTCGATGACGAACAGCATCGCCCGCCTTTAATCCATGACCATCCGGGAAACGTATTGTGATCGTCGGGCCGACGGACGGCAGAGAAGTCCATGTCAGCCAGAAAGCCAGAATGAAACAGGCGACGGTCACCCACCACAGCTTTGATCGCAGGAACAAAGCCGACGTCACAGCCTGAATCTCACGAATATCGGCGACCGGAAACGTGCTCTTCGCTTCCTGAGATATCGGCGGGGGCGTTGGATCCTGAATGAGGTCTGAGGATTCTGCGTTCACGATATTCCTTGCGAGACAATTCTCTGACGCAGCAGAAATTGAAGCAGTCGACTCTGAAGCAGCGTGAGGCGTCATTCACTGTCCTCCCAGATCGCGTGCGGATCAAAAGAGATGGAAGCGACCATGCTCATCGCGACACAGAGCACAAACGCAATCACGGCTGGTCCAAAATGAAACTGCACGATGTTTCCCAGTTTGACCAGCATCACGAGAAACGCCAGCAGCATCACATCCATCATGCTCCATCGCCCCATGTGTTCCATCAGTTTTAGGGAGGCCGCTTTGTGGCGTCTGTGCAGGAACTCCAGCAGACTCAGTTCCAGCAGCAGCACTATTTTTGTCAGCGGAAATACGACAGAGAACAGCAGGACAACTCCACCGACGAGCCAGTTGCCCTGCTTCAACAAGTCTATCGCACCACCCAGAACACTGGATTGTTGCCGCATCCCCATCTTTTCAATTTCGAGGATGGGACAAAGCACCGCCGGCCAGAACAAGACCAGTGCCGCCACAGTGGCCGCGGCAGTTCGGCTGGACGTCGTGCGTCGACAGCCCGGCGGTGCGAAGACTGTGCCGCAACGAGTACAAACCGCACGCTGCTGCGTCTGGAGATTCGGGATCTCATGAATCAGGCCACAGCACCGACAGGCAAGGTTCTTTTTCATGCTGCGGGAACTCCGGATGTCAAACTGAGCCACAACGCAATTTCTACCACGGTCTATTGTCTGCTAAGGGATACGACTCCATCAACAGACTGATCAAGCTGGTGCAGAGGATTTCCTGGTTGAATTCTTTACCCGTCTGTTCGTTGATTGAGCACAAACATTGGCTCGTGGAGATCGTCGAATTTATCAGATGCGCGACTTCTCCGTCAGCAATCCCCCTCAACTCTTTCCGACACCGCCATCTGCATTGGAACGCGCGGCGCTGTGCGCACGTCGCGCGAAGCTGCGAGTCTGCTCAAGTGACTACCGTCATGCGGCTAATGAAACGCGGGACGGCGTTGAGCGAGCGTGGAGTGGTCCCGGAACCCGGCAAAGACATACATGCCCGCGCAGGAGAACTCCGAAAGAAACGTCGACCCGTACATGCGACGAATCGGGGTTGGGGCGTCAGGAGAGCGGAAAATGCCGTACGTAACGACAGAACGCTTCAATGCGCCAATGGGCGCCGCCGAGCGTGTGGTCCGATGTCGCTCTGCAACGCGGCAAGCAACACACATCTGAGGGAGTTGAGTTGCTGCCTACAGTCCGTGGGAGCAAGTGAGTGCGTGACTTGGATCACGCGGGAACTGTCGTCTCTGAGAATCACGGTCACTTCGGCAGCACAAATCAAAGGCCGGCGTCGAGTGACTTCAACTCGTGAACAAAGTGTTTCGAAAACCATGGGGTCGACATCTCGACCCCATGGTTGGTGACTGCAACCCGAACTCATGTGCTTGAGGACGCGAACTTCACTAAACCGGATCAGAAATTAGCCGCCGGTTTTCAGGTCGAAGTCAGCCTTGTTATCGCCGTCTTTTACAGTGAACGACATTTTGCTGGACGTTGTTGACTGATACTTTGTTGGAATCGGCCCGGCATCGGCCGTCTTCATCTTCGCGCCCACCTTCATCGACTCTGCCATCTTGGTTGGATCGACGGGGGCAGGTGGAGCAGTAGCGGCCGGTGCCGAAATTGGCGCTGTAAACTGGATCTGGTATTCGACCGCAGGAAGCCCGCGCGGATCCGCATAATCCAGCGTATAAGCGCCAGCATCCCCAATGATACCCGCGGCAGTATAGCCACCAGTCGCCGACAGAAAGAGGATCTGGCAACCCTTCTGCAACGGCTTACCATCGATTGTGGCCGTTCCGCTCACTTTGCCTCGAGGGCCGGAATAGCCGTCTCCCCTGCTTCCACAGCCGGGAATCGCGACACACACAAAAGCCAGCAATGCAACCAGTGTGCAGGATTTTTTGAACATAGTGCTTCTCATCAAACAAACTGAATGACAAAAAAAAACCTTGGGAGCAATTGCTTGCCCCCAAGGACTCAAATTTTAACCCTTGTCGGATCAGAATTCCCCGACAACTTTGTCGTCATCACGCACTGCGAGGACGGTTAATGTCAGCATGTCGATGTTGTCGCTCAGGAATCGCACCGAGCCATCGGCCAATGCAACCTGGACCCCACCGGTGTGGGTTGAGGCCAGAGGACAGTTGCTTCCGGAAGCGTCGTCCCATGCAGACCAAACCAGCCCGTTCGCTCCCAGAACGCGAGCATTAGGGGCATATCGGATACAAACATTTGACACCTGTGGTGCCCAGTCACGCCAGCCAGTGAGGCCGCCCATTGCCCAGCTCCAGTTGCGAGCCGGACGTCGATCGTCCTTCGTATTGCCTGTTGCGTCGTAAATGTAGTTACTGATCTCGCCTTCGATGATCGTGTTTGAAGTACCGTCCGTGCAAGAGGAAATGTTCTTGCCGCCGAAAACCATGATCCCTCGACTTGAAGTGTAACCCCAGTTCCCTGTGTTGTCATTCAGACCCTTGTTATCCGTCCAGGTGCCTCGGGGTACAGCTCCGCCAATCCCAAAATAATGGGATGTTGGGAATGCATTAGGGCTCAGCTTTGGAAGGTTCGATGATGGACATCGCAGCAGAGGCAGGTTTGCGGCCCGTGAAATTGTGACGTTTCCATCCCAGCCTTCATGAGGAACGTTGAAGTTCCACTGCGAATAGAGTGCTGCCTGCTCCATGTAAGGCAACAAGGCGACCCACTGAGAATGCCCCCATTGCTCAGCACCGCCTCGCAACGCTGAAATCCCGAACGGGCATGGGAACTGGTTGTAGACATCGTGATAGTTGTGTAATGCCAAACCAATCTGCTTCAGATTGTTCTTGCACTGTGACCGGCGAGCTGCCTCGCGGGCCTGCTGCACGGCAGGAAGCAGCAACGCAATCAGAATTGCAATGATTGCAATCACCACCAAAAGCTCGATCAACGTGAACGCTCTACGTTTACTTAAGGGAATCATGACAGGCTCCTAAAAACAGGTTCGACGAAAAAAAACGGCGATGGCACGGCGGATAACCACGCGTAATACCGCACCCCTATGAGGCTGAGAGTTTTTTGGTACATGCATGGTGATCTATCGCCGTGAGAAGAATTTGTTTTTACGGCAGGGGATCCGCCTGGGATTTTGTTTTCTGGATTTGAGTTGCTTGGGTGGGGGGCTTTCCTGATTTGAGTCAGATTGGGCGATTCGGAACACCGTTCGTTTGCCTGTTTGGGGCCTTCAGACGATTCCCAGCTGCCGCATTCGCATGAAATT
>JBPOIW010000121.1:0-7913 GCA_052034165.1 Planctomycetota bacterium | reverse complement strand
AATCGGATGCACGTAGCGAAGGAATCGCCTCACAGCGGACTTCAAGACGGTCATCAGCAAAGAAAGGAATCTGCATCATCTTTGTCATGGGGACATTGATGATCTGATGTTTTGGTCTGTGGTTGTTCCTGCATGTTTTTAAGCCCGGTAAGCTTCGGCAGGACAGCCGCTCAAGTTCAATTTTTTTTGGAGGAACGTACAGTGGCAAAGAAAGCTGCAAAGAAGGCCGCAAAGAAGGCTGCAACCGCTAAACCAGCTGCTAAGAAGGCTGCAAAGAAGGCTGCAAAGAAGAAGTAGTCTTCTGACTTCTTCGGAGATCTTCCGGCGGCTGGTAGTGCAAACTACCAGCCGTTTTTTATTGCGCTGTTGAGAAATTACGGACGGTCACTTCATCTCCTGCATGACACGAATGAACAGTTCGGTCTCTGCAGTCCAGGTACCTGCAATCGCCTCGGCCATCATGCCTTCTGCACGATGAAGCATGACGCGTTATGTCGCCACCAATTCAAGTCTGCTGAGATCACAGAGAGCATGATTCGCGTAACGCACGATTTCGAATCGCACCACACGACTCAGCCTCCGATCTGTCTACAAATGAAGATCGCGGATCACCCAAGCGAACTCTCTGTGAATCGCACAACGCGCTCGCCAGCTTTCTGTCTTGCTTGATGAGCGCCTCTAATGATTGGCAGCAAGGCCAACACGGGGCTCCGCAGAGTGTTTCGCTAAAGAGCACATTTCTGTACATCTAAACATCACACTTCATTCTCGACAAACATCTATCTCCTGAGATGAGTGGCCCGCGGAGGTTCGACACAACGCCGCAGAGGACGTGTTAGTGAATGCGGAATCCGAAGAAGTCCAGGCCTGTTTGACTTTGGTTTCCGCAAACAATGTTTAGCATGCGTTCTTCCCACCTTGTTCGCCGGACGATCTTCATCCCGCCTCATGAGCCCTCTTCGATGACTCGAAAAACCGATCCGCTCGTGCATTCTTCAATTCGTGAAGCCATTCTCGTGACCGGCATCTGGCTGGCCGCTGCGATCTGGTCCATCTCCGTCTGCTATACGATGGGATATCACCGTGCTGCAGAAGACCTGAAACTTGTGCTTGGGTTCCCTGACTGGGTCTTTTGGGGGATCGTCATCCCCTGGACGACCTGCACAGTCGTGTCCATCGTCTTTGGTCTGATCTTCGTCCGCGACGGAGACCTCGGCAAAGATATCGAAGACGCCGACGACCTTGGACTGGGAGGCTGATCACGATGAATACTCTGACTCAGTTTATGAACGCATCAACACTGTTCGCTGCCGACGCGGCTGCTCCGCCAAGTGTCGGCTGGGGCGCGATGACGATGCTGATCCTGTTTATCGCGGGATCAATGTGCATCGGCGTCTTTGCCAACATGACCACCGAAAAGGGTGGCTTCATGAAAGGCTTCTTCCTCGGCAACAGAGGTCTCGGAGCCTGGGCCCTCGCGCTGACGGCAACGATCCAAAGCGGTGGGACCTTTATGGGGTTCCCGTCACTTGTTTATTCCCACGGCTGGATTGTTGCGCTGTGGATCGGCAGCTACATGGTGGTCCCGATAACCGGGTTCGGTATTCTCGGAAAGCGACTCGCTCAACTCAGTCGGCGAACCGGCGCGATCACCGTTCCGGATCTTTTTCGAACACGCTTTAACAGTCCAGCCCTGGGCTTTACCTGCACAGTATTCATTCTGCTGTATCTGTCGTTCATGATGTTCGCGCAGTTCAAGGCTGGCGCCATTGTTATTCAACTGGCATGGCCGAACGGCGGAGAACTCTCACTGTCGGAAGATGCCGTATCTGTTTCAGAAACCCGCTACCACATCGGCTTGATCATTTTCGCCGTGACCGTCGTGGGATACACGCTGATGGGTGGATTCCTTGCTGCAGTTTGGACTGACCTGTTTCAAAGCTTGCTCATGTTTGTCGGCGTAGTGATTCTGCTGGTCGCTTCTCTGAATGCTGCAGGAGGACTGGAGAATGCCACTCGCACCTCGCTGGCCAATACCGGTCCTGGATTCGCCTCGGGACCGGGATTCATCGCTGATGGTTCGAATCATGAGTTTCTGCCGTTGTCGCTCGCGATCTCATTCTTCGTCGTCTGGATCTGGGGAGGTGTTGGAGCACCGGCCGGGCTTGTGCGACTGATGGCCAGTCAGAACACGAACGTGATTCGTCGGTCGATCTATTTGCTCAGCATTTACAACATGGGAATCTACCTGCCGCTGATTGTGATCTGCGTTTGTGGTCGAGCTCTGATCCCTGCACTTGATGGGAAGACAGACCAGATTATTCCACGCATGGCGATCATGACCACAAGCCATTGGCCAGGAGGCTCATTCGTCGCAGGACTGATTCTGGCAGCTCCATTCGGAGCTGTGATGGCGACCGTGAGTTCTTATCTTGTCGTGCTGTCATCCGGCGTTGTGCGGGATATCTACCAGCGGTTTATCGCGCCAAACGCAGATCGCAATCAACTACGTCGCGCGGCGTGGGGAACGATGATCATCGCCGGCCTTATTTCAGTCGCTGTGAGCTGGTATCCGGTCACCTATCTCCAGGCGTTTATTATCTTCAGCACCTCCGGAGCGGCCGCCACATTTCTTGTCCCGGCTCTCATGGCCTGCTACTGGCGCCGAGCAACGACGGCTGGAATCTTCGCGAGCATGATCAGTGGAGCACTGACAGTGCTGGTGCTTTACCTGATCGGAATTCTGGGCCTGCTTCCTCAGCAAGCGATCGGCACGGCCGCCGGATTTAAGCCATGGTACCTGATGGGGCTGGATCCGTTGATCTGGGGAATCCTTGTTTCCGCCACGTCAGGGATTCTGATGAGCCTGATGACGAAGCCGCTGGATGATGATCTCGTTTCAAGAATGTTCGATGAACAACCAGAGTCCCCGTAATCGATGAGCAACGTTGCGAGCCTAGGCCAGACAGCGCGAATGATCAGATGCGGCGAGCATCTCTCAAGGCATCGGCGATAATTCGTTCAACGGCGTCGGTGAAGCAGAGGTCAGCCTCCTGCAGGGCTGCAGCGAAACCTGCATCAGGAGAAAGGCAGGGATTGGCGTTCACTTCAAGGATCCACGGCTGCCCGTCATTGTCGACTCGAAAATCCACGCGAGCATAACCGTGCAGATCAAACGCGGTCCAGCAGCGACGTGCCAAAGCTTCCAGCTCATCCAGCAACGCGCGATCCGGCAAGGGGAAATCAAATCGACGCGGTGTGTTGATGTATTCCATCGTCGACTCGTTCCACTTGGCATCATGGCCAACGATGCGAGGCTTCCCGGTGGCAAAGTTGATGAACTCAATTTCTGCGGGCGGCAAAACGTCTGGTCCATTCGGACCGGCAAGCAGGCTGAGATTGAATTCTCGGCCGTCAATAAACTGTTCCGCAAAATGTGGAGTGCCTAATTGCTCATTGCGAGCTGCGATCTGAGATCGCAACATGCCAGTAGAGTGGCCGCTGCATTCGACAACACTGTCATCTCCCAGCCCCAATGACGCATGCTCCGCAATGGCTTTGACAATGGCTTTCTCTGGACTCCAGCTTCGTTCATTAGCACCTTGCCAACCTTCTTCACCTTCAAGAGTGAGCCAGGCAGGTGTTGAGATCTCCTGATCAAGCAGCCGTTGCTTTGCCACAAGCTTGCTGGTCGTCGTCAACATTGCCAGACTTGATGCACCGGTAAAGGGGATCCCCAGAGCTTCCAACAGTACAGCCACAACCGGCATCAGGCGATCCGTGCCACCCAGCGATTCAGCCAGATTGAAAACGACATCTGGCTTCAGGCGAAGTAACGCATCGCGGACCGGACCAAGGTTCAGAGAACAACTCAGTCGAAATGATTCGTGCCCGAGCTCTCGCAGCGACTGCTCCACGGCAACGCACTGTTTCAGCACATCAAGATCACCACTTGAGTCCGTCGCTGAAACATGATTGAAAAGAACAACGATCCGCATAAGGACAAGCTTCTCTGATTTCCGCAAACTGACTGAGTCGTGAACATCACCAACAAGGAAATAGGATTGCCTCGTCCAAATTGTCGACTGTGCACGTTGGCTAGACGATCATCGGGATTTATTCCCAGAGGTCAATCGACTTGGAACGGGCCTGAATTCGACCTGTGGGCAATTCATCAAAACAAAGCGAATTTCCAGTCCTCGGCCCTCGAACTGACCACAAATCGTCAAAGAGGTCAGCCAAACCGGTCAAATCGGGGCACCGATTCGCCTCGTGTCGTTAGTTTTGGGGCGGATTCGTTTCACGAAGCCCGGGAGTCGGACGTAAAATCTGCTGACGACGAAATTGCGCATGGAGACAGGACCAATGACTGAACAAACTCTTGATTGCCCATCTTTAGATATCACCCGAACGACGGAGAACCTGCCTCTGCCGGAGTCGACAGGCACGACTCCCGCGCAGGATAGTGAACTCGCGAGGTCCTCTGATTCCGAGAAGCCGGCCATCGGGGCCTGGGGAGAATCTTCGGAAGGAGAAGATTTTGACTACATCCCGATTTCCCCATGGGCTCCAATCGCATTGTCTCTGGGACTGCTCGGGCTGACGGGCTTCATAGGCATCTTCGGCTTGTACGTTGCCTTCTTCGGAATCTTCATCGGGATTGCCGCCATCTCTCGTATCCGAGCGTCGGCCGGTTTTGTCAAAGGAACCGGGATGGCTGCGATTGGACTGGTGTTGTCTCTTGCCAGTTTTGCCCTCGGTTCAGCAAAAATGGCTCATGCTTACTCCACGGAAGTTCCCGAAGGATTTGCTCGAGTCACTTTTCCCAAGGATATCGCTGACAAGCAGTTTGTTTATATCAACGGACATCGCAAACTACACCCGGACGTTGCTGCACTTGTGGGACAGAAGGTTTATCTGAAGGGATTCATGTGGGCGACTCAGGAGACTGAAGGACTCACGCGATTCATTCTCCTGAAGGACAACGGGGAATGCTGCATGGGAGGAAAGCCGAAATCTCATGACTTCATTTTCGTCACACTGAAATCATTTAATGACGGCGAACGACCACCGTTGTCGCATCGAGCTCCGGACCTTGAGGTAAAGGAACTCACTGCGGAGGAACAGGAGAAACTTGGAGTCACCAACAAGCTGCAGCTTACAACTCCAGCGTATATTGGTATGGTAGCGGTGGCGGGAGTCCTGCAGGCCGACGTGAAGGCTGGCGAAGACTCACCATCAGAAGACTACGAATTTGCGCCTGTGTATACGATGGAAGCAGAACTGGTAGAAGAAGCGTGGACGCGATTTTAAGCCACGCGTTGACAGGATGCTAAAAGCCATGATCAATCGACGTTCCACTTCCGCACTGATCCTCAGTCTTGTTGCGGCCTCTGCAGGTTGTGGAGAATCCGATGAAGGTTACGTCGATTTCGAAAGCACGAAGCCAGCACCTGCACAGCTGCCAGTCGCGCCCGCAGAGAATGCTGAGCCCGACAAAACTCAGACGACTGAAGTTCAAGCCGTAACTCCTGTCAGCGCGGCATCAGAGGCAGAGAGTTCTCGTGTCCAACAGGCAATCTCCGAGTCTGCAACTCAGCCAGCCGCACCTGCGACTCCACCTGTCGTGACATCAGCTCATTCCGGACTTCAGGGACCGGCTGATGTGCCGGTTGTTGAGAATTCCGTTGCGGGCGAGACACGAAAGATTGAGTTGCTGATTCCGGAGAAGCGATTGCGCAAAGAACGGGGCACCCAAGCCGTTCGCGTTTCGTTTGATGATATTGATCTGCTCAAAGTCCTCAACATGGAACCTGTCCCTGTTGACGCTGTCGAGTATTTTCCTGAATGGTTGAAGACTCTGGACGGCAAGCCGGTTCGAATCCGCGGCTATATGTATCCAACTTTTGAGTCGACCGGACTGAAGTCATTTGCATTCGTCCGCGATACGGGGATTTGCTGTTTTCAGCGTAAGCCCAAGATCTACGACATCATCGGAATCACGATGGCCGAAGGCGTCACGGCGGACTACATGGAACTGCGGCCGTTTGACGTGGAAGGCATCTTTCATATCGACCCGCAGATCGATGCCAACGACCTGTCTCGGCTCTACCACATCGATAATGCGCGCGTGCTGGAATAATCCACAAACCAAAGCTTTGCCAATTTATGTGATCCTGTTTATTGAGCGATGGGCTTTGCAGCCTCAGTCTTTAGAGCGATCATCTGACAAGGTTTTGCCGTTATCAGCATTCCGTCGACTGAAACGAAGCTTCTCCAGTTCCCTCTTTAGAGGACGCCAATAAGCTTCGTCAGCTTTGCGCTCAGCAAGCTCCTCAGCATTTAATCCCTGCTGAATTGCAGACCGGCTTCCCGAAAGTGCTTCTCCAAGGCAAGCCCGATTTTTTATAGCTTTACGAAAAATGTCCGGGTATTCCGATCCCAGAAAAATCAACACCTCCGGGTTGCGAGATTCGCGAAGCCAAAACAAAACCTGCTCTTCGCTCGGATCGTCCCGAAACTCCTCGTGATGGGCGTCCACCAGTCGACGAATCATCGGCCAGTCCTTATCTCGCTGAGTCTTCTTGGCCCGAACAAGATCTTCGATCCCCAACAACTCATAGCATACACCGTCAGTATCCTGAAGAGTCATACGCCGTTCCCATAGAACGGTAAACTCATCACATCCTCTCATTTTTGTCATGACATCGAGCCGAATGCCGGCCGCTTCAGAATTGCGGCAACGAAAATGAACCGCATGGCCTCGATCGAGATAGTGTTTTTCATAGGGAGGTACAGCGATACACTCCGCCTGAAGTTCCAGCAGTGCAGCATTGAGCCGCAGCAGGTTCTCGTCGTCGGCCACAATCACAATATCGCAGTCCCGGCTAAACTCGGCCGCGCCGTAGAACACGCAGGCCTGACCGCCCATAAGCAGGTGCCGAACCCCGTGGCATGAAAGAGTCGAAAGGACTTTGATGATCGGGTTCGGGATCAAGAGATCCTCCTACTCGCAGATAGAATTCCCAGAGTTTCATGGATTCATGCCAACGCTCCAATGGCGTCAGGCAGTACCACTCCCGCCACGAATCCTCGTCATCCCGTGCGGCTTCGCGTCTCTTCAGCTTGTCTTGAATGCTGTTCACTTCCATAGATGCAGTCTATGCAGAGTATTGTGGCGAAGGAAGCCCCGACTTGCGGAGGAGTCTATTCTATTCGTGACAACAGTAGAGGAGCGAATAAACAGACCCTTCGTATCCCTCGAATACCCGGCGTCAATTTGAAACAGCAAAAAGGGTCAGGTCTCAATCCAATGAAGAGCAAAAAGGGTCAGGTCTCAATCCAATGAGACCTGACCCTTTTTCACACCTCAATTCTTTCCCCACAACGAATCACAAGATCCAATGCGCCGGACTGCAGTTGAACCCACTCAAGCCTTCAAAGGAGGCCTGCTACAGCAAGTATTCGTCTGATACAAACGCAGTTTTGACCACAGATGTCACTGATGGACACAGATAAAAACACAAGCTCCACCGCCCCTGTCATCTGTGCAAATCTGTGACATCTGTGGTTTAACTCACCCCTCGGAACAACGGCATGACTCAATCAAACGAAGATTCTCCAAACGCGGACCTTTCAAGAATCGTCATCGGTGCGGCGATGAAGGTACTCAACACATTGAAGCCGGGGCTCGACGAGAAGCTCTACGAACGAGCCCTGATCATTGAACTTGCGAAGCAAAACGTCCGGTGCGAGCAGCAAAAGCAGTATGATGTCTTTTATGACGGTCAACTCATCGGCACGCTGATTCCGGACTTGATCATTGACGGTCGACTCATCGTGGACTCCAAAGTCGTCACCGAATTCAATGACAGCCACGTGGCTCAAATGCTCGGTTACCTGAACATCACAGG
>JBPOIW010000358.1:0-31305 GCA_052034165.1 Planctomycetota bacterium | reverse complement strand
CTTCCTTCAGACCGTGTCTCACGACACCGCCCGTGCGCTTCGCTAATCCTTCACCTCCATCAGGCTGGATAAGGGACTCAAACCCTCAAGCTGTTAAACATGCTCGGCACACCAAAAAAAAGACCTGAAGCTCACTGCTTCAGGTCTTTGCGGCTTTTGATGTGTGTGGCAGTTTTCAGGTCATGAAAACTGATAACCCGGCCAGGACACGAAAGAGTGCGTTGTACCACTGGAGAAACGACCTTCTCGCCATGCTGTGGGGTTGAAAATGGGGCAACGCTCCAGAAACGCGATTAACGACCGGCGTTGTTGGGCGATAAGTCCATCGGCTTTCGTTTTTAACGAAGAGGAAGGCATACTCTCGAACTCTAACGCAGAAATTCCTAAGCCCGGCAAACAATTTTTCTGGCCTCGGTAAGAGCGAGGGTTCGGAAACCTCCGCGACGCTCAGTCCGGACAGGGTACGGATTACGCCCGGGAGAAGGATCACGAGGCAAATCGTGACAGGCCCGGAAGTAGCCGCCAGACACCTCTCGAACCCCATCTGACGAATCAAATAGCGTTGACTGGACTCAATCAATGACTACCATTCGATCGCACGATAAGCTGATCTCGTGCGTCGTTCTCGTTCTACTAGTTTTTTAGCTCAGACAGTTTTGGATCCGAAGGCCGATCAGCAAACCCACGGATAAGGCGGTGGGGTTGTCGGTGAATTAACTGTCCGCAACAGTATTCGTTGCGTAAGCACTTCGCGTTGCCGGGTTCCCTCCGCGCGACCTCAGTGTGAGAGATTCATGTTGCTGGCGAAACACAAACTGAATGTTGGGTGAAGTTGAACTTCAGCCACTCAACGCAGTTGTGAATCGCCGCAATTGACCCGTCTTAAACCGGGTCGAATTCTCCCCACACACGATTGAGGACGCATTATGATGACTGATGAGGATACCGCTTCCGAGCCACCCGATGGAAACAGGGCACCGTTGGAGAGATCAACGGACCGAAGTCGCCCCAAGCGTTCGGAAAGCGAGAGCATCCAGCATGCGTTGCGGACGCTTGAGAGCCTTGGAGTGAGGCTTGAATACTGCAATGGAGACGTCGGGCAGTTCAGCTTTCCTACGGAGAACGGCACCATCAGTTTGAGTGCCGGAGATCCCAGAGTATGCAAAGCAGCATACGCTCTTCTTCAAAATCACCTCGGTGAAATCATACCTCGCCGAGTTGTGCAGGAAGCACTTGATCTCATTCAAGGGAAGCAGATCCTGAAAGCGACCACGGAACAGCTTTCAACGCCCCCCGAGCTATCACCTGTGCAGAACGCTGTATTGGGATTCATGGAAGGAAAGCCTAGCTGGTCTGGAGCCACCGGCAATTTGCGAAAGGAGCTGATCAACAATCGAAAGACTTACCGCTTCCCACAAATAAGTACCCAAACGCTTTCACGTTTTCTGAACAGTTCAAGGAATCAATTTCAGCAGTTCGGCCTCGTCGTCGAACTCGGGCGACGAGGCTATGGGAGCCATATTGACCTCGCGTGGATTGATGCAAGTGACGCAAGTGATGCATTTGACGCAAATGACGAGTTATTTCAGTTCATTGACCCATCATGCGTTTCCAACATTGAAGAGGTAAACTAATGGACCCTGGGTATATTCAAACTTGGGAAGAGATTGCTGGCAATGCATCCTATGTAGTAACGCTGAAGAACATCTTGAGGAAAGCAAAGAAGAAAGAACGATTCCGGCTGAACACTCTTCTTCTCGGTGACTCAAGGCAAGGCAAAACGTCAATTCTCGAATTCTTTCTACGGTGTCTTCACTGCAGAGATCTTTGCCTGAAAACACTAAACCCCCAATGCAATCCGACCTGCAACACATGTGTCGATACCTTTATCCGCTACGGAATTACAGATATTCATCGGCCGGGCGGAAGTGTTCATTCGTACGTAATAGACTGCACGACTGCGACCGCAGCTGAAATTCAGAAAGCGTTCTATGACGTGCGAGACTCCGGGGAGATTCGTGTCATGGTGCTCGATGAACTTGGCCGCCTTGCGGACCGTGTCGCTGGTCAGACATTGCTACATTGCCTTGAGGAACCGGGAATGCTCTGGTTTGCAACTGCAATCTCTGCCAAGCACTTCGAAACCGCGCTTCTCAGGCGTTTTACAAGATTAAATGCAGAGCCACCCTCTCCAGCGGAGCTCACAGAATGGACATGCCAAAGAATGAATCGACAGGGCATCAAAGCGGACAAACGTTCTACGATTCCGACACTCATACATAAGGCGAATGGTTCGCCTGGTATAATCGTCGAGGTGCTGCGCGCTGTTGAAATCAAACCTGACCGGACATTGACCATTGATGACCTGAGATCCCTTGAGTCAGTCTCCTGAATCAGCTTGATTCGCCCAAACTGTGTCTCAACAATAACGTCCACAATTGGAATTCGAACAATCAGACTTGAACGACCTGCCGAATGTTTCCGCGCAACATTGGCAGACTCAACAAGAACCTCGAAGAAGAGGTGAGATCTTCATGAGTCAGCAGGACTAACATCCTGCAAAGTCGGTGCTGGGAGCGACTAAAATTCCCTCAGAATGCCAAGTTTCCGAACGATGCGTGGCCCATACGATTTAGCACTAAGAGCGAAAAACGATGAAGAAGCAAATGCCTAAGCAAAAGCTTATGCACCAGCTGAAGCATCAGCCGCCGCAGTTGAAGCGATAGTTCAACAAACTAAATGAGAGGTATATATTATTTAAAAGTCGCGCCTGAGTGAGACTTATACTACACTCAGAAACTCAAGTTCAACAAACGATTTTGACTTGATCAAACCTCGTTTTCGTCGAAGTGAGCTGGAGGTATTTCCATCGTCGTTCAGTCATGGGCTGATGAACAAAGGTCGAAAGACATGACATTCAAAGGTCGTGATCTGAAACGTTGATGGAATGCCTCCTTTTTTTACTCGACTCCCTTGGCTGATCAATCCACCCATTTTCCTGACATATTGGAGAGGCAAACATTCAATTAAATGCAGAAATCAATGAAATTAAATTCTCGGTCCCTGATGTGTCTCATGGTGGCGGTGACCTTGTCGGCATGCTCCAGGATCGCTTGAACAAATGCGCACAACAACATCCAAACGACTTTTTGTTCATTACTCCGCGGATAATTCTTCGATGTTCGCAGCTGAATCAGGAGTTCCTTGAACGCTGCACTGAGGAGGACAAGCGGTGGCGAAGAGATGTCGTGCCTATGGTTGGAAGAAGTGCAGCCAGCCGACCGCAATCCTTTTGGTGCGTTTCCCGACGTGAATTTAATAACCAAACCAGTTGGAAGAAGGAGAGATGGTATCAGTGGACGATGACTTGCCGTGGAAACATGTTCTGGCCGGGGCAAGGAGTCTACCCCGATGATCGGTGGCGGGAAATGTGGACTCTCGCTCGTGCCTCACAACCGTCCGGAGGAGATGCGTTTCTTGCTTTGGTTCGGTCAGTGGCCAACTTAAACGCGGACTTACAAGATGGCATCGACCTGCACAACCATGACGAACGTCTTCAGCGACTTGCAATTCGAATAGAAAATGCTGCCGAATGGGACCGGACATCACTGGGCGTAAGACTGGCTGAGTTGTTTCGTGAACTGCAGCGCATATACCTAGACGCAACCAAGGTCTGGAAGGTGAAGCAAAGCATTCCCGTGCTACAAGAAGAAGCGACGATAATGCAGAAACGGACCAGCGCCGGGTCAAGTGAATTCGACAGATTGGCTGATTTCAAATCCCATGTAACAAACTATGGAATTCCGCTGCAGGACTACCTTCAGAATGGCAATGGTCTTGAGGTCATTGCTGAGCGATATGCACTGCCGATTACAGTTACGGAATCGGGATTCACAACCATTCCGATGGACGCAGTTGATCAAATTGTCGCGGTCGCTCGTGAAAAGAAGCGTGAGATTGATGCATTGCGAGTAGCACGCTGATTGCATCAGGAGAAATTTGGGTACAGGCGATTCACTGTTCGAGCCCTTGCTGCCCGGAGATTGCGTCAGTGCCCCAGTAATTGAGCTCAGACGCATAGTTCATGGCGATGGCAGTCGACAGATGCCTCGATGACTTCAGTCATGGTCACAACGACTGAAGTAAAACGATGATCCTTGACAATCTGAGATAACATTTAAACACGCCGCCGGGTCTGGTCAGCCCGGCGGCTTTGGTTTTGATGTCGGCCCTGAGGAATGAGCTGGTGGAGTTTGGTGAACACCGATCTTTGTATTCAGATGGGACACTCTGATACGCGCAGAACGAAGCCTATCAATGAACTAAATGTGCGGCCCAAAGGTCAGATGGTGACAAGCTGCTTCCTGTCAGTACTACCTCGAAATTCAGACGCTTTGATTGCCGGGTGGAACTCCTAGGGTCGAGTGTCAGACACCAGAGGAGTTCAGGCGGTGATCAGATTTCAGTGTTCAAATTGTGGGGCGACTATCAAGGCGAGCGATTCTTCTGCGGGACGGAAAGGAACGTGTAAACGGTGCGGCTCTGCGATTGCGGTACCGGTTCCACAGTCCAGTGACACGTCAGTGATCAGTGATGAGTGGAACACTGATGACTGGGATTCTTCCCTTACCGATGAGGATCCTTATCCGCAGTTGCCGCCGCCTCAGAAGTCGAGACTTGGTCGTGACAAGCGGAGTCCGGACGGCCGAGGTGGCAATCAGTGGCTGAAGTTGTTTTTTGTGCTCGCTGGTTTTGTTGGTTTTGCTGCTATGGCTCTCGTAGCGGTAGTTCTGTTGGGCCGTTGGCCTGGAGTTTCTGGTGATGCAGAAGCTTTGAGGGATCTTGATCGCTCATCGGCCGAGTTGAAGACGGCCGTGGACTTGGGGGTTGATTATGACGAGTATCGCAAACTGGTTCATCAGCTCTCACTGGAAATTGACTTAGCGAGTCAAAAAGTCCGCACCCCTGCCGGGAAAGATCTTATCAGGCTATTCACGGAATTGCTGGACATCCACGTTGACGCAGGAAGGGTCTGGAATGTCAGGAACAACATTCCCGTTCTCCGCGATGAGGCCGAAAGGATTGAGAAACTTACCCAATCGGCGGGCGGAAGACTTAAAGCCCTTCTGGACTTCAAGACAAGGGCAACCGTCAATGCGATCCCCATGAAGGACTTCATTTACAACTCTACTGGACTCGATGAGATCGCGAGGCGATACTCGCTTCCCATCACTACAACGGAATCTGAGTTCACCTTTATCCCCGGGGATTCCGTTGAGCGAATTTTTTTGGTCGCTAGCAAAAAGCAGCAGGAGATTGAGGCTCTGAGATAGGGCGGCGAGCGAGTTTAGCCTTACGTCTTTCGGGGATCGCACATAGAACCTTCGCCTGCACTTCCACAATCTGCCTCCGTAGGGCTGTTCTTGAAAAGCTGTTTCTCCGTTCCCATTCTGCCGAGAGTCCCTTCTGAAAAAGTCCCGTCACCACCCCCCCCGCACCTGAGTGGTTGTCCTTTTTTGCATACGTGCCCTCTGGATGGCAGGGCGTCGACTCGCGTCGGCTAAAATCTCAATTTCCTAACCATCACGCCGTGGTCGGTACTGCATTTCCGGACGGGCTCCGAGAAACAAAACGGGAAATTGAGACGTTTTTATTGCGGATCACTAACTACTCCGGCATACTGCCCCTCCCCCCCACGACAATCAGAGACGCTTACCCCAGCGAGTAACCAATATGACTCGTCATCTCATACTTTTTGCCATCAGAATCGCTGTAGTAAGTTGTTTGGGGTGCGGTATCGCTGCAGCGGACCACATTCCAGCACCCATTGCTACTAGGTCTGCTGAAACCATTGCGACATGGGTGGAAATCAGCCGTCTGGTTGATGAGAACGAAGCTCTCGCAACGCCGCTGCCTCATCCCTACGTCGCCCGAGGCGATTTATGGGCCTCAGTGGATTGTCACGAAGACGCGCTTGCGGACTACCTGCGAGCGACGGATCTGGTTTTGGCAACAAAACCTTCTCCTGCAGAGAAGTCGCGTTTGCTTTCTCGGCTCCACCATTCTCTCCGGGAATTGGTGAATAAACCAATGCCTGCTTACTCGCTCGAATCTCAGGAGTTGTATCGCCAAGGGGTAACGCTGTTTACGCAAAGGCAATTCGAGGCCGCTTTACCCTATCTGGAGGATGCTGTCCGATTATCGCCCTCAAACTCGGAGTATCGGGCCTATCTGGCCGTTACAGCGCGTGTAACAGGAGATCAGATTTCTGCGGCGCGGCATGCGGCGAGTGCAGCAAATCTCTTGCGAAGCAAACTTGATTCTGTTGGCAAAAGGAAGAGGACAGTATTCAACGAAGCGGTACGGCACATTCAAGGCCCCCAGCGAGTATGGCTACAAACATTCGTTGACTCGCGTGACATTTCACAATTGCTTGAAACTCAGGCGAGGATCGGAGACGCAATGAATAGGCTGACACATTGACTTTCGCAAAATAACCAATTTCTTCAGGCTAAGTCGCGGATGGACGACCGCATTATCGGAAAAGAATTGGACTCAGAAGCTCATTTACCCTCCAAACGGCGGATCCTCTCAATGCCGACTACAAAAGTATTTCGACGATTTTTAGCTTTGCCTGTACTTGCCTTTCTATTCACCAATGCATGCCTCTGTGACGAGCCCGTCGGAGAAGCTCCGCAGGCTGAAAACGGGTTGACGATCTCTGGCCTGACAAAACGCCTTCGTGATTCGCAGGCGCGAGTAGAGGCGACCAATGATGTGAAGGAGCGGATTCGGGAAGCAACGTGGCGTTTGCTGGTGGGAGAGTCTGCACTAAACTCTGATACCACGATGTTTAGTGCCGCTTTAGATTCGTCAAGCGAAGGGCTCAAAGATCTTGAACAGCTTAATGACGAACTTCTAAAGAATGAAGATCTTCAACGTCAAGTTGCGGCCGCGCCGCAAGTAGCGGTGCGTCTGGATTTGGCTCTGAACGAGCGTGAGGCAACGAAAAAGACTATTGCGTTAGCTCGAAACGAAGAATTGCTGCGACTAAAACAACTCAGAGAAGTCAATCGCAAATACAGGGCGCTCATCGAAGATTTGATGGCCTCTCAAACCGAGATTCTACTCGGAAACTCTACGGAGTTGAGTGCGAGACTAAAGTCGGCAGGGGAGCACCTGCGAGAAGTTGAACAGGTTCTTGCCGAGAGAAAAGATTTTTACCTCTTTTCCGACGAGCCGGATGTTAATGATACGGGCGATGAAGACTTGAAAGTCGTCAAAACTCTCGCGCTTCCCTACTCTGAATCCACCATTCTCCACCAAGAATTGGTTTCAGCACATGCACAGTTGCAAGCGGCATTGAGCTCAAGCCCCGTGGACGCAGTTCTGCTCAAATCCTGCCTCGACGCTTTATCTCGGCTGGACGGCGAGGAGGTGAGTGAGAATGCTGTTTTTCACTACATCCGCGGAGTGGCTAGCATGGAACTTGGTCTTGTCACTGTGGGCGATCGGATCTGGGACCTTGCGGCACACACTGAGGCTTCTCCTCACTTGGTTGTTGCACAAGGAGCGTTGCAGGCCGCATTGAATAAACTTCCGGCACTTCCATCCCATCAGAAACAAAAGGCGGACATTGCCTCCAGGTTGGCGATCCTTAAGGATGAAGAAAGCGCTCTCGCCGAGGTCAGCACTTTCTCGGCGCAGGATAACGACAATACGCGGTCACTTGCGGTCCTCGATAAGGCGGCACGTGCTCAAGGTTCCGCAAAACTGTTTATCGCGTGGGTCTACACACGGTGGCAACTTGAACTGATTGATGCCGTCGCCGCTAAAGACTTGCTTACTCAAGCTGCTAAGTCACAACTGTTGAAGCCCGATGATCATGAAGTGCTGCTTACAATCGCTCGAATGACGGCACTTGACGCTTGGGCTGAGTTTCAAGCCCCGACCCCGAATCTGCAACTTGAGACGCTCGAAGTCACACGTGCGAATCTTCAATCGCTTCAACTCAATGCAGATGTATATACCCAGTTAGAAGCAAAATCTTTGATTGCGTTGTTGGACGTAATGACCTCCGGGGATGCCGGTCCGTCTCTCGACGATGCAATGAAATCGTTTTCCGACATAGGCACTACCGCCGCTGAGCTTGAAGCTCGCTGGACACAAGCGGACCCGATTGCAAAGTCTCGCCTTGCGAGCGCAGCTTCGGTCGCGCGATTAGCTGAGGGCTATTTGGCAGTTCGTTTTGAATCGACGGAATCGAACAGAGCGCAAATTGCATTCGCATCTGCGGCCGCTATTTCAATGAATGCGCCACATATGCGAGTTCAGCCATTTCCTAATGCAGTCGTGCTGTTGCGAACGATGCTCACACGTGATGACGCTGCAAACTTGAGACTCGCGTTGGCGGAGCGTCAACTCCGAATGGCTCTCCAGAAGAGTTTCCCTGCAGTGGCTGCTTCATCGATTGACGCTTCAGTCGAGAATACCTCAAATTTGGTCCGCGAAGTTCAAGGTCTGATCGCGTCACGAGATGGCGACTCAGAACCAGCATCACAATTGGATCCGCGAGAACTATCTGGCTCACAGGTGTCCGTACGTAATGACTCAGCAAGTGTTGCCGCATTTACGTTGCTGAATTCAAAACGTCCTTCAGAGGCCATTACAATCCTGCTTCAGGCCATTGACGACAAGTTTAAACCGGGAGATGACATTTCTGCTGTCAATTGGACTGATACAATTCAACGAGTCGAATCTACAACCGATCCGCTCATGCGATGTGCTTTCGCAGAATCACTTGAGTATTACGCTGCTGATGCTTTGGACTCGAAGGATCCGCAGAAGCAATTACTGCTAAAAGAAGCACTTGCAATTCAAAACCGCCTTGCAGACACACTGGAGAAGGAGAGCTTTTGGAATGGCAAGTGGCCTTTCCTCAAGACTCGGGTGAACAACTCAAAAGTCCGACTCACAGATGCGAGTGGCTTCCTGATTAAAGCGGCATCATTGCGATCCAACATGGAGTTGCCAGCGGCGCGGCAACTGCTCAGCGACGGGACCGCTCGATTCCCGGAGAACTCTGAGCTCCGGATTGAATTCGTTCAGACCCTGTTGGATGAATCGGAAACGAATCACGGCGAACGGGAAGCCTTGCTTCAACAAGGGCTGGCCATGCTCAACGGTTTGCCCGCGAATGAACTGAATTCGACAGCACTGCTCAAGGCTGCAGAACTTCACGAGCAGCTTGGGAACAATTCTGCTGCCATTTCGGCCTACGAAGCCGTCTCAGAAGCTGCACCATCCACGGAACATTCATTGATTGCGAGATCTCGACTCTCTTCGTTGAGATTAAGCCTCGCTGCACAATGAACCCACGCCCCACTTATGCCCCGCCTAAAGCAGTTATTGCAGGAGATTCCTCAATGAACGGACACGCCAGATCACGGTTCGCCTCTTGGCTCGCCCTCCTCGCGTCAATTTCGGTGTTGACCATCGGAATACCGCGCCACGTTTGCGGACAAGAGAGCAAGAATTTAATTCAAGTTCTTGGCCAAGACGGCAAACCCACGGCGCTTTTGGAAAAGGTTGTTGTTGTCAGTAATCGAGCATCTATTGCAACGAATCCAAATGATTCTGGCGAACCGATTGAGCCTTGGGCCATCTTCTTTCGAGTAAAGAATGAAGATGGATCGAAGTCTGCGGTAAATGGAAAGCTACGGGTAGGAACGAGTACCGGAAAACCGGTTGGTTGGATCCAAGAGAAGGACTTGCGCACTTGGAATACGCGATTTATTCTTGATCCGATTGAACCGCAGGGAGATCGAGCATTCGAAGTGCAGTTGGATGGCGCTGTCGCTAGACAGAACGCTACGCCGCTAGGAAAGAAAAGGTATGCACTAATTACCGACTCAGCGGCAGAAGATCGGGGCGACGACACGCAATATCCGGTCGTTGTCTATTCCGGCAATGTACAAGGCCTCAATGAGGGGGGCACATTGTCTCAGCAACGGAATGATCTTGAAGACGTCAAACTTGAAATCATGTTTGTGATTGAATCAAGCGATTTCATGTTTGCTCGGCTCAATAAAGCGGGAGGGGATGATGCGACTGTGATGGATTATATCAAGCAGGCAATTCGGGGCCTTTGTGCGGATCTAAGAAAGGATCCTAAAATTGCAGCGGCTGTCCGTCTTGGGTTTGCTGAGTACAAAGACAGTGTTGAGACTGCCGAATTCACCAGTCGACTCACTTGTGATCTGACGGACGACTTCGATGTCTTTTCGAAGAAGCTTGATGACATGGCACCATCAAAATTAAAGGACGACCACCCTGATGATGTCCTTGCAGGATTGAGCACTGCTGCGCAGAAATCTTCGTGGTCATCTAATAGTGTAAAACATATTGTGTTGCTTGGTATGACATCTTGTCAGCTTAATGGGAGGGGCGAGAACCCTCCTCAGCATGGTCAACCTAGAAATAGCGTCTGGGATTTCTGGAGACCAACGCGAGAAGGGTACAATAGTACGGGGCTCTCCATTTCGCAGATGATTTCCAAAGCAAGGCCGCAAGGAGGTTCTGATTCAACGGCACGTACCACACGCATGTTTCATGCACTTTGGTTCGGAAGAGACATCTATCTATCTGCTGGTATTGACGACCCTCAGGCGATACGTGATGACGTAGAGAAAATTAGGGCCGCTCTATCAGATTTGTCGGCGTCAGACATGGCCGAAGCATTTCCCCAACTCGATCAGGAAACACGCACAATCGCGGAGATAATTCAGATTTTGATGGTAAGTGATCATCAGAGACTCCTGGCACTATCTCAATACCGTGAAATCGCTTCGAACAACGGAGATGTTGACGGAATCTTTATGGCCGTCGATCCAGGCCCTGACAAAGTTGCCACGGCAGTCAGTGAGCTTTCCACCAAGATCAATGAAACATTCTCCGTCTTGCAAAAAGTGCGGGACGGAGAAGGACTTCAAATGGCTTCATCAGCTAGCAACGAGATTGCACAACCACTCTACACGTTAGTGGGCGCTAGCGCTGAAAAATTCAAGGAATCGGCTGTCCTTACCGGAACAGCATCACTTCGCAATGATCGTGGCCGCGAAGTTGCATTCAAGAAGGTGATGGTGTCGGAAGATGAACTTCGGCGGCTTCGCAGTACGCTCGATTCCCTTCATACGACCTTTAAGGAAATGACGCGGAAAGCTGATCGACAGGATGTTGGTTCAATTCTAGACAAAATGAAGACCGCGATTGCAGCTACAAGTGCGGGGCAGGATATCGGGGCCAATGTGAAATTGAAGGATCTGATTTCTGACTTGCCTCTTCGAACTGCAGCACTGGACACAACGCCGCAGGATCTCGCATCAATGACCAGCGAGGCGTTCACGGAGTGGCTGGATCGACTGGAATCCGCAAAATTTCGAATAGACGATTTATTGAATGCCTCCCAGGAATGGATGACTCTGTCCGAGTCGGCAATCAACGACAAGTTCACGTTCCTGCGTTTAAGTGAACTACCCTAGTCCGGGGCAGATCCATTGCGGTGGCAGAGATGCACGGCAGTGGCAGGAATCGTTGAATTCGGTATGTGGCAAGGACCTTGGGAGTAGTCATGTCTTGTGTCGAGCGGCCCGCCGTTCTTGAAATCAGCGGCTTAAAACAAGTGCTCCGAGATCCCGGCAGTGGCGAGACATTCACCGTGCTTGTGGATGTACCGATTGTGATTGGTGCAGGTTCATTTGTTGCACTTCTTGGGCCAAGTGGTTGTGGCAAGACAACGCTGCTATCGGTTTTGGGGCTGCTGAGAGCCCCGACGGCCCCTGAATCCCTGGATACCTTCCTGATGCGAACCCAACGACGTGATGGAAGCTGGGAAACTTACGATTTGAAGGGAATCTGGAC
Source organism: Planctomycetota bacterium (assembly GCA_052034165.1). Lineage (GTDB taxonomy): Bacteria > Planctomycetota > Planctomycetia > Planctomycetales > Planctomycetaceae > SXXK01. The sequence continues at coordinate 19,386 of JBPOIW010000358.1, read as the reverse complement.
CAATAGAAACCGGGGCCGCATTGAGCGGTTACGCAGAGAGTGTGTGGGCTTCGCACTCCAAAGTGGCGAACTATTGTCAAGTTTGACTGTCGCTGAGAATATCGCTGTCCCTTTGCGACTAAACGGCACAAGAACTCAGAAAGTAAACGAAAGGGTCGAAGAGTTGCTGTTGGCATTTAAGCTGAAGTCACTCAACACTGAACCCGCCACTGGAGGAAGATCGAACAGAAATCTGGCTTCCCAGAGGATTAATCGGCTCTCAGGGGGCGAATATCAAAGAGTTGCGTTGGCAAGAGCAATTGCACACCAGCCAACATTGCTGTTTGTTGATGAGCCAACGAGTGCTCTCAATCGCGAGTTAGCCTATGGTGCTCTGAACGAACTGCGAGAACTTCAGTGCAACGAGAATGCTCGTGGAGCGGTCATCATGATCACTCACGATGAAGAACTGGCATCTATGTTCGCTGATACGATTATTCGTATGGCTCCCAGACGCGGTGCCGCAATAGGGGAAGTAGTATCAATTGAGGCGAATACTCCTCGATTGCCTGAATTGCAACCGCTTGAACCCCTAGCCGGGAGTCCAGCATGAGCCGTTGGCTGTATTACGTTTCACTCGGCTGGAGGGATCTGACACGACTTTGGCCGACGACGCAGCACCACATCATCATCGTCGCGGGAATCTGTCTGCCGATTCTTCTTTTGCTTGGTCTCAAAAGAGGTCATGTCGAAACACTGCGCCGGGACTTAGTAACAAGTCCTACTGGGCGACAAGTGACGTTTTGGTCGGCCCGTAAAGGGGAGCTGATGGATCGAGAATCGATTGATCGGCTCGCTTCAGAGTTGCCCAGCGTGGAGCTGATCATCCCGGAGACGCAAAGAGTCGTAAGCCTTTCCTCCGGTGAGGGCGGCGAGCAGCAGACAGTGGAGTCAGTGACATTATTCCCTTGTCGTTCCGGGGATCCATTGCTGAAACAATTGAAAGTCGCAGTCCCCAGATCTGGTAGCTCGGAAATCTTGCTTGGTGACAGTCTTGCACGGCAGTTGAAGCTGGGCGTTGGGGATAATGTAGAAGTGATTCTGACGCGCGGGCGAAACGAATCTACCGAAACTGTCAGTGCGATCTGCGAATTGACGGGAGTAATACCGACCCAAGAAGCCGGGGCTGCGATCGGGTACGCCGATCTTGATCTTATTGATCAGTTTGAAGCGTATGCTCGAGGCTACAAGGTAGATGCATTGGGATGGCCAAGTGCCAAGACGCCAGCTCCAGATAAATACTCCAGTTATTACGTCTTCTGTGAGGCAGGCAACGACCTGTCGGACGATGACAGAATATATCTTCGCGAACGAGGTTTCGAGCTGCAAACCGCTATCGATCGACTTCCCGCTGAGCTAGTCAGCATTCTCGTGGAAGACTGGCGTGACCGACTGATCATCTACGAGATCTTCACAAAACTGTCCAAAACCAGCGATGCAGATCGACTCCGAATTGCCCCCTCCCAACTGAGTGAAGCCACCTCAGCAGATGATGTCATTGTGGCATGGAACGAACCTCTAAAACTTCATACGGATGCGGGCGAGAATATCGCAATTGGCTTGTCGATGTCAAAACGCACATGGCTGCGTGAGTACTTTAAAGATCCCGAAATCGCCTTCAACTACGATGCGCCTTCGCTTTCGGCGAAGTTCACTGCCAATACAACATCCAACACTCTGGCCATATCATTGTCCAGCAACGGATCGGTATCCGTGAATGTCGCCCCCGTCGCGATGCCAGCCAAAGGAAACAATTTAGAAGATCTACAATCGAAAGATCCTTCTTCACCGACAGCAGAAGAGACTGGACACGATGTCGTTAAGGGCGTTAAATCGTCAGTGGTTGTGCTACCTGCCGATTTACTGTCATGGTTGCATCAGGAGCGAAGTCAGCTCGTGCAATTTGACGAACAAATTGCCTTATTTGTGGCAAAGCCGCAAAAAGCGGTGTATGACCGCGCAAGGCTGTATGCTTCAACAATCGACCACGTCCCTGCAGTTGTCACCGCGCTGTCCGCAAAGAACTTTGCTGTCATGTCCGAAACGGGACGGATAACCGAGATTCAGCAGCAAGACAATTCACTACAACTACTTGTCTGGGTGGTTGGAGCAGGAGTCTTCTTTTTTGGGATTATCACGGTCTTCAGCGTGCTAATGGACGCTACCGATAGGAAGCGAGCAACGGTCGGGATTTTGCGAGTCATGGGTGTCTCACGGAGTGGAATTTTTTTGACAATTCTTCTTCGATCCGCAGTCATCGGCGTTGCTGCCGCTCTGGCGAGCATCGCCGTAGGATTCGGCATCTCACAATTCCTTGCATGGATACCGCCATCTGGTTTCACATGGATTCAGATGAAGCCTGTTGTGGCGGTGTCTATTGCGACGATGGACCTGGTTTTGGTAGCTGGTGGCGCAGTGGTCTGTTGCTGCTTAGGTGCGATTCCTCCGGCATGGAAGGCCAGTCGACTTGATCCATTTGACGCTATCGTCGAAGGTCGATTTCATTAATTACTGAAGAGGCCGGAGTATGTCCACATTACGTTACGCGACAATATGTCTTTTCTTTGCGGTTTCTTACACAATCGAGGCTGATGCAACAGCTCAGGAAGCGGGAGCGTTAGAGCAGATTACTATCACGATGCCCGCTGGTCCCGTTCAAATTGATTTTCGATTCTGCCCGCCGGGGAAAATTCATCCGGGCATGCCTGACTCTAGTGGTCCTGGTCCATCCACTTCACCGGCAGACGTGCGTGGCTTCTATATCGGCGAAACAGAAGTTACGGTTGGACAGTTTCGAAGTGTAATGGGAAGCGAAGGTGTCGGCCCACTTGTTCAAAGAGCCGCGTTGTTCGAGAAACAGAACCCTGAGTATCGAAGGGCCTTGGAAAGTGGAGCTGAGGAGCCAGCCTTGCTTGTAGGATTAGACGACGCGATACGATTCTGTCAAACATTTCAACAGGCATTTGAGCAGGCGCGTCTTTCGACATCACAAGTGACCGTAGAGACCCGACAGTTCAGGCTACCTGGGTACATAGAGTGGCAATATGCAGCCCGAGGATCAGCATCCGCAGAGCAGGGAGCAGAAAACCGACATTTTAATCGATGGCCCAAACTGACTGAATTGACCCAAGCCAATCAGCAGAAATGTCAAGAGGTTTGGACGAGCATTGGAAAGCAAGGTGTGTTTAGTGGTACGCAGGATGACTTTCTAATCCTTTCTTCAGCCACGAACGCTGCCGATGCTCAAAAGGTGCGCGAGATTCTTGAAGACGCATTTGATCTTGCATTCAAATCTGAAAAACGAAATGCCGCCGGTTTGGGTGTGCTGAGACCGGTCAGGTCCACTTTACCAAACACGTGGAACATCTTTGATATGCATGAAAGCGTGACTGAATGGACGATATGGGCAGCGTCTGCCGACCCTCGCGCTATCTGGGAAAAAGTGTCATCGAGAAAAGACGTAAACGGTTACGAGAATTCATTTTTGTCTGGTGGATCGTTCATAGATGTCCCGTTCGGTCCTGGCGCACTTAATCGTTTCACTATCTGGGGGGGCGGAATATTAACGGAGGGAAAGCCTAACCCATTTCCTTACAACGAGGACATAGTCACAGACAAAGCCCCCGGATTCCGATTGGTTATGGAACGAGCATTGTCGAAGGACTGGCTGTTCTTGGTGCGAAAGAGCATAAACGAACATCTTGATGAGGCTGCCACCGCAAGTTACTTAGCCGACTCTGAAAGACTGATTGGGGAACTCACACCAATCGGCAGTACTGAGCAGAAGGTCATTGGTTTCTACAAGCTTCTCAGAAGTCCTTCAGTTGACCGGTCTCAACTTAATGCCCAACTAATAGCTGTTGCGAATGCCAAAGACACCGCAAATAACTCTGATGGAGCTTCCTCCACCGCGGCAAATAAACTAAACGCTTTGCTCAAAAAAAAGCCAAGTGAGTCTACGGTGGCCACGCCTGCGGAGAATGTCGAATCTGATGATCAGCAGTATTTCAGGTATGTTGCGTCTAGGATTTCGGTACCTTGACGTTGGGGCCAATCGGGTGAGAACGGTTTTCTTGCGAGGGCTCTCGCCCGGTAAGAGTAATCGACTACGTTCACAAGCAGTACGAGTCACTATTGGCTGACACAGTTCAGGCTGCTTTTGGATCCGTGGATCTTCCTCCGGCGTGCTTTTGCCAATCTGGCTCAATTGGGCTCCCAGGGCAGCGCGTTTGTTGAATCTGCGTGTGTTGTGGACAGGGTGAGATAAGTTCGCCTTGGCGAACTGACCAGACCACCCTACAGCCAGTAGCATCTTGAAATAATGCGCTACCCTAGTTGGGCTCCGACGGACAGTTGACGCAATCCGGAAGGTTTTTAATACAATCGCGTCAGTGCTTTTGCGTAGACGGTTGACACCACCATAGTCGCTTTTCGTATACAAGCTGAAATGGAAAGTCGTCTTCAGATTCAGGCCCGTGAGCGGTTACTTGCGTCAACTTCAGACCAGTGGGTAACTGACGCCGGACGCCTTGCGATGCAGCCACAGTTCGCTTTCCTGATGCGATGTGTTTCTCAGGTACTTTAGCGACTCTTGCCGTTGCGAGACTTGAGTTGACCTTGATGGGCAAAATGGGTATCAACATCGTGGAAAAGGTGTTGGTGATTTGGTAAGCCGGAAGTACTTGCGACGCACAATCATTTATGGCCAACAACAGCAGCAGACGAAAAAGAAGTATCGACCGGCCGGCCACGATTGTCTCGCTGTTCTGCGGTTGTGGTGGTTTTGATTTGGGCTTTTCTGCGATCGGCTTTCGAACTTTAATTGGTCTCGATGTTGACCCAGTCGCTGTTGAGACTTTCAATCAACGGGGTGACCGAGTCGGTGAAGTGGCGGATCTATCGGCCGTCAGAAGTTTGGGGCTCAGTAGAAGTCCAGACATAGTGATTGCGGGACCACCGTGTCAGGGATTTTCGACACTGGGAAAGCGTCTGCGGAGCGACCCTCGCAATTCGCTCATTGAATCGGCGGCGAAACTAGCCGTGGAATTGAAGCCCAGAGTAATCGTAATTGAAAATGTGGCGGGCGCTGCATCGGGAGAGTTGTCCCAATTCTGGGAGCGTGCTGTCCAGATCGTACGTAATGCTGGCTTCAAAACAAAGACTCTGCCTGTCGTTTCGGCCGACTTTGGTGTAGCTCAGATCCGTAGAAGAATCGTATTAATGGCCTGGAGAGGCAAGAGTGATGACGTCACGATAGAGAAGCAGCCTCCAGTGTTCTTGAGTTCGGCATTGCGAGGCATTGATGGACTCAAGAATCATGAGCCAAAGATTCTGAATGCCGGTTCTGACGACTTCGCAATTGCACTGCAGATCGGCCCTCATCAAAAACTTTGTAACGTTCGCGCCGGGGATCGCTCTATTCCGACATGGGATATTCCAGAGGTATTTGGCAAAACTACGAAGCAAGAACGACAAGTTCTCGTTTTGATTCGACAGCTGCGGCGTCAAATTAGGGTTAGAGACAGTGGGGACGCCGATCCTGTGCGAATCAGTGATATCGCGAAACATGTCAAAGGTGATGTAAAGCGAGTGGTTGATCGACTCCACAAGAATGGCTACCTCCGAAAATTTGGGCAGAGATTTGATCTCGCACACGCATTTAACGGAAAGTACCGGCGTCTTGCATGGGACCAACTTGCCCCTGCAGTAGACACCCGGTTTGGGGAGCCTCGATATTTTCTTCATCCTGAGGAGCAACGCGGTCTTTCGGTGAGAGAGGCAGCGAGAATTCAGGGATTCCCCGATGACTTTATGTTTGAGGGACCTCGATCCGCCCAATATCGAATGGTTGGTAATGCAGTGCCACCTCCCCTCGCCAAGCAAATCGCAATTGCAGTTCGCGATCAATTATTGTGAAGGAGCTGCCATGAAGAAACGACGACGTAGAATAAAGAGCGTTGACGAGCTTGTCAGTGAATGGACTCAGGTCTCGAATTCAAGCCAAGAATTGTTGAGGATTCGGGATCTGATCGCCCGATTGGATCACGAACTATTCAGAGAGTATGAGCCAATCGCCGCGAAGGCTCCGTTTATGGAGCGACTCGCACATTGGTTGCAGAATGTTTCGAGTCGAGACTGCCAACAAACGATGCTCGAATTGGTGCCCTGGTTGTTGTTTTTTGGTAACGACGAATTGCGAACGCTCTATCGAGCGGCGCTCACAGGACCAATCACCCGCTGGATTATCGATCAGGTTGGAATCGACTTGGCGGACAGGACTCTGACCGAACAAGTGAACCGAGAATTTACGAAAACCTTTTTCTGCAGTATCGCTGGAATGAAGATTGATGAGTTTGTTCGTGTGAACAGCATCTCTAGCCAAGGTGACCGTCCAAACCTTCGAGAAACGGCCCGAATTGGAGATCCCTGCAGATTTGCTAAGGATCTCGTTGATCGCGGGTATGTTCGCGTGATTGCAGTGGAAGATATGGTGGGGACGGGAACTCAGATGAGAGAAGCAGTTCCAACCATCGCCGCACTCGCCCCTCTGCCGGTTTTATTATGCCCCCTGATTGTAGCGCCACAGGGAGTAAAATGCTGGAGTCAGGATCTCAAGCCACTGGTCAACATGGCGCACGTCAGTTTCTCACCATTATTCGTAATTCCCGATGCAGCCACGATACCGCTAAGAGCAGTCCCTGGAGAGTTCGCGGAGATCGCTAGATTCCGCAGACTCTTGAAGAAAACATGGAAGCAAGTGCAAGGGTTGAAGCCGGGCAAACAACTTTTTGGTGCATTTGGATTCGGTGACTTTGGCTCTGTTGTCCTCTCTGCAATAAACTGCCCCGACAATGTTCCACCGATGCTGCATTACGGCGGAGATCAATGGGATCCACTTTTTCCTCGGGTTCCAAGGGAGGGCTGACAATGTCGTTCGTCGCAAACCCGTTTAACACGCTTTATCTTACCGAAGCTGTTGGAGAGGTCGATATTCCCGCGATTTTTAGTCCGGTGTTAGTCGCCCATGTAGAGCCACTCTATCAGCCTGGAAATGTCGTTCTCCGGGGGATGCAGGGGACCGGTAAGACGATGTTGCTTTCGCTTCTTGATACTCGTGTGCGACTGGCATTCTGGAGTCAGCCGGAGGTCAGTTATGACGGCATACCCACTTCCGATCCCCTCCCTTCAGCTCTCCGGCGGTTCATCGGTGCTGGCATTAATCTATCCAGCAGCAAAGCATTTAAGCTCAATGAAATACAGGTGAGTAATGACCGTCAGACTAACATAAAAATGTCGCGAGCCTACTTCGCCGATTTTGTTAATAGCTGGGTCGTTCGGGATTTGCTCCAGTCGATCGAGACGCTTATAACCGAGCTTACCAAACGAGGCTCGTATGAGCGATTGGAAGAACTCGGATTAACGGCTGATCATCGCAAACTGGATTTGGCCGTCCGACTGCTCGCTAACACGTCAGAAGGAGAATTCATTCGTGGACAGCGAACCGCTGTGTCGGCGCGTAACGAACTAAAGAATCGAATCGAAGCGTATCTGCAACTCGTTCGCGATCCAGAGACAAAGCTTATTAAGAAAATCGACAAGACTCGCCGAGGGCTAGGAGAACCTATTGCAGCCACGACTCTCGCACTTCGAGAGGCTGGTGTGATTGGCCAAGACACTTTTGTCGCTGTGACAATTGATCAGTTTGAGCAATTGATTCGTCGGGCGCCTAATGATGGGGATGAGCAGAAGAACTATCGGTTTATCCACGAAGTTGAAGATCTGTTAAGCCACCGCGTACCGCATGTTTCCTACCGTGTTGGCACACGACCAAATGCGGTTATAAAGAATGCAGATGTTGTTCGAGACTTTGTGCTGGTAGATCTGGATAGCGTTCTACAGCAGAAGGAACATAGTCAACGCCTCTTTCACCGTTTTGCAGAAGACGCATTTCGCCGAAGGATTAAGAAAAGCGGCATTCCGCGTTCAGCAGACATTATCAAGTCAAAATCTCCATTGAACCTTGTATTCGGAAAGTCGCCAACTTTCGTGGAACAAGGTCGGGCATGTGCCTCCAAAAAGCCAAGCCAAGTGGTAAAGATAGAGAAGACTTGGCCAGAGGGTGTGAAATCAGCGTTACTTGCTTTAGCAAAACAGGATCCAGTCGCAGGGGCTCTCGGGGAGGCTTGGATTCGGCAACAGTGGGCCAAGAAGGCCATCGTCGATGTTTCGGACTGGGAAGCCATGGAGAAACTCCCATGGGAGTTGCCGGAGAAACGTTGGTGGAAAAAGGAACGTCTACCCTTAGCAGCGTTGCAAGTGGCCGCGATGAATCGGCAACGCCTCATCTATTTCGGTGAATCAGACATCGTGCAGCTGTCCGGGGAAAACATCGTTGCATTTATCTGCATCTGTCGAAGCATTTGGGACTGCGACGCCCGATATGAGGCCAGCAAGGGGAAATCACTTCGGGTAAGTAACGGCAAATTCTTCGAAGATCTGAGGCAGACTGAAGGAATTAGAGAGGCGAGTCGGCTTTGGCATGACAAGATGAAGGAATACGCCCAAGGCGATAGTCTTCGGACATTGCTTGACAAGTTGGGCGGGGAACTTCATCGTCGGCTAATTGAAGACCGTCAAATGTCGTATCCTGGCGCAAACGGAATAAGTCTCGCGGTAAGTGAGTTGGATCAGGACGTTGCAGTCATGCAATTGCTGTCAGACGCCACTGCGGAGTGCTTCTTGCTTCAACGCGATCACACGCCGAAATCACTGTCGCGGGGAAAGTCTTTAAAGTGGTATCCCCACCCAATTCTCTGTCCGTTTTATCAACTCACAGTGTCGCACACAAAAGAGCCACTGTATTTGAAAGTATCTGAGTTGAGGGAGTGGCTGGAGCCCATTGGCTTACTGGCTCCATTAGAGGTGAAAGCCTCTACCGAAGCGAAGCGTGGCCGCACGACGCGAGGTAAATCTCGGCAAACACTGAAGCAGATGACGCTGTTTCCCGAGGACGAATAATGGTTGCGATCTCCCAGATTCGCCCATCGGGGCCGCTCAGGTGGATACTGCCGAAGTTAGCGGCATCGTCCGATTGGACAATTATTGGCACTGTGTCTGCCGAAGAGAGATGCCTCGCAGCAGTCGAAGAAGCCGCTCGCATTTTGGGCACAGTTGATATCCGAATGCTGCACATAACGCTAGATCATCGCACGACTCACAGCTGGATGCGAATGAATCATGATCTGTCGGTCAGAAACTCTGTGAAGGCACGCCAATTGTTCGGCGACAAGGTCCTTAAGGCCGCAGGGAGAATTTTTGACGACGATCATACCATTATACGACTTTCATCTGAAGTCGCTCAGTCGTGTAGGGAATGCGTCTTGTTAGACATCTCCACTATGCCCAAACGGTTCTTCTTTCCGCTCCTCACGAAGATGTTGGAATGCAATCGAATCAAAACACTCGTCGTAACCAACACTTCGCCACACCGATACGGAAAGGAGCTTGCACGCGACCCGGGTGACTGGAATCAGTTGCCAATCTATTGTGGTGACAGCAATCTGGACGTTCACACATCGACAGTTCTGATTGGCGTTGGATATCACACCCTGAACATTCGCGATATTCTTGAACAACAATCGGCGCAGAACGTAGAAATTAAGCTGATGCTCCCCGTGCCGTCGCTCCATCCTGGGTTTATGGCGAATTGGGATTTTATTCACTCCATTAAGACTGAATGGGATCGCCAAGTACGGACACCAATAGAAATTATACGGGTGCCGAACCACGATCCATCGGTAGCGTTTGATTGGCTTGCACGTGAGTCGAAGGCCGGTTTCGCGCAATCACTGATATTGGCGCCATTTGGTCCCAAGCCACTTTCTCTAGCGATGTGTCTCCTTGGTGTCGCGAGGGCAATGCATGGGCTAGAAACCGAAATCGGCTATACCCAGCCATTAGTTTACGCACCAGATTATTCCTCAGGAGTCGCGATCTCGGACGGTCACCCGGTAGTTGCGTCCTTCTGCGTCAAACTCGACGGGAGAATGATCTATTCGATTTGATATGCGAACGTAGAGGCAATATAACAATTTCCAGAGCACTATACGCTTCCGTGAAACTATTCGTCACGTGGTACGACGGTGTCGAAAAGATAAGTCGTTACGGCTCCGAGATGACAGAATGTTCGGAAGAGGCAATCTCCATGACAACATACCTTCCATTGAAACTTAATAACCGAGAAGTCGGGTTACCAAAGGCTGTAGTTTCACCCATACTGGGATCTTCAACAATCCTCACGAATGAGCCATGGGACTTTGTCGATTTGTTCTTGGCGAGAAGAGGATTGGATGACGCGCGGTTCTACTGGCGGCAATCGCGAGAATTCTATGGTGTGTCACTTGGGCTCAGTCAAATCTCAGCACCGCTGCCTCTCTACTACTCATTTCTCAATGCTGTCAAGGCGCTGCTCGTCGCGAAGTCGATCGGCTGGACTGAAGGGCACGGCATTCATGAATGGCTGAGAGCCGCAGATCTTGTCACACTCAGTAAAGGCATAACCCTTAAAACGTGGGGAGTTGCTCATGCATTGAGCGATTACTATGGTGAGACGGAAGTCAACAGGCAGCATACACTCAAAGATCTTTTTTTTAACCTTCCGTACGTTCATCGGACCTTCAGTGTGACGAACGAACCCTTGCAAGAGATGTTCATTCCGATAGTGAGCCCACATTTGGTCTTCGTAGACGGCACATTGGATGTCCGGCTAAAGGCTAGACTCACAGCCAACTTCCCTAATTCAAGGTATTGCAGTGTTCTTCCATCAACATTTGTTACAGTAGGTGCGGTGGAGGATCGTTGTGTCTTGTCAAGGGATAGCGTGGCTATCTCGTCGGTATCCGCACCCACCGAAGACGACTGTAAGTTGCTTTGCAAGTTCCTTGCCCGGCTGAGAGAAGATGTTGTGTACATAAACGGGGTAGACACTCTTTGGTATTTGAAGGCGATTCCAACGACCGGAGTTCGCATTTGCCGTCAGACGACTACTCTTACGCTCGCTGGTATGCACCGATTGAGCGAAGAATCGCAATATCATCCGATGAGGCTTGCAAAATGTCTTGAAGGCCAAAACAACTGGCTGGTGAGCGAATTCATAAAGATGTCGGGTGTTCAATTCATAGACGAGATTGCGGCTGAGATTACTGGAAAACAGTGCCTGCGCCCCAACGTTAGGTCTGCAGGGTGAGGTGATTGATGAGGATCTATCTTGCATGCGCCTTGACGCATGTTCCCCGTAGTCATTTCTCAGAGTATGCGGGCTCGCTGCATCATATTGCGTCTGAATTGGCCACTCGATTCGGTCATGAAGTGAAATATGCACTTGTAAACAGCGACCCACATCTCGCAAGCAAGCCTTCACATGAACGGGCACGACTTTGCTACGCATGGGACCGAACGATGGTGCAAGAAGCAGAAGTGGTTGTTGCCGAATGCAGTTTTCCTTCCATTGGGCTTGGGATTGAGCTGGAGATCGCTGCGGAGCACAAGATACCAGTTGTGCTTATCTTTCGTGACTATAGGGACAATTGCGCGGAGCCGGTGCTCTATATTAATCCTGATCAGTCAAAGCATGAACTGCAGATTGGCGAGGGATTTGTGTCCTTGATGGCCCTTGGATTGCCGAATGTTATTCAAGTATACAGGTATTCTAATAATGAAGACGCTCTTCGCTTGGTCGGCGAATCACTTCATAATGCTAGAGTCTCAGATTCCTGACTTTTGGCTATTGAGATTTCGACTTTTAAAGTCATGGTCGGTCACATTATTGCTATTCAGGCACGGAGGAGTCACATGGCGCAAGCAGTCTGCGACATGGTGGTCCGTCGGATCGAATAGATTTCGCATATTTTCCCGAATGCTGAAAAATTTATGAAGGAGTTGATTTTGCGACACCCTTCCAGAGCGTCAGAGTTGGGCTCATAACTTGATCAAGTTACGTTTGAGTACTTTGAGTGAATGTAAAGTAGGCTTTGACTAATCGTGCGACTAGGCTTCAGTCACTAACATTAACACTAACACTATTGCTAGGCAAAGATCACGTTGTGTTCGGATCAAAAAAATCCTTAACGTTGACCGTGGACTCGTGATCGAGACGATACATCTGGTTAACAAAGTTCTGGGCCAACGCCCGCGAAATGACCGCGAACTTATGCTCGGGATCTAAGTCTGTTCGATGCAGATGCTCTTGCAAAACGGAATGGGCCATCTCGGAGTTCGCTTCGTGACGATTCTTCTCAAAGGCTCTAGAAGCAATGCCTTCAATCGCAGTCAGAAGCTGTTCAGTCGTTGCAACGCGAGCAAGCAACGTTGCCTTAGTGATGTGCTTTGGTAATTCACAATGTTTTTCGGAGTGGATCCCCGTGGCCGGATCTACGCAGTAAACACTTCCTAGAGAGGGACCTTGCCAACGAGTCGACAAAACGCATGAAAAACGGAGTTCACCAAATAGCTCAAGAAGCCCGAAGGCAAGTTTCTCCTCGGCACTCGCAAAAACGAACATTCGATGCTCGAATTCACCCTTTGCCAGTTCCGCTGGGAATTGCGTGCTGAAGTCAAAGCTCAACCAGCCACTTGGTACGTCAACGGCGTCTCGGATGAGTTCGATTATTTCGCTAAGGCTTCCCGACCTCGTTTCATCGGGCTGTAGAACTGCAAGATAACTCAACAGGATTTTCGCTACGGCTCGAAGATCGCCGAGGCCGCCGATAGTAACATTTATTTCGGTGCCTACATACTTGCTAGTACTAACGCATTTTTGCACCTGTATGTCATCTATTGAGACTGCATGTTGCGTCATCTTTCCTGCCAAGATCGCAGGAATCTTGTCGGCCGGTGCGAGGATTTTGACGTGTCTCTTGCCTGATGAATCCATTGATTCCGATACAGAGGCTTTTGTTAGGACAGGTTTGCCCCCTGGCTGTAAATTGATTTTTTCACCGTCGTCCGTAGGCAAGTTTGTCAGCGTTGCCGTTTTTTGACTCCTTCCGGTCTTTCCGTCGATTAGGTTCATGAAAACGTGCAGACGTTCGGCAAAGGACTTGTCGATCGTTCCACCGAGTGTGTTGTTGCAGGTCGAGCAGCAGATGGTCGTACTTTGCTTCTTTCCACCCAAAGCGCTTAGCAAAACATGCTCCGCTGAGCCGTCAAGAGCGGAACCGCAGTAGAGGCAGGTGGTAGTCGTCATCGCGTGATCTCACTGAGTTACGTAAATCAATCATTTTTCGCGGACGGGGGCGATGGGTCAAGTCCGATTTACCATTGAAAGACCGCGCCTTGGGTGCAACTGAGCATTCGCGTGCTAGTTATTCAATAGATCACCCGAGGATCCACGTTCGAAAGGCAGTTGTCGTCAAGCACCAGCGGCTCATGTAGAAAAGAGCCGGAGATTCCAGCGGAGTCCCTGCGAACAGTCTGTCCAGCGAGTACTAGGGTTGTCTCAATCACTCAACAACCTTGGAGCACTCGGACATGGCACACGACATTTCAACAACCAACGGCAAGCCCTCAATCGCCTACTTTGGCGATACCCCATGGCATGGGCTGGGAACTAGGCTTGAAGAACCCGCCAACGCAGAACTCGCGATTCAGGCCGCTGGACTTGATTATCAAGTCGAACTTTTGGACATGACAACTCCCCGAGGATCATTGGTTCCTGGACGAAAAGCAGTCGTTCGATCAGATACGGACGACGTGCTGGGTGTTGTGTCTGATTCTTACACGACGATTCAGAATCACGAATGCTTCAGCTTCCTCGATTCGATCGTTTCGGCCGGTGAACTGAAGTACCACACGGCTGGAGCACTGGGAAAAGGTGAGAAGGTCTGGATGCTCGCAAAACTTCCCGGCGAGATTCGTCTGAAGGATTCTGAAGACGTCACCGAGCAATACCTGCTGCTCAGCAATTCACATGACGGCCGATCTGCACTGCGTGTCTTCTTTACGCCGATTCGTGTCGTCTGTGCAAACACCCTCGGAGCTGCAGAACGACGCGGACAGGGAAGCGGAGTGTCGATCGTCCACAAAGGCGACATTCGTTCTCGGGCTGCGGAAGCTCGGGATCTTCTCGGGTTGGCGTCGAAGTTCTACACCCAGACATCTGAGCTGGCGAATGTTCTGGCGTCGTACTATCCGACGAAGAACGAACTGGATCGCTACTTTGAGCAGCTCTATCCAGATCGCGATGCGGGATCCAGTGCCCGGGCAAAGAATGTTCGAGCCCAGTTGATGCATCTGTTCGAACACGGTCGAGGCCAGCAGATTCCTGAAACACGGCTCACCGCATGGTCAGCGTTCAACGCCGTCACGGAGTTTGTTGACCATTATCGATCCTGCCGTGGTGATTCAGAGCTGTCTCGACGAGCCAATCGACTGAACTCCGCATGGTTCGGCTCTGGCGTCGAACTTAAAGCTCAGGCATGGGCCGCTGCCCTCGACATGGCGATGTAGTCAGCACTCGTCGCTGGCCAATTCTCTTCCGCCCGTTAGTCAACCAACCGAGTCAGGTCCATGATTGTCATGGACCTGCGGTTGGTCCACATCCCGGTACTTATCTCACAAGGAGCATTTCTCATGTTGAAAGTGAACGTTGGCATCAGCCGCAAAGTATCCCGTGATTACAACAGCACGGGTTTCAGTATCAATCTTGAAGGGGAGATCGGCATTCCGCTGGATCACCCGGAACGTGTCTTGGAGAAGATTCAGGAGTTCTATGACCTTGCAGAGGAATCACTACGACATCAGGTCGACCGTCACGAAGGGGACTCTGCGATTGCAAGCCGCGATCAAGAGCCTCCGAGCCCGAGAAATACGAACTCCAACACAGCTCGGGTTCGAACGCCGGAAACTCGCCGTGAATCAACTTCAACGCCGTCAACCAAGGGAGAAACGGCATCAACCAAGCAAATCAACTACCTGCTGGAGATCGGACGACGTCGTCGTCTGACGACAACACAGCTTGAAGCTGAAGTCGCTCAGATTCTCGGTCGTTCCGTTGGCCTCTATGAGTTGGCCAAAGGGGAAGCTGGAGCGGTGATCGATGCCCTGAAATCCGGGTCAAAGGCGTAGCCAGAGTTTCAGCTTTGGATGGAGATGAATCGTGCTGACGGAACTGAACGGAAAGAGTGGCTGTGTCTGCGAGTCGGCAAAGACCGGGCAGATACGGTGTCCGCTGATCATTCGGCCGACTAGTGAAGACGTCATCACGGGAAATGTATTTCAGGTTCTCGGGGCACTCAATCCAAGATGGTGGCTTCCGGACCTGCTGAACTACGGACTGGGAGCACCTCGGTTTCAACGGCAGAACTATCGCGGTTTGAAGATAGAGCTGTGGAAGAGCCGAGGTTTCTTTCCGAGAGAACTTCTCCCATGGCGTGAAGGGCGAACGGAAGTGGACGTCACCATCTCATGGGAGAATCCGGCAACGACCGTGTTTCTGGAAATGAAGTATTTGTCTCCACTGTCAAAGTCGACGGCCGGGGACGATGGCAGCAGCGGAATCCCCAGTGACCAGTTCATTCGAAACATTCGAGTTGGGCTACTGGAGACAGGCTGGTATCAACGTGATGAATTGTTTGAATCGGCACCGCGTGACTTCTGCATTCTTCTCGTGAGCATGAACAAGCAGGATGCACTCGCTGATCGGTATCGTGATCCAGATCACGTGTGTAACTCCATCTCAAGCCAGAATCGATTGAAGGGATTGCCGGAAGCTCCGTTCGTTGGGCAGATTGACTATCAGTCGATTCGGACCATCCTGCTGCGGAACCTGAACGAATTCAATCGGGCAGAACAGCACTTGGTTCAGCAACTCAGTGACTACTTTCAGTTGAAACTCAACAAACCTGCTGAGGTGAAGAACGATGTCGCATGAAATCTCTGAATTGCCGTATGGGGTTGGTGAAGTTCAAGTGACCTCTCGTCCATCGAAGGCTGGCGACAAGTCGGTTCAATGTTTTGTCGTGGGCTGCCAGAATCGATTGCGGGTTCCGACACGGACTTTTCCCGGTGACGTCTGCCCGGATCATGGCATTCGTTGCCATTATTCGTCGAATCAACCGACGTATTCCTATATCCAGCCCCGACGCAACATCATCGCGTCGGCCGATCTATTCACTCAGCGGATTGTTCGGCATCCGTTCAAGTTTGAAACTCATCGCCTGGGTTCAGAACGTTCAGAAGACGCTCTGTCCTGGAATGTGTTCCGTTCGCTTCAGGAAGCTCGTTTGCTGTCGAAGGTGGCTGAGATGTTGACTGGCATCGCGTCAGATCATGAACCGACCTTGTATCTTTGGGGCATCTGCGTCAGTGACGACAGTTGTGATCCATGGCATTTGCTGATCGCCGCCAGAAAACGGTTTGAGTCCTCGTTACCAGTGGAGAGACCACTGACGGAGCCCGATATTGCATTGCACCTGCCCGGGAAATACCTGATCCTTATCGAGGCCAAGTTCACATCGTCAAATACTCACTACGAGGATGGTCCACGGCAGAGTTCTTCGTCACTGACGAAGCAGGAGCTTGTCTCCATCTATCAGGATTCAGCCCTGCGAATTGTCAACGTACAGGCAGCAGAAGCGGCCAGTCGAGTGTACTACCAGCTCTGGCGGAATACTGTCTTCGCGGAATGGATGGCCAAGCTGGACCATCCTCAGACGGAGGCATTCCACGTCAATCTTGTCCGAGACGGTGCGGACGTCGAGAGTGCATTCGAGTTTCGACGCATGATCAATGAGCCCTATCAGAACCGGTTTCAGCGGCTGACATGGGAGAAACTGTATTCTTTGTGCAGTCACGAGACAGAGCTGAGTCGTCTGAAACGCTACTTTGAATCGAAGACAGCGGGTTTGCAGAGGGCTTTCGCGATATGAACCTGCGACTTCCGATTACTCAGTGTTTTGAGTGCGGCCAAAAGTCCCTTGGATGAATCCGTCCGTGAACTCATTAGTAGCTGGCGTCAACTCAACGCAGCAGCAGCCCCAACAACGATCGGGAAGAATCGGCGATTAGTCTATCGGCTTTCGTTTTTAACGAAGAGGAAGGCACACTCTCGAACTCTGAGGCAGACATTCCTAAGCCCGGCAGAAAATTTTTTCAACTCCGTACAAACGACTGCTCTAAAGCCTCCGTGACGCTCAGTCCGGACAGGGTACCGATTACGGCCCGAGAGACGGATCGCATAGATCACAAGGCAACTCATCAAGAGCCCTCAGACACCCCTGACGCATGCAAAGGGCGTTGACAGGGCTCAAGTGGCGAATACCATATCGATGCACGGCAAGCCTTTCTCGTGCGTTGTTCTCTTTCCATTTTTAATGTAGCTCAGACAGTTTTGGATCCGCAGACTGATTGGCAAACCCACGGATACGGCGGTGGGGTTCTCGGTGAAACAACTGTCCGCAACGGTATTCGTTGTGTAAGCACTTCGCGTTGCCGGGTTCCCTCCGCGCGACCTCTGTGTGAGAGATTCTGAATCATGCTATGTCGCCGTTCCAAATGGTGCGGCACGACTTCATGTCCGCAGTTCAAATCTGTGTTGACGTTGCAAGTCCGATTCAGAATTCACTGAACATTGAAATGGAGATTCCGCATGTCCGTACCCGCCGCTCAAATCAGCCCCTACCTAACAAGAACGCAGGTCGCCCACCTCCTACAAGTGAGCATTCGGCAAGTTGATAACATGAAGAAGGCGAAGCAGATTCCTCTTCCATTCTACCCTTCTAAACGGGCTCCTCGTTGGCGACGTGAGGAACTGGAGGCCTATCTCGAAGCGAAGGCAACTGCGGCGATCACATTGGGATCGAACTGAACATCTCAGTAGTTGTCGTATCCGCACTTCGCTCAGTTGACACTGATCAATGACGTCGTGCCCATTATGCCGCTGCACGGGTTGGAAATTGTTATGGCACATGTCGAGAAACATGGTGATGGTTATCGGGTTCGATTCATCGATCAAGCGGGGAATCGGCAGACAATTCCTGCCAAAGGACTCAACAAGACGCAGTGTCAGAAGATGGCAAGGCATATTGACGAACTTGTGGTCGCGAAGACATCCGGGATCACTATGGATCCACAGACGGCTGCGTGGCTGTCAAAAATCAGCCAGACTCTTCACGATCGCCTCAGTTCCCTTGGACTTGTCGAAGTTCGCGATTCTTCAACTTTGGCCGACTTCCTGAAGTCTTACGTTGAACGTCGAACAGATGTGAAGCCGGGAACTCATCTGAACTACGACCGAGTGGTAAAGAACATGCTTGATTTCTTCAGCGAGAGTAAACCGTTGCGAGCCATCACGGTGAACGATGCTGTTGCGTTCCGCGACTGGCTGCGGAATAAGGAGAAGCTGAGTGAAAACACACTGCGACGGCGTTGTGGGCGAGCCCGCCAGTTCATGACTGCTGCAAAGAAGGCCCGCATGATCATCGAGAATCCGTTTGACGGAATGACCGTGACGGTCGGGGGTAACAAAGAGAAAGAGCGATTCGTCACACCTGAGGATGCTCAGAAGATCCTGATCGCCTGTCCGGACCCCGAATGGCGACTGATCTTCTCGCTCTGCCGCTATGGCGGCCTGCGATGCCCGAGTGAAGTTCTGCTGTTAAAATGGAAGGACGTTCATTTCAATGAACGGAGAATCGTTGTGACGAGTCCCAAAACCGCCCACCACAAGGGGCATGAACAACGGGTAATTCCGCTCTTTCCAGAACTTGCGTTGTCGTTGAATGACGTCCGTTCTGATCAGGTGGCAGCGGATGATTTTGTCATCACTCGGTACCGGAGTGCAAATCAGAATCTCCGAACGCAATTCACCCGCATCATCAAAAAGGCAAATCTGACGCCGTGGCCAAAGCCATTCCAGAATCTGCGATCAACACGTGAGACCGAACTGATGGAGCACTATCCAGCTCACGTAGTTTGCGCTTGGATTGGCAATTCAGAAGCGGTGGCCCGCAAGCATTACCTTCAGGTGACGGACACTCACTTTGAACGAGCATCAACGAAGCCGCCAGAGCCTCCCCAATAGCTGGGGTTCCGTGGGGTTGAAAATGGGGCAGAAGGTATCTGCAATGAAAGGAAACGACCGACCGGAAAACGAAAAGGGGCCGGAAAAACCGAGTGTTGTCTCGATCTTTCCGGCCCCTTCCGCTCATTGCCTAATCAAAGGATAACCCGGCCAGGACTCGAACCTGGAAAATCAGAACCAAAATCTGATGTGTTACCATTACACCACCGGGTTACTTTGCCGTCGGCAGATTGATTGTCGACGGCGAAGAGTTCGCTGTTGAACGAGAT
>JBPOIW010000308.1:0-9225 GCA_052034165.1 Planctomycetota bacterium | reverse complement strand
GGGGAAGGACCCGATGGATGAATTCTGCAGCAACACATGATTGCAAGGGAACTTATGGCGAAGTATCCTGCGTCGCCGCCACCGGCGGACAGTCGCGGCGTCGCCCACAGCGGCGCTGCATCAGTACCACTCCAGTTCCGACCAACGGTGCCAACATAGTCGCGGCGTCGCCCACAGCGGCGCTGCATCAGTACAGCTCAATGATGGGCTAGCGGTCAAACAAGTCGCGGCGTCGCCCACAGCGGCGCTGCATCAGTACTCAGTACCTCTCGTTGGTTGCGAACCAATTCTGTCGCGGCGTCGCCCCCAGCGGCGCTGCATCAGTACTCAGTCGGCCAGACCGAAGTTCTGTCCCTGTGTGGTCGCGGCGTCGCCCACAGCGGCGCTGCATCAGTACCATCAGAAACTCCTTTTTCTTGGAAGTAAGTCGCGGCGTCGCCCACAGCGGCGCTGCATCAGTACTAATTACGAACAGGGGAAAATAGCACGACATGTCGCGGCGTCGCCCACAGCGGCGCTGCATCAGTACGGAAAAACCTAATTACGTTCGCACTCTGTCGCGGCGTCGCCCACAGCGGCGCTGCATCAGTACACCCAGTGGTGATGTCAGAATCAAAGTAAAGGTGTCGCGGCGTCGCCCACAGCGGCGCTGCATCAGTACTCAGCACGCGCGCGTCACAATTTTCACTTATGTCGCGGCGTCGCCCACAGCGGCGCTGCATCAGTACTTTCCAGTAGCTAAAGATGTCCTGAATTAATTCGGTCGCGGCGTCGCCCACAGCGGCGCTGCCCGCAGGGGCGCGTCATATGTCTGCCTGATTCTGCCGCCAGCCTGTTCCCGTCGCTGTGTGTTGCAGTCGTCCGAACAGCGACGACCAGAAATCACTCTCCATCACAACACTGAAGATCTGCCATGGCTCAGTACATTGCGGCCTATGACATTTCCCACAACAGCAGTCGCAACAAGGTGGCTCGTGTGCTGCTGGGGTTCGGAGTGCGAATTCAGAACAGCGTCTACCAGGTGGAACTCGATCCCGAAGACGTATCCGAACTGCAGCGGATGGTCGGCAGCCATCTGAGTAAAGACGACCGATTTGATCTGTTACCAATCGACCTGCATCCCACACGATTGCGGCTCGCCTGGCAAACAGCCCCCGCAGGCTTTCAGGCGGTCATCATCATGTAGGCGGCATCAATTCGCCAGCGATTGTCCGCGTCTGAAATGTTCTGCGAAGGTTCAGACGTCACGGTTTGGGTGCCACCGAATTGTCCGTTGACAAGCCAGGGGGCATTGTTTTCAGAGATCCACTCGGAAGTTGATCGGGCTGCGTTTCGTTCGATGATTTCGATGCGGCAGCGTCCTTCGCGTCGGGCGTTTTTGCAGATCCCGGCGATTTGCTCTCGTCATCGGTTTTGTTGTTCACACGGTCGGGATCTGGTGGCGGTGGTGCTGCTGACGTGTCAGTAGGTGAAGTTGGCGCACCCACCTTTCGATTGAGGATCGAGTGATCTTTGCCACTCTGCTTCTGTTTGCTCCCCTGTTCCTGCTGAATCTCAGTGCCCGCTGCTGAATTTGTCGTCCGATAGCGTTGACAAACCCAAAGCCCCGAGCAAAACACTCCAAGCGCCAGCAGTCCCGTAAATATTCTGCGTCTCCCGGTATTCGCAGTACGTGGCTTCTGATCTTCTTCTCTCGGGCACCCCACATCCGCGGCATCTTTCGAGTTGGTCGCGCTGAGGATGCGTCTCAAGGACCAGATGATCTGCAACAGTGGTCGAGTCTCCCAACTGATGTAGACTAGTATCGACGTAACAACTGCGAACAGCAGTCGTACAATGCTGTCGGCCTCACTCGCCATCATTCCGTACAGTGTCGCAGGGAGCCCAACGACGGCAATCAGGATAAAGATTGTGTTTCTGCGTCGTTCGGTTTCCTGTTGTGCCTTATCCGCTTTGTCCTGCTGCTCCTTTGCATTTCGGCGGTCCTCTTCCGCCTTTTTCTCTGCCCACCTTGTGAGAACTTCTTCTGCTTCGTTGAGTTGTTCGTTGACCTGATCAAACATCGGCTGAGTCTGCAAATGTTTTGACCAGCGTGTGAACAGTTCGCGTGCCTGGATCTGACTGCTGATTTCACTGAACCAGAAGCGAAATCGAAACTTGATCAGTTCCCGCCGGATACGAACAACCATGTTCCGAAAGTTCTTATCTTCCCCGTCTTCAGCCGGGTCTTTCCCGAGGTTTTCACTGACCGCGATCGACAATTCCTCAACAAAGTTCAACAACGAACAGCGATGAAAATGGGCGATCAAACCCATTTTGAAGTAGTGGTACCGAAAATGCCCAAGAAGGCCGCTCACCGGATCAAGCGCAAATGGTTTCAGGACCATGGTATCGTCCTTCTTCATCCTGAATTCGTGCGGCTGTCCGACGGACGAACCGACGGCAACAAACACTTCTCCCGAACATAGGTAACGGGTCGACATGGCTTCCGGAATTCCGGCGTCAGGTGTTTTGTCTTCAGCCTCGTCGGCGCGAAAGAAAAAGCGGTCATAGCAGAATTCCCGTCGGAATTGCTGATTGATGCACACGTTTTCGAGCTTCGGGTTACCTTCCGCTTCGGGCGTCATTTCCCACAGCCAGCGGCTGTACGGCTGCTCGGATGCATTTTTGCCTGGCCCGTCGGCAAAAACCAGCCGCATCCACTGAGAGGTCGTTAGTTTCCGGGGGTCTGAAACAGCAAGGTAAGTCATGCATGGGAATCGGTCGTCACCGAACATTGTGTAGCAGATTTTGCCCGAGCGCTCCTTCTGAGTCTTCGGCAATTGATCGTCCGGGTACGACAGCGACTGATGCAGCCATAGCTCTGTCGTTGAGAATTCTTCTCCCTTTGTCCGACCATTCAGCTCTTCCATCGGGGCAAGCAGCTGACGCCACCACGGAAACAACGGCGGAACACCGGATTCTCTGGTCTCCTGAATTCGCTTCCGCCAGTCGAGGCTCCAGAACAATTTGTGAGGACTGTGTACCAGAGCTTTCGGAACCAGCAGCTTTTCTGAACTCCATTCTGATTCGCCGAAAACGGGCATCTGGTTGCGATCCAGCCACACAATGGATTCGACCGTTTTCCCGCTGGAGCACTCCTGTGACGGATTGCTGCGATGCAACACCGGATCATAATCCCAATACGGTGGGTAGCCTCGCCGCAACATCGTTTGCAGCGACAGGATTTGGTCCAGGTCTGGGTTCTCGACCAGTGTATAGTGGAAGGGCTGACAGTCATTGTGCTTCAGTTTATCATCGCGCTCCAGTTTACGGAACCAGGACAGCAGCTTCACTCGCGGGCCGGAGTATTCACCATCCGGAAACCAGTTGTCGATGTCTCCCCGGTGAACATCAAAGACCTGGGCGTCTTCTTTTTGATCAAATGTTTCCAGTTGCGCAGAGGTGGACCTGCTGGCAGAAAATCGGTTGTCGAATTCAACTGCCAGAAACCCGATTCTCGTTTCAAACAAGTAAGACTGGACGCGCCTTATCCGAAGCAGAAAGATGTCAATGTGCGGTTTATTCGTGTAATCGTCAACGTCTTCGTCAGTTGTGTTTCGGACAAACACAGCGGCCCAGCGAATTCCTTTTGTGTGGTCGAGGATTCGCAATGACCGATTTTTGAAACCTGGGACGGCATCAGGACCCTTTGCAGCAACACGAGCATGAAATCGGTCTTCAGCAGTGGGGTAGAGAAAATCTCTCACGAAGGGATGAAAATAGACATGCTCGGCGTAACGGATTCGATCGTAGGCGCTTTGCTTCGCGGAGTCTGTGGCACGTGGTCGTGTTTCGGCCGGCTCCTCACAAGAAGTATCGAATGGAAAAAATGGCCCCCTGTCTTCCCACGCACCCGGCGACCCGTTAACCGGTTGACACAAGTGGCCGACCCACCGGTCGAGCGGAGACTTCTTTTTATTTTGTTCGGTTTCTGAATTACTGAGCAATTCACGAATCCGAAACGGAACCATGACGACCTGATCGAATAGGGCGACTTCGGTCGGGTCTGCGGGCGACAATGTCTTACGCTCTGAATCTGGCGCAGCGACGCGTTCTCCTGATGGTTGCACGTCCTCCGCAGAAGCAATCTGTCCGGAAGCCGCCGTCGTTTCGGCTGCATGAATGCGGTCGATGCCTGGCACTGGACGCGGTTTGGATTGGTCGCGGCGATTCATCGTTTTGGGTTTTGCACAATTCAATTTGCGGACGTGATGACTGCTCGAGGAGCACATGTCGCCAGCACCATGCTCCGTCTCCCTGAGTACAAACAACTTGATTGCGAGACAGGGTTACAAAAAACACGGGATTCTGCTGGCATGGACTGGAGGAAGATTACGAAGTACACGGGGGGACTTTGGAACTGTAAACTTCCGAAGTACAGCGATTTAGACAGATTTTGCGGCGTTCTTACACATGGCTCCTCTATGTCCAATGCCTCGGCCGGAGTTTTTGTCCTTTTTGTCGGTGGTCACGATCTTGAAATGCGTGAACTCCTCAGGCTTGTCCGCCGGCACCGGCCCCGGATTGAGATCATCGATTCGCAACTGAAATGGGGAGCTTGTGCATCTGATTACGAGGAACAAATTCGGGAAGTTCTTGCGGAAGATCGTTGTCCAGTGCTGATCGAATTGATGCCCAACTTGTCGTACCCACTTGTTACAGACTTTAGAGACTGGATCCCCGGGAAGCTCCTGCTTGTCGACCACCACAATCAGTTTGGCGGCGTGAATGCGCCCACATCCCTCGAGCAAATCTGTCAGTTGTTGGAGATTTCCGAGTCCGAGCTGTCCATTGACGAACGTCGCAGATTGCAACTTGTTGATGCCAATGACAAGGGCCATATTGCCGCGATGCGGCAATTGAATCCACCCGCAACACAGAGTGAGATTCAGCAGATCCGTCTCGAAGAACGTCGCATCCAGGGTGTTTCCCAGGCTGACGAACTGGCCGCACGAGAACTGATCAACACGAGAGAGATTGTCGGCGACGAACAACTGACAATCATTCATCATCACTTGACAACATCTGTACCGATCTCCGATTTCCTCAGCCCGGAACTCGGAGGTCCGGGCTTCCAGAACCTACTCATGATCGGCGATGGACACATCGACTTCATTGGTGCTCGCTGGATTGTCGAACATCTGGCAAGCCAATATCCGCCTCCAGAGTCATGGAGCGGCGGCGCTCTGGAGGAAATCGCGTTCTGGGGCACCAATCGAGTTCACGAGGATGAAGTCCTGAAGAGGATCACAGAAGTTCTGTAAGAATCACCGCGCAACACACACACCAGAGAAACGACGGCGAACCGAGCGGTCGTCGGATTGCTGCGATGGTGTCGGAGATAGTGAACGAGTCGCATCTGTAATCATACTTTGCCGACGTTCATCGGCGCGTCGTACGAAGTGGTGAACAGAGCTTGCGAATGCACGACCCATGGTGTGCTTTGAAGATGCCGTCGCAACCAGTCGTACATCGCGGCAGGCAATCACTGCACCGACTGCAGATGTGCCGGACGATCGACATCGCCACTTCGTCAAAGAAACTTCAGTCCCACCGTGTACTTCGCTCGGAAAGTGCGAATGAGCGCATGCACAGGAAACAATATTTCCGTCCGGGTACTGCTCCGTCCAAGCGCGAGTCAGAAAATCGAGAACAGAGAATGGACCGGACGCTCGCTTTTCGCATTAATAATTCGCGTGAAATCAGTGATTCTGCGAATTGCGTATCATCGACAGCCCCTCGGTTTTTCGCCACTCCGCCAACGTACCAGAATGAAGTTTTCACAGGCTAAGACTGTGCTCCATTTGCGCCTTCGCTTTGATCACAAACGAGTTGTGACGACACTGCGAGCATGTTCGCATGCAGATGGCGGAGCAGCTCCTGCCAAACTCAATCATGAGCGGCTGTGTCCTTGGTCAGATTCGCAGGAATTGACGAATGATCGGTCCGACACCCGAACCCTGCAAAGTGATCCGCTAATCTGCTCAGGTGAGACTTACGTGAGACTTACCGGAGCCACATCGTACATGGTCGCCAACTGCTCCGGTCACATCGACCGACGCGGCGAAACGTCGCCAATCGACCGTCCCTTTTTCACGCTCGTTTGAATGACCTTGGCTGTCCGCATTTCGCCCAAACGGACACCGACTCTTCGCACCAGAATTGGTTGTTGCCAAGAATCCGTTTTCTGGTTGAGCGCCTTTGTTTCCCTGCTGCCAAAGGGAGGCAGCCTGGGAACGATACAGGCAGATACCTCAAGAGCTCCGGCCGTGTTTTCTCCGCCAGGATCTGAGCCCTGCCATATGGCGAGGTTGTTGTCGGCCTGACTTTCCGATGGCCCGAGAGTCCCGCCTCAAGCACTCCCTGCGACATTTCTTACCATCGGACTCTGCGTTGAAAAGATGCTGTTGCGCTCTTGCGAGAGGTTAAGTGTCGGACACAGGAGTTTGATTCAAAGTGCCAGGGTGGCACTTCAAACATCGTGTCCTCAGAGCACTTTGTACGAGCGGTAATCGATTAGAAAGGCGAAGCGCCGCGCGAGTTATGGCTATCGTAGTTCAATGGACCGGGTTGTCCGGCCCAGGCACAAATAGGAAACTTTTAAACATGAAAGGCGACATGCAATGTCACTGAGTAAATCGAGTCCGGTCAGCCGAAAAAAGAGCGCCGCCAGGAGAGATACTTTCAAGAAGCCCTCGGATAAAAAACAGGCACGAAAACGGAAGGAGCGAGAGCTTCAGCCTACCAAACGCGTCCCTAAAGCCTCCAAGAAAGTGAAAGGCGCACAGCTCGAGGGGAATGATATTGCGACAACACGAAAGGACAATTTTCGCAAAACGAGAAGTGGCCGTGTTGTAGCTCACAAGAAGACGCGGAAGGTAGCTTCTACATCATCTGCTTCGGTCACTTTGGATGCTGGTCCATCGCGAACGGCTCTCGATGATGATCGATTTCTTGAACGGCTTGACCGGATTGACCGGCGTTTGGAAAGAATTGAGGACGTGTTTGTCGACCGGCCTCTAAACAGAGCCGAGTTCGCCGCAGAACATTCTGCTCCGCCATCCTCCGCGGGGGCATGTTCTATGGTTCATACTCAGGAGTTTGACTCGCCCAAAGAGGGGGAGAGCCTCGACAAGTTTACTGCCGCCTTAGTGCCACAGCCTCCCCAGAGGCCAAACACCAAAGGTCAGTCGAACGAGTCTAGGCAGGCTCCAGCTCCCAAGCCCGTTGACAAGCTTGCTGCCGCTGTGGTGCCACAGCCGCCCCAGAGGCCAGGCACCACAAGTCAGTCGAACGAGTCTAGGCCGGCTACAGCTCCTAAGCCCATTGACAAGCTTGCTGCCGCTGTGGTGCCACAGCCGCCCCAGAGGCCAGGCACCACAGGTCAGTCAAACGAGTCAAAACAGGCTCCTGACCCTCAGCCGTTCGACGAGTTTGCTGACGAGATTGCAGAGGCCTTTGAGCCGCAGCCTCCCCAGAGGCCAAGCACCGATGATCACTCAAGCGAGTCGAAACTAGCCCCTGACCCTGAGCCCAAGGACGAGTTTTTTGACGACTTTGCCTAGTACGACGAGTAACCGGCATGAGGAGTAATCCAGCGTGCCGGTGAAAATTCGCCACGCTGACATCAAAGTGTGATGTCAGTGCAGATCGTCGGTTGGCTGGTCAGCTTGTTGATGCGGTGGCGACGCCTGCCATCTGAAGTGACCGGGCACAGTGAGAAACACGGGTGGTCGTCAATCGATTGCCCGTGTTTTCTCCCTATCGCTGCTTGCAGGTTGTTAAACGCATATGAATATTGAGGGAGGATTATCCCAAAAACTGAAGGTTGTTCGGATCCGTGTGAAGTCTTCTTCGCCGCGGGTTCGTCCAACATTTGATTACCACATAGAGACTTACCACACTTTGCATCCTTAGGTACGGCGTCAGTCAATGGCATAGCCGGACCACGGGAAAATGATTTCATCAATTGCGCAAAGCGGTGGGGAACTGTTGGCATGGCAAAGGACAAAAAGGGCGACTCTCGATTCCAGACGACCCCCAGCTTGATTGATGATCTCTCCCAGCAGGATCCACAGCGGTGGAGGACTTTCATTCTGCTCTACGGTCCGATGATGAAAGATTGGATGCGGAAAGCAGGCGTGAAAGACGAGACAGAAAAAGATGACATCGAACAGGAAGTCCTGAGATCTGTCGTCGGCAGTATTCACTCGTTTAAGTTTGGATCGGGCCAGGGGTCTTTTCGAGGATGGTTAAGGACCATTCTTCGTCGTCGGGTCGCCGACTGGATGCGATCAAAGAAGTTAGAAAAAGATGAACATGGCCGCTGGGTCGGCGGTATGGTCTTCAGCGACGAAGCGATTGAAGCGCAAGCGTTGAAGGAAGAGGAAGATCGCCTCAGAGATGAGGGCTGGGCGATTGACGACCAGGAGGAAGATAAACGGCTCAAGATTCGCGCCCTTGAGATGATCCGCAGTGAATTCGAAGACCGCACTTATCAGATGTTCTGGTCAGCGACCGCTGACGGTCGATCAACTGCCGAGATTGCGGCCGACTTCCAGGTCTCTCCGGCAGCCGTTCGTATGGCTAAATCGAGAGTGCTGACAAGACTGAAGCAGTTATTACCTGACATGCAGTCAGATACACAAACGTAGAAGTGAAGACGATGGGTGATATCCGTCAACTACAAAGAAAAGATTCTTCATCCTGTCCCAATCGGGCCTCGCTGTTGGCGCTGCTGGCCGGAGAACTCCCGCTTGATGTCACAGCGGAGCTTGCTGATCATGTCGAACAATGCGGGGCGTGTCAGACGGCTCTTGATTCGATCGAAGATTCGCCTAACAGTTTGCTTCCTGAGCTGCGAGGCACGACGCCTGCGGACATCGCTCGTGCCCAGCGTGAACTGAGCCTTCAGCAATCTATGGGGGACACCAGGATCATAGAAATGTTGGGCGGCGGCTCAGACATACAGCCGCGTTTGAAGCTACCTTGCGATTTCGGCCAATACAGTTTGCAGAAGCATGCCGGGCGTGGGGGAATGGGTGACGTCTATCTTGGTCTGCAGAAGTCACTCAATCGTCCGACCGCAATCAAGCTTCTCCGCCCCAATCGTAGTACCAGTGAGTCAGCAGCGGCTCGGTTCAAGCAGGAGATGCGAATTGTCGCGATGCTCGACCACCCCAA
>JBPOIW010000335.1:0-7208 GCA_052034165.1 Planctomycetota bacterium | reverse complement strand
GCTGGTTGGTTGTCACCGATTCCTCTGGAGCCGAAGCGTCAGGCTGTCAGAGCGAAGAAGACAGAGCGTCGTGCGTCGAACAAGGGGTTTCTGTCTCTTGGACTTGGGGAATACCTGGCCTTGCTGGACTGGACTGCTCGGCAAGTGCGAACCGACAAGCGAGGCTCAATGCCGGCCGATCTGGAACCCATCATGGAACGAATGGGAGTCTCGGCAGAGTTGTGGGTCGAGTGCGTCGTGAATTTCCGCAAGTGGTTTCGTTCGAGTGTTGGTCGACCGAAGTCCATGTCAACTCACGCCGACTCCCGCGGCCACAATCGCGCGATCAGTATCAGCTCGTCAAGACGCCTGTTTGCTGACGAGTGAGGGCTGACGCGGCGTGGTGAAGAACGAAGGTGTGTGGCCTATGTTTCTTTTACTGCCATAGATGGATGGCACCATTACCGCACCATTACCTTTTTACCTTTTGGCTCAGTGTTTCGGAGATAGCGAGGCTGGCAGTAATCGATTCTTTCTTGATTCAGGAGAATACGTTGCCATCCTGTTTTTTGTGCAAACAAATTGTGCTTGGCCTTGAAGGCCAGGATGACGAACTCGAAACCGCTATTCTCCTGACAGGAGATGGGGCGTTGGGCGCTTGTGCTTACGGACCGTGCCACATCGAATGCCTTGTTCGGTCAGAGTGGGGAAGAAAATGGTCCGATTACAGGAAACGATCTCTATTACAGTGCAGCTGGATCAGGGTCGTTTCGAATCGCGAAGGCTTGACTACGATCCTCAATTCGAAAACTTCAGATCTCTATATCTTTGAGGAAACCGGTCTGCAGTGGCGGTTTAAATGTTCTTATGCAAAAGAACTTGCGCAATCTGAAGACCGCGACCTGATCAGGAGATACTCTTCCACGTACAACTTGAACTTAAGCGATTATGAATCAATAGCAGCGACGGTATGGACTGAGTTAAAGTCCGCTGGTAGGTATCCGTTCATCAACCTCGCGAACGATTTAGGAATTGCCAACATGGTGCGGAACCCGACAATACTCGCGACGAGCGAAATTCAGTTCGACGTGCGCCTGCTCGAAAAATGGAAAGCGGGGTGGATTGTCGGGAGATCCTTACATCATGAACTGATTCCGCAATCCGTCGTGCGGTGCATCAAAAATCATTTGAACTCTGCCGACTGAAGTGAAGTTCGGCCAAGTATCGCCAGCCATCATCAGCGAGTTGGTTCGGCGAGTAATTCACTCAAGCCGATCAGAGCCGATCAGTGCCATCCACCTATAACATGTTTGCAGGCGAGTGAGGGCTGAGGCGGCGTGGTGACGAACGAAGGTGTGTGACCTATGTTTTTTTTACTGACATAGATGGATGGCACCATTACCGATCCCATTACCTTTCTATTGAATGATCGTTTCATCAAGGATGTGCCTGATATTGCTGTTCCCGAGCATACTGGATTCTAGAAATGCATATCACAACCACTTTTGACAACGATCTGAAAGAGCACCTTGAACTATTTGGCTGGACCCCTGAGAGGACAGTCGATATCTCAGAGTGGAGAACCGTTTTGCGTGCCGAAGGATTGACTGATATTCCTGATTTCATTCAAACGCTTTGGAAGGAATTAGGTGGGCTGAGAATCCCTGCCGGTGACCATGCACTACGGTTGAATCGGGAGCGATGGAGATCTTTGGGGTCTCCAGTCGAGCATCTGTTGATTGATCCCGTCGCGGCCACACGCGACATGGGCTGCGAAAGCGTAATGGATTTGATCGACTGCGCAACTTTATACGGCAAAAGGCTTTATCCTTTCGGCTTGCACATTGAGGGATACAGTACGATGGTTCTTTCCGAGACTGGAGAATTGATAGATATTGCAAATTCGCAATTCGATGTATGGGGAGGGACACCCAACGAGGGGCTCCGCAACTGGCTTTTCTTCTTGTGCTACCCAAAATCATAGCGAAATTAAGTAACGCCATGCCGTGCTGAGCAAGAACGCCGTGCGTTACGAAGAGAATTTGAAATTCAACTATTCCCCGGCCAACTTGCCATCGCCAGTTTGAAGCGTCAGTTCGACGAAGATGACCGAGGATTCATGTCCGTTGAGGAAGCCGTTCAGCAATTGCGACAACTCTCCGGTTTAGACTTTGGAAATGACATTGCGAGATGGGAATCTTGGGTGAAGCTCCATTACGTAAGCGCCGAGGAACTCAAGACAACAGAACTGTCAGGAGGCAGTTAGGAGAATCCAAATGGCCTGCGGTCCGTTTTATCAAATCAGTGCCATCCACCTGTAACGGAAATGTCGCCGCCAACTAGACTTCCAAAAGAGCGGTTGTCTGGCCGAACCGATCAGAATCGAGGCTCATCCGTGTCTGGCGAGCTGTTCGGTGAAGTGGTATAGAACTATCGACGTCCTGATACAGACCCTCAAGCAAGCTATCCGTTGGTGTGGTCCCCAAGGTAGCGATTGCCGACCAACGATCTTCTCCTTCCACAAGAGTTGACTGCCGTAATCGCTTGAAAGTGTTGATCACCCGATCACTTGATGAGATAAAGCAGGCACTACAGCGATGGTTGGTCGGATCTCAAGAGTAAGTCTTCCTGAGAAGGTGGGTCAAGCAGTTACTACCCCCATGTGGCTGGCGATTCTTGCTCTGCTGTGCAACCATGTACTGGGTCAACCTCATCAACATGCACTGCGGTGAGTTCGCTCGTCGGTCTGCTGTTCGTCCTATCTCTGGAGTGCCGACAACATGAAGGTTGTGAAAGTATTGCCGGGCTCCTCACTCCTCGTCGACGTAAAGGGGCTTTGGAGAAAAAACAGCGATACGCTGGGAATGATGCCCGATGGGGGTTTTGACGATCATGCCCAGAAGAAGCACATTCTGGGACTTGTAGTTGCTTCAGGGTTGCAGGGCTATTTGATGTATCGCGTCTCGCGGAACAGAGCCAACATCGTGCACCTCTGTGTCGCAGATTCTTGCCGTGGCAAAGGTGCTTCAAGGTTGTTGATCGACGAATTGATAAAATCCACAAAGCACCTTAACGGCATTGAATTGAGATGTCGCCGCGATTTTGCGGTATCCGCGCTTTGGCCGAAGCTTGGGTTTGTGCCAATCGGCGAACGTCGTGGTCGTGCCCTCGCTGGAAGCATCTTGACAGTTTGGGCAATGGACTACGGGAAACCGACACTCCTGTCTAAACGATCGCAGTCCCGCGTGCTGGAAGCGGTGATCGACGCAAACGTGCTGATTGACATTGTTGATAGGCGAAATACCGAATCACTCGGACTTTGCGCAGACTGGCTGCAAGGTGAGTTGCAACTCTGCATCACGGACGAAATATTCAATGACTTCAATCGGCAGCCCGATAATGCCAAGCGTGTCGCCCGGTATACTGATGCCGAAGCATACCACCGGCTGACCTGCTCACCACTGGCGTACAGGAATGCGGAAGCTCACTTGAAGCCATTACTCCCTGCAAGCAAAACACCTCGCGATGAATCCGACGTCCGGCATTTGATTCGAGCAGTCGCTGCTGGAGCAAAGGTGTTCATTTCACGAGACGGCCCTGTGTTAGAATACGCAGAGGCCATCTACGCGGCAACAGGCCTGTCTATTGTGGGTCCGTCGGAACTAATTGCACGCTTGGACGAACTGGCTCGAGAAGAGGAATATCAACGAACGCTCCTGGCTGGGACAAAACAAGTCCTGCATCAACGCGTTTCCGTTGTTGAAGACATAGTGATTGATGCGATTGTGGGTCCGAATGAATCCAAGCGCGACTTGCAAACTCGATTGAGACAGTTCTTTGCCGATCCACTTCGATATTCATGTGAACAAATCTCGTTCGCAACCGGCGAGATTGTGGCGTTCTACGTCGTCGATACACAATCAGATTTTCATCAAGTGCCGTTATTTCGAGTTGCTGCAGCCAATTTGACGGGCACACTGTCACGTGCAATTCTGACGACGCTGCTGCGTGATGTTGTTAAGAGAAAACGTTCCGGATTGATCATCTCGGAATCTGAGATGGCACCTCTTCAAAAAGCAGCATGTGAAGACATCGGTTTTCGTGAAGGGCCAAATGGTTGGATAAAACTGACAATCAGCGGGATCCACACACAAGTTGAACTGGCAAAGATTGTGGAGTGGGCCGAGATCCAAGATCCGATCGTACGGAGTTTCGCAGACAACCTAAACAACCCACTAACGGCCAACCTCGAATCCGAACTGGAGCATTCTCTTTGGCCCGCAAAGTTCCGAACATCTCTGCAACACAATTTCATCGTGCCAATACGACCAGATTTTGCTGAGGCATTGTTCGATGAACACCTTGCCAGACAGACACTTCATGGAGCGGACATTGACCTCGCTCTCAATTCAGAATCCGTGTACTATCGCTCCGCTCGACAGCAAATCGTCAAGTATCCAGGGCGAATCCTCTGGTACATCAGTAACACGGATAAACGGTCTGGGGCGATGTCTATTCGCGCTTGTTCTCGGATTGCGGAAGTTGTCGTGGACACGCCGAAAGCTGTGTTTCGCCGTTTCCAACGGTTGGGTGTCTACGAATGGCCGGATGTATTCAAGACGGCAGGCAATGATCTCGAAAAAAACGTGATGGCAATCCGCTTCCATGACACGGAACTCCTGAGGCCGGTGAAGTGGGATGCTTTTCAGGAAGTGTTGCGGGCAAACAACGTACGTACAAATCTCGAATCCCCAGTCTCAATTTCATCGAAGGTGTTTGAGGAAATTTATGCTCTTGCTTTCGATCCACCCCAGGTTTGCTGAGGCTATTTTCGACGGGACCAAGAAAGTCGAACTGCGGCGACGTGCGCCAAAGTTGAGGGCCGATGACGAGGTCGTCGTCTATGCGACCGTCCCAACCGCAGCCGTGTTGGGTAAGTTTACCGTTAAGAGTGTCGATTCCAGCGAGCTTCACGACCTCTGGCAACTCACACGGAAAGTAGCAGCCGTTTCGAATTTGGAATTCGATGCTTACTTTGATGGCCTGGACAAAGGCGTGGGGATCTGGATTGCCAAAACTCAACGATATTCATCCTCGGTGTCTTTGACGGAACTTCGGAATTCGATTGCGGGGTTTCATCCACCGCAAGGATTTCGCTATCTGAGTGACGAGGAAGTTGAAATCATTGAGTGCCTTGCGAAAGACGGGAAGAAGACCCCGCCGAAAGCCATTCGAAACACGACTTCATCAGTGACAGCGACCTCGCGGTGAACAACCCGGTAAGCCCGTCTTTTGCCACAACGGGTGCATTGAACGAGAGTCAAAGTTAAAGGTCCTCAGAATCAGAGGGTCATCCGTCGGTGCCGAGCTGTTTGGTGAAGTGGTATCGCTTTGTCGATATTGAATGTCAATGGTCTAGGGCAAGCAGAAGCGATGATCGGCATGGCTTACATGAATCCGCGTCTTGGTCTCAGAGCGGCGTCGGTTTGATGTGGCTGAAGGGGATTGGCCAGAACGGAGATTGCGAAGGGCAAGGGCCGGAGCCGAGGCGATCGGCATCGCTCAAACAGCGGACGTATGAGACAAATCTGCCGCGAGGAGCGTCGACCAACGGATCTCGACTCGGCAGGCTTGTCCAGTTTGTTATGACTCGTCATGCTCCCGTGGGAGCACACGCCTCACCGGACAGGTTTTGATTCCACCAGGTCCTGTTGCATGAACACCGCTCCCCGGATGACCAGTCGATCTCCCATTGCCGATGGAATCACGGTGATGTTCCTGTTTTAGGATCACTTCTGATGCGTTGGTGCATTCGAGCCCTCCTGTTGTTCGTGATCACTGTCATGCCACAGCCTGCGCCGCTCTGCGGTGACGAAATTGAGGAGCGACTGGAGAAAGAACGCAGTAAACATACGACCGTTCTGGAGCGACTGGACAAGATCGTCATATCGCGGATGGAGAAGGCCGAGAAG
Source organism: Planctomycetota bacterium (assembly GCA_052034165.1). Classification (GTDB taxonomy): domain Bacteria; phylum Planctomycetota; class Planctomycetia; order Planctomycetales; family Planctomycetaceae; genus SXXK01. The sequence continues at coordinate 1,257 of JBPOIW010000335.1, read as the reverse complement.
CAGGCTCGAAACGCGGGAGCGGCCGCAGGTATTCAGAGCATCGCCTTTCAAATGGAGCGGTACAACTCCTTTGGTTTCCTGCCATCGTTTTGTGATGCCGCAATGCTGAGTCAGAGGACGAAGTCCTATGACCGTCTACTGGAGTCGTATCGCTTTGCAATTCGCGACTACTCAAAAGCCAAGCAGGATGAGCAGGCGAAGAAGATCCAGCAGGAACTGGATTCTGTTTGGCCCCCATTTCTTGATGACGCAAACTTCGGCGGCTGGAAGACACTCGGTGGCACTCAAATGCAACTTGGGAAAGGTGTCATTTCGCTCACGGGTCGCGGCGATAAATCAGCATTCCTCGCGACGAAAGATTTCTCGGCCCGCGACATCATGACGGTGAATATGTGTGCCTCAGAGAATACCAGAGCTTGGGTGGCGATCCGCGTTCGAGATAACCAGGGAGCAGTCTCCGGCTACACCAGTTCCATTCTTGGCGCAGGAGATACGGTGAATGTTGGCAAGATGGGGCTGGATTTTGATGTCAAAGAGATCGGTGTTCAGTCAGTCGTACGGAAGCCAAATGAGTTCTTCGAAATGAAGTTTGCGTTTGATGACTCCGGTGCCATCACAACGATCGTGAATGATCGCCACAACGGAGGGATGCTCAGTTCCGTGGAGCCCACTGGAAAATTCGGCTTCTTCATTGCGGAAGGAACTTTGATCATCAAGTCCATCACGGTCACTCAGGTTCCTTAACTGGACAGTGCCAGGTTGGGAACGACTTTTTCTGCAATGCTATTAAACAGATGCGTTATCGGTCTCAATCTTTATTGCTTCCGAAGCGGTCCTTCAGATTCGCGATTCATCCGTATCATCTGCGGTCTAAATTTCTTTGCGTTCTTAACCGCGGATCTCGCGGATAAAAGGCGGCTTGCGGCCTACCCAGACTCTGAAACCCCGGTACGAACCTGGCGCTGAAATCCCAACCCGAGACGTCCGTGAGGGATCGCGATTTCGCGTTCGGACAGTTCTTCCCAAAATCCCTCGCTCACGCCTTTTTGAAGCTGCGCATTTGTCGCCATCTCAACCCGAAACGTCAGTGAGGGATAAAAGTTGCCGCGTTTTTCAACAACAGTCCCTCGCTGACGCATCGAGGTTGTGAGTTTTTACGTTCTGTATGTCAAATTTTGAAGGCATCTGGCCTGGCGGGCAGGGATGAGCTGCGCTAGAAACCGGTGATGACAGACTCCATCTCACCAATTGATGTGT
>JBPOIW010000372.1:0-24547 GCA_052034165.1 Planctomycetota bacterium | reverse complement strand
ACACATCAATTGGTGAGATGGAGTCTGTCATCACCGGTTTCTAGCGCAGCTCATCCCTGCCCGCCAGGCCAGATGCCTTCAAAATTTGACATACAGAACGTAAAAACTCACAACCTCGATGCGTCAGTTTTGAAGTTGCGCCTTTGCCGCCATCACAACCCGAAACGTCAGTGAGGGATTGAGCTGTAGCGTTTTACCAGTGTTTCCGTAAATCCCTCGCTGACGCGTCGGGTTATGATAATTCCCTGTGTTTTCGCCGTATTGATCTCCCTGTTTGTCGAATAGCGCAACTTCAAAATGCGTCAGCGAGGGATTGTTGTGGAAAAACGCGGCCACTTTTATCCCTCACTGACGTTTCGGGTTGTGAAAACCCATTAAATCAACAGGCCGTGACGCGTCGGGCCATGATAATTCCCTGTGTTTTCGACCTGTTGATCTCCCCGATTGTCGAATAGCGCAACTTCCAAAATTCCACTTCGGTGTGCTGAACATTCGCACGGCCAGTCGTGAAGTCGTCAACTCTGAGTTGATCGTCGGCCATCGTATTGAATGGGCGGCTATCCAAACGGCACTGCTCTTTTGGAGGCGGCGATTGACTTCGTGGGGCTGTAGGCACCCGGATAAACCCCGTCTGACAGTCTCTTTTCGAAGTTTCGGAAAACTGAGTTCGAACCAGGAACGACGCTTTGAATCGTTCAGGGTTAACAGTACTATTCTGAGACTGAATCTCAGTATCACTTGGTGTTTTATTGTGTGAACTGAGTGATTTGCCGTATTTGCTGAGGCACCAGCCAGCCAGTGACATGGTCAGGTAGCCAGCCAAGCCCAGCACGAACCCAAATGGAGGGCAATGCGCCTTCCGGGGATTTCTTGCTTAAGGGGTATTCGATGCGACTTCGTCCTTTGTCACGGGCTAACGGGTTTACACTGATCGAGCTGTTGGTTGTGATCGCAATTATCGCGATTCTCATTGCGTTACTGCTGCCAGCGGTGCAGCAGGCTCGCGAGGCAGCCCGTCGAACTCAGTGCAAGAATAATCTCAAGCAGATTGGACTTGCTCTGCACAACTATCTCGACGTTCAGTCGGCATTTCCTCCGTCATACTGTGTGGGCGCGGCCACCGGTGGAACGTGGTCGATTCATGCGAGGATTTTGCCGTACATGGAGCAGGCCAATGCGTTCGCCCTGGCAGACCTTTCTCAGGCTTACAGCGTGTCGCCGAACTCAACCAACGGCATCACGCAACTCCAGGTGCCGTCGTACATCTGTCCAAGTGAGACCAAAGCCGTTGCCCGAGTTGGGGTAGCTCCTGCGGCAACTCACTTTCCGACCAACTATGCCTTCAACGGCGGGACATGGCGATTCTTTACAGCCCGAGCAACCTTTGCTGACGGTGTCGACAGCGGTGATGGAGCGTTTGCTCCGAACAGCCGGTTTTCGGATCGAGACTTTACCGATGGTTTGAGCAACACATTGGGGTTTTCTGAAGTGAAGGCGTACACCCCGAACGGAGGCGGTGTTGATCCAGCTGTTGCCACTCCGCCAACGTCTCTGGACTTGACATCACTCGTGACCGGCACGATCAGCCTGACTGGACATACAGAATGGGTTGATGGAAAGATCCATGAAACGGGGTTCACAACGACATTCACTCCCAACGCAAAAACAATAATCGCGGCTGCCTCCGGCGGTACTCCGGCTGTCGAGGGAAACATCATCTCTCGCAAAGAACGCAATGCGGCTGGGCTTTCGAAGCCGACGTTTGCTGCCGTGACGGCTCGGAGTTTTCACACGGGGATTGTCTCGGCCCTGCTGATGGATGGTTCTGTCCGTTCAATCAGTGAGAACATCGATCTCAATACGTGGCGAAATCTCGGTGCTCGCAATGATGGCAACGTTGTGGGTGAGTTTTAAAGAATTTGGTTGCAGCGTATTTCGGCACCAGAAGACGGGGCCAAAACGTCGGTGAATTCCCGATCTGAGCGAAATGCCACTTTCATTGTGCAGGCGACGCTGTTTCGCGTACCCGGTAACCCGGAGCCACGGACCAGCAGAAAGAAGCTTGAATCCATTGTGAACAGAAGGAATGGCGTCTGCCACCAACTCATCCGGCCCAAATACTGTGCCTACGATCGGAGGAATTGTTAAAACCGGAAGGATCGATTCCGTTGCCACATTTGTGGCGGCTAAATCCAGCTAAAGCGGGATTCTATGTCGCGTTGCGGATTCCAGTTGCCAAGAGTGCGTTTGTTTGCGAAACATGGGCTTCGATCAATCTCGGTCTTCGCCATTCGACTTCTGGGATGGAACATGGAACTGCCGACTTCTCAAGAACAAGTAACCTCCGTAAAAGATTCGAAACCTTTACCCGAGACACGCGATGGAGGCCCCACCTCCTCAGCATGTTCCCAGGCGACTTTGATGAACGTCGTTTGGTCACCGTTGTCAGGCACGCGGTATCCGGTGGGAGGGCACAAGAAATGACTCCGGTTATCAAACGCACAATGTATTTGGTGGTGATCGTGGCTCTTGTGTGTCGACTCGCCTGGCACGTCGTTTTCAGATGAGTTGAGCGCAGGGGACATTGATTTTCTTGGCGGACCGCAAGGCGCGAGTGGCACGCAAAACTGCGTTCTTCATATTGTCGGCGAAAAACGCAGACATGAATTCGTGGACGCTGGCTACTCACTCAGGCTGATCCATACCGTTGAGTTTCGACAGAAATTCGCCAAGGGTGTCTGATGAGTCTGGCGAGCTGTCCATGTTCCGAAGAAAAGAAAAGAAGCTCGTCTGTTCCGGCTTCTCTTGAAAACCAGCAACGGACTCGAAAGCCATTGTTCCGTCAGCCTGCCCGTCCGCAATATCCATTTGCTGCTGCAACGCGTCGAACTCGGCCTCCGTGAAGACATTCTTCTGGCGACACGCCACGATGAGTGTCTGAAGGATCAGCAGGACTCGCGAGAGATTGTATTCGAGAACGTCCACTCGATTTGCCACTTCCCGGTCCAACTCTGTTTCATCAGAAACACGGCGTTGGGAGTTTGATTTGTGAAAGACAGAACTTTTCTCGAGTGCATTCAGTCTTTGGTGAAGGAGCATTGGATCCATCGAATGTTTCCCTTGCGTGGACGTGGTTTTTATGAAATCAGAATGATGGCGAACTCGCTTGCGCGGTGGACCGCAGCGACATCTTATCGGAAAGCCGTTCCTGCGTTGCCGCTGATTGTCGGTAATCCGCTGTTTGACTCTGCCGTATTTCCGTTCGCTCGATCTGAGCGGAGTGTTCTGTCAAGAACCAGATTTAGGGTTCAATGCGAGCCGACGGAGCGGCTCGACTACGTAGATTCGCCGCTCCGTCGGCGAACATAGGATCCACCGGTAACCCGAAAATCAAAACTTTGCGAGCCAGTAGTGTAGTTCAGCTTGCTTTGTTTTTCCGGGGAAAATTCAAACGCACTTCATCAAGAAGAGCCTTAACGCCGGGCGTCTCGAGATCAGCAGCCGCGTTCTGCTTTGAATGACTGTTCGTAAGGGTTCAAGGCCTGTTCGGGCACCGGTTGTCTCGCTCACGGCAGGATACCGCTTGCCAACGGTCGCGTCGACGGGAGGGGCAGATTCTCCGAAGGTCTGCGTGCTGGGGGTGCTCAAGGAGCGTGCTGCAACTTCTTGATGTGACGTCTTGATGATGTGACGTCTTGATGTGAGTTCTCAGGCCGCGGTGCCACCTGCGAGGAGACACGGTGAAGTGGGATCAGTCGAAGGTGATGGAGAACTCCAAATTGTTAACATGCGATCAGTCCAGTGGCAGAATGGATGAGAGCTCAGGCTGGTCGCGGCGGCTTCCTCGGATGCAGGTTGAACGGTCAATGTGGCAAGCAAACGATGTGGCAGGCAAGTGTTTGTCGCGACGTCGAAACTTTGATTCTTTCCCTCCATGACCATCATGCTGCGTTGAAGAAACATGGGGCAAGGTGAGCCGGGTAGCGAGACCTCCCGAAATTTGCGACTACGCTCGGACCGGATGGCGAACACAGAGTGCATGGAATCCGATCGCGGGATTCGGTAGTCTTGATGGAGTTGCGATGCTTCGTCGTCGCGACATCCACCAATTTCCCTTATTTCAGGAACTCAATGATGATTCGTGGCGCAATTCTTGGCCTTCTGGCCTGTCTGCTTGTGACGTCCGTTCAGGGCGATGACAAGGGCGAGTGGACCAATCTGTGGGACGGGAGCACTTTCGACGGGTGGAAAGTGAACGAGAACAAAGAATCATGGAAGATCGAAGACGGAAAGCTCGTCTGTGTTGGTGAACGTAGTCACCTTTTTTATGAAGGTGACGGCAAACCGTTCAAGAACTTTGAATTCGAGTGCGACGTCATGACAACTCCGGGCAGCAACGCCGGGATCTACTTTCACACGAAATTCCAGGACACAGGTTGGCCTCGTTACGGTCTGGAGTGCCAGGTCAACGTGACTCAGTCCGACCCAAAGAAATCCGGCAGTCTTTACGGCGTCGTTGATGTCGACAACCCGGGCCTGAAAGACAACGAATGGTACAAAACGTACATCAAGGTTGAAGGCAAGCATATTGTCATTCGAGTCAACGACAAGACGACTGTTGACTACAGCGAACCAGAAGGCAAAGAAGCGTTCTCGGATGATTTCGAGCGGCGTCTGGGCGAGGGGACTTTTGCTTTGCAGGCTCATGATCCAAAGAGCAAGGTCTATTTCAAGAATCTGAGGGTTCGTCGACTGCCGTAAACTGCTATCTTGCTGGTTAGTAACTGAGTCAATACTCCGCCAGCAGATTGTTGATTGAGTCGACTCGTGGCGATGCCGTTCCGTTCAAAGAGTGGCTGGCACATTCCGTGTGCCAGCCGCTGTTTCTCAGGTGGGATTGCTCGCGAACGTTTGTGGCCCATGGAATGTGCCAGAAGCTTTGCATTGTTGAGTATTGCCTCCCGGCGATGACGCGCAGGATGGAATCCTGTTAGCCACTCGCTGGCGACGCCTCGAATTTTTTACTTGGAATCTCAGGAGCATTTCCCAGTGTTTGCGCAGATGGAACTCAGTCGAGTCATCGTTTCCGAATTAAATGATCAGCAGGCCATCTATCTGCGTGAGGTCGGTGGGACTCGTACATTTCCGATTTTGATCGGGCAGTTCGAGGTCCAGATCATTAATCGAAGGCTGCTCGAAGAACCGCCTTTTCGTCCGATGACGCATCAGTTAATGAAGAACATCGTCGAAACATTAGGTGGCAGGATCGAAGAGGTCGTCATCACGGAGATGAAGGACCATACGTACTACGCCATCCTGAAAATTAAAGTGGGCGACACGGTTCACAACATCGATTGCCGCCCCAGCGATGCGATCGCCATGGCCGTCCATCACCAGCCGACACTGCCAATTTATGTTGCTGAACAGGTGCTGTCCGAAGTTGCTTCAGGTTAGTAAGTTGTTGCCTTAGTCATTTTATCAGCCGCCGGGCGGTAGCCCCCGGTTGTTTTTGCAGGGTTTCCCCGGCGAGAATCGGACGCCACCTGGTTCCGGCTGAGAACGTCAACCCAACCATTAGCTGGACAGCGGCATGTTCAAGAAAACCCTTGAGAATACAAGCCCGAAGCGCCAGCGAGGGAATGAGTCGAACAGTGTTTACTCGCTCGCGCTTCGGGCTTGTAAGGGAGCCGAACAGGGCGCTGTTCACCTAGCCATGACAACGCACTCGCCAGCAGTTTGAGCCCCGTCCATGTCATCAGCCGAACAATACCTGAAGCCTGCTGTGATCCAGAGCATTGCTCGCCTGGACCTTCGCGCCAAGTTTATTGTGGAAGGGCTGCTTTCAGGACTGCACGCCAGTCCGTTTCAGGGCTTCAGTGTCGAATTCAGTGAGCATCGGCGATATGAACCAGGCGATGATCCGAAAGATATTGATTGGCAGGTGTTTGCTCGTACTGATCGAATCTACATCAAGCGATATCAGGCCGAAACGAATATCACCGGCTATCTGCTGATGGATCTGTCGAGAAGCATGGGTTACACCTATCGCCAGGATCTTACGAAGTTTGATTACGCGATCTGTCTGGCGGCCGCGATCAGCTATCTGATGATTCATCAACAGGATCCGGTTGGGCTGATGACGTTCGACGATGAACTCAAAGCCAGCCTTCCCGCGCGAAGCCGACGTTCACAACTGGGTGATATTCTTTCGATTCTCCAGCGGTGCAAACCCACCGGGACGACCAATATTGCCGGCAACCTGCGACGAGTCGCCTCGATGATTCGCCATCGCAGCCTGATGATGCTGATGTCTGATTTGCTGGCTGATCAGGATGAGATCATCGACGCCATCCGCATGCTGCGTTTTCGCGGCCACGACGTCATCGTGTTTCACATTCTGGATGAAGCCGAAGTGACTTTTCCGTTCTCGGGCAGTGTCGATCTGCTGGAGCCCGAAACCGACGATCACGAAATCGTGGATGCGGCGGGGATTCGAGCCGAGTATCTGCAGGCGGTGAGTGACCTTCGAGAACGCTTTCGCACGACCTGCCAAACTGTTGGCGCAGATTACGTACCGCTCGATACCAGCATGCCGTTCGACAAGGCGTTGGTTGAATATCTCTCCCAGCGGCAGGCGCGGTTCTAAGAAGACGCGGGTTCCGAAATGGAATTTGCGTTTCATTGGCTCGTCGGAGTTCTGAGTCCTCTGAAAATTTGTCAGAATCCTGATGATAGACGGCCATCCAGCCAGATTCTTTTGAGGTGAAAACGGGGCGTGGTTCATGGGCGAGGCTTCATTCGTCGGCATAAACGACGTGTTTTCCGGGCAATTCAGCAGCTTTTGCCGCAGCAGAGTAAAAGTCTTCTCGATCCTAGAAACTTCCCCCATCATCGGGGCACAGAACTCTGGAAACGTAAACCCATGCCCGCTACACTCCGCCCCGCCGCGGGCAGCGAGTTCTTCACTGAACCTGTTGTCTTCAGCAAGTGTCCTGGTAAAACTCTGATGTAACAGTCAAAGTGAATCCAAACACATCGGGGCGTAGCTCAGCTTGGCTAGAGCGCCTGCTTTGGGAGCAGGAAGTCGCACGTTCAAATCGTGTCGCCCCGACTTTTTCTTACACATCTTAAGTACTTGTCGTTCCACAGTTTGTGGAAACCTGCTGAGTCTCAGCAGTGCGGCGTGAAATGGGTCTACTACACGTTTCACTACACCTTTTCAGGTGCCGCACTGATGAAAAAGAGACCGCCGAAGTACTTGCTTCACAAGCCGACCGGACAAGCTTATGTCCGCATTTCCGGCAAATTTCACTACCTCGGAGACTTCGATTCTCCGCAGTCCCACAATCGTTACGAATCCCTGATTGCCAAATGGCTCGGAGGCACGTTTGATGCGGACATGGAAACGCTGGCGATTTCCCGCCTGGCAATTCTGTTCGTCGATCACGCACGCCAGTACTACCGGAAAGACGGTGCGGAATCGGCAGAGTCCTATGACGCCCAGTCAGGCCGCTCGTCAGCCAAAAGAGGATCCGATTCGCACGGCTCCAGCATGCTATCATCGGCAGAGTTACACGAAGGCGATTGCTCGAGCCTGTAAGCTGGCCAAAGTCGATCTGTGGTCCCCGAATCGCCTGCGACACAACGCCGCTACGGAGCTGCGAAAGGAATTCGGCCTGGAAGCCGCACGCACGGTTCTCGGTCACACGGAAGCCGGCACGACGCTGTTTTATGCCGAAGTCGATTGGGACACCGCACGCCGAGTGATTGGTGCAGTTGGATGATGCACGGAGCGTGATACACTGGAAACATCAGGGCTAGACCGGCCAGTCGAAGAGCAGTCCCGAAACTGCCTGCCCTGCTGTTCAATTTTCGGGGATGACTTTCGGGAGTCGGAGTATGAGTAGCGATGATTCTGAGGAATGCAGGTTTCCCTCCATTGAATCGTATACTCCCGGCTACAGCCTGAATGCGATAGATGCCTGGCACATAGTGTTTGGAGAGTGCCCCGCCGACGCCTTGGACAATGTTGCCGAAGTGGAATACTACGCAAAGAATCCACACGTACTGGCGAGAACGCTCGCAAAAGATTTTGCGAAATTGATCACCGTCAATGACTCCGTTCGCACGGACGAGCAGTATGCGGGGAATTTCCTCCTTTGGTCATTCTCGCCACTCATTCAATCAGGAAGATACTACCGGCTTTTGAGTTCATTGATTCCATCGTGTCCATTCACATTCGCTGTCTTTGTCAAACTTGGCGATGCATGGCGTAGCGGGGACAAGAATGCGATTGCCGAAGTCATCGAAGAGGTTCGCGAAGAGGTCGCCTCATTCTCACTCTGGGTGGAGTTTCGGTTTCCAGTACCTGAAGAGACGGACGGCGATGAAAAGAAGCAGAACCCGGCAACGTTTGAAGATGTTGAACTTGCAATGAAGGAAATTGAACGACAGGGAGGAAAGCCGACCAGAGAACAGATCGGTGCTTACTTGCGGAGTATCGGCCTTCGGGTTGGATCGGAACGTTTAAACCTGATGAAGAAAAGAATAGAGATGCTGTCCAAGAAGCCATATCAGTAGGTTTTCTCCATCCGTCCGCAGAGCTGGATTTGCTGTCGAATGGTAATCAAGCAATGGTCTGCTCTGTTTCTTCTCACTCACGCGTGAATGACTTTCGGGAGTCGTAGCGATGCAATCTGATTTCGCCGACAGTGAAGACCAGCAATTCGAGTCTGAGAAAGATTACTTTCCCCACTTCCCGTTCGCACTGCGGATGTCTGAAGTTGTTCCGGATGAACCTCCATCGTCTGTCCGTCTTGCAGCCGAATGGATTCTGTCGCCAGATGCAATGTTGCATGGGTTTGTCGATAGCTTTAACAAAGTGATGAGCCACACGGAGTTTTTCACGTTGGGGCCGAATAAAGCGATAACGGTCCGGCTGAAAGAAGGAATAGATGCAACGGACCGGATGTTGATTCGTTGGGAAATGCTCGAGCTGCTGCTGTCCATCCGGCTGATTCAACGTGAAGGCGTGAATCCACCGCTGGCCATTGATGCAATACGCGACGCTATGGCTTCAACGTCTGAGGGTGATTGGGAAAAGTTCACCATCGCTGTATGCCGGTGGAGTGACTCAATTATCGAGGTTTCGAAGTGGCTTTGTCTGCGAAAACTAATTTCAGCTGCGGAGCCCGTACAGAAAGGAACGAGCAAAAAGCGGAGTAGCAAAACCGCATCCTTTGATGAATACCGCACTGCATGGTTAAGCCTGGAGACGGCGAACATTGAGCCTTCACGCGAAAACCTGAGCAAGGTGATTCGGGTTCAATACGGAAAAACACTGGGGGGCGACAACTTCACTCGATACAGAACTCGATTTCTTAAAGAACTTCAAAGCAGTCCGTCCGCAGTCCGTCCGCCAGAATCAGCGGACTGATTTTTACATCTGATTGCCGTGAATTGCATACTCCAGCCATTGATCGCCGTTCATGTTGAATGGTGATTACAACAATTGCTCGGAGGTTTTTGTAATGGTCACCGCGACGTTGATTCCCCTGAATTTGTCACGAGGGCGACTGATACTACAGTCCCCGGACGGAAAGACGCTGAACTGCAGCACGCTCTGGAGATGGCACCGAAAAGGGCTCGCCGGTCTCAATGGCGAACGCATCAAGCTGGAAGTGGTCGATGTTGGACGCACGCCGCACGTAGATGAAACGATGGTCAAAGAATTCTTTGACAAGGTCACCGCCGCAACGCTGGAACGCATCCGGCAGCAGGAACTGGTGATCGCAGAAGTGACCACCGAAGAACTCAAGGCCGCTGGGCTTGTCGACCAAAGTCGATGACGCCGCCGCACGAAATCATTGTGCTGGCAGGTCTCATCGCAATCCCCGCTGTCCGCATTCTGGCAGCGTTAGTGCGACGGATCACTGGCACGAAATGAAGCAGGGCCCCCTCATTTCGAGGGAGCCCATTTTCCCCGCCGTCCAAAAACTCAAAAGGGCTGGAAACTCATCAGAGTCAGCGGACGGCATTTCAGGAGTGTTATTGTGCCAAAGAAACGAAGGAAGCGAAAGCCAAATCCGGAGGGTGACGCCGGGACTGTGCCACGAACAAAAGTCACCGTGCATGACGCTGAAAGCATGATTGCACAGTTGATCCTCAAGTTGCTGAAAACGCAGCAATATGTCTGTGCAGACGATGTGCATATCTTGCTCGAGATTCCACCAGACTGCATGAAGTTTGTTGCTCCTGCCTTTCGTGGTCTTCAACTTCGGGGCGTGATTCGCATCGTCAAGATTGTGAACACACCCCGCGATGGTCAACACGGCAACCGCATTGCCATCTGGGAACTGGTGCCGCAGCTGGGCACCGATTCGACCGCAGTCAATAAGTCTCGAAAGCCCTCGGGTGATCGTGGCTCGAACGCTGCGACCGTAACAAGGTAGTGACAAAAGAAGCGGGCCGATTTTAGCGAATCGGCCCGCTCGTTTCTTCGCAGTTTCACCCGTCCAAATTCGGCACGCCTGGCAGCAGTCGCCGAACTCAATCAAAGGATCGCAGTCGCTGGAGATCATACAAGACAGCAGCAGTCGGTTCTATGACGAACTCAAGGACATCCGAATCCTTGCCGAAGTCCGCTCGGCATTTTCAGCAGGCGGAAACCTCAAGGGCATCGCACGCCAATTGGGTGTCGATGAAAGAGAACTGCCGGGTCGGCCAGAAGCAGAACACGACAGACGCCTTTGTTCAGGTCGAAGGAACGTTTCTGCTGCTGCTGTGAGCCATGGCAATGTAGCGGCAATTGCAGTAATGCCTCCTTCTTGCGGTGGCCGACGAAGGGCACGTCCTCGTCGGCCGGATTCCCCGGAAGGGCGTCGTTCTATCGTAACGCATGGTTCGGCACTCAGCTTTGTCGGTTACTTGCTGATCGGCGTGACGTCCTCGATGTCCTGTGACTTCAGTTTGTCGAGGGGAAATCGCAGTCTTTCGTCAACCGTATCGAAATCGATCTTGCCGAAATCGACCTTGCGGACTCGACGGTTATTCTGAGTATGGTAATACAAGACTTTGTTCTTCGTATCCCAGACGGACGTCCAAATCGTGGAACTCCGCATGCCATTCGTCTTGGCTTCCCCTTCGCCCTCGGCGGCTCCGAGCGGCACATTGAAATTGTCCAGGATGCGGAATAACTCGTAGACCGTTTCCTCTCCCGTAGTTGTGGACCGTGCTGATTTGGAGAACGCCACTGCGCGGACAAATCGCGATGGAGGTGTGAAATCCCCGGGCAAGCCGATCATCCCGCTGCCTCCTCCGAGCGGCGCGAAGTTCATGTCCTCGATCTTCTTGCTTGGCAATGCGACGGCGGAGAGATTGAGGTAGTTCCGCAGGTTGATTTCGTGCCAGTCGTAGGTCGGCGCGTTAGTAATCACGCCGAGCGGCGCGTCGAAAAAGGTCAACTCCCCCTTCAGATACTCGATGACGATGGCCTTGCCGCCAGGTTCGGTGACGAGGTAATGTGCGGGTGGGGCCATGCCGATGGGGGGAGCAACCACCGCCGTGACGCGAACCTTCGCGATCGCGGCCTTCGCCTCTTCGACTGTCGCGCAAGTTGAAAGGAGATAGGCGATGACATCGCCGGGACCCATGCATTCACTCGCCTTACTGGAGTCGTACGGCTGATAGTCGGCGAAGCCCGGATGGTAGAACCCTCCGACGGCGAGGCCCTTCTCGTTCATCCCGTCAAGGTAGACCTCAAAGTCGAGGCCATCCAGGCCGACGAACCCATACTTGCCTTCCCAGGTAACACCGGGCTTCTTATCAGGGGTATGAGCCGTGAACTTGTAGCCGCGAGGGACGATGACGACTTGCGAGTTCAAGTCGAAAGATCCCCATTCCATGGTGCGGCCATACACGACTGCACCATCCCTTGCTTTCAAGGTGACACCGGTGCATGCGGTGACGTCGCTCGGCGCTGCAGTGGAGAGCAGAGCAACGATCATCGCGACAAGGCAGGCTCTGAACTGGCACATTGGTTCTTTCTCCGAGTTTGAGAGATGCATGGCTGAAGCCTCGCCGTCCACCACCTAACTTGTGAGACAGTGCAACAAATGTCGACAAAACGGTCTTATGCACAAGAGGTGTGGATCGGCCCGGCGTGGATTCTAGCAGAATTCAGCCCATGCAAACTACCGGCGGGTGTGAGATGCCATCGTATTGACGCATGAGTGAGAGCACGGTTGTTCTCAGAGCGGGCCGAGCTTTGCTTCATGGCAGGTTATCGGAGCTTTAACAGCCACGACGATACTTTGCGCTTACTATGGATTCAATCCGGCCCGACATACTGAAAGCGGGCCTGTATGCGACCATCGATCTCGACCGACTCCTGAAACATCACGAGCGGTCTTACCCAGAGACTGCGGTCACCATAGTCCGTGCGATAAACGACTAATTGCTCTTCGGTTTCGCTATGCCGAGCAATACCGAGCACAATGTAATCTTTGCCTTTGTAGTGGCGATAGCGGCCGGGCTGAAGGCTCATCGAACATCCTTTGATGTCGTGTCGAGCATTCGAAGGCCCCGAGTTTCATCCGGGATTGCGACATTCACAGTCCCGCTGCAGCCCTGGTCCTTTTCACACTTCCCATTGGCCACCAGGAGTTGTCCATCCGACAGCCCGGCGATTCCCAGTGAGCAGTCAAATTCGTATCGGCCCAGCATTCTAAAGTCGGAATCAGCGACCAGCAAAATCTGGGGCCTCCCGTAACAGCCAAACCACCATCGATCGTGCGCAAACGTCGCAGTTTGAATCCCGAGATCCGTGTGACCACTTTTCACGGTATGTTTCTGGATAAATCTCCAGCTGGAGTCGTATTCGTAAATGAAGTTCTCCTGCACTCCTTCTGGTAATCCGCCAACCACGAAGAAGGCATTGTCTCTTACGCCGATTCCACCAGCACCGTGGAACACCTCCTGAGTCTCGTGGCGAGCCAGTTCCTGAAGCGTCTCCGCATCGTACTCATAGACCCACGAGTTTGCGTTCCCGAGTGGATCGTTGAACTTACCCAGATTGACGGCTACATAAAGTCGTCCTGCGTGCAGGCACAGATCACCATGGTGGTCGGCCACGGGAGTCTGCTTCAGTTTCTTGCCGGAGCGATCTGTTTTTACAAGTTCAGTTGTGAAGCACCAGTAGATGAATTCATCATCGACACAGACTCCCTGAAGATGTTTCGGGTAGAGTCCTTCGCAGGTTGCCTTCCCGGGAATGCCAACTGTCAAAAACGCAGACGTCAGCAGGAGAAAGGGCATGATCACAGAGACAAACTGCATCTCGAAAGCTCCGCTCTATCGCTCCGGAATATCGATCTCGATTTCGGCACCGTCCGGATGGCCGTCGATCTGAGCATGGACGTAACCACAGAAGGACCAGTATTTTTCTACCGTCGAGACGTACAGGTTGTCCGGCACGTAGTCGCCACCGAGAATCGGCAAAGTTTTGAAGCCATAACATTCACCAGGGCCGAGTTTTAAACCTGCTTCAACCGCTTCATCGACGATACCCATCAGGAACCAGTCTTCTGCATTGTCTTCGGGCTCATCTTCGTCCTCGAAGTCGGCAGCGTCGTCCGCATCCTCTTCATCCGAGCCATCGACAGAACTTTCCAGCATCGCGAAGAACTCATCGGCGTTCTCGGCGACTTCGGACAGTTCACCGTCCGTCACATTCAGCCACAGAACTGCGCCGTCTTCGTCGAGGAAGAACAGGTCGCCAAAACGATTCATCAGCCATGGCTCAATTTCGGCCTCATCGTCCAATAACCACGACCAGGCCGACAACATCTTGTGCCATTCGAGTTTAGTATGGTCGATCAGATAATCGTTGACGTCCATCAGGAAGACAGTCCAGCCGGCGGTGGCAAAAGAGCAATTCGGGTGGCATCGTTCAAGGTTGCTCAACGAACGATCCTTCAAAGGGCGTCGCATGGTAATGGAAAGTGCCGGTCATCAATGAGCCCGATCGAACGGCAGTTAAAGAATTGGCGAAAGTGTCGTGATTGAGACGCACGGGGTTTGAGAAATTGAGGCCGAACATGGGGAATGGGAGACAGGAAATGCGGTCAAGCGGGAAGGGCGGACGCCATTGGCCATCATAGATTTCTTTCGCACGGTCGACATGACAGGGGCCGGATTCGCTTCTGATTGTTGTGTTCGTAGCTAAGATCCCTCCCGAAGAGCGGATTGCTTTTCGAGCGGAAAAATTGAGGCCGGGTGATTCCAGAAGATGTCTTTATGATCATGACCTCAATCGTGGACGTGCCCACAACAAATCCCTGACCGAAGTCTGCGAATCGTCATGTTTCCGGAGCGAACTTCAAGATGAGAACAGCGTTTGCATCAACGATAGTGATGACAATCATGGTATTCACGAGTGCCTTTACAGAGGCCGCTGACGAGCCCGAGTTTCGGCTGCTCTGGTCCAACGGGGCTCCAGAAGCGATGGGTGACAAGGATGCGGACAAGCCCGGTGTTTGGATCTATCCGGCGACAAAGAATCCGAATGGCGCCTCTGTGATCATCTGCCCGGGTGGCGGCTATTCAATTCATGCGACAGATCATGAAGGCGTCCAGCCCGCGAAGTATTTTAATCGAATCGGCGTGACGGCATTCGTGCTTCGGTATCGACTGAGTCCTTATCGGCATCCGATTCCGCTCCAGGATGCTCAGCGAGCCCTGCGGCTGGTGCGAGCCAGTGCGAGTGAGTTTGGGATTGATCCGCATCGTGTGGGCATTATGGGTTTCTCGGCCGGCGGGCATTTGGCGTCTACCGCGGTGACTCATTTTGACGCAGGGGATTCGACGGCTGAGAATGCAATTGATAAGCAAAGTTGTCGACCGGACTTCGGAATCCTTGGTTATCCCGTGATCAGCTTTGTCGCAGATTATGCTCACAAGGGATCGGCAAAGAACCTGCTGGGCGACAAAGCCACCGACGAACAGTTGCAGAGTCTTTCGAATGATACTCAGGTTACCAAAGAGACGCCTCCGGTGTTTCTGTTTCACACGTCTGAAGACACCGGGGTTCCTCCGGAAAACAGTCTGGCATTCTATGCTGCATGTCACAAAGCCGGAGTTCCCGCCGAGCTGCACATTTACCAGCAGGGGCCTCACGGCGTTGGATTGGCGAATGAGCATCCGGCACTGGGGCAATGGATTCATGCGGCGGGCACCTGGCTTACGCAAAGCGGCCTGCTGACAACAGGGAAACGTCAGGCGGTCACGGGAATGATCAAACTGAAAGGCGAACCACTGAAGTTCGGCACGGTCGCGTTGAAGCCTGACGACAGGAATGCACCGGTAGGCTGGGCGATGGTTCGCAATGGTCAATTCGCCATTGCTGCGAATGTCGGCCCGGTCCCCGGAAAGTATCATGTGGCCGTGACCGACATGGGAGCTGTTGCTCCGGGCCCCACGGTGGACGACGCGAAGTTGTCCCCGGCTGAGTTGGTGTTTGAGATCACAGACGGCAGCAACGACATGCGTCTTGATCTTCCTTAGGCCAGAGCACACTCAACAGGATTTGCGGGACTCATGGCTTCTGACGAATCGCGAATGCGACTTCCTCACATTCTGCACTTTTCCACACTGCGCAACTGGCTGACATTGCTGTGGCGGTACGGCGGTCAGATTGAGCCTGGCCATCGCTTACGAGCCTTCCGGATTACTCTGTTCATCATTGCGACGATTCCGATTCGCGTGTTCGAGCGACTGCGATTTGGGCTGCCCGTTGCTCGTCACAGGCTCACCGAGCCGCCCGTTTTCATCATCGGGCACTGGCGGAGCGGGACGACGAATATGCACAACCTGATGCTTCAGGACCCGCAGTTTGCCAGTGTCACAATGCTGCATTGTGCGATCCCCAGTGGGTTTCTGACGTGGGAATGGTTGGCTCGCTGGATTCTGAATCGACGACTTCCGAAAAGTCGTCCAATGGATGCAGTGCCACTTGGCATCGACGAACCGATGTCGGAGGACTTTGCTCTGGCCGGGTTGACTCATATGAGTCATTACCTGAACTATTTCTTTCCGCGAATTGCCGAGCAGACGTTTCGCCAGACCGTTCTTTTTGATGGAGCGACATCCGGAGACGTCGCGCACTGGTCGCGGATGTTTGAGTATTTGCTGCGAAAGGTGTCGTACGCCTCGAAGGGGCGTCGGTTGTTGCTGAAGAATCCTCCGAATCTCGGGCGAGTTTCCGAGGTATTGAAGTTGTATCCGGACGCAAAATTCATTCACGTGTACCGCAATCCTTATCTGGTACACGCCTCGACCATGAAGCTCATGGAACGCTTCATGCTCAACCTGGCGTTTCAAAGTCACGATCCACGTGAGATTGAAGAGTTTGGCGCGCGACGCCACCAGCTGATCTTCGAGAACTGGGAACGCGACAAGGGGCTAATCCCAGCTCAGAATCTGATTGAGCTTCGACATGAGGACATTACGGCTCGCCCGTTGGAGATTGTCGAGCAGATTTATCGGCAGTTTGAACTGACAACATGGTCTGACATGCAGCCTCGACTGAAGGCATATACCGACACGCTGATCGGGTACAAGAACAACCAGTATCATTTTGATCCGGAATACGTCCAGCGCTTGAACCCCTATTTGAAGGGGTTTGCTGAGCGGCATGGGTACGCGATCCCCGGGACCAATTGAAAGGACGACTGGCGGATTTCACTGAATTCTCATCGGACGTTGGAATTTCGCTGTTTCCAAACGTCTCTATCCTCCAAACTTTGCGACTTCTCTGCTCTTTTTTCGACCGTTTCCGAAGCCTGTATTCATGTCTCTTTCGCTTGCCGAATACGCTGATTTTCTTGACGGCCGCAAACTTATCTGGCCGAAGGTTCCGGCTGCAAGAGCAGTCAATGCTAACCCTTCAATCAAGCCACTTCCTGGCATTCGCGCGGTCCTATGGGACGTTTATGGGACGTTGCTGCGTGTGTCCGATGGCAAGTTTACCTTGTTTCCGGAAGACGAAGCTCGCCTTCAGATCGCACTGGATAAGACGATTCATGAGTTCAACATGTGGAATCACATGTATCGCAGACCAGGTCCTCCATGGCAGTCAATGATTGGTATCTATCGGAGCACGATCGAGCGACAGGCAATGCAGGCGACCTCCAAAGGGAACATCACCGAGGTCAATGTCGTTGATACGTGGCGAGCACTGATTGGCAAGCTGTTCGAGAAAGAATACACGTACGATGAAGGCCAGTTTGGCGATCTCGACGAATTCAGCGAGAAGGTTGCCTTCTTCTTTCATAGCTGTCTACAGGCCACGGAAGCACGCGGCGGAGCAGCACAAGCAATGAGTGATCTGTCGGCCGGCGGGATTACTCAGGGACTATTGTCGGATGGGCAATCCTTCACTTTGGTTCAGACATTGAAAGCCGTTGCGACGGAGGGCGACCTGCCTCCGCTCTATGAATTGTTTCGACCACAGACGATTATTGTCTCCGCCGATGTTGGGGTAAAGAAGCCTTCGAAGATGCTGTTTGCTGAAGCGGTGCAGCAGTTGCGTTCGATTGGAATCGCGGCTTCGGAAACACTTCACATCAGTTGTCGGCTTTCAACAGATCTCGTTCCCGCGAAAGCGGCAGGAATGAAGACGGCACTGCTGGTTGCGGAGAAGTCCGGGCTCGAAGTTTCCAGCGACGTCCTGAAAGATCCGGCAACGAGACCTGATCGACTGTTGACAGAACTTTCGCAGCTCCGAGGCGTAGTCGGCGTATGAACCTGAGAAGGCCGCGAGTAAAGTCATCGGAACTCTCTTGCGGCTCATGTTCATCGTGACGATTCGCATTTGCTCCGTTCGTTCCTGGCAGCTTGCTGAACCACCTGTCAGCAACAAAAAAACGGCCGTCGGAAGTATTCCGACGGCCGTTGTAGCAACTTTCTTTCAGATCGGGACGCTCGCTCAGGACTTCAGAAAAGTGAAGTCCGCGTCGGACATTGGATCCGCGATACGATGCATGAAAGCATCGATCAACGCTTCATTGTCAGGGACATCCGGCATCACAATTGGCCGCTCGTGAGCAGGCGGGAGCACCACCGCGATGTATTCAGCCGACACTGCTTCCTCTGGTTGAATGTCTTCCGAACGAGCATCCTCAGGAGGAGCGACGACCGGCAGAGACTTACGATTTGACAGAGGTGGAGTGATCCGGGAAGCAATCAGTGAGTCGGAGTTTTCAGCAGGAGGATTCTGCAGATTTTCCTCCAGCTGTGCTGTAATGACAAATGTCTTTGATGTGCTCCAGCCGCTGGACTGTCCGAGCGCATTGATGGCTCGTACCCAGAAACGGTAGGTGCCGGTCCTCAATGCGTTGGCGGCAGGAGTGTTGTACGACGCCGTCGCGCCCCCTGGATCAAGTGAGAATGTTTTCACCTGCAGAGTGATATCTTCATTCCGAAGCAAATCGCGAATCAGAATCTCGTAGCTGAAGGAAGTGCTGGTGTGACGCCACGTGAAGGTCGGAGTCGTATCAGTAATCGTGTCGCCAGGTCCGATGATTGTCGGAGTCGTCGGGTCAGGGATGTTCACTCGGATCGTATAAGGCACACTCCACTGACTGGCGTCCCCCGACACGTTCTTTGCACGAACCGAGGCACGATAAACATATTCACCGAGGCGGTAAGCCGCAGGAACCGCATAAGAAGCGGTCGTCAAATTGTTGGCGTTGAACGCCGTCTTGCCGAGTGAAACGTTGAACAGAGTGAAGTCGTAAGCTGCGGCAGCCGGAGTCGTCGTTGACCAGGTGAACGTTGGATTTGCATTCTCGACGTAGCCCAGTGAATTCAGAGCTGGCCCTGTGATCACGGGGGTCGAAGGAGTGGGCTCATCTATGTTGAAGTCGAACGGTAAACTCCAGTCCCCAACTTCGTTTGCCGCGTTGTAAGCACGAACCCAGACGCGGTATTTTCCCTGAGCCATATTTGTCCGAGCAATGAACGCGGTCGTTGTCAGGCCATTCTCACGGATTACCCCGGCGGCTTGTGTCGTCAGATTGTTGACCAGCAGGTCGTACTTGACACCTCGAGCCGGAACCGTCCAGGAAAATCGTGGATTCGTGGTTTGAATCGTCGGGCTGTCGTTGAGTCCGCGGGGGCCGGTCACAGACGGAGCGGCTGGAGGAAGAATATCGAGGGTGAAGTTTTGCCATCCGGTGGATGGCCCGAGAACGTACTTTCCGTCGACGCCCATGTTATTGCTGACCGCCCAAACCTGGACGCGATAATTGCCTTGTGGCATCACGGGAGGATCAAAGAACGTCTGGGTTCGAGGCAGGTTTTCCTGAGTGAGCTGAACAGTTCCCTTTGAAAGGTTGTGCACAACTAATCTGTAGAACGTAGCGCCAGTCACAGCAGTCCACGCGAAGCGAGGCTGAGTGCTTGTGGATGTGCCGATCGGAGCCGTCAGCTTCGGCGCAACAAGAGTTGGTGACGTAACTGTGAAGTCGACGGAATCACTGACGGCACCGGCTTCATTGGCTGAGTTGAAGGCTCTCACGTTGAAGGTGTAAGAACCGTTAGCCAGCGGGCTGAAGTGGACGTAACTGTTGGTCGGCTGATTTGTCTTGTACATCACACGAGTTGTGGTCCCCTTTTTGAAGACCTGCAGATCATAAGATCTGTCGTACGTCCCCTTGGTCCACTGAAATGTCGGGAAGGATTCTCCCGTGACATTTTTAGGGCTGATGATCGTGGGCTTCCCAGGGACAGGCACATCGACTCTGAACGCAACCGAAGTGCTCCATGCCGACTCATTGTTCGCGCCACCAGCTCCACGAATCGCCATGACTCGAACTAAGTAATTTCCTTGCGGCAGACCATTGATGGCCTTCGGCTGCACGGCATTGTCTTCAGGATTTACTGTGTACTGCGTCGCCGTTGTGTACTTGCGGAATACGAGCGCCCCGGTCGTGGCATTCGTCACATCAAGTAAGTACGACGTTGCTCGCAGCGAAGGAGTCCACGAGAAACGTGGTGTGACAGTATCAACGGTCGTCAGTGGAGCGAGAATACGCGGCGCTCCAAGAAGTTCCTGAAGCGTCCCCGAAATCGAATACTCGCCCAGTGATCCATATTCGGAAGTGGTCGTCACCTCGACGTAGTAGGTATCGATTCGGTTGGCGGGGATTGAATTCGCAGGGATTTCGTAAATGATCGTTGCATTGATTCCGGGAGTTACGTTGCTCGTTGCAACCACCTGTCCCGCAGAGTTGTACAAGCGCGCGACAATGTCAAGGTTCGAGCCGGGGTTGAGGGTTGTGTCAAACTGACCGCCAAGGAACGTGCGCGTTGATAAATCAAGTCCCTCAATGTTCAGTGAGATTTGGGCTGTCCCGGTTGGCAGGAATCTCATGGTGATGGCATGGAAATCGGAATCAATCTGGTTGGAGCCGGCTGTTACGCCAATCAAACCTGACGAGAGTGCAAACGGCACCGCAGGAACCTGGGCCAGAGCTTGAAGGCTGACCTGCGCGGAGACGGCTCCCCCAATATTTCCAGCGATGTCATCAGGCCGAATTCTGAAGCCGGGGTTGGTAAGGACCCCGCCGCCACGATTGGTCATTATGCTAATGTCATCCTGAGCGCCGCCCACTGTAGTCCCGGAACTCCACGTATTCCGCAACTCGCCGACTCCGGGATCTTGCATAATTGGCCTCGTCCCAGTGGCAGGCCCGGAGGCTGCCGTCTGCAAATCTGCGAGTCCCAACTGCATCCCCACACCCTTGGAGATTTCACGTGCAACATTTTCCCCAGTGATTTGCTGGAGCTGCTCCGGGAAAACCAGAACCGGGTTAATTGTTCTCGTCGTATAGGCACCTTGCAGAGCAAAGGCCGGCCTGGAGAACAGGAAATTCCTCTGCAGTCCGCCCAGACGGTAAGTCACGGCGCCGGTACCACCTATCGCAACATGGATGACTCCTGTGGCCGAGGTCGGCGCGACGGTCGTAACATTCACTGTAAACGGGGCAAAGTCTTCTGCTACTCGATAAAAAATTTCCTCGATCATCCGGGCTTCTTCAGCGGAATCGGGCCCAACGTTATTGTCGAGATTAAACCCCGGGATGGGGCTCATTCCGAACAGAAAGCTGTTTTGGGTGACGTACACGTCCTGCCGTGAAAAATCTTCTCCGTCGAAATCCAGAAAAATAGTCACGCGCGCTGCTGCCGTAGGGTCACTGGACAAGGCTGGCACGGTCAGAAGTTGCCGAGTCTCAAGCGTTTCGAGCTGCAGGAATCGGGATTTGCGATTTGTCTTCCGCTTCGAATTCGCTGAAGAATTGCGGAACAATGAAGTGAAACTGTGCAGGATTTTCCCGGACTTTTTCATCAAATCAACCTCTGACTTCCAACGCGTTTCAGTGGGGAAGGGCCGACAACCTCACAGCAGACTCTGTGCAGGACTTCCCCTGCCCGTTTGTATCCACAGCTATCGGACGCACAAGTGTGTAGAAAACCAACAGAAGACACCGGTTGGAAATGAAATCCTCGCAATTTCCTCAATGCGGCCGGTCTTTCTAGTCGTAGTGGCATGAATGCTCAGGCGTTCAGAATACATTCCCTGCGTCTCCGTGTTTCGAAATTTGCTCCATTCGTCAAAACCGGAATTCGCGACGGCTGGATTCACTGACCTGAGAATCGGATCGCACTCCACGGGACCTGGTCCCTGGGACATCCCAGTTCCGGGGTCTGACGGCCGGTAACTTTGGAGTTAGTGATTTTGCTCCACGGATTTGCACACAGGACGTGTTTTACTGCAGCCTCCGGAATATGATGCGGGAGAGCCGAGTGGAAACTGTGATCGAAATTGAATAAAGGATGTATGAAGACCGGAGTGGACACCCGTGCGACGTCAATGCGTCTGAATATGATTCTGAACATGATATAGTGTCCCGGAGTTGCTTTCGGTTTCGTTGGGCATTGCGAATTCATCACGCTTTGGGATTGAGGCGACACTTGGGATTCCTGGCACAAGTTCATATCTATTGCTTTCTGCTGAGCTACCTGGTTTCGCTGGCCTGCGAGATTCTTCTGGTATTTCGCCGCCAGATCGCCTCTGCGCGGATGGCCGCGGTGTTTTTTTCCCTTGCCGGATTCGTTGCGCACACGGCTTTTCTGATCACTCGCAGCCAAAAGGCCGGACTTCCGCCTCTTCTGACAAGCGAGCAGGACTGGTTGTTGGTTCTCGCGTGGCTGGGCAGTCTGCTGTATATCATTCTGATGCTGACCCATCGTCAGATGGCTCACGGTCTGTTTATGCTGCCCGCCATTCTGCTGCTGGTGATTGTAGCCGTGTTTGTCAGTTCAGAAGGCAGTGGTAACCTTGAAGCGGTTGCAATGCGTCGCTGGGGTATGTTTCACGCCGCGTCCTTGGTGCTTGGAATTGGTGCGGTTGTAGGAGCCTCTATTTCCGGCCTGATGTATCTGCTGAATCATCAGCAACTGCGAGCACGGTCGAAATGGCTTCAGAAGTTGCCACTGCCCAGTCTTGAAAATTTGACCGCCTGGAATCGCTGGATGGTGGTTTTCTCGGTTCCCTGCCTGACGATCGGTCTGCTGACCGGATTTCTGCTGATCTCATGGAACCGTGGTTCCGATCCCTCCGAGTCGATCTCCTGGTGGGACCCGACCATCGTGACGACTGTTTTCGCCTGGCTGGCGATGGTGCTGTTTCTGGGACGACTGCTGAAAGGTGGTCATCAGACTGGCAAGTCGGTCGCTCAGCTTTCGCTGCTTTCCGGAGGATTTCTGATTGTTGCTGTTCTTGGCCCGATGTTGCTGGCTGGATCCGGCAATCTGAATACTTTTCATGGCCGTCCGCGTGCCACATCGCCCGACACTTCGTCAGAAAAGAAGAACGCCGCATCCGCAGAGGATTTTCAGAGTGGCTCAGAAATTTCGCCAACGTCTTCGACTGAGCAAACGCCTCAGGAGGTGGGCCGGTGAACGTTCTTGTCGTCAGTTGTAATCATCATAAAGCTGGAGTTCAGCTTCGTGAGCGTCTGGCATTTTCCAATTCGGAATTGCTGAATAACGCCTATTCGCAGTGGCGTGAAATTCATCCGGATTCGGAGCTGGTGGTGCTTTCCACGTGCAATCGGGTGGAGATCTACGCGGCCGATGAGCGTGATGATGACGGTGTTTCTTTTGATGACATTACTCGTTTCATCAGTCGGTTTCACAACGTCCCGACCGACGAATTTGTGCATTCTGTACTGGCTCAGTCCGGAACCGCAGCCGTAGAACATCTGTTCGAAGTCGCCTGCAGCATCGACAGTATGGTGCTGGGTGAGCCGCAGATTGTGAATCAGGTCAAAGAGGCGTACCGGGTTGCTCAGGAGAACGAGGCTTGCGGCCCGCTGACGAATGTTCTGTTCCAGCATGCGTTGAAAGTTTCAGCACAGGTTCGGACGGAGACGGGTCTGGCGGACGGACGCGTGTCGATCGCCAGCGTAGCCGTGGGCGATTTTGGAAAGAGCATTTTCAGTCGTTTTGACAACAAAACCGTGCTGGTGATCGGCGCGGGGGAGATGGCGGAAGAGACGCTGACTTACCTGCAGTCCGAGGGCGTGAAGCGAATCGTTGTTGCGAATCGCAACCGTGAGCGAGCCGAGCGTTTGGCGGCTCAGTTCAAGGGAGAGGCCGTTGATTTTTCCACGCTCGACGAGTGGCTGGCCAAGGCCGATGTCATCGTCAGTACCACCGGGGCTTCTCAGACTTTGATCACAAAAGATCGCTTTGCGGCAGCTCGAGCACGCTCGCAGCGGCATCCGGTGTTCATTCTGGATCTCGCCGCGCCGCGTGACTTTGATGCGGCTGCGGGAACCGTTGATGATAACGTGTTTCTGTACGACCTCGACGCACTGGAAGAAACCTGCAACCGAAACCGTGCCGCCCGGGAAGCCGAAGTGGAAAAAGCCCGGGGAATCATCACTGCTCAGACGCGAACATTCATGCAGGAGATTTATCATCGTGCGACCGGGCCTGTAATTCATCGATTGCGTGAGCACTGGACAGACATTAGCCGTTCGGAGTTGGATCGTCTGTATCGCAAGTTGCCGACCCTGGAGACTGCTCAACGGCAGGCGATCGAAGCCACGATTCAACGAATCGTGAATAAGCTCCTGCATCCGCCCCTGGAAGCGCTGAAGGACGAAGCGAAGGAAGGCACTCCGGAAGGGCTTCTGCACGCGATTCGCAGGCTGTTTTTCTTCCGCTCAGAGTAATCTCCCGTCCGGGGCGTCAGGCGACAGCTCACGTTTTGAAGTTGAGTCGTTGCGACGATCGCAACCGGAGACGTCAGCGAGGGATTTACGGAGAGAAAGACGAAACGCAAAATCACAGTCCCTCGCTGACCGGCGTGTTGATTTAATCGCTTCATCAGCCGCAGGGCGTTAGCCCTTAGGTTTCACCACAATTTTGTTGCCAGCCTGACAGTCCGCGAAAACTTTTCTGTGAAATTTATTCTGAT
>JBPOIW010000143.1:0-24610 GCA_052034165.1 Planctomycetota bacterium | reverse complement strand
ATTCCACAACGATTGCTGCCAACTCCGCGTAACTCGGTCGTTTTGCTCTTCCGCCCATGAAACGCGGTGTAGCACACATCACATTTCTACAATACCCCGGTTTTCACGGCAGAATGGACAGCTACACATCCAGCGAACCAAGAAAGAACTTCGCCATGAGGCGTTCGTACTCTTCGTGAGATTCCTTGCTGTTGAATTCACCAAGGTAGATGTCTTTGCCATTGATCCGGACACGAGCTTGTCCAGAGGGCTTGTGAAGTGCGTACTTCGGCGGTTTACGTGCCATTGCGGTTAAACCCAAAAAGGGTACGGAAACGGGTAAAAAACCACGTTTCACGCCGCACAGCCCAAGGGCTGGTTTCTTCTAAAACGAAGAACGGCAACGACTTAAAAATAGTGGAGGATAACGGGGTCGAACCGATGACCTCTTGCATGCCATGCAAGCGCTCTCCCAACTGAGCTAATCCCCCGGGAGTTTGCATCGCCAAGGATTCCCTGTGCGATGAGTTGGGGAACGCTATCAGGGCTGTTCGGGGGTGTCAAGTTGTTTCGTTGGCTTCACCAAAAATAGTGGCCCCGTCAGGAGCTGGAATTCTCAGACAAAAGGATGGCCATGCGAATTGCTTCTTTCATTCCCCTGCAATCGGCAGGTGTTGCCGGATTCCATGCTCGGTCGAACGCTGTGCCATGAGTGGGACTTGTTCGCACAATTGGTAATCCCAGCGTAATGTTGACCGCGGAGTCAAAGCCGATCAGCTTGACAGGAATATGGCCCTGATCGTGATACATCGCGACCAGTCCGTCAAATTCCCCAAGCATGGCTCGCCGAATCAAAGTGTCAACAGGCAGTGGGCCAGTCACATTGGCAACGTGCTGACGCGAGCTTTCAACGGCCGGGCGAATGATCCGCTGCTCTTCATCGCCAAACAAGCCATTCTCGCCCCCGTGGGGATTCAGAGCACACACAGCAATGGCTTCTCGATGACAGCGGATCCGCCGGAGAAATCCTGCCATCAGGCCGATTTTCTCCGATACCCCGTCCACGGTCAGTAACCCAGGCACGCTGGCGACTGACGTATGCAGCGTCACATGAGCGATACTGATACCATGGCCCACGAACTGACCAGTATCCGCCGAATGTCCGGATCCGCGAAGCATGGAACGCCATGGAGCCAGTGCGGCTTCGGGCAAATGGAGCATCATCGCGAAATCAGAAACGCCGCATTTTTCGGCGAGTATCTCCGTGTGGCCCGGATAGTGGTGTCCAGCGAGGTGCAGAGCTTCTTTGTTCAGCGGAGCGGTCACGATGGCATCCGCAAAACCTGACTGTACGAGGCGAATAGAGGAAGTCAAATACTGGAAAGCCGCATCGCCCGCCCAGGCACTCACTTCTCTCAACGGAGCCTGCAGGACTGCATCTCCCGTCGGATTCCAGCAGGGGACGAGCCCTTTGTCGTGGGCGTGATCCAGAGCCCGGCGGAAATCAGCCGCCGTTTGGTACTTCTGATCCAGCTCAGAGAACTGGAGATCAACCCCGAACATTTCCGCGGCACGACGAAAGATCTGCGGATGACCAATTAGTACGGGGCGGCAATTTTTCTCAATTGAGTTTTGAGAGATTGCGTCAACGATCACTTCGGGGCCGATCCCTGCGACGTCACCTGCTGTGATAGCAATAACCCGCGGACAAATGGACATACGCTGCTCAAATCTGCCACTGAAGATGTGGGTTCTTCCGCACTTACATACGGGGACTCTGACTCGTTTCTGATAATCAACGATGCCGCAGATTGTTACCTATGGAAACAACTCACCGCCTAAACCATGTTCTCAAGCGGTCATCCATTTCGCCCTCAGTTTTCTGTCAACAGCTGGAAACAAAAGGCAGTTGGATATGTAACGACTTAGCGTCTTCAATGCTGACGAAAGCGCCGAGGTGATTTCATCCTGAGCAGCTTTCGTTGCAGCCTTTGTGGCTGAGTCGCTCCTTCCCTGGGGAAACGACCGATCATGAATTGCAAAATTCATGGTTGGGGGAATCGCCCGAGAGGGAGCGCTCTTATGATTGGTTGCCATCGCACCGCCACTTCAGGCAACGCCTGTCCGTCAGTTGATTTAGTCGAATTATCAGCCGCAGGGCGTTAGCCCCGGTTTTTTTCCTCGGTTTCAGCGGCTAAAACCGGACGCTAACGCGTTCCGGCTGATCAATTCAACAGGCTGCTATGCATAATCCTGCTTCAGGCGGAATTCCGGATGAGCCTGCAGCCATGCATTGATGCGATCCGTGCGAGACAACGCGACTGGGATAAACGCCAGAGCCTGCTCCAAACGATCGTTCGGCTCTGCACAGCTGAATCGCAGGAAGCCACCGCCGGCTTCACCGAAGCATTCACCGCCCAGGCAGGCGACACCGAACTTGTCATCTGCCGCTTCGAGGAAGTACAGAGCCAGTCCATGACTGGTGATGCCCAGACGATTGCAGACTGGTTTGATACTTGTGAAAACATAAAACGTGGCGGTTGGATCGAGCGAAGAATAGCCTTCGATCTTGTTAAGGCCGTTCGTGAGCAGCACGACCTTTTCGCGAAACTTCAGCATCGTCTCATCGCGCTCTTTGGAGTCCTGATCCAGTGCCGCTCGACCAGCCAACTGAACGATCGGAGGTGTGCAGGACAACGTCGTGTTGATCATCTTGCCGATCGCGTCGATGATCTCCCGTGACGCGGCGCAGAAACCGAGACGCCAGCCGCTCATCGAGTACGACTTGCTGAACGTGTAAGCCGCAACGCATTGATCGAGCATTCCAGGTTGAGCCAGCAGAGAATGATGCTGACCTTTCCAGATCATGTGGCAGTAAGGTTCATCGCTGAACACGGCCACATTGCGACCTCGTACGAGGTCCGCGATGTCTCGCAAATCCTGTTCGGTTGTGACACCACCGGTCGGATTGTGAGGTGAGTTCAAAAAGATGCCGCGTGGAGCCGGGTCCGTATTCAGGAAGTCTTCGATGTCTGAAACCTGCGGACGGAATTCGGTTTCCTGTCGCAATGGTTTCAGGACAGCTCGCGCACCTCGTCGCTGAATGTTGGGGATGTAGGTTGGGAAGTGAGGACTGAAGACCAGACACCCGTCGCCAGGATTCAGGAAGGCTTCACAGAAGAACTGTTCAAAAACTTTTGCACCCGGGCCAACAGCGATATTCTCAGCAGCAACAGGCACGGAGAATTCTCGCTTCAGGAACCGAGCGGCTGCATCCCGGAACTCCGGCAGTCCCGGCGATGGGCAGTAGTGCGACTGATTGTCATGAATCGCCTGGAGACCGGACTGAATGGCTGATGCCGTGCTGTTAAACGGACTGTCGCCAATTTCCAGTTCGACAACATCCTTGCCGGCGGCTTTCAGCT
Organism: Planctomycetota bacterium; assembly: GCA_052034165.1. Classification (GTDB taxonomy): domain Bacteria; phylum Planctomycetota; class Planctomycetia; order Planctomycetales; family Planctomycetaceae; genus SXXK01. Next base: position 21,206 of record JBPOIW010000143.1, on the reverse strand, counting down.
TCTTGGCGACTGCCAGAACTGTGAACGCGGTTTCAACATTTAATGATCTGGCAAATTCGCTCAGCTGAGCCGTCATGATAGTGAGTCCCCAAAGCCCGTGTCAGGAAAGTGATGGTGGAAAAGCAACGCTAGCCGCGTCGATCCGACGCGGCTAAGATGATAGTGCATTTTCCAGTTCAGTGCGATCTTCGGCGAGCCCGATCGAATTTGCCCGCGAATGGCATCTACTTATTGAGCGGAATGGCGCTGACCAACACCGTTAGACGCTCGGTGGGCCTTCAACAACGATCGTTTTTCGGCGCTCAATCGGAGTTGCTTTCCATTCGACGGAACGTTTTTGAGTCGGCTTCTTGTCGGCAGGCGCCGGCGTGGATGTTGGGTCCGGCAACGCGGCGGTTTTTGTTTCGGAGGTCGTTGCTGGAGTCACAATAATCGTCGGGGCTGCCGTTGCACTGGACTCGCTGACAGGTGCTGTGATGATCAATGGAGTTGGTGGCATTACGACGGAAGTGGCTTCCGCCGGGCCGGCAACGAGTGGGATCTCTTCTGCAGAGACAGTGGGTGTCGAGATGGCTGGTGCTGCCTTCACGATTGTGGGCGATGGCATCGATCGAGCCTCGGAGGCGACCACCTCCGAAGGTACGACGCTCAAAGCTGCGTCAGCGGGCAAAGGCAGAATAGAGGGTTCCGTAATGGTTGCCAGTGTCGGTGGCGACGCGGGAGTCGGCGCCAAAGCCGGAGCGGCCGCCGGAGGTGTCGTCTCCGGAAGCTCATCCGCCGGATCCGGTAATGGGATCTGCTTGAGAGGATTCTCCGGGATCGGCATTGGCGTTGTTGCAGGAGCCGCAGGCGTTACCGGCGTTGTGTCAGGAACCGGCAGTTTGGGTTCCAGCGTTGGCATCGGTGTTGGTGCCGGTGTTGTCGCCGGAACAGGAGGCACGGGGCCATTTGGGTTTGTTGACGGGAGCCCGGCAGGAGTTGTTGTCGCGGGAGTTCCGGTTTGTGGCATCGGCGAAGGTGTGCCCGGATTGACGGCCGCTCCTGGAACAGCCGGTGGCGTTGAGACAGCTGGCTTACCAGACGCTGCTGAATTCGACGTGGCTGGACCAGTTCCCGGGGTTGTCGTCGACGGAGTTGTGGCGGCCGGAGTCCCTGACGGTAACGGCTGTGAATTCGAAATGGCTTTCGTGTTCTGCGGCTGCTGAGCCACGGCCTGCTGCTGCGGGAGAACTCGCTCCAGATAAATGGTCAACGCATCTGTCGCGTGATACAGCGGCGAACAGCTGACATACGCCTTGCGATTATTCTTCAGATCATTCGCAGTGGCTTCGATCGCACGACGAACCCATGGTTCGTTCAGACGCTCCGGGGGCAGAGCGACCATCAGGAATTCCAGCAGGTGACCCATGCTGGCCATGCGTTTGTCGAAGTCCTGCTTGTATTCTCTTCCACGATAGAAATTCGAAGACAGCGAGCCGTCTTTATTCAACTGCGTTTGGATCGTTCGAATGTACTTCTGAATTTTTTGGTCGGCCTGTGCCCAGACTCCGCGCAGTGGCTTACCAGTTTTCAAATAAACATTGCGAGCGCGTGCCAGGGCGAACAGTCCGTGGGTTCCTCCACAAGGCGATGTGGGACCACCGACCTGTTTACCCGTTTCCAGCAGGACGAGTCGTTCAATGCTCCAGCGTTCGCCCTTTTCATTGATCCATTCCGCATCGGACGGCAGATAGGTCGACAGCGCCCACAAAGTCCAGGTGACTTCTTCTTTGGCATTGGCGGTCATCTGAGCATTCTTCAGCATGTCCCGCATCGTGATCGGGCCCTGTGGAGTCCCGAATTCAGTCTCGAGCGGCAGATTGCACATGGCGAGAATCGCCAGCGACTGGTTGATATGGCCTTCAAACCAGTAAGGATGATTGAAGGGATGCGCGCGGCCACCGTGGGAGGTCTTCTGAAACCATGGTTCGTTCTTATACATCGGCCCGGACTTGATCCAGTCCAGCCCGTTGATCGTCTGCCCGTTATGATTGATCAGGAAGTCCTGACGCAGTCCCAGCAGCCCATGCATCATCTGCCACGGTGTATGGTCCGTGGTGTTCAACAAGCGCTGTCGAGTAATCTCCCGAGTCTCATAAACCAGCTTCACTAGGGGATCTTTGCTTTCCAGCACAGCTCCGGACGCAGGGCGAATCGGAACCTTGCCGGGGCTCTCCAGAAGAATGACCTGCGGCTCGTCCTTGGGGGACTTGGCACCGAGTTCATTGGAGAAGGGTTCGTCGCCAAGCCCGACGCTTCCGGAGACAATGGTGATCGCAGCGAGCATCGGCAGAATCTGCGCGAATGCCAACTGCTCATTGATACGCCTCATCGGGACAGCCCCCTCATCCTCAGTTGCAGGTCTACGACGGCGCGAAACGCGGCCCGACCTTTGGATACCCCTGGGTCTGTTTTCGGTAAATCCGGCAGCGCTCTTCAATCCATCAGATTCGGCACATCCGGAATTCGCATCAGCTGCGGCGCTGACTGCCAAGGAACGCAGTGGAATCCGCCAGATGACGACGGAATCGGGAGGTCTGTTCCAGAAGTTCGGTCAGTGACCGATCTTCCTGCGCGATTTCATGGCAGGCTGCTTCCAGAGCGGGAAAGAGTCCTTCAGAGATTCGTGTCTCCACCATGGACTGGGCCAGCTGATGAATTCGGTCGGAAAGGCCCTGACGAAGATTCCAGATAAAGATCATGACCAACAGGCCCGACCACAGCACGAGAAACAACACGGCCGGAATGTAAAAATCCACGGCGAGCAAAGGTTCCGCTACTGCTCTGGCTCCCAGAATCGGCGCAAGAAACGAACTCCAGAAGAAGTTGTAGCCGACTCGCAGAATCAGAAATGACACATACGATAAAAACAGACCTTCGTAGCGATACTGAATGAGCTTTGTACAGTGCTGTTCAGCCAGTTCTTCTATCAGCTGATCGATGGCTCGACGAGCATCCCCAAGAAATTGTCCTTCCACCTGAGCCGCTCGGCGACGCAGCGCACTGAGATCTCGTCGATCACTGAAATCTTCCGTCTGAATTCCTGCACTGTGCACGTAGCCCGAGACCACCATGCGAGCTTCCTGCAGATGCTGATCGGCGATTCCGAACGAAGCCAGTCGCTCCAGCGTTGAGTCCGCGTCGTTCTCTTCGACTTTCGACTTCACCCACCTTGCGCCCTGCATGGCTCCGATCAATGCCATCTGGGCCGATGAGCGTGCTCGAAAGAAGCTGAACGAGGCGATAAATGCTCCCAGCCCGTTATAGAAACGAAGCACTGAACTGAACGGACTGAATCCCCAGATATCGGTGACCGCCGCCAGCAGACGACGTTCCCAGAGATTTCGATTCAGCAACAACTCATCGCGCAACTGCGTCGTCAACGAATCTCGCAACTTTGTTCGCTGTTGTTCCAGAATATCCTGCAGTGATCGAACGTCCTTCAGCCGCTTGTCGTAGTCGATTCGACATAACGTCAGGGCTTCTTCCAGCAGATCGATCAGGTTGGCTCGACGAATGGCGACTCGACGCGACGCCCCCAGTTGGTTGGTGAGCAGGTCAATCAATCGCCCGAAGTCTCCGGAGGTTCGTTGCCCCTGAGCCTGCTCCAGCATCGCTCGCCGCGAATCCACAAAGAACATGTCCGGAACCTGATAGACCGGCGCGAGATTCTGTTTCCAGTCGTCGCGAATATCGGAATCCTGATCGGCATGAGTCTGTACAAAAACCAGCCGACAACCAGCCGCCGCATCGGCTAGTTCTTCCGAAATGCGAGCACTGCGGTATTTTTGCTGAGTCGACACGTACAGCAGCACATCACAGTGCGGCAGGATCGCGCGAAGCCGAGCCAGATTGCTGCCGGAGTCTGCTCCTTCGCTGGTATCAGGGTCCGGGCAGTCAATCAGCACCAGATCCCGCAACATCGGCGTGTCGATTTTTTTGATCTGAAACTGACTCAGATCAAGGCCCAGAGCATTCGTTTCGAAGTCCGGATGCACCAGCAGAATCGGCATCGTCGTGGTGGGTCTCTGTCGGCCCGACTGCGAAACTTCCTGACCGACCAGCGCGTTAACGAGTGTACTCTTGCCGGTGCCGGTTCCTCCAAACGTCGCTACGACGATGGGAGATTCGAGTCGAATTCGTAACGTGGAAACTCGCTCCACAATCTTCCGCACTACCGACCGCGCTTTGTGAGCAGGATCCCAGGCAGGCTGATGATCCAGCCATCGACGAACTTTCAGGACAAGATCATCGATCTCAGCGAGAATGGTCAGATGTTCCAGTTCAGGAGTCAGTGACATGAATCAAATCCTTTGCAGTGTCGCCACACAATCCTGAATCGTCGACCACGCCTCACACTTCGTTAGTTCCGCGGCCGCCTTGAGTTCTGCAGGAAGGTCGCCCAGCAATTCATCGTGAATCAAACGTGTTAGCCAGGCTGCTCGTCGCGTCGTGAACGAGGAATGCAGAGAATGAAACCAGGCCTGCAGCATGCCAGCTCCGGAACCAGCAGCTTTGGAAACGGCTGCTTCACCGGCAATCGCCGCCGTTGCACCACCAGCGACATCGGCCACAACGTGCACCATGGCCGAAGCGGCCGCATGGCCCAACATCGGAGCCACCAATTCGCCAGCCGGACCAAACCCTATGGAGAACAGTACAACACTCGTCACCGGCCTTACCGCTGCAGAAACATTGTTGAGCTGGCGATAAAAACCAAAAAGATCCGGCTGCGTTTTCTCGAGCTGCAGCATTTGTTCGTTGACGACATCTCTGAGTTCCTCATCAAAATCCAGAGCGTCGTGTTGCGTTCGCAGAAGCGTCAACAAGTCTGCTCGAGCTGATCCGCTCAGAACGGCCTCCAGCCTCGGTCGGATGACATCATTTCCGGAATTCGCCATCCACTGGAGCTTTTCGAACAGCTCTTCGATAACGGATAAAATCGCGGCCCACTCGCGACTGCGATAATCGTCCATCACCGGTACAGGATCACCCTGAAGTGCTCGCCGGGCTGCTCGAATGGGCCACAACAGGCCATTGCCGACAACGCTGTAAGCCGAGTTGATCGTGCGTGCCCAGCCTTCCTGGCGAGTTTGCCACCACTTGCGAATTTCAGCGACCAATGCGGCGTTGGAAGGCGAAGGCCAGTTGCGGATTTGAATCACACTGTCGGCTGCCAACCGTTCGGCTGTATGTCCCAGATCTTCACTGGCGCTGCGAAGTTCTTTGAGATACCCCGGAATGCCTCGTTGAGGATGAGACAGCTCACGCAGCGAACCCAGCAGAGTTCTCATGCGAATCTCGCGGAACTTCAGCTTCGCAAGATCAGCTGAAAGATTGCGAGGTGTATTGTCCGAAGGCGCGTTAGATGCGGCATCTTCTTTGACGTTCTGCGATCGCTCAAAGAACGGCAGACGCAACTCCTCGGCTGCGCGTCGATCGGCCGGAGCCAGATAGACCGCATCCGGCTTGATGTGAGTTTCGTTGCAGAATGTTTTCAGCCAGACAGGCCAGTAGGGATCATCTTCCGGCAGCAGCACCTGATTGAAGACGATCAGCACCGATTTGTCTTCGTCGCCCGCTTTACGGAAAAATTCTTTAACCGCCGCGTCGTTATATTTCTGTTGAGTCAGCACCGCGATCAGCACGTCGGCACAGCGCCGCACTGCATCGGCTCGCACCCAGTTCACTCGCGCATCGCTGTCGATGTCCGGAGTGTCCAGAATCAACAGCGACGAAGGCAGCTCCGGCGCGGTTCGCCAGAAAATGCGGTGAGCCGAACTCTCTTCCAGAGCAAGATTCGCGTCGGTCCATTCCTGCAACTCAAAGTCGGGGAATACATCTTCCAGACGCCGCGACTTGGTAAAGCCTTCCGGCACCAGCAAAACCGGATGCTTGGTCCCTGACGCCAGTGGACTACTGGCGCTGGCTTTGCATCCGGCCAGATGATTGAAGACAACGCTCTTGCCGATGTTCGTGCCTCCAACAACTGCGACGACCAGAAAAGCCTGATCGCCCAGTTGAGGAATCAATTTCTGTCGCAGCAGTTCAAACCACTCACGCCCCGCGAGCGGCGCAGGCTGCAAAATGGCGGCTCGCTTTTCCAGTTCATCCAGCGCAGGGACGAGCCGCTGCATGGCGGCGGTGCAGGTTTGAAAAACGGAATCCAGTTTTGTGTCGTCCACGCTCAGGCTCAGCGTCGTCCGGTGGTTTCATCATCGTCTTCGAGATCATCGATGTCATCTTCATCGTCGTCGTCATCATTGTCATCGAAATCATCGTCGTCAAAGTCTGAATCCGGATGCAGCGGATCATTCGGCGAAAAGAAGAAATCGGCCAGTCCCATCGGAACATTGTTGCCACCGAGGCTCTGATTCTTCTTATCCGCGAGCGATTTCAGGTCGACGGCATCCTGTCCGAGACATTTTTCGAGCGATTCACGCCACGCATCGTCTCGAGCCAGCGGATGTGAAGGATCCTGAGCGATTCGCTTCAGGGCAAAACGCAGGATGTTGATGCCGTCGCGAGTCGAAAAGTCCAGATTCAGCGAATGCGCTTCCTGCAGGAAGTCGACGGTCAGATTGAGCATCTGATCGTCAGCAAACGGCAGATGATACTTCAAGATTGCCAGCTCATCTTCGCGAGCCGGATGGCCCAGAGTCAGAGTCGGCTGCAGGCGGCTGAGAATGTAATCTGGAATTTCGAAAGTGGATTCGTCCTCATTCATCGTGACCGCACAGCGAAAGTTCGGGTGGGCCGGGATCGAGATGCCTGCGACGATGGATTCGACGTAGCGTCGATGATCAAGCAGCGGAGCAAGGCTGGCCCATGACTTTTCATTCATGCGGTTGCCTTCGTCAAGAATACAGATCCCGCCGCGCAGCATCGCGGTAACCAGCGGCGAAGCGTGGTACGCAATCTTGCCGCTTTCGGCCAAAACCGGAGTGACCAGCAAGTCTTCCGGGCGAGTGTCCGCGGTGCATTGATAGATGTAGAGTTCCTGACCTCGCTGACGAGCGCCGGAAATAGCGAGTGTGGTCTTGCCGATGCCTGGTGTTCCAACAAGTCGTGGAGTCAGCGGCAGGTCGCGAGGATCCACAACCAGCCAGCAGGCCAGCAGTTGTTTCAGAACTTCGCGCTGCCCGATCCATTCGCCTTCAGTCGGGTCGGGCGTACCAAGGTGCAGATTGATACCGTCAATCGTATGGATTCTGCTCATGAATATTCAGTTATGTTCCGTTAGCCAAATAATAATGGGCCGCAACCGGGCCTGAGGATATCGTCGATCATGCACGGATTGCCCCCAACTGGTTCGAATGCCGTGATGTCATGCGACGAATCAGCGCGGATCGAGCGGCGGTTGTCAACTGAACCGGCGTGGTGGTCGCGGCTGCTGAGATTTACGCGGGTTTTCGATGCGGATTCTGGCGATGGAAAAAGAAAGAGCCGACCAGAAGAATCAGGGCGGCTCAAGACGTGATTTTTTTTACAATGATCGGCGGACAGCGGCCGATCAGTCAGTCTTCAATCAAGCTAAGAAATCTTCGCCACCGACTTTACGTCGGTGGTTAACAGGCTTTTGCACTACCGACGCGGCAACCGCAATTGGCCATCGAGTTAGTGCAAAGGCCTTGTTCCACCGGGGTAAACCGCGCCGCGTGGACTTGAGCACGACTTGCCACAATGGGGCTCGTCCTGAGGTCTAAATAATTTAGTGTTGCAACCAGATTCCGAGGGACAACTATCATTCTGATTTCACCTCGGAGAGGTGGCAGCTACGCTGCGAAGCCCAGTCCCTCACTGAGGTTTCGCGTTGTGATGGCTACTAGTCACCAATCAGCCCATCAATTCCGGAATTGGTCGACCGTGGTCAACAACCGGCGTTGGACGGCCGTTGAAGTCTTTGATCAGAGTGTTGGCGGCGTCGATTCCCAGGTGATGATAAATCGTCGCGAGGAAATCGCCCGCACTGCAGATGCGTTCGATGACATCTTCGCCACGCTTGTCGGTTGCTCCGATGACCTGCCCCGTGCGAATGCCGCCTCCAGCCCAGATATTCGAAAACGCGCGCGGCCAATGGTCGCGTCCCGGCTGCATCGTTCCCGCCGGCGCGCTGGCGTTGCCGGCCCCGGTGCTGGCTGAATGTTCGATCTTCGGTGTTCGACCGAACTCGCCGGTGACCACGACGAGCACTCGCTTATCCAGCCCGCGATCGTAAATGTCTTCGATCAAAGCGGAAACAGCCTGATCGTAAGCGTGCGAGCGGAATCGCAACGCATCGAACACGTGATGATTCACCGCGTGGTCGTCCCAATTGTTAACTCGACCACACAACGGACCGCTGAGGCTGCTGGTGACGACTTCCACACCGGATTCCACAAGGCGACGAGCCATCAACAGTTGCTGTCCCCAGGAGTTTCGGCCATAGCGGTCGCGAGTTCGATCGTCTTCTTTGGTCAGATCGAACGCATCCTTGGTTTTTGGATTCGTCAGCAGCGTCATGGCCTGTTCTTCGAACTGGTCCAGAGCACCCAATTCTCCCTGGCGATCGAATGCTCGTTCAAGCGTATCCAGGTTTTGACGCAGAGATGCTCGACGACCAATGCGACGCACTTCGCCCTGATCTGAAAGGCCGATGTTCGGCACAGAGAAGGTCGGCGAACTTGGATCTCCGTTGACTGTGAACGGTGAATACGCATCGCCCAGGTAAGCCGGACCGTTGTATTCGAGCGGTGGATTGATCCCGGCGTAAAGAGGCAGTGGGCTATTGCGAGTTGTCCCCTGCGAACGCAGATAGTTCGTGACCGTCATCCAGTCAGGATACTTTGGCTTTGGTTTGTCACGAGTATCCGGGTCACCAGACAGCATCTGCATGGAGCCGGCCGGATGCCCGCCAGCGGTCTGCCGCATGGAACGCAGCACCGTGAACTTGTCCGCGATGGCCGCCTGCATTGGCAACAATTCGGTGAACTGGAGTCCGGGCACCTTGGTGTCGATGGTTCCGAAGGGACCTCGATAATCGCTGGAAACGTCAGGCTTTGGGTCATACGTGTCGATGTGTGAGCACCCGCCTGGTTTCCAGACCATGATGACGGCTGTTTTTTCGCTGGCTGGTTTGCCGCCGGTTTCTTCACCCTGAGCTGCTCGCAGACGAAGCAGTCCGGGCAGAGTCAGGCTGGCAAATCCGCCAAGCCCCATTCTCATGAAGCCGCGTCGGCCCGAAGAGCCAAACACAGAAGGCCCTGGGCAAACCGATGATGCAAAAAATGGATCACTCATGATTCATGACTCCGATGCACAGAACTGTAGGTTGGACATTCTTGTCCGACTGTGACTCGACGGTAGCCGAATTCGTGAGAATTCGGACCTCACATGGAATACCTCCGAATTCTCACGAATCCGGCTACGAAGAACTTTTCGACAGGCAGGAATGCCCATCCGACTGAACCTATTTACTAAGGAGCTTTCACGCGGATTGCGATCGGCTCCGACACAATAATATCAACCGTATCTTTGGGTGCGGCGAGATCCGTGGCGGCTTTGACTTTGGCTGCCGCGGCCGTTACTGCGGCGTCGGCCGCTTGCTTCTTTGCCGTGGCATCGGCCACGGCTTTGTCTGCCTCCGCCTTTTTCTCGGAAGCCGCCGCAGCCGCTTCTTCTGTTAGTTTCTGGACTTCAGCAGTGAGCGATGCTGCTTCATCTGTCAATCGTTTCTGTTCTGCTTCCGCGGCCGCCACTGCATCCGGGTTGTAGCGATACTTGGCGACAGCGCTGCCGTAGAAGGTGATCAGATAGTCGCCCGGTTTTGTTCCCAGAGCTTTTGTGTCGAGCACTGCTTCCGACGTATCGGCGGTCAGAGCGACGTCGAAGCGAGGATTCCCTTCGAAACCATCGCCGGATGTCTTTAGCTGCAGAATCGTGCCGGAGAATTCGGCTCGCTTTGTATGAACCAGAGGAATCGTCAGCTTTTCACCAGCGGTCACTTCCCACACCTTCTTTTCGCTCGGTGCAATTGAGATTGGAGCAAACTCAGACCCCGTTACAGAGACTGGCAGCCCGGTCACAAGTCGTGGACTTGGGACTTCGCCCCACGAATCCACAATCGGCCAGGCATGGCTGGCCATATGGACCGGACGTTTGAGTTCTGTGCCTTCCAGGGCTGACTTGCCATAGAAGGTGACATTGCCCAGAGATCGAGGAGCATTCTGATCGGCTGTCAGCAGCATAATGCCACGAGTTTTTCCTTTTGGAATCTTCAGGCCCTGAGCTGTAACACCTTCTGGAAGTCCTTCCATGACCAATTCGATATCTCCATCGAAACCGTCGCGGCGAACCGCCACAACTTCCAGGGCAACCGTGATTCCACCGCGAAGTGCGAGTGGCTTTGACAGAGCATTACGGTCGCCGTTACGCAGTTCCATATGCAAGCCCCACGCTGCGACCGCATAGTCCGGAGCCGCTTTGCGAATCACCAGGCGGTAGACATTTCGAGCATCATTACGCGTTCCACCAAACAGGTCAGAGATCTGCAAACGATGCACACCGTCTTCTTTGATTTCCAGCTTGCCGATGATGTCCGCTGAGCCGCCATCAAACGGAGGACCGTCGTATGCGTAGCCATTGCTGGACGGCTTCATCGGAGGAGCGATGTCAGTGAACTCAGCGACATCCGTAATCTTCTGCTCGGCGCCTTCACCGGAGATGTGCTGAACCAGAATCGAAGGATCAGTCGGTCGTCCAAGCCGCTCTGAGGCCACTTCAACCCACCACACATCGCCCTTTGTGGCGGTGAACTCAAACGTGTCAACATCGGCTGCCGGGAAGAAGCTGCCAGACAGGTCGCAAGGCAGAGTAATCTTCTGCACCTGCGCCGCGCCGTTGTTCGGTTCTACTTCGGCCAATGCCGCGGCTTCAGGCAGTCCAGCTGGTGGCCAGGAGAACGAGTTCACTGTTTTGGTTGACGCGAACATCGGCACTGGCGCGTCGGCGGGAATGTTTTGCAGGGACAGGCGATAATAGTACGCCGGACCGCCTTTGAAGGTCAGCTCGTGGACTTTGATCGTGTGCTTGCCATCTTCTTTGGCGGTAAAATCCAGAGTGCCTCCACGGCGTTCCACCATCAGATCTCGCCCAGCCGCATCACCGATGATCAACACTGCCTCGAGCTTCGAATCGATACCTCGCGATGCCACATTGACGATGTATCGCTGTCCTTTGATGGCATCGAACGTGTAATGATCGACTGCTCGGTTGGTCATGACTGCGTTGCAGATCGAATTCACCGCAACCGGCATCGCAGTCGCCAACGTTGTGTTCGGAGTGGTCTGAACCAGTTCCGCGAGAGTGTCGACGCAGAAAACTCGTGAGGATGTGATTCCGAGGCGAGTCATCAGGCGAGCTTCATGAAGCCCCGGAGGACAATCCGCCGCAATGGTCACGATCCACTTGTTGGCTTCGGGTTTGCCGTTGGCATCAAGCTTGGGCTTTGCGGTCAGGCCGGGATGGGTGAAGAGCAGTTCGCTGGCGTCTTCAAGGTTCTCCCCAGTGATCGTAACTTCGACCTCCGAGCCAACCTTTCCGCCCATCGGCATTGTCGTTAACAACCGAGGCAATGGCAGGCAGACAGTTTGTGCAGAGGCTGACAGACTGCTCAGCAGCAAAGCACTGACAATCGCAAGGCTTCGAATTCGGTGAGAAGCGATTTTCATGGCTATTTCGTCTACTCAAATATCGGAGGTTGACTTTGATGACTCAGGGGGAGGATGAGCGGCCCGAAGAACAACAAACAGAAATAGAAAACAGCTCGGAGGGCTGACGCCCTGCCGCTCGCCTTTTAGTGATTGAACAAGAACTCTTTGGTATTGATCAGAGCCCAGATCAGATCCTGAAACTTTTCCTGGTTAGCCCGTTGAGCGTCGACAGGATTGCCGGCGGAATCGAGTAACGGTTCAGCCAGATAATCCACAGCGACTTTCAATTCTTCAGCCTTTGGTTCACGTGAAAACGCAACGAGATACAGTTCGCGAATTCTGTCTTCCGGTGGCTTGTCAGATTTCGATAACCGGTCAGCTCGCCCACTTCCTGTCGCCAGCTTGCCTTTGATATCCGCCGCATTCATCAGGTGCAGGCTTTGAGCCAGGCTTGATGACTGAATGCGTTCACATTCACAGACGCTTTCATTTTCCGGACGCCCGAAGACTCGCAGAAACGGAGACGCGTTATTGTAACTGTTATCCGGCAAAGCAATCGCGCGAGTTCCGGCGGGCAGGTTCGGGAAATCGGTTCTGGCCCCGGTCAGATCGTCGATCGCATCCAGCATCACTTCGGCCTGCAATCGACGCGGATAATAACGAGAGTAGTTCTGCACATCCGCGATGTTGTGTTCGTTCGGCGTTGCACTCAACTGATACGCGTTCGACTGCACGATCACTTTCACCAGCGACTTCAGATCAAAGTGGCTGTCGAGAAAATGCTTTTCCAACGCAGCCAGCAGTTCCGGATTCGTCGGCGGATTAGAATCGCGAATATCGTCTTCCGGCTCAATGAGACCTCGTCGGAAGAAATGCTTCCAATAACGATTCACGAGAGCTTTTGCGAAGAAAGGGTTCTGCGGAGAACTCATCCAGTCCGCTAGTTTCAATCGAGGATCTTCGTCGGGAGCAATCGTCGGAATCACATCACCCAAGGCCGCTGGCTTCAGTGACGAGCCCGTCTTGATGTTGGTTGCCACCGCAACGCCTCGCTTGTGGAAGATCAAATCTTCGCCGCGAGTTGCCGAAGGCTTGCGGCCTACCTGAGTAAAGAATGCCGACAGGCTGTAGTAATCATCCTGGCTCCAGCGTTCGAACGGATGATGATGACACTGAGCACACTGCATGCGAACGCCAAGAAACAGCTGCGCCACATCTTCAAGCTGCTGCTTTGGCTCCTTCACTCGCTTGTACCACGCTACCGGTGGATTCGCGATCACAGTCCCTGTTGCGGCGAGCAGTTCACGGACCATCTGGTCATACGGCTTATTCGCCAGCAGACTGTCTCGCACCCACGCGTAGAATGCGAAGTTGGATGTGATGTCGCTGGCGTCGTCGCGGCGATTCTTTAGCATCGCTGTCCATTTGTTAGCGAAGAAGTCAGCGTACTCGGGACTGCTGAGCAAAGTGTCGATCACCTGATCGCGTTTGTCGGCGGCGGTACTTTCAAGGAACGCACGCGATTCTTCTTCGGTCGGCAAACGGCCGGAAATATCCAGCGTGATGCGGCGGAGGAAGGTGGCGTCGTCGCAAACAGGTGAAGGAGGAACGCCGATCTCTTTGAGATTCGCAAACACCAGATCGTCAACAAAGTTCTTTGACGGCGGCACATTCTCGACAGGTGCTCCCAGCGGGATTGATGCATTGAACACCGAGATGCGACCCTGATAGCGAACCATGATCGCCACTTTGCCAGGGATGTCGAGAACCTTCACGAGTCCTCGATCGGACACATCCGCCATGCTCTTGTCGTTCGATTCGAACAGAGCCTGTTCCGTCACATCACGTTCAGAACCGTCGGAGTATTTTGCGACGGCCTTGAGTTGCTGTTCGCCATTTCGTTGCACAGTGCCTCGACCAGGCTGAACGTCCAGTGCCAGCAACTTCGGAGCTGTTTCGCCATCGAACGTCGCACCCTGTCGAATCCAGTTCAGCAGAATCTGATAGCCCTGCGAATCCGGCTTAATGCGGAGACCACCGCCGTGCGGAGTTTTTCCGGACGCCTTGGTCAGCAGCAGGCTGTTCTCCGGCACCGACAGGAACAAACGGCGTCCACGATTTTCTTTGACAATGTGTTCGTAGTCTTCGGCCGCTTCAAAGCCAAGCAGCGACAGATGAAACCCCTTTTGGCCTCCACCGGCTTTCGCGTGACAAACACCGGCGTTGCAGCCAGCTTTGGTCAGAACGGGAACAACGTCGTTCACGAAGCTGATGGCAGACGAGGATTCCTGAGCTTGAACGGAGCCCGGAATGGTTGCGGACGTCATCACGACGACGCACAGTGATAATCGACGGACGAGTCCGCCGAGTGATAGCAATGAGGCCATATCGTTACCGCTTCAGGCCGGAGGGAAGGATGCAGTCAGGAGTGACTACACGAAAAACAGGAGGGAGTCCGCGGGACCGGACCATGTCAATCTAATCGGAAAGCAGGGCATTCGTCTATCGTCAAACTGATTTTCAGCCCGGATTCCGGAATCGTCCTGCGGCGGCACTGCGGAGAGCCCTGTCTAATCAGGAGAACCGGAATGATGTTTTTTGCCACCAATCGAGGACGAGAGAGCTGCATTCCTGGGGGTTGACCTGCTGTTGCCTCATGGCCCGGCCCGTCATTCTAAAGCCGATTCGAAGTTGCTCCCTGAGTACCGCTTGAAAGCCTGCAGGCGTCTGTTTACGCTCAGCAAAAGAGCCTGTCAGCAAGAAATTCTGTTCATCGGTTGGAGAATTCTGTGGTCATTTCAACCACTCGGTCCCCTCTGCGTCGTTTGTTTATCGACGCCTTTCTTCCAGCGATGCTCCTGTTCACCACCGGATGTGGTGGTGGCGAGGAAGCGGCCAGCGAATCTGCTGCTCCCGCAGACGCCGCTGCTCCAACTGCCGCGGCTGCTCCGGGCGGAGCGCCGGCCGGCGACCCAGCCGCGATGGCAGCACCGGGTGCGGCGGGAATGATGCCGGGCATGATGCCGACAGCAGGACCAGAAGCCGCCGCATATGCTGGCGCGCCGGGGCAAGCACCGGGAATGGTCCCCGGTGGGGCTTATCCTAGCGCTGAATCGGGTGGCGCCTACCCTGGGGCGCCAGGAAATACTCAACCTCAGATCCCGTCGCGGCCGGAAGACGTGGCCACTTGGACTGATGAGCAGCTGGTTGATGCTGTTCACGAGCGAGATCCAAAATTGCTGGACGCCATCGATAGTCGAGTGAAGTCGTCGCCTGGTGATCCAAAGGTGGCAGAAATGCTGACCAGTTTGTTGATGGCATTGGCAAATCCTCGCGTTCCAACTTCACCCAATCAGCAGACAGGAGCGGCCGGTTATCCCGGTGGTCCAGCATCAGGTTATCCTGGAGCCGCTTATCCGGGGAGTAGCGGCGCCGCTGGTGCAATCGCGCCGGGAATGGCGCCGGCAGCAACACCCGGAGCGGGGACACCAGCTTTGCAGGCGACCCCGCCAGCTCAGGGTTCCATTCAAAGAAGAAATCGAAATGATCTCGCTGTTGACTCGATCTCCCTGATGTTTCTCGAATCGGCCACGACTTACTATCAGGGCGGCGGCGTGGGAGCCATGGCAGGGAAGAATATCCCCGGAGCCGTTGGCTTACCGGCCAATAATTCTCCCAACGCAGGTGCTGCGGGTGCAGCAGGTGCGCAAACTGGATCTGCTCCCGCAATGCCTGCAGGTGCAATGCCCGCGGGTGCAATGCCCGCTGGTGCGTCAGGTTATGTTGGTGGAGCCGCCGCTGGCTATTCCGGCGGTGAATATCCGGGCGGAGCCTATCCCGGAGCGCAGCCTGGAATGCCTGGTGCCGGAGGTGCAGCCGTGGGCAACTTGGCAGAGTCTCAATTGATTGAACGGATCGTGGACGGACTAATTCGCAATGGTTCTCCGGCCGCGTGGCAGACGATTTATGGAATTGCGGCTCAGTCGGTGAAGACGCCGCTTCCGCCCGGGGCCGGGGCGGAAATTGTCGCGCATGGCCTCTACCGAAGCATAGACAGCAATCCCACGATGATTGAACCTATTTTGCTCTCGCTGATTGATGGCTCAGCCCAATTGCCGCCAGAGAGTCGATCTGCCGCATTAAGTGTCACCGCTCAGATTTCTGGACTTGCCGCAGACAAGCTCACGGGATTCCAGTCTTTGTCGAGTCCCGCTGCAGGAAGTGGACAGTTTGGCATGCCAGGTATGGCTGGAGCGGGAATGCCGGGACAAGCTGCAAGTTCTTACCCCGGTGCTGAGGGCCAGGTTGCTGGAGCTCCTGGATATCCAGGAGCTGCGTATGCAGGAGCGGCAGGAGCCGAAGGCTATGCGGGAATGCCGGGCGGAGCAATGCCGGGAGCGGGTATGCCCGGAGCCATTCCGGGAGGCATCAATACTGCTGGAAAACCTTTGATTTCTGATGCCGCTCTGATGCGATCCGCCAGTTTTCTGTGGGGACGGAAATGTGTCGACGCTCTCGTAAAACAACTGGATGCTTCCAGTGATATCGGGATCGTCAAGGGATTTGTCGGCGGAGGCGACTTTGTCCGTATCGCCGCTTCGATTCCGAACGATCGAGTTCGCAAGTCGCTGGCCGGTTTGTTCGAGAAGACGGCACCAACGAGCGTTGGCCAGCTTGGACTCACGGGGTTCTTTTCGACATCCGTTCATGATCCCGGAATGTTGGTCTCACTGAAGTCTCTTCCGAGGACCAAGCCGACTCGCACTGAGGCTGCTCAGGGTGTCCCCATGGACGCCTGGTCCACAGCAAGTCTTGACGTTGTGTTGTCTCTTCGTAATCGCATGCGAGCACTTTCCACAACACCAGGAAAGCTGACGCCGGTGACAGACAATCTTCCGATCCGATTGCACAAGAACGCCGTGGCCGAATTTTACGGCGTGCTGACTCTGCCCGGACCGGCGGGGGCGGCGTTGAACGAGTCCGCTCCATCGCCGACGAAGATCTACTACGCGCGTACGTCGTTCACGCCGGAGAAGCCCAAAGACCAGCAGGATCTTGCCGAGCATTATGAGTCTCGGGCGACAGGGGTGAAGCGAGCCAGTGAGGCGAAGGGTGTGCTGCTTTGGATCGACGGATTTAAGTCGACACAGACCGGAGCAAAACGTACGGCGGATGTGCTTGTGCAATCGTCAGCAGGTGGCGGCGGTGCCGCGGCCGCTGGATATGGAGAATCGGGTGCTCCCGGAGCAGCAGCCGGATACGGTGCTCCCGCTGGCGGTGGAGCCAGTGGAGCGTTCACGATTGAAATCATCGTTGTCGAAACGAGCGAAGCAAAAGCACCTGCGGCTGACGCAAAATCCGACACCGCTGTTAAGAAGTAAAGGAAGCCGTTGGCCGCCTCACTGCTCCGAGTACTCTCGACTCGGGCTGTGAGCAATGGTCAACTCGCATGTGTGTGTCGGCCTGTGCTTTGGAACGGCCCACAGGAGTTTCACCGGCTCCGACCGAAAGCTGACAATTCAGTGTGACCATCGCAAAAATGTGCGGCTTCAAGCTGTCTGTTTGTAAGGCACCGATCGGAACACACCGCCTGAAACTACGCTCGAGATCAGGGCCAATATTGCACTGGCGGCAAATGAAGTCAGCAGCAGCGAGCCTTCCCCTGGCCAATGTATTCCGAAGCGAAGATGGATGATGATGCCGAACGTCAGCCAGATCAAAACATTGGCGAACTGAGCAAAAAGGGTTCGTCGAAGCCGCGACGAACGTTGAGCCAGCAACCATGGCAGGATTATGGCGAGAACTCCATTAAAGACCAGATTTGCGATTGCGAACGCGTTGAGCCCGGCGACTCGTGGCGAAGAAGAATGAAGCGTGACCATCACCAGAGTGATCACAGCCTCAACGACTGTTGTCATCAACAGCCATTTCCAGACGGATCGGATACCATCTTTTGGTTCATCAACCGCGACATGCTCGTGCAATTCAGGAGCGACGTACGGATTGAACGCGAATGGATCGTCCTGCGAATCGACCATGGCAGATCCTGTGAACACATTCGTCGTCTGAGCGCATGAAAACGCCCGCAGAGAAATTCTGCGGGCGTCGATTTCTATTTTCCATTTGAAATTTCAAATCTGAAATTTCAAATCGTTCGGAACGAACTAATGGCCTGCGACAGCGGAGATTCCTTCGAGGAATCCCTGGAGCTGACGGCTTCGTACAGGATGCTGAAGCTTGCGAACGGCTTTGGCTTCGATCTGGCGAACTCGCTCACGAGTCACCTTGAAGATGCGACCGACTTCTTCCAGCGTGTACGTGTAACCGTCGCCCAAACCGTATCGCAGCTTGATGATTTCGCGTTCACGGTAGGTCAGAGTCTTCAGGACAACATCAATCTTGTCCTTCAGCATTTCAGAAGCTGCGTTGCTGACCGGGCTATCGTTGCCACGATCTTCCAGGAAGTCCCCAAACGCGCTGTCGTCGCTTTCGCCGATTGGCTTATCCAGACTGATTGGCTGGCGAGAAATTCTCATGACTCGACGAGCTTCATCAATCGGCACGTTAGCCACTTCAGCCATCTCTTCAACGGATGGTTCGCGACCAATTTCCTGCAGGAGAACTCGAGCGGCTGCTCGCAGCTTGGTCATCGTTTCGATCATGTGCACAGGCACACGAATCGTACGAGCCTGGTCAGCGATGGCACGAGTAATCGCCTGACGAATCCACCATGTGGCGTAAGTCGAGAACTTATAACCTCGGCGATATTCGTACTTATCGACAGCTCGCATCAGGCCGGTATTGCCTTCCTGAATCAGGTCGAGGAACGTCATGCCACGATTGCGGTACTTCTTGGCGATAGAAACCACCAGACGCAGGTTGCCTCCGGAGAGATCTCGCATCGCCTTGTCGTATTCTGCATGTCGCTGCAGAATGGCCTGCATCTGAGCCGCCATCGACTCTGGCGTTTCGCGAGTCAGCAGGATCAGATCGTCCAGTTCCTTCTGCAGGTGCTTGCGTTCGTCGACAGCTGAGTTCAAATTTCGCAGGCTGGAGATCTGTTCGTGCAGCTCCATCATGCGATTGGAAATCTGTTCCAGACGCTTCATGCAAGGCTGCAGACGCTGAGTTCGCAAGCTCAGTTCTTCCAGCAGAGTCACGCAGCGACGACGGCGTTCCGCCATCCTGTGCTGAATTTCAGAGCGCTCAGAGGGAGACAGGTCCTTCGCCAGTTTCGCGTAGTCTTCCGCATCGCGTGTTCGAATGTTTTCAATCGTTGCCAGGTTGAAAGGCATACGACCGAGAATCTGTTCCTTCTCCAGACTTTCTGTCATGGAAACCTTGATCGTGCGATCGAACGGAAGTTCTCCGCGATGCACTTTGACCAGCGTTTCATGGCAGAAGTTCAGAGCGAACTCGTTGCTTAGCAATGCACGTCGGAAGCGTCGGCGAGTCACTTCGATCTGCTTGGCGAGAAAGATTTCTTCGTCGCGCTTCAGCAGCGGAATTTCGCCCATCTGGCTCAGGTACATCCGAATCGGATCTTCGGTGCCACGGGAGTCGTCGTCGAGACGGATTTCCGGCTTACGCTTTTTGCGAGTGGCCAGCGGCTCGGAAGCAACTTCCTTCACCGGGTCAACCACCAGCGGCATGTTGAGTTCTTCGAGATAAATGATCAGGTGATCCAGGAAGAGCGGATCGGTGGCTTCATCAGGCAGATAGGAATTGACCTGGGAGAAGTAAAGATGGCCCTGCTTGATTCCGGTCTGGATCAGGCTTCGCAGGCTTTCATCGAGGCATTGCATAGGAGTGTCTCCGAAGAGTACTTTTTCGACTGATTGATTTCGTGGTGAGAAACGTTTCGTCAACTCATGGTCAATTTGAAATCTCAAATTTGAAATTTGAAATCTCGGAAGACCGGGACCTGATTCACTAGCGGCGGTGGCTGCTATTTCATTTCCGTAGGATTTCCCATTTGACTTTGACGAAATTTGTGAAGGCGGCGAAGTGCGTCTATTGTGTCGTCGTCGAGTTTGCTCTTGGAATGTGCCGTTTGAGCCAATAATTGTTTCGACACGAGGTTCAGTCGTTTTTCTCGCCGTTCCAGAATGGGGCGGAGGACCCGTTCCAGATGCGATGGAGCCGAAGCACCACCGGCTTGATCATGAGCGTTCGGCTGATCGTTCATGAGTCTGAAGATTCCTTTCTCCTCGGCCGAATCCACCAGTGCGTTGATCAAGCTCAGAAGATCTGAATCTGATTCAGCCGCAATGATCATTCGACCCAACTCCGGAAGGTCTCCGTCTTCCTTCCAGACATCAATGCACAAATCCAGCAGCCGCTGGTGTCGTGCATTCTCAAAATCATCCGCCCCGATCTGGTGCCGGATGAGATCGATTGTTTCAGGACAAGTTAAGATGATCTCCAATACCTCCCGTTCTGCACGTTCGAGGGCATTTTCGACTCGAGTTTTCAATTCGACGGGTTGCCTTTCGGCATCACGTCGCGTGAACCCCTTTTTCTGTGTCTGCCCCCGCAATTCTCTCAATTGCTGGCGAGCCATCCGTTCATCGACCTGGACACGCCCGCAGACATTTCGAAGAATCATATCTTCTCGAATACTGCCAGCCAGCCCTTGTGAGGCTGCCAGGAACTCCATCATTTGATTCAAAACCTGCTGGCGACCGGCGATCGTGTTGATGCTGATTCGCTGCAGAATCGACTGCAATTTGTATTCCCACGCTTCACTGGCGGACGCCGTGAGGGCATAGAATTCTTCCGACGTGTGATCTTCCAGATAATCCGCCGGATCTTTACCCGATGGGACGCTCAGGATTCTCAGGTCCAGATCTTCGGCCAAAAACCGTGAAATGGATCGTTCCGCGGCATCCTGCCCTGCTTTGTCCGAGTCATAAACCAGGACAACCTTTTCTGCGAATCGCCGCAGAAATCGCACATGATCTTCGGTCATTGCTGTCCCCAGGGTGGCGACAGCGTTCGTGACTCCCGCCTGATGACAAGCGATGCAGTCCATGTATCCTTCAACAATTATGGCCGTCTTGCTGCGTCGAATTGTTTCACGAGCCCGATCGAACGCATAAAGAGTTCGACGCTTATGAAAGATTGCACTTTCCAGACTGTTCCAATATTTCGCATCGCTTTCAATGTTGCCCCCCGGCAACACTCGTCCTCCGAATGCAACCGGACGTCCTCGCTCATCAATGATGGGAAAGACCAGACGACCTACTAAATTGTCAAAGTATCCCGGACCATTGTTTCGCTCCTGAATCAAACCGGCCGCAACCAGCTGGGCTGGTGTAAAGCGGGCTCGAGCCTGTTCAAGAAACCAGTTCCAGTCTTCCGGGTGATACCCCAGTCGGAAGTTCCGTACAGTATCTTCCGACAGTTTTCTCTTTTTGACGTACTCCCGAGCGTTCTCTGCCTTCGCGCTGGTTCGCAGCGTTGAATGCATGAGAT